>NZ_JASGFU010000031.1:0-33280 GCF_047605385.1 Legionella sp. | reverse complement strand
ATTTAAAATTTAAACACCCTCATCCCCAACCCTTCTCCCGCAAGCGGGAGAAGGGAGTCTCAAAAATTCAAATGGGACAACCCTGGTTTGCCCGATCGATTTAACCGCAATACTCCTTAGCACATATTTTATTAGATCAACCTGACAAAGGAAAAATCAAAATTTAAGAGTTATAAAGTTTTCATTGCTGCACGGTATGCTTGTAAGCTCATTAAGAACTCTGCTTCTGCAGGTGAGAGATGGCAACTGTCAACGATTTCATCACGATTGCCACCCATTTCTAATATCTTCATTGCATGTTGATAGCCACCATCATTATTGCGTTTATTTTCTAAACTTTGGATTTGATTGTCCATGCTAATTAATTGATCATTAATTTCTTTCAATTGTTTGGAAAACAATAAATCGGCATGAACGAGATGAGAATATTCTTTGGTATGCTGTTCTACACTATTTACCAAACTATCAAAGCGCTGCTCCAAGCCAAACACTCTTTTGCGAAAAGTCCATAAATAATTAGCAATCAATACAAAGGCAGCTACATTTAAACTTACAATAATACTATTTATCATTTTATTTCCTTATTTCCTACGACGACACTATGAGCCTGTTGACTTAATGCTGGATTAAGAAGGCGTTTTGTTTTCCTATTTGTTGCGATAATAATACTTACCCTACGATTTAATGCTCGCCCTACATCAGTAATATTATCCGCTATAGGATACTGTTCTCCATAACCAGTTACCATAATACGGTTTTCATTAATGCCATAAGCATTTAAAACACGCCCTACTGACGCAGCACGCGTCGCTGAAAGTTCCCAGTTTGAAGGAAATTGCGGTGTTTCAATCGGCATGTTGTCAGTATACCCTTCAATGGAAACAATAGCATGAGATTTCTTTAATTTTCCAGCGATTTGCATTAACTTAACTAAAGCATCTGCTTTAAGATCGGCATCACCGGATCCAAATAAGGCACCTGATTTAACATCTAACTCAATCCAGCCTTTTTGACGATTGATTTTATAATTGGCATCTTCTAATTCAGACAGGGATTGATTAATCTCATCCAAACCATCTTCAAACTTACCATAAACCCTTTTACTATTAGGACCATCTTTAATATCCTCAATAGATTGTTCTTGATTTTGTTGATCCTTTTTATTGAATGCCGTTTTCATTCCTTCTGAAAGCGATTTATATTTCGACGTATTTAACGAAGAAATGGCATACATCACTACAAAGAATGCAAACAATAAAGTGATGAAATCCGCATAGGATATAATCCATCGATGATGATCGATATGTTCTTCATTTTTCCGTTTTTTTGAGCTCATTTTTCTTATGCTGCTGTCCAAAGTTATTCAATTTTAATAGCAAAATTCCTGGGCTTTCGCTTGCAGCAATCGCCACCATAGCCTCAATAATCATCTCATCATAATGAACCTGACGCGCGATGCATGTTCTAAGTTTTGTTGCAATCGGTAGGAAAATTAAATTTGCCAGCCCAACCCCATAAATAGTAGCTACGAATGCCACTGCAATACCAACACCTAATTCACTGGGCTCAGCCAAATGACGCATCACCTGAATTAAACCTAGCACAGCACCTAAAATTCCAAGCGTGGGGCTATAGCCTCCCATACTTTCAAATACATGTGCAGCACGTAAATCATAAGTTTCAATGCGCTCAACTTCTGCTTCTAAAACCTGACGAATAGTTTGCTTATCCACACCAATTACCAAAAGTTCCAAACCTTTATTAATTAACGGTGTCTTTTCTGTCTCTAAATGATTTTCCAGAGAAAGCATGCCGAGTTGTCGTGCTTTGCGTGCCAATTCAAACATACGAGTACGACAAACTTCAAAATCTAAATGCGGAGGTTTGAAAATCCAAGGTAAGATTCGAAATGCTCTGAAAAAAATAGGTCTTGAAGTTTGTACTAAGACAGCACCAACAGTTCCACCCAATACTATGAGTAACGCGGAAAAATTAAATAAAGAGTGAATAGTACCACCTTCAAGCATTTGTCCAACGATAATTGCTAAAAAACTAGTCAATAGACCTAATAAAGTTAATGCATCCATACTATTTATTATTCCGGTAACCGTGATTTAATACGGTGTGTTGCCTGACTAAGAATTTGTGAAATTCGCGATTCACTCACTCCTAGAACCTCCCCAATTTCTTTCAAGTTCAAATCATGTTCATAATACAAAGACAGCACCATTTGCTCTTTTTGGGGTAACCCTTTAATTACCTCTCCTAACCGTTTAGTTAAATCACTACGAAACGCATTGACATGAGGCTCAGTGGAGCTTAGTCCTTCTCCTCCCGGTAAAGCATCGTCGGTAACACCTAATTCTTCAAAACCATACAAATGACTACTGACAGAATCCTGTAGCATTTCATGATATTCATCTAAAGAGATACCGAGCTCTTTCGCAATTTCAGAGTCCTTCGCTTCACGCCCTAGCATATGCTCTAAATGTTTTACTGCTTCAGAAATCATTCTTGAGTTGCGGTAAACAGACCGAGGAACCCAATCATTTCTTCTGACTTCATCGAGCATGTACCCTCTAATGCGTATTCCAGCATAAGTCTCAAATGAAGCACCTTTAGAAGAGTCATAATGCCTGGTCGCTTCTAACAAACCAAGCATCCCCGCCTGTATTAAATCATCAACTTGCACACTTTGTGGTAAACGTCCAAGCAAGTGATGGGCAATCCGTTTTACCAACAGAGCATGATTTTTTACCAGCGTTTCCTGGATTTGCTGATTCACTTTGCTGTAGGCAGCCAAAGCATCCACAATACTCTCCTTATCACAACGACTTCGTGACGCTGCTTTTTCTTATACTTCATCCATTACTAAACGCTCTAAAAAGAAACTTGTATTACCACCTAATAAAGACTTAAATGACCAATTGGAGACACCCACTGCTAATTCACGAATAGCCATCGCAGCATATGAAGCCGGATAAGAAATCAATACCGGTTTTTGGCTTTTTACTGCGTAATGCACATGTTCATCAAAGGGTATCGCTCCTAAATAGTCTAGCTTAACATTCAGAAATTGCTCGGAAACTCTGAATAATTTATTAAATAAATCTTTGCCGTCTTTCTCATTTCTGACCATATTGGCCACAATATGAAAATTTGAACAGCCATAACGTTTACTCATTACTTTTATTAACGCATAAGCATCAGTCAAAGAAGTAGGCTCATCACAAACAACGACTAATAGCTCTTGCGCTGAACGAGTAAAACTCAACACAGTATCAGAAATACCGGCAGCGGTATCAATAATCAGATAATCAAGATCGGCTGTAAGCTCATTAAAAGCATCTAATACTGCTGAATGCTGCCGTAAACCCAATTGCGTCATAAATTCTGCTCCTGATGCAGCAGGAATTATTTTTAGATTATCAGGACCATATAAAATAATGTCATCAAGACGACAAATACCTCGGAGCACATGAGAGAGATCATAGCGTGTATGTAAGCCCAACATAATGTCGATATTGCCTAAACCTAAATCAGCGTCAAGCAGCATCACTCTATTATTTTGCTGAGCAAGAGCAACTGCCAGATTTACCGAAACATTACTTTTACCAACGCCACCTTTTCCCGCAGTAACTGCAATTACTTTCACGGGTTTAAAACGCGACAAGTTTCTCAGGCCTGCAGCCTGATCATTCATGTCATCAACTCTCCACATAATACTCTCTCCCAGCACTTTGCCGTTCCCTGGCCATCATTGATCTTTCTTTAGCCATAAAATTGTTTTCGGTTGGAAACAATTTCTGTTCTTGCTGGTCAAATAACTCTACCAATTGATGACGTGTCGCCATTTTGATGTCTTCAGGAACACGTTGGCCATGTGTTAAGTAGCTTACACGTATACCTGTCTCAATCACTGCACTTAAAGCACCACCAATTGCTTGAGCTTCATCCAATTTCGTCAAGATACATTGATCAACATAATTTGTTTCATAACGATGAATTGCATCAATCAATACTTGATAATGACTCGTTGCAGGCAATACCAATACTTTAGAAATGGATTGTAAATGTGCGCTTAAAATTTGCATTTGCTGCACAACACGCTCATCCGATGGGTTCATTCCTGCCATATCAATCAATACTAATTTTTTATCACTTAATTGGCGTAAAACACGAGTTAAAGAAACTTCATCATGAGCAAGGCATACTTGTACCCCCAAAATTTTTCCATAGAGCATTAATTGCTCTTGTGCGGCCATACGATAGGTATCCATAGTCACCATGCCTAATTTATCCGCACCAAAGCGTAAGGCAAATCGTGCACCAATTTTAGCTAGGGTCGTTGTTTTACCCACACCAGTAGGACCTAAAAAAGCATAGACTCCTCCTTCTTCGATACGACGAGTATCGCGAATAGGCAATTGCTCAGTAATATGAGTTAAAATTGCTTGCCAAGCACGTTGTTGATTTAGGTCAGGACGAATTTGACGTGTCCAAGATGAGGCCATAGTTGGACTCACACCAAGATACAATAGTTTTTGTAATAATACAGTGTGTAATGGTTCACTAGAACCACCAATACTACCACCTCGTAATTGTGCCTCGAGCATTCCACGTAAAGTTTGAATTTCCATACGTAAATCATCAAATGGAGTTTGTGCCTGAAATTTATCAACACTACGTGGTGGTTCCGCACAAGCTACTGCAGCTTCAGTTGAAAGCACCGTTTCATCAAAATCAATAGCTGCAACTATTTCTACACCATCTGTAACCTCTGTGCTGGATAAAATAACGGCATCAGCACCTAAAGCCTCTTTCACCTTCTGCATGGCCGCACGTGTATCTTTGCCAACAAACCGCTGTAATTTCATAAAGCTCCCCCTGCTATGACGCGTACCAAACCGTCAAAATTAAATGAAGTTGTTTAGAACATGTCTTCATTTAGTTTTTCGAAGAAAAATTGAGGTCACTTGGCGCAATTTTCAACCAGAAAACTAAATAAGGACATGCCCTAAGGTACTCTTCCGTTTTTTATAAAATTTTATGTATTTCAATATGGTTACAATCCAATAGTAAAATTCACGCTATACTTTATCCTAGTTAACCAACAGTGCCAATTATTCTTATTTGTTTGTTGTCAGGAATTTCCTGATATGACAAAACATGAAAATCATGGGATATATTACGTACAAATCGTGCCAACATTGAACGTATTCCTGGTTGTACTACTAATACAGAACTTTCATGTTTTGCTTGTTGCTGCATCGCAAGCTGTGCTAAAGAGTGCTGTATCCTATCTGCCATACCAGGCTCAATATTTATTCCTCCAGAACCACCGTTTTGAGTTGTGTTTTGCAATAATTGTTCCAACTCTGGCTTTAAGGTAATAATCGACAACTCTTCATTTACTCCACTGATTTTCTGAGTAATCAATCGTGATAAGGCAATGCGCACCTGACTGATTAAAAGCTCTGTATCTTTAGATTTTGGTGCCATTTCCGCCAAAGTTTCGACTATGGTACGGATATCTGTCAGTGGGATATGTTCGGCCAATAGTCCTTGTAACACTTTACTGACCATACCTAAACTCAAACCGTCTGGAACTAGTTCTTTAACTAACTTAGGTGAGGTGATCGCCAATTTATCTAATAATTGCTGTGTTTCTTCGTAGCCTAATAGTTGCTGGCTATTACGTTCTAAAATTTGGCTTAAATGAGTTGCAATCACAGTAGAAACATCAACCACAGTATATCCTAAGGTATGAGCCTGTTCTTTTTGCCCTTCGCTAATCCAGACTGCGGCCATGCCAAAAGCTGGATCTTGCACCTTAATTCCTTCTAATTCGCCAAAAACTTGTCCCGGGTTAATGGCTAAAGAACGATCTGGATGAATGATGGCTTCGCCCATAATCACCCCGGCAAGGCTAATACGATATTGGTTTGGCTTTAAATCCAAATTATCACGGACATGTACAGAGGGAATTAAAAATCCCAACTCCTGCGATATTTTCTTACGTACGCCTTTGATACGTCCTAACAATACTCCACCTTGGGTGTTATCAACTAGTGGGATCAAACGATACCCCACCTCCAGGCTTATCACATCCACGGGATTCACATCATCCCAGGAAAGTTCAGTAGTCACTGCTGAACTTTGTGCAGCAACGGCGTCACTTTCATGTTTAATTGGCATTTTCCGTTTTTCTTTTTCATGCTGAATGAATAAATAAGCCATTCCCGCAAGCCCCAAAGAAAGAAGAATAAAGGCTACGTGAGGCATACCAGGAATAATACCAATAACGCCGAGAATGGCTGAAGCAATCACAAGAGATCGTGGATTTGCTACTACTTGTGAAATAACGGCATGCCCCATATTTTGCGCACTGGAAACGCGAGTCACAATAATAGCTGCGGCTGTTGATAAAACTAAAGATGGAACTTGTGCAACCAAACCATCACCAATTGTCAATAAAATGTAATTATGTAAAGCATCAGAAATGCTCATATTATGCTGGAACACCCCAATAATTAAGCCACCAACAATATTCACCACTAAAATTAGAATTCCGGCAATGGCATCACCGCGTACGAATTTGCTTGCACCATCCATTGAACCATAAAAATCAGCTTCTTGAGCAACTTCCAAGCGACGTTTTATTGCTTGTTCTTGGTTGATCAAACCGGCATTCAAATCCGCATCAATCGCCATTTGCTTTCCGGGTAAAGAATCCAAGGTAAAACGAGCACTTACCTCTGAAACACGCCCTGCACCTTTAGTAACCACTACGAAATTGATGACCAATAAGATCATAAATACCACTAAGCCAACAGTGTAGTTTCCACCAATAACGACTTCACCAAAAGACTGGATCACATGACCTGCGGCATCAGTTCCATTATGTCCATTCAGCAAAACCACGCGTGTGGATGCCACATTTAAAGCTAATCGTAATAAAGTAGTCAATAAAATGACGGTGGGAAAAACAGCAAAATCTAATGGCCTTTCGCTATAAATTACTGCCAATAAAACTACTAAGGATAGAGCTATATTAAATGTAAAAAAAACATCTAATAAAAACGGTGGTAATGGCAACATCATCATGCCTAGCATGACAATAAGCATCAAGGGCGTACCTAATCCTTGTCGCATCCAATATTGTAAATATTGCAGCACATTATTCATCAGATTTCCTCCTCACGTGCCAGTTCAGGTGGAATCGGTACGTTTTGTAATATCTCAGGTTTATGGTCATAATGCTTTTTATTGCGCAATTGAAATATATACGCAAGTACTTGTGCAACGGCAACGTAGAGGCCACGTGGAATCTCAGTATTTAATTTGGTAGAAAAATAAAGTGCGCGTGCTAAAGGTGGTACTGAAATAATGGAGATTTCGTGCTCTTGAGCCACTTTATTTATTTGAAAGGCAATTAGATTTTTTCCCTTAGCAACAACAATGGGGGCTTTTCCCCCTTTCTCTTGATATTTAAGCGCTACAGCATAATGAGTGGGGTTGGTTAAAACCACATTTGCTGTAGGAATTTCAGCCATCATTCGTCGGCGTGCAATTTCTTGTTGGGCACGGCGAATTGCATTTTTTACTTCAGGCTTACCTTCGGTTTCTTTGTATTCTTCTCTTAATTCTTGTTTGGTCATGCGCAAAGTTTTATTATGCTGATAAAGTTGAAAAGGAACATCGACCATTGCAATTAAGATTAGACTTGCAGAAATCCACACAAAGCTTTTTACTATAATCAAGGCGCCAGAACTGATAGCGGTTTCTATGGGTGCATGAGCTAAAGCAAGGAGCATTGGTACTTGTAACTTTAAAACTAAAAGTGAAACTGCAGCCACTACAGAAAATTTTAAAAACGATTTCAGCATTTCCATAAAGTTTTTCAACGATACCATGCGCTTAAAACCTTGCAGCATATTCAGTCGTGAAAACTTAGGCCGTATAACCTGAGCACTGAAAACCCAGCCTCCCATCAAAATAGGGGCTGCTAAAGAGATAAAAAGAATTAAAATAAAGAAGGGCACTAGACTCCAAAAGCCCATTTTTGCCAAATAAAATAGATGCTCCAAACTCGCCACTGGTGTAATCAGTACCTCAGTATCAAATTCAAAACAGTGGCGCATTATTAAAGCCAATTGAGTGGATAATTGCTTACCAAACATCAAAAAGCCTACTGCAGTAAAAAGTAAAGCAACTGTTGTATTAAAGTCTTTTGAACGAGCAATCTGCCCTTTTTCACGAGCTTCTTTCAGTCGTTTCGGCGATGGCTGTTCGGTTTTTTCGTCGTTATCAGTTTCTGACATTAATGCAACATCCCTACTACAAAACGCATTCCATCTTCAATTATTTCTGCCATCTGTGCAACAACACTTGGCAAACCAATTTTAATTACCACAATTCCCATTAATAAAGTAATGGGAAAACCTAAAGTAAAAACGTTTAATTGCGGCGCCGCTCGCGCCATTACTCCAAATGATAAACTAACTACAAGTAAAGACAATAAAGCAGGTATGGAAATTAGTAAGGCTTTTTTAAACATCCAACTTGAAAAAATAATTACATGCCAAAGCATTGACGAGGTCACCGTCATTTTTCCTACAGGCATCACCTTAAAACTTTCCATCAAAGTTTCTACTAACGCCAAATGACCATTCAAGGATAAAAACACTAAAGTTATCATCAACAAGTACAGCTGCCCTACTAAAGGAACACTAGCTTTGCTTGCCGGGTCTACCATCACCGCAAAGCTCATTCCTGCTTGCATGGAAATAATTTGTCCTCCAAGAATAAATACTTGGAAAGCAAGTTGCAAAACAAATCCCATTAATAAACCAAATAAGAGTTCATGAGCAACATACACTATATAATTGCCATTGAAGTTAAGAAAGGTCAGTTCTCTTGGAATTAATGGCGCACAAACCCAACTCAAGGTAACAAGAAGAATAATTTTAATTCTACTCGGAATCAAAACCGAAGAAAAAACAGGTACGGTCAGCAACAAACCACTGATACGCGCAAAAGGCCAAGCGACTTGGCTTATTACTCTTATCATTGTTGGATAATCAATATTCATTCCCTATTAACCTATTAAATATGGGATATTACTGATTAATGCATCGGTATAATTCACTATGGTTTTTAATAACCAAGGCCCTGCAAATACCATCACTAAAAAAGTTACAAATAATTTAGGAATAAAACTCAGACTTGATTCGTTAATTTGTGTTGCTGCTTGAAACATTGCTACGACCAAACCCACTACCAATCCAGGAACAATCAATACAGTCATCAGCAACAACATTATATAAATGCCTTCGCTAAATAGAGTAACTACTGTTGCTGGTGTCATTGCATCTCCTAAGCAGTTAATTTAAGTAATGGCAAAACTTGATGCTAATGACCCAAGAATTAGAGTCCACCCATCAACCATAACGAACAACATAATTTTAAACGGCAAAGAAATAATTAAGGGCGAGAGCATCATCATACCCATAGCCATCAAAACACTCGACACCACCAAGTCAATAATTAAAAAAGGTAAAAATAAAATAAATCCTATTTGAAACGCTGTTTTTAATTCACTAGTAATAAATGCCGGAATGATAATACTCATGGACACATCATTTAATGAAACTGGATTTTTATTGGCAAATTTTTCAAATAAGGACAAATCATTTTTGCGTGTTTGATTCAGCATAAACTCCCTAAGCGGGGCTTGTGCATTTTCTAAAGCTTGCTGAAATTGAATTTTCTCAGCCAAATAAGGCTGTACTGCCGTTTCATTAATTTTATTAAAGGCGGGGGCCATCACAAAATAAGTCATAAACAAGGCAATACCGATTAATACCTGATTGGTTGGTGCTTGGGCTAAGCCAATTGCCTGACGTAAAATTGATAAGACGATAATAATCCGCGTAAATGCTGTGACAGCCATCAGTAATCCTGGCAGAACCGACAGCAAAGCCATGAAAATTAAAATTTGCATGTTCACGCTGTAAGACTCACCCCCATTTGCGCCAGGTTGTACGGTTACAGCAGGTAATGACAATGGCGCGGCATGTAAGGTAAAAGGCAAGAAACAGAATAAAACGATAAGGATAAAATAATTTTTAGCTTTCATTTTTATGATTTCACTACTGTTGATTTAAAGAGCTCAGCAAATGAAGGTTTATTTATGGGCTCAAACCCTGATGGTAGCTCTTCGCCAAAATCATATAGTAACCTGATTTGGCCCGAACCTAAGCCCAACAATAAATATTTTGTACCTACCTTTACCAACATTATTTTTTCCTTCGGTCCCAAAATCATACTTGCAATCGATTGAAACCCCTTGGAAGAACCCAAATTCACATTTTGTAATCGCTTTATTAACCAGGATAAAAGCATAATGAGAACTAAAACAGACAGTAAGCCCAATACTACGCGTGTGAGCTCACTTTGAGTTATTACATGCTGAATCATCTTGCTCGCTTAATCTCTATCTCTTAATCGCTTAATCCGTTCAGCTTTGCTTACGATATCAGTCAATCGCACTCCAAACTTCTCGTTAACTACAACCACCTCCCCATGGGCTACTAATGTCCCGTTAACCAATACGTCTAATGGATCACCAGCTAAACGATCAAGAGGAACAATTCCTCCCTGGTTTAATTGCAACAAGTTACGAATAGTCATTTTTGTACGCCCTACTTCTACAGTAATTGATACTGGAATATCCAATATCATATCCATTTTTTCGCCATCAGGTTCTTGAGGTAATGCATTTACTTGCTTTGTTTGTTCGGCTGTTGAATCGGTCATGCCCATATCCTCTAATAACTAATATGTTTTATTATTTTTAATGCCCGTTTGTCGTTTGCAGTACCTAAGGTTGCAGTAAAACCTGGAGTACCCTCAACGTCCATAGTGACAACTTCTTTCATTTCCATAGGTATAAAATCACCTACCTGCCATGAAAAAACCGTGCCTAAGGTGCTTTTTCCCTGTGCCATCGCTGAGGTGATCAACAATTCCACTTCCATTAATTCTTCTTTTAAAGAGGCAATCCAATTGGGATCAATTTCATCATCAGGACGAGAAGCTCCTAATTCGAGCTGTTCTTTAATAGGTTCAACCATTGAATAAGGCAAAACGAAATAGAAATCTCCTGTTTCCTTACCAAAATTTAATGAAAAACGCACTACCAACAGCATTTCTTCTGGCTCAGCAATATTCACTAATTGGGGGTTGGTTTCCTCGCTAAACTTGGTGATGTCCAATTGGATAATTGGCTTCCAAGCTAAAATTAAATCTGCAACTAACTTGGTAGTGACCACTTCCATTACTCGCAATTCAGTTGCGGTAAAGTCGGTACGGTCTTTTTGTGCTAAAAACTGTGTGCTGCCACCGAAATAATAATCAACCAAATCGTAAACAAAAGTACTATCAAACATGATAATACCCTTGCCATTTAAGGGTTTAAATTTATAGATACACATCAGAATCGGATTAGGTAAACTCTCCATAAATTCACGATGCTTGATGATAAGCAATTGGTCTTGAGTAATTTCAAAGTCTTTTGCGGTAAGCTGATAAATATCCGATGCAAATGAACGCACTGCCCGATCATAAATCCTTTCAAGTACAGGTAATTTACCTTTGACAATTCGTTCTTGAGCAGAAAAATTAAGTGTTTTAACCTCACTTTCTTCAGGCATTAAAGAAGGATCGCTACCGGATATTCGCTTACCTATAGTTGTTTTTTTATGTGGAGATTTTGCATTACCAACAGCTTCTTTGGTTTCTGCCTTTTGAGCCTCTCCTTCTGAAGACTCATCAACTGATTGCAGAAGAGCGTCTATTTCTTCTTGTGATAAAACATTTTTTTCAGTCATAAGTAATCCATACTATCTAATACTTGAGCTCACCAGGTTCACTCAATACAAAACAGGCTAAGTGTTTACATACAGCGCTTATATGCAAACACCATGCCAAATAAAAATAGTTTTAAATCAATAGCATGATTTATCCACATCTAATAATAATTTGACACAAAAGTTCTTTTCAAGCAAATCCAAAATAGATTATAGTTTTACAATCATTACTTATCAGGCATATCTACGTGCTCAGTAAAAAAGCAGTTCTTTCTAATTTTAGTCGATCAATACACAGTGAGTCTCGCTGTTTACGACCTGATAGCGAGAAAGAGCTAGCAGATTATATGGCCTGCCATCCGCGCCAATCAATACTTGTTCGCGGCTCAGGATTAAGTTACAACGACAGCTGTTTTAATACCCATGGCTATATCGTTGAAAGTTCGCACTTTAATCATTTAATTGATTTTGATGCGAAAACCGGTATTGTTATCTGCCAGGGGGGCGTTCCCCTCAAGGATTTATTTTTAGTACATCCAGAGTTCATTCCGGCGGTCATTCCAGGTACTGTGCATGCCACGGTTGCAGGAAGCATTGCTCATGATGTACATGGAAAAAATAATCCTCAAGAAGGTAGTTTCGGTCATCATATTCTTTGGTTTGATCTGTTACTGGGTAAGCAAAAATTTCATTGTAGTCCTAAACAACATAGTGATTTATTTTATGCAACTATTGCGGGGCTTGGTTTAACCGGAGTAATTACTCAAGTCGCACTACGCTTAAAAAAAACCTCTCGTTTCGTGCTCGTTAAACACAAACAATTTACCTCCTTTGGCGCATTAACTGATGCCATGCTTGATTATAGTTTGCACCATGATTATCAAGTCGCTTGGCTTGATTTGCTCCATAAGAAACCACAATCTATTTTATCAATCGCAGATCATTGTGATGCCTTACCTAATCCCGAGCCTCCAATACACGCAGTACCGAAACTCCCCTTTTGCATACTTCGCGCTTGGAATGTAAAACTTTTTAACCAATTATTTTTTAATACACGCAAAGCTCAAGAAAAAGTAAGTTTAATGCAATTCAATAATCCTTTGGATAAGATCATGCATTGGAATAGATTGTATGGCCCTAAAGGATTGATTCAATTCCAAGCAGTATTTCCTCAAGCTAATGCAACAGAATTATTGACGCAATTTCAATTATTGATTAATACACATGATGCAACGCCTACTTTATCCGTGCTCAAACTGTTTCTTAAGGCAGGTAAAGGTTTATTATCATTTTGCCAACCTGGTTTTACTCTGGCAATCGATTTCATTAATAACTGCCAAGCCCAAAAAACCATTGCCGCAATGAATGAATTACTCATTGAATACGGTGGAAGTATCTATTTAGCTAAAGATTTACTTCTTAATGCAGACCAATACAAAAAAATATATGGGAATCACCAAAAATTTTCACAGCTACTGAAACAATATGACAGCTCCATGCATTCTGATTTAGCAAAACGCTTAGGGATAATCTCATGACACAGAGAACTTGGGTTATTTTAGGTGCTACATCAATCATCGCTGAAAAATTTGCCCATCTTGCTGCTGAAAAAGGTCATTATTTATGTCTTGTAGGGCGTCATCAAGAACAATTAGATTTACTTGCTCATGATATTCCATTGCGATATCCAATTAGCTGTGATGTACTTTGTGCTGATCTAAGCAGTGAACCACAAAAGATCTATGAGTTCTTAACTCAAAGCACTTTAGAGTTAGATCTTTTCATTGCTCATAGTGATTTTACAGACAATAGCCATTTAAACACCGAAACTATTATCCACCTTATTAAAACCAATATTCAAGCAACTATTTTATTGATTGATGTTTATTTAAAAAGGCAACAGACACAACATCATTTAATTTATCTCAGTTCAGTTGCTGCTTGTCGCGGCCGAGCCAGTAACAGTTTATATGGAGCAAGTAAAGCCTGTATCGAGGTCTATTTACAAGGGTTACAACAAGCCGCAACAACCAAGCAACATATTATCATTGGCCGTCTTGGTTTTGTTGATACGAAACAAACTTATGGCTTAGCTGGTATCTTTTATGCCGGTTCGCCTAAATCTTGTGCCAAAGCGTGTTGGCATGCTTTGAAAAAGAAAAAGAGATTATTTTATTTCCCATTTTTTTGGCGAGCAATTATAGCACTCATCATCTGTCTCCCTTTTGCTCTTTATAAAAAAATCGATGGTGCGGCAAATTTGTTGAGCAGGAATTTTCACTGAACCAAAACTAGTTAATGAACAAACCACGTCAGAATATATGTTTTACAGCAAGCAGAAAAATTAAGAGAAATAACAGCTTCTTTTGCTATTGCTTATTGGGTGGAGGAAGATCCCTCCTTAATAAAAAATATTAAAGATACTTTTAAAGCTACTCTAGCTGAAACTTATAATAATATGGGAAATCATAGAGCACAATGGAAACCTATATTAGCTAATATTGCTATAGCAGCAACTGGAGTAGGGCTTATAATATTATTATTCAAAGTAATTAGTACCGGAACACTTTTTTTCAATGAAACTAATCGCCAAGTAAAAATACGAGAAATAGATGATGCATTGGAAAGTAAATTTTGTGATTTTCCTGTATTCGAATAATTGGAATGCAATTCATACCCAATGCTAATATCCACCGTTCACCTAATGGCGTCAACTTAAGGCTATTTCCTCTTTCTCTCTGTCATAAGTTAAGGAAAATCGTAGGTTGGGCCTATTGGCCCAACTGAAAAAATTAGCTTGTCGTCGGCAACCCCTAAAATCACCGTATAATACGGATGGTGGGTAAAATCGTTTTGATTACGCCAAAATATTGTAAGATGTAAATAACAAGGATGATTAATACCAATACATTTAAAAGGCTTGTAATTGCTGGTGGCATCGGAATAAAAGCATTAATTAGCCATAACCCCACGCCAAACACTACTATTACTGCAATTAGATTCATTAACTCGCTCATAAATATCCTTTTTTATTGCCAGTATATCTAGTATAGCATTAAAAAATCGAGTTGAATAAAAAAAGAACTATAATTATTCTTTAAGTGTTTTACCTTTTGCTTTAAGCAAATTGCGAATTTCCGTTAATAATTGCTCTTGCCGCGTTAATTCAGATTCTTTTTTCTCGCTCAGTTTCAGCCAATAAAGGCATTTAATCGCCACAAAAATTGAAAGGGCTATAATGGTAAAATCAATAATGGATTGAGTAAATTCACCCCATTTTACTACGGCATCACCTACAGTAAATGTTTTTCCTGTGATATTAACACCTCCTAAAAGTAATCCAATTAGAGGCATAATAATTCCACTGACTAAAGAGCTTACAATTTTACCGAAGGCTCCGCCAATTACTACCGCCACGGCTAAATCAATGACATTTCCTTTAACTGCAAACTCTTTAAATTCTTTGAGAAAACTCATGTAATCTCCTTATTAACGAATCTCTAAATTTGTTGAGCCATCATGGCTCAACTTTAATACTATGAATTATGTATCATCTCTTTAATTTCTTTGATTTTTGCTGCTAAGTCAAGTGGTACAGCACCGCCGCCTTGCGCCATATCATCACGCCCACCTCCTTTGCCGCAAAGATGTCGAACTAAAGCCGCAGCTGTTGGTACCCTGCCAAGAATGTCTTTGCTTACCCCGGCAATCACGTTCATTTTGTCTTGAGTTACAACAAATAAAACAATAACTGCCGACTCAAGCCTGGATTTCAATTGATCCATAGTAGTACGCAAAGTTTGATTATCGGCACCATCCAATTGCTTCACCAGTAAATTAATGCCATTTATGTTCTCTACTTCACTGGCAAGATCTGCACCCGACTTATTTACCTTTTCTACACGTAACTTAGCGATTTCTTTTTCTAGATTTTTATTATCAAGGACTAATTGCGATACTTTATCTATTAAACCACCAACTGAAGTCTTCAGCAAAGAGCCTAACTCACTTAGCAAACATTGCTGCTCATTCACCCAGGCTAAAGCATAGCCACCAGTAACCATCTCGATGCGCCGTACACCACTGGCAATACCGTATTCAGCAATAATTTTAAATAAACCAATATCTCCGGTACGATGAGCATGCGTACCACCACAAAGCTCTTTGGAAAAATCACCCATAGATAAAACACGAACATCCGCTGCGTATTTCTCACTAAAGAGCGCCACCGCACCACTTTTCTTAGCAGAGTCAATATCCATAACTTGCGTAACCACTTCATGATTCGCACGAATGTGTTCATTAACTAAAACTTCAACTTCACTAATTTGTTCGGGCGTTAAAGCTTCAAAAAGGGCAAAATCAAAACGAGCACGCTCTGCATCAACTAAAGATCCCTTTTGCTGTACCTGTGGGCCTACAATGATTTTTAATGCTGCGTGTAATAAATGCGTTGCTGTATGGTTTAAGCGAATTGCCTTACGGCGTACACCATCGATTTGAGCACTCACAAATTGATCGACAGTAACACTTCCTTCAAGTACTTCTCCATAATGAATAATTGCCTGACCGTTTTTTTGTGTATCATTAACAACGAAACGTAAATTATCGGCAATTAAGAATCCACGATCACCCACTTGACCACCACTTTCCGCATAAAAAGGTGTATGATCGAGAACTACGGCTCCATTCATACCAGTACTTAAAGAGCTAACTTCAACACCCTCTCGCAACAAGGCCACCACTCGCCCTTCCATTTCTTCTTTTTCATAACCATGGAAATCAGATTGATGATCTAATTGCGTGGCTGCATGATAATCAATAGTAAATTGACTGGCGGCTTGCGATTGCTCTCTTTGTTGTTGCATTAATGCATTAAACTCTTCCATATCTACATACATACCCTGCTCACGAGCAATATCGGCAGTTAAATCAACTGGAAAACCATAGGTGTCATAGAGGCGAAATGCAATTTGCCCAGTAATTTCTTGGCCACCTAACGAATGCATTTGCTCTTGTAACAAGCGTAACCCCTGCTCTAAAGTACGCACAAATTGATTTTCTTCTTGCAGCAATACTTTTTCAATATGGGCTTTATAGGTAATCAGTTCAGGATAAGCATCACCCATTACATCAATTAAAGGCTGCACCAGCTTGGCAAAAAATGGAGTTGGTAAACCCAGTTTATTACCATGACGTACAGCACGACGAATAATTCTTCTTAAAACATAACCTCGACCTTCATTTCCAGGAATAACACCATCTACAACCAAAAAAGCACAAGAACGGATGTGATCAGCAATAACTTTTAATGATGTATGATGTAAATCGCTAATATTACCTAATTTTGCAATGGCTTTAATTAAGTATTGAAAGGTATCAATCTCATAATTACTATGCACTCCCTGTACAACAGCAGCCAAGCGCTCTAATCCCATGCCTGTATCCACAGAAGGTTTAGGTAAAGGATGCAAATTACCGTCTTTATCACGATTAAATTGCATGAAGACCAGATTCCAAATTTCAATATAGCGATCCCCATCTTCATCAGCACTTCCTGGAGGGCCACCAGCAATTTCAGAACCATGATCGTAGAATATTTCTGTACATGGACCACAAGGCCCTGTGTCTCCCATGGACCAAAAATTATCTTTTTCACCACAACGTGAAAAACGTGCAGCAGAAACTTTCATTTCTTTTAACCAAATGTCTTGGGCCTCTTGATCTTCTTTATAAACAGTGACCCATAAACGCTCTTCAGGCAAACCGAGCACCTTGGTTAAAAACTCCCAAGCAAATTGAATGGCTTCGCGTTTGAAATAATCACCAAAGCTGAAATTACCCAGCATTTCAAAAAATGTATGGTGGCGTGCAGTATAACCCACATTTTCTAAATCATTATGTTTGCCACCTGCACGAACGCAGCGCTGAGCGGTAACCGCACGCGTATAAGAGCGTGTTTCAAGCCCTAAAAATAAATCCTTAAACTGTACCATACCCGCATTGGTAAATAATAAAGTAGGATCATTGGCAGGAATCAAAGAGCTGGACTCTACTAACTGATGGCCATGCTGTATAAAATAATCAAAGAATGCTTGTCTAATTTCAGAACTTTTCATTTTCTAGTCGATACCAAATTTTTAAGTTAATTCAAATAAATTAAGCCGCTACAATAGTTTCAATTCCTTTGTGACCATTGCGATAATATCCATGCTAAATCCACGATAAAGTAAAAAACGCTGTTGCTTTTGCACTTCGCTAAAAGACATTTCTTCCTGCTTTTTACTTTTTTTATGCCAGACTTCCAAAGCATATTTCAACCAATGATCTTCTTCTTGGCGCAAAATATTTTGAATCAATTCCTTGTCTATGCCTTTATTGCTTAATTCCTGACTAATTTTTAGCGGGCCATACCCTTGGCGGATACGTGAACGGCTATAGCTTTCAACATAACGACGGTCGCTTTGTAAGTCAAGTTGCTGGCAGCGTTCTAAAGCTTCTTTTACTTGCGCAGCACTAAATCTTTTTTGTTTTAGTTTTTCATAAAGCTCAGTGGCACCATGCTCGCGCCTGGACAACAGGCGCACCGCATGATCAAATGCCTTATTCATCAATGGTCTCAAACTCATCTACAGTCGTAGAGGCAAGTAATGGCGAGTTCTTTTCCAATAATTCAGCGCGAATTTGTTGCTCCAATTCAGCAGCGATACTTGAATTATCTTTCAAATATAAACGCACATTATCTTTGCCTTGACCAATTTTTTCTTGTTTGTAACTGTACCATGCCCCTGCCTTTTCAATTAAATTCAATTGTACGGCCAGATTGATGATTTCGCTTTCACGAGATATTCCTTCATTGTAGAGAATATCAAATTCAGTCATCTTAAATGGTGGCGCCACTTTATTCTTAACTACTTTCACACGTGTTTCGCTACCTAAAATTTCTTCGCCTTTTTTAATCGAACCAATACGACGAATATCTAAACGAACAGATGCGTAGAATTTCAACGCGTTACCACCAGTTGTGGTTTCAGGGCTGCCAAACATCACACCAATCTTCATACGAATTTGGTTAATAAAAATCACTAGAGTATTAGAGCGTTTAATATTCGCCGTTAATTTACGTAACGCTTGAGACATCAAACGTGCTTGTAAACCAACATGAGAATCCCCCATTTCTCCTTCAATCTCTGCTTTAGGAGTTAAAGCAGCAACAGAATCAACGATGATCACATCAACCGCAGCAGAACGTACCAGCATGTCGGTAATTTCTAAAGCTTGCTCTCCTGTATCAGGCTGAGAAACTAATAGTTCATCCACATTAACACCAAGTTTTTGCGCATAGCTTGGGTCTAGAGCATGTTCCGCATCAATAAATGCAGCGGTACCACCCATTTTTTGGCATTCGGCAATAACTTGTAAGGTTAACGTGGTTTTACCAGAAGATTCTGGACCATAAATTTCAACAATACGGCCTTTAGGTAATCCCCCGATTCCCAAGGCAATGTCTAAGCCCAAAGATCCAGTCGAAATCGCTTCTATATCACGGGCTACATTACTGTCTCCCATACGCATTACAGAACCCTTGCCAAATTGACGCTCAATTTGCGAAAGAGCAGCTGACAATGCTTTTTGTTTATTTTCTTCCATAATCTTTTCCAGGTAGTTAATGCAAGGACAAAATTATCACACAGATGTGAACCTGCAGCAAACTGATTATTGAAGTGAAATTGAAGATCACTGGATCTCTACATTACTTCCCCAATAATCGACGTATAAAACTTTTCGATTTGGTAACTTTTGGGGATGTCGGTACTGTCGAAGAAAATAGACCTATTGATGCTCGATTGACTACATTATTACTTTGAGAGTTATTTATTTGCACAACTGAATTAATACCCACATTAGGTAATCTTGTATCGTATGATATGGTATCTTTGGCGTCGATAATTACCCCCGGCCCTATATTTTTTGCACTAAGGCCTGCCCCAGTACTTTGTTTAGTTATAATGCCTGCAGAAGAAAGTATACCTTAGATTGAAATTGAAGACACATTTTAATCTTTAAGCAAAGCCAACACACCAGACAATGCTTCCCTACATGCTGCCAAGCGTATTTCTTGTCTGCCGCCATGAAATTGTTTTCTCACTGTTTTCGCATTAACCCCTTGTGCAACCCAACCAAAGCACACCGTGCCTACAGGCTTCTCAGCACTACCACCATCAGGCCCAGCGATTCCTGTAATCGATACCGCAATTTGCCCAGCACTGTGTTTTAAAGCACCTAAAGCCATGGATGCTGCAACAGGTTCACTGACTGCGCCGAACTCATCGAGCAATATGCTTGGAACAGCCAACATTTCTTCTTTGGCTAAATTGCTATAAGTGACAAAACCACGCTCAAACCAATCTGAACTACCAGGAATTTCTGTAAGAAAACTGGCAACCAAACCGCCAGTACAAGACTCAGCGGTCACTAACTGCCAGTTTTTTTCTTTCAATAGAGTTGCGATTTCTTGAATTAATGGATTAAAAGTATTCATAATCACTACCAGAATTGTTCCTGAGCAACGCACTGCACGCCACTCAGGTACTCCAAATTTTAGCGTTGTTCTTGGTTTGGAGCAGATTGTTGCTGTTGTGGTGTAGTACCTGGTTGTTGCTGCTGCATCGTATTCTCATTAGCAGTAGGCTTAGGAGTACCTTGTCCACCACATGCAGTCAACATTAATGCTAAAAGTCCAGTAGTAGCAATTAGAGCGATACGCTTCATCATCATTCTCCCTATGTTAGTTTTAGATTTTTATATAAAATCATTATTGATTTTAGCAAATAAAATTAAATTCAACAAAGTAGTATGTTCTAAGCACATAGAGATGCCGAAATACTGACTTCCAAAAGTGATTTTGCTAGAATCACGGCACTTTAATTTTAACCAATTGCTGATGAATACTTCACATACCCCCATGATGCAACAATATTTACGCATCAAAGCAGACTACCCCGACATGCTCTTGCTCTATCGTATGGGTGATTTTTATGAATTATTTTTTGATGATGCCAAGCATGCTGCGCAATTGCTGGATCTCACGTTAACCCATCGTGGCCAATCGGCAGATAAGCCTATTCCTATGGCAGGCGTCCCTTATCATGCTGTAGAAAATTATTTGGCCAGATTGCTAAAAAAAGGTGAATCCGTAGCTATTTGCGAACAAATCGGTGACCCAGCAACCAGTAAAGGGCCTGTAGAACGACAGGTCACCCGCATTATTACTCCTGGTACGGTAACTGATGAAGCCCTGCTGGATGCCAAAAAAGATAATTTACTTTTGGCTTTACACCAACAAAAAAAGCATATAGGTCTTGCTTGGGTTGATTTAAGTAGTGGTCATTTTCATTTACTGGAATTAACTGATGCAACACAGCTAAATGCAGAATTAACAAGACTCCAACCGGCAGAATTACTATTGCAAGAAGACTCATCATTGGAGAAATATTGTCTTAATTTTCCGGTTAAAACCAGACCAGGCTGGGAATTTAACTTTGAACGCGCCAAAGCTCGTTTATGTGAACAATTTGCCGTCAATAATCTGAGCGCATTTGGTGAGCAGGATTACCCTACAGCCCTGATTGCCGCTGGAGCCTTACTGGCTTATTTGCAAATAACACAAAAACAAGCACTCCCTCATTTAAACGCCATCACGCTTGAAAGCTCACAAGATTATTTACAATTAGATGCTGCAACCCAAAAACATTTGGAATTATTTGAAAACATCCAAGGTGGGCAAGAAAATAGTTTGCTCTTTGTCCTGGACAAAACTGCGTGCACCATGGGCAGCCGCCTATTAAAACGCTGGCTTGGCAGACCTTTAAAACAGCACACATCTATTCAAGCTCGGCAACAAGCAATTGCCGAAATCATTGCATTACAAAATGATGCCACCATTCATCAATTATTGCGACAGGTGTGTGATGTAGAGCGCATCGTTTCACGCATTGCTCTTAAATCCGCACGTCCTCGTGATTTACAGGCATTAGGGACCACTTTAAATCTACTGCCAAAAATCCATGTTGCATTAGCACAAAATAAGAGTTTCCTCGCAGCAGAACTAAAAAAGCACACTCAGCCAATGCCTGATTTACAACAACTATTAGCTACTGCAATCATTGATAATCCTCCAGTTTTAATTCGTGACGGTGGGGTTATTGCTACAGGCTTTGATGAAGAACTTGATGAATTAAGAAGGCTAAGCACGCATGCTAGTGAAACCTTAGAGCAACTCGAACAAGATGAAAGACAACAAACGGGATTATCTTCCTTAAAATTTGGTTTTAATAATGTGCAAGGTTATTACATTGAATTGTCCAAAAATCAATCAGAAAAAGCCCCCTCTCATTATCATCGTAAGCAGACACTAAAAAATGTAGAACGATACATCACACCAGAGTTAAAGATATTTGAAGAAAAGGTCTTATCAGCACAAGTAAAAGCTTTAGCTCGTGAAAAATGGTTGTATGACAATTTACTCATTGCCATGCAACAAAACATAGCCGCGCTAACACAATTAGCGCGTGCTTTAGCACAATTGGATGTCCTGGTGACTCTTGCAGAGCGAGCACAAAGTCTTAAGTGGTGTTGCCCACAGCTTGTCACACAATCACAAATCACTATCCAAGATGGGCGACACCCGGTTATTGAACATTTGTTACAAGAACAGTTTATTGCCAATAATCTGCAATTAAATCCAGAGCAAAATATTTTATTAATTACTGGCCCTAATATGGGTGGTAAATCAACCTACATGCGACAAACTGCTTTAATTGTATTGTTAGCCCATATAGGCAGTTATGTGCCGGCACAATCAACAACTCTAGGCCCTATCGACAGAATCTTTACTCGTATTGGTGCCAGTGATGATTTGGCTTCCGGCCGTTCTACCTTCATGGTGGAAATGACTGAAACTGCTCAAATTTTACGTCAAGCAAGTCATGAAAGCCTGGTATTAATTGATGAAATTGGCCGTGGAACCAGCACTTATGATGGTATGGCACTCGCTTATGCAAGCTGTGTCTATCTAGCAACCGCAATTAAAGCCTACACTCTCTTTTCTACTCATTATTTTGAATTAACTGATCTACCCCAGCAATTGCCTTGCATTCGTAATGTGCATTTACAGGCAT
Organism: Legionella sp.; assembly: GCF_047605385.1. Classification (GTDB taxonomy): domain Bacteria; phylum Pseudomonadota; class Gammaproteobacteria; order Legionellales; family Legionellaceae; genus Legionella. The sequence goes on along the minus strand of NZ_JASGFU010000031.1, from coordinate 10,227 downwards.
CTTTAGAGACAGGACGCATTGTCTTTTTATATCGGGTTGAACCTGGTTGTACAAACCGCAGTTATGGTTTGGAAGTTGCAGAGCTTGCAGGTATCCCTCCTGACGTCTTAAAAATTGCCCATTCACATTTAAGCCATATGCAAAATAATGCACCTGTTGTAGAACAATTTCAGCCCGTACTTCATGAGCCATCCCCTATTTTGCGTGAATTAGCTAAAATAGATCCAGATCAATTATCCGCACGCGAAGCCCTTGACTTGATTTACCGCCTCAAAAAGCTGGAGACCGTGTAAGAAACAATAAACATATTCATTTTATAGGATAACTACAAATGACTGACTATAATATACCACTGAGATTAACGCGCTTGAGAAGCAATCCCCTTGCGCGTGCTTTAGTACGAGAAACACGCTTGCATCCGCAACAATTTATTATGCCTTTATTCATCAATGAACAACTTGCTACTGCACAAGAAATAACAGCTATGCCAGGACAATATCAATTAAGCTTGGATTGTCTTCCCAAAGAAATTGAGCATTTAACTACTCTAGGTATTCCAGCAGTATTACTATTTGGCATACCCAAACATAAAGATGCCTGTGGCAGTGAATCTTTTAATGATGAAGGTATAATTCAAAAAGCCATTAAAAAAATCCGCTCTGTTAATAAAGAATTACTAATTATTAGCGATTTATGTTTTTGTGAATACACGGATCACGGCCATTGCGGCGTATTAAAAGATCGACACATTGATAATGATAAAACTTTAGAGTTATTAGCAAAGCAAGCCATTAGCCATGTCAAAGCGGGTGCTGATTGGGTAGCCCCCAGCGGGATGACAGATGGGATGGTCAATGCAATTCGTCAAGCATTGGATTTTTCAGGGTATCAGCATATTCCTATTTTAAGTTATAGTGCCAAATATTGTTCCTGCCTCTATGGCCCGTTTAGAGAAGCAGCGCAAGGTGCACCGCAATTTGGGGATCGTAAATCCTATCAAATGGATCCAGCCAATAGCAACGAAGCCATCCGTGAAACTGCTTTGGATCTTGATGAGGGAGCCGATATGATTATGGTCAAACCTGCAGGTTATTATCTGGATGTGATTACTAAACTTAAGCAAAATTTCCCGGAAGTTCCGCTTTGTGCTTATCAAGTAAGTGGTGAGTATTCCATGATTAAAGTAGCAGCCAAACACGGGCTAATCAATGAAGAGCAAGCCATAATTGAAAGTTTAATTGCCATTAAACGCGCCGGCGCTGATTTTATTATTTCTTATTTTGCCAAGGATTTAGCTACTTTTTTAAACAAAAATTAGCGCAAATGTTATCATCACACATTTTGCGGTATAATTAGCCTGCGTTATATATAGACATCTAAATAGCAAATCAATTTGGCCCATGTGGCCAATTATTTATAATTACAATGGAGACATGATGAATTTATTAATTAAAAGTATTTCAGCAATTGCTTTAAGTTTAAGCGTTGTAACAGCTTTTGCGGCCCCTGTATATTTGACGACACATAACAATACCAATCAGGAATCTAATGCATTTATCGCAGGCGTTCCTTCTATTTATCCCACCCCCGCCAATAATACAAAACAAGTTTACTGGAATTTAGTTAAAATTGCTTGCCACGGCCACACTAATGGTAAAAACTGCCCAGCAGTAATTAAAATGGCGACAAATACTGCTAACCCAATTGAAGTGGGTACTGTAACTATGAATTTGGACAGTGGGGATATTTCTCCCAAGACAATTTCTAAAAATGGCTACACTTTGATTGTAAATGGTCCAGGTGAAGCAACCATTATCAAAACAAAATAAGAAGTTTTTGGGCCAAGACTCAACCTACGTCCATGTTGTAGGTCGGGCCTTGGCCCGACAGATCAAAATTATTCTCCGAATATAAGCAATTAAAGATTATTTCATTGGCGCAGGAAGAACTGGATCAATAGTCCATACCACTTGCCCACCAACCAGATCCGCTGCAAAAATACCATTGTTGGAATTTACAAAGAATGCAGATGTTGTAGAGAAGTGTTGCACTGAATGAACACTTGGTCTGCTACCAGAGAATAAGTGAGTATACCCCACATCAAAGCCAATGGTTGGTTTCCACTGATAGTGAGTACCTACCGCAATAGCCCAACGATCAACATCTGGTAAGCGAATATCTCTGTACCTATTCCTGGTAGGTGACTGATCATAACCACCACCAACACGCATCATCCATTGAGGAGTTACATGATAGTTAGCACCTAAAGCGAAACGCCATGCATCGTTATATCGTTGCTCCACAGTGCTAATAACATTTGCTTCAGTTACTGGAAATGGAGGAACTGAACTGATGTTAGGGGCAGCAACATTATTTAATTGAATTGTCTTGAATGAATGCCAGCCAGCATATACGGCGGAACCTAAAATAGCCCATTGATCATTAATATCCTGATATCCACTAATGGTTAATACATCTGGGAAATAAATTGGGTTACTGAATAAATTATTATTTTTCCATACACCACCAGCTTCTGGGTAGGGAGGAAGTAATAAGTCAAAGTTATTTGCTAAAATACCTTTCAACTCACTATGCCCGTAGAACACATGACGTACTTGAGATTGATAATTCACACCTAAGCGAGTATGGTTGTCATTAAATAATGCCATCAACCCAACATGAAATCCTAACCCCCAAGAAGCACCTTTGTTATTACTGAAGGTATCCAAACCCGCAGGGTTCTCATCCAATGCAGCTAAAAGAGTTGGTGCACCAATAATTTGGTTAAATTTAACGCGTGAATATTGGAAATCCATACCGGCACCAAACGCTAAATTATCTAATACTAATGTTCCTATTTCAGGTGAAATTGTTGCAGTAATAAGTTCAGTATAAGTTGCAGAGTAACGTACTGGTGATACAGGTGACCAATCTGTAGATAAACCATAAGGACCAGTAAAACTTAAGCCTAGTGTAGTGCGCTCACCCACAGGCAAAGCGAAATGTGAGGCAGGCACAAAACCACTATAACTCCCGTTTACACGATGATATTCTTGCTCATAAGGAGGTAAACCTTCGGTGACATATTCGCTTGAACCATTAATTCTCATGTTAGGAAAAATTCCAGTACCACCGAAAACGCCTTGCTTGTTACGAATCAAAGCTAAACCTGCTGGGTTATACCAACCAGTTGACGCATCAGCTGCTTCTGCTGCAGCTCCTGCAGCATAATTACCTGCTGTATAACCTGAACCTTCGCCATACAAAGCAAATCCAGCAGCATGAGCAACGCCAGTAGCCAAAACACCAATAACAGCAATGCTAACAAGCGTTCTCAAAGGTTTGTGCATATTCTTCACTCCATACTCCTTCTAAATTTCAGTATTTCAAAAGTTGAATAAAATCCGTTCGAATGTTGGAGGAGTGTACCTTGTTTTCAAATCATTAAAAACAATTTTTTTATATATTATTCAATGAGTAAAAAATAATCACTCATAGTGGTTTAATTAAACTCAGCATGAGCAATTAATCAATTTATTTGCATTTGTATTAAAACTATTTTTCTGCAAGAATATCTCTTATGAACCTCTTGTGTCTCTCCTATACTCCATGCTAAGGTGTATTAATTTTGTGCGGAATAAATTATGCAACAGATCATAACTAAATTCGGTGGAACAAGCGTATCCACTCGTGGCACATGGAACAATATTGCAGCCATCACGAAAAAACATCTGAACGCAGGAGTGCAACCAGTAATTGTGTGTTCTGCATTAACACAAATTTCCAACAAACTAGAAAGAGCAATTGATGCGGCATTAATTGATGAGCATCAAAGCATCATTATTGATATTCGCAATAGCCATTTGAACCTTGCCGAACAATTGGAAGTCAATCCTGAATTAATTACCGGTGATTTACATCAATTAGAGCAATGGCTCACAGGGATAGCTTTATTAAAGCAAGCGCCAGCAAAAACTCATGCACAAGTACTTAGCTTAGGTGAGCTGATGATGACTCGCCTGGGACATGCCTTTTTAGAAAATCAGGGCATGCATTGTAAATGGTATGATGCTCGTGAATTATTAACCAGTGCTCCCTTTCATAACGGCGAATCCGCAAATTATCTTTCTGCTCGTTGTAACAGTGAGTATGATCCGCAATTGGTAGAACAATTTATTAGCAGCGGTGCACAAGTAATTATTACCCAGGGTTTTTTCGCCGCGAATCCACAAGGGGAAACCGTTTTGTTAGGTCGAGGAGGTTCTGATACTTCCGCCGCTTTGCTGGCTGGTAAGCTTCAAGCCACAGCTTGTGAAATTTGGACTGATGTTCCAGGAATTTATACGGCGAATCCCCATCAATTACCTCAAGCACGTTTATTAAAAAAACTTAATTATGATGAGGCTCAAGAAATCGCTTCTATGGGCGCCAAGGTTTTGCATCCTAATTGCATCCCTCCAGTGCGCCACGCCAGGATTCCAATGTCTGTTAAATACACTCAAATGCCAGAACATTCCGGGACGTTAATTACCAAAGATATTGATGAAACGGCTCCACTGATTAAATCCATTCAAATAAAAAATAGTATCTTACTGATTTCCATAGATACCTTACACATGTGGCAACAAGTAGGTTTCTTATCGGATGTGTTTACCACATTTAAAAACCATGGTTTCTCCGTTGATTTGCTTTCTTCCTCAGAATTTAATGTTACTTTATCTTTAGACATTAATACAAAAATTCATGACCGGCCCGCCATTAATGCATTAATCGAAGAACTGAATCAATTTGGCCGCGCAAAACTTATTGAGCCTTGCAGTGCAGTCAGTTTGGTAGGCCATCATATCAGAACTGTCTTACCGCAATTAGGCCCAGCATTAGAAGTATTCGAAGCCAAACAAGTCTACTTAATGTCTTTAGCATCGAACGATCTAAACTTAACTTTTGTAGTTGATGAATCCCAAGCCAATCAGCTTTGTCAAAAATTACATAATTTACTCATCGAGAATAATCCCCAAATTTTTTATTACTCTAAAAGTTGGCACGAAGAATTTGGCAACCCCACAGCCCGTTTTACTCCCTGGTGGGAAACTGAACGTGACCATTTATTAACAACAGCAGTAACTCATTCACCCTGTTATGTATATCACAGCCCCACTCAAGCGGCGCGTGCCCAACAATTACTGAAATTGAAATCTATTGATAAATTATTTTATGCCATCAAAGCCAATCCTCACCCTTCAGTATTACAAACATTAGAAAAAGAAGGCATCGGTTTTGAATGCGTTTCCATACAAGAATTAGATAGAGTATTAGAACTCTTTCCAGAAATTGATAAAAAACGGATTTTATTTACACCTAACTTTGCACCCAAATCAGAGTATGAATACGCACTAAAAATAGAATGTTACATCACCATTGATAGTTTATATCCCTTAGAGCATTGGGCACATTTATTTAAAAATAAAGAAGTCATTATCCGTATTGATCCTGGCACAGGAGCCGGTCATCACAAACATGTTTCTACCGCAGGAAATGAATCTAAATTTGGTATTACCCAGGATGATATTTCCCAAATAATTGCGTTGACCAAAAAAAATAACATTCATGTAGTAGGCCTGCATGCTCATTCCGGCAGTGGCATTCTAACTCCAGAATTATGGCAGCAAACTGCATCCATGTTAGCTTCTTTAATTGAACAATTTCCAGAGGTCACCGTCATTAATCTGGGCGGTGGCCTAGGTATTGTCGAAAAGCCAGGCCAACAACCTTTAGATTTTGCCAATTTGGATGCTTTATTAATGGCGGTTAAATCACGCTACCCGCAATTAGAAATTTGGCTGGAACCTGGACGTTTCCTTGTGGCTGAAAGTGGCGTAATTTTAGCTAAGGTGACTCAATGTAAAGAAAAAGGAAAAGTGAAATTTGTTGGTATTGAAACAGGAATGAATTCATTGATTAGACCATCATTGTATGGAGCTTATCATGAAATTGTTAACTTAAGTAGATTGCATGAAGAAAAAGCAGGTTTCTCACATGTGGTTGGCCCTATTTGTGAGTCGGGAGATACTTTAGGTTACGATCGTTTATTACCAGTGACCGAAGAAGGTGATGTGTTATTAATTGCAAATGCTGGTGCTTATGGACGGTGTATGAGTTCTCATTATAATTTACGTCCACCTGCACAGGAAATTGTGTTAGAGTAGCGAAAAAAATGTTGGGCTATTGGTCTCAGGAAAATTTGCCTGAAAACCTCTATCCTTAACTCTCACTACCATTAAATTAAGGAATATGGCTGATTGCCTACGTCCCGCGACTTGTTCGCGGAACGTAAGTAGCAAAAATTGGCTTAACTTAATGACAGTGTCCCTAACCAACAAAAAATCCCTTCTGAGGTGGTGATTACATCCATGGTACTTATTGACAGTCATCAACGACAACAAGCTACTGATCCAAGACAATCATTCATCGTTCAGGCCCCTGCAGGCTCGGGAAAAACAGAAATTCTTACTCAGCGTTATCTGCGCTTATTAGGAATCGTTAACGCTCCAGAACAAATCATTGCTCTTACTTTTACGCGTAAAGCGGCTAGTGAAATGCGTGAACGTATCACCCGCGCTTTGCAACAAGCAGCGCATAACACTCCAGCACAAAGCCCACATCAACAAATGACACTGGACTTTGCACGAGCAGCGCTAAAACGCGATGAACAGTTCGCATGGGATTTACTGCATCACCCTAACCGTCTAAGAATTATCACCATTGACTCATTATGCCAAAGCATCAACCAGGCAATTCCTCTATTGGAAAAACAAATTGCCTACTCTCAAATCACGGATAAAGCAGACAGTTACTATTTAACCGCTGCTCGTCGCTGTATTCAGTTTGCACTAGAGGCTCCTGCCTATCAGCAAGCGATAAAAACCTTACTCTTGCATTTTGATAATCGTCAAGATCGTTTGCTCCAATTATTACAAGCATTGCTTGCCCAAAGGGAGCAATGGTTAGTACCTCTCTTCCAAGCAAAAACACAAGAAAAAACACATTTTGAAACAGCCTTAAAACTTATTGAAGAGCATGAATTAGCTCGTTTTCGTCAAAGCTTACCGGTACATTTAGCGATTGAATTAACCTCATGCGTACAAACTTTGGCATTGATTGAAAACAATCCTGACTCTCCTCGTTACTGTCTTAAAGATTGGCATAATTTTCAGGATATTAATAAAGAGTTTGCTGCCGCACTTAGTAAATTAGTACTGACCGGCGATCTAAATTTCCGCAAAAGCTTTGATCATCATGTGGGTTTACTCAGTACCTCTTGTCCAGCAAATGAATATAAAAAACTAAAAAATACCAGTAAAGAATTACTTGCTGAACTCAGTGAACACAGTGAATTTTATGAGTCATTAATCCAAGTTAGCAATCTTCCTAATCCTCAATACAATCCCGAACAATGGGAAACATTACAAGCACTATTTTTATTACTGCCTTTACTTGTTGGACATTTACATCTGCTATTTAGTGAGAATAATGAAGTAGATTTTACGGCAATTTCTCAACAAGCACTTGCCGCTTTAGGAGATCCTGATTGTCCTACTGATTTAACCTTATATTTAGATAATGCTATTCATCATTTATTAGTTGATGAATTTCAAGATACATCCATCACCCAATTTGATTTGCTTAGTAAATTGGTCCATGGATGGCAAGAGGGTGATGGAAAAACCATGTTCATTGTGGGTGATCCCATGCAATCAATTTATCGTTTTCGCCAAGCGGAAGTGGGGTTATTCTTTCGTGCCAAAGAAGAAGGAATTGGACCAGTACGTCTTACTTCATTGGAGTTAAGTTGTAATTTTCGCTCTACAAAAACGATTGTCGAATGGGTAAACTATACCTTTACCAACGTATTTCCACAACGAGTTGATATTGAATCTGGAGCGGTATCATTTCATGCAAGCATCAACGTGATTCAAGATAATGAAGACAGTACCGTCCGTGCCATACAATACACTAGCAAAGAAGAAGAAGCACTTTTCCTCATACACATTATTCAACAAGAATTAGCAACATTTCCTGAGCAAAACATGGCAATTTTAGTGCGCTCACGCTCACAACTCACAGAAATTGTTCGTTTACTGCGTGCTCATCAAATTCCTTATCAAGGCACAGATATTACTCTGCTTGCTAATTTACCTCATTTACGTGATGTCTGGTCATTAACCCAAGCTTTATTATCACCAGGTAATCGCCTTTCTTGGTTATCCTTGCTACGCAGCCCTTATTGTGGTTTGACATTAAATGATGTGCATACGATTGCTCAATTTAATAAAAAGAAATCGATCTATTCTGCCCTATTGCAATTAAACAAAATCGTAGGTCTCAGTGAAGAAGGCCTCTTTCGTGCACATTTTTTTATCCATGTGATGCAAAAGGCATTAAACACACGTTATGAAGAAAAACTTTCGGCTTGGGTAATTCATACGATGAATGAATTATATGCAGAAAAAATCCTGACCCAAGCACAACTTCACGACTTGGAGCAATTTTGGAGCCTGCTTGATCGCTATGAGCAAAATGGCCGTTTGGCAGACATGAAGGAATTTCTTGGTGAATTTAATAAGCTCTATTCACAACAGGCTACACCTTCGCGTTTACAAGTCATGACCATTCATAAATCCAAAGGTTTAGAATTTGATGTGGTATTTTTACCTGGTTTAGGTGCACAGACTAATCGTGGTGATTTACCAATGTTACGTTGGTTAAATTTACCCACGCAAAAACAGGGTAATTTATTACTTATGTCACCGATTCAAGCAGCGCATCATGAATGTTGTCCGGTCTATGATTACTTGGGACAATTAGATGAAGTCAAGAGCTATTATGAAACACAACGCCTACTTTATGTTGCTGTAACACGTGCTAAATCGCGTTTATATCTTTTAGATCACTTCGAAAAATCATCCAAAAGCTCTTTTCGCAACTTACTTAAACTGCAAGAATTTAGTGCGCATGAAGGTACGCAAAAAGAAGATGAAACAACAATTGCTTTGCCCAAACTCATACGCTTACCTTTAATCTATTATCAACATAATGACTCAGAAGTAAGTGAGTATGGCGCAACAAATCCACCTTCTACTTTAACATCGACTATCCCGCGCTTGACGGGCATTATCGCGCACAAATTATTACAATGGATTTGTGATCATCATCCAACACAATTTGCAGATATTCCTTGGGATCTGGCATATTATGAATGCAGAAAACACGGTTTTGACAAATCCATGCAAAACGAGACACTCACTGTCTTACAAGACCAAATAAAACGAATGTTTGCTGATAAAAATGGAGCTTGGATTATTACTGCACATGAGCAAGAACATAATGAATATGAGCTTTTAGTCTCGCATCAAGGCAGTACAGTAACACGAATCATTGATCGTACTTTTATTGATCAAAAACGACTGTGGATTATCGATTTTAAAACGGGGCAAGAAGATGAAAAATCATTAGTAAAACATAAGCAACAGCTAAATGAGTATGGTTTATATCTTACTGAACACACCGCTTTGCCAATTCACTGTGGGATTTATTATTTGGTAAGTACTCATTGGGTAAGCTGGGAGTATTCTCATAGCATGTCGAGCAGTACCGAATATCTCTATAGATAAGCAGCATTTGTCATTCCCAATGTGTAATAGCTCAGCCTCCTAGTTTAAAATTAACCTAGGGAAGCCTTATTTGCAAAAAGCGCGGTCAAAGATTCTTTAAGAAACTCAAAAGAGTTTTTTTCTTGAGGCGTACAGGTCAAAATAAAAGACATTGTTTTTGCTCCGTAGTCAGAACCATAGTCAGATCGAATTCCAAATGATTTTTTACGCCAAATTACGGCAGGTCTTAGACATCGCTCTGCATGATTGTTGGTGGGTTCAACACCTTCTATAAAAAAAGTCCACAAAGCTGAAAAATATTTTAATAAATTTTTACAAAAACAAACAATCTTCAGTTGGGATCAGTATAAGAGCCTTGCTCCAAGTACTCTCCTACCTATTTACGAATAGGTTTTGTTCTAAAGGCAAGCTCATACCAAGCCACATGACCTTGTTTAAATTGGTGCCTTATTTCAAAGACTGCTGTTTGGCATCTGAGTAGGTTTTTTCCAATGCGAGCAATTAATGGCGTCAACTTAAGGCTATTTCCTCTTTCTCTCTGTCATTAAGTTAAGGA
>NZ_JASGFU010000030.1:0-33576 GCF_047605385.1 Legionella sp. | reverse complement strand
GACAGACACTTCTGAAAAACTGGCAACTGTCAGATCAAGTTTGAACTACTACAAATCAATCACTGGCAGTTGGGACGAAATGAAATTCCTTCTGCTTTGTGGATTTATTCGTCATTTGATGCTTTAGCCTGGTTAGGCAAGAAAAAATGGATTCCTTTATTTTTGTCACTAGTCAATCGTGTTCTTGATATTTTTCCACAACTACAAACATGGATATTAAAAAAACCTCATCGCTTGCTTCAATTAGAACATGAGCTTCCTCGGTTGATAACTATTGTAGATTGGTTGCTTCATCATCCAAAACCTAATATTTATTTGCGCCAACTTAGTTTACCTGCAATAGATACCAAATTTATTGAACATCATCAAAAGGTCTTGAGTGAATGGTTTGACTTATGTCTTCCTGAATATGCGATAAATAAGGAAATGAGTGCAACACATCATTTTGCATTACGATATGGGTTTTTAGAAAAACCGCAATTAGTACGTTTTCGTATCTTGGATAAATCACTTTATTTACATGGTCTTTCTGACCTCAGTATCACTACTGAGGCTTTTACTTTTCTCGATTTACCCGTAAAAACAGTATTTGTCATTGAAAATGACATTAATGCCTTGACTTTTCCAGACTATCCAAATGCTCTGATTCTTTTCGGTTGTGGATATGGATTTGATTTTTTATCACTTACACATTGGCTCAATGAAAAGCAAGTATTTTATTGGGGAGATATTGATACACACGGTTTTGCCATTCTCAATCAATTCAGAAAGGCAATTCCAAATGCACAATCCTTATTGATGAATGAGCAGACTTTGTTACATCATCGGGCTCATTGGACCAAAGAAGCAAAACCAAGAACAGCAGCATTAACCCATCTATATCCCGTCGAACTCAATTTATACAAAGCATTGCAAGAAAACCATTTTGGCGAGCAAGTTCGCTTAGAGCAAGAATATATTAATTATGAGTATATGCTAAAGCAGAGTATTCATTTATAGTAACGACCTATCTCTTAAGTAATAGAAATAATCAGTACATTTGCATAACTACCTACTCCTCTGGAGCAGCGTTTTTAAATGCGTTGAGTAAGGTACAATGGTCGTAGATTTCATTAATCAATGGATACTCATGCATGCCAAAATTAAAGCGATGGGCATTAAACACTTGGGGAATGAGGCAAATATCGGCTATAGTTACTGCATCACCAAGACAAAATGGTCCTATCTTTTTAATGCTCTGCAACTTAGTTTCTATGGCAGAAAATCCTTTTTTTAACCAATGATGATACCAGTCTTGTATCTGAGTTTCATTCGCATGGAATTGTTCTTTTAAGCGATTGAGGATGCGTAAATTATTGACTGGATGCATGTCACACGCAATCATTAATGCTAAAGCGCGCGCATTTGCTCTATCTAGAGGCGCTATAGGCAGTAATGCTGGCGTTGGGTGGATTTCATCTAAATACTCAATAATAGCCAAAGATTGATGCAGTATATGGCCATCAACATTTAAAGAAGGAACCAACTCTTGCGGATTGATTTTGCGGTATTCTTCATTATGATGCTCACCGCCATGATTCAGTAAATGAATGGCGTGTTTTTCATAAGCAATACCCTTGAGATTTAGGGCAATGCGTACACGATAACATGCAGTAGAACGAAAATAATCATACAATTTCATTAGTTCACCTTTGCTTGTTTAACCGTTTGCTCTATGGCACCAAAAAGGCTTTTACCTTGTTTATCCAACATTTCAATACGAATGGTATCGCCAAAATGCATGAATGAGGTTTGTGCCTTGCCTTGTTCAATAATTTCTAACATGCGTTTTTCAGCAATACATGAAGAACCTTGACTTCGATCTACATTTGATACGGTTCCTGAACCAATAATGGAGCCTGCAGCTAATGCTCTTGTTTTAGTTGCATGCTGCAGCAATTGTGTAAACGAAAAAGTCATGTCAATGCCCGCATTAGGTTGACCAAACAAAGTACCATTTAAATGACTCATTAAAGGCAAATGCACTCGTTGCCCATCCCAGGCTTGAGCTAATTCATCGGGGGTAATGGCAACTGGCGAAAAACTGCTGGAAGGTTTGGATTGGAAAAAGCCAAATCCTTTACCAATTTCTTCAGGAATCAAATTTCTCAAAGAGACATCATTAACAAGCATCAATAATTTGATGTGCTTGCTCGCTTCTTTATGATGAATACCCATAGGTACATCATCAGTGATCACTGCAATTTCCGCTTCAAAATCAATTCCATATGCTTCATCTGCAACTATAATAGCATCTCTTGGACCTAAGAAGGTATCTGAGCCTCCTTGATACATGAGTGGGTTGGTCCAAAAATCAGCAGGCATTTCAGCTCCACGCGCTTTGCGAACCAATTCCACATGATTGACATATGCACTGCCATCAGCCCATTGGTAAGCGCGAGGCAAAGGCGAATTACATTGTTTGGCATCAAAGGCGAATTGGTTTTCTAATCCTTGCTCATTTAATTGTTTATATACTTTTTGTAGAAGTGGTTCGAGTTCTTGCCAATGATCTAAAGCATATTGTAAATTAGGGGCAATTTGTGACACACGTACTGCTTGAGTCAATGATTGATTGACAACACATAATTCCCCATCTCGCGAAGATGGAGATTTTAATGTAGCTAATTTCATAAAGTTCCTTTTAACTGATTTCCTTTAAGGTCCCACGTTTAATTTGATCGCGTTCAATGGCTTCAAATAGAGCTTGGAAATTTCCCTCCCCAAAACCTTGATTGCCTTTGCGTTGAATGATTTCAAAAAACACTGGACCAAACATATTTTCAGTGAAAATTTGCAGTAATAAACCATGTTTGGGATCATGCTCGCCATCTATGAGTATTTTTTCAGCTTGTAATTCTTTTACTGGTTCTTTATGCCAAGGAAGACGATCATCTATCATTTCATAATAGGTGTCCGGTACATCAAGAAAATGCACATCGTGCTCTCTTAAGCTACGCACTGTGTGATAAATATCGTCTGTAGTCAGTGCCATATGTTGGATACCTTCGCCATGATATTCATGCAAAAATTCTTCAATTTGTGACACATCGTCTTTAGATTCGTTTAAAGGAATTTTGATTTTGCCACAGGGGCTGCCAAGAGCACGGCTTGACAAGCCTGTCATTTTTCCTTTGATATTAAAGTAACGAATTTCTTGAAAGTTAAAAATCTTTTCATAGAAATTAGCCCACTTATCCATATTACCACGAAATACGTTATGGGTAAGATGATCCACTAAAAGTAAGCCATTGCCTTTCACAGGGGCGCTAGACTGAACGTTCCAGTGCTTAGCAAAAGGTTGATGCTGCTCATCTACAAAATAAATCACACTCCCACCAATGGCCTGAATTGCGGGCAAACCATGAGGTGCATGCTGACAATCTTCAAAAGCTGTTGCTCCGTGCTTCAGTGCATGGTCAAAAGCAGCTTTTGCATTATGTACTTTAAATCCCATGGCACAAGCGCCTGCTCCGTGATTTATTGCGTGCTCTGCTGCTTGACTATTTTTAGTGGCATTAACAATCAATTGGATTTCACCTTGGCGATATAGTGTGATGTCTTGATCTTTATGGGTGGCAGTGGCTTGAAAACCCATGTTGATAAGTTGCTGGTGTAGATGTTTTTTATCAGGACCAGAAAACTCTAAAAAAGCAAAACCATCTAATCCACAGGGGTTATTATTTGTTTGCATGCATGACACTCCTTTAAAGATGCATCCATAAATATACATTGGAAATAAGTTTTTAACATCAGATCCTTTGACTGGGTAAGCGGATGAATGTGGTATAAATGAGCTTATACTTTTTGTATTAAAAATAAGCCGTCTGCTATAGGTAACAGACTAACAAAGACACGTTGATCCTTTTTAATTAAATCATTAAGTCTGCGTATTTCTCGTGTTTGCCCATTTATTTCATTGCCACTATCAATTACTTTACCGTCCCATAGAACGTTATCAATAGCAATAACCCCTTTGGGCTGAATAAGTTTTAATGCCATTTCATAATAGGGCACATAATTTGTTTTGTCAGCATCAATAAAGATAAAATCAAATTTTTGTTTCCAACCTTCGGCAACTAGAGCCTCTAACGAATCTAAAGCACGGCCGAGGCGTAATTCAATCTTATGATCTTGCTTTGCTTCTTGCCAAAATTTATGTGCATCTTTAGTCCATTGTTCACTGATATCGCAGGTAATTAAACGACCTTCATTAGGCAGTGCCAAGGCCATAGCTAAGGCACTGTAGCCGGTGAATGTCCCTAATTCCAAAACATTTTTTGCACCAATCATACGCAGCAAAAACTGCATGAATTGCGCCTGCTCCGGAGAAATTTGCATATTGGCTAACTCCATAGTCGAAGTCGCTTTACGTAAGCTTGCTAAAACTGGATGCTCACGTAAGGATTTATCTAATATGTAATCATATAATTCAGGAGTTAGAGTCAATTGTTTCATCAAGCTAATTTCTCTTGCGCTAATGCGTCAGCAATTTCATTTGTTGGTAAATTTTCTTTTGCAGAACGTTCAAATATTTCTATTAGATGAGTGTAGATATGATCGATTTGTTCACTGACTTCACTTTCAGGGCGCTGTAAATATTTTGAAGCAGCAAAAATCAATCCTCCCGCGTTAATCACATAATCTGTAGCAAATAAAATACCACGATCATGCAATACCTTACCATGGTAAGTATGAGCTAACTGATTATTTGCAGCACCTGCGATAATTGTTGTTTGTAATTGTGGAATCGTAATGTCATTAATAACGGCACCTAAGGCACAAGGAGCAAATACATCACAGGGTACCTGGTGAATTTCATCAGTGCTTACTGGTTTTGCGCCAAACTCATGAACTGCTTTTTCAACAGCAGCCGGAGAAATGTCAGTAACCGTTAAGACTGCTCCTAATTCATGTAAATGTTGTGCAAGTAAATAACCTACGTGACCTAGACCTTGAATGGCCACGTGAATTCCTTTAAGGGTGTCTTTTTTCAGTTTAAATGCAACGGATGCTTGAATCCCTCTGAGAATTCCGTTGGCTGTAGAAGGGGATGGATCGCCATCGTACTTAGATAAACTTGCAACATAAGGAGTATGCTCGTTGATAATGTCCATGTCGCTTAATACAGTCCCACTATCTAAAGCAGTAATGTAGCGACCATTTAATTCGTTGATAAATTTACCAAATTGATGCATGTATCCAGCACGGTCAAAGGCACCGCGGGGTTTGATAATTACTGACTTGCCACCACCTAAAGGTAAATTAACTGAGGCTGCTTTATAACTCATACCGCGAGCCAGGCGCATTGCATCTTTAATTGCTGCTGCTGTGGTTGGGTATTCGATAAAACGACAACCGCCAAGGGCTGGACCTAATTTAGTATTATGAATTGCAATGATGGCTTTCATCCCTGTAGCAGGATCAACTTTGAGATGTAAGTCTCCAAAACCATGGGTTAACGCGTACTCTAGGAAATCATCTTCTGTTTTTGCATGGTCATTGTTTATTCTATTATCGATAGACATCATTACTTCAACTCCTCTAGCAAATTTTTTTGCAAGAAGTTATAGACCTATTTACTGATTAAATCAATGATAATTTGGCTTATTAGAGGCTACTGGTATAAACTAATTCAGTTATTTATCAAATTGGAGAAAGTTATGCGACAGGCAGTAGTCAAAATGCTGGCTTTGATGGTGGTAACTTCGTGTGCGTTTGCAGCAGATGTATTTCCACCACCGATGGTGCTTGATAAAATTGTGTTTCAAGTGTCTGCAAAACAATGGGTAACTACTCAGTCTGCATTGCTTGGAGTAAATATAAATGTGACTCTGTCAAATGCGGATTTGGTGAAAGCACGTTCTGACATCATGGAACGTTTGAATAAAATTGCTAAAGGTGATTGGCATTTGCTGCAATTTGATCGCTCACAAGACAGTTCAGGCTTAGAAAAGCTTTATGTGCATGCTCAGGCACGTGTGAATCAATCCGCGTTGACCGATATCTATCAAAATGCCAAATCAGTGAGTATGCCGGGAGCTAAATATGAAATTGCCGATGTGGATTTCAAACCCAGTTTAGAAGAAATACAGGCGGTTTATGTTCAAGTTCGCGAGCAGTTATATCAACAAATAAATGATGAACTTGTGCGTATGAATAAGGCTTATTCACCACAAAATTACAGTGTGAGTAATTTGGTTTTTGTTTCTGGTGATAATCCTCCAGTGCAACCACCAAGAGCCTATCAAGCCAAAGAAACCATGGTCATGATGGCTGGAGCTGTTGCACCAACACCTACCTTGTCGGTAAGTAATGAACTAACCTTAACTGCTATGGTTGAGGCGGCTTCAAACCGTAAACAGGGGAATTAATTTGTTAGTTGTAGAAAAAATTATTGGTCATCGCGGAGCCTCTGCTTATGCTCCGGAAAACACTATGGCATCCTTTGATAAAGCACGGGTGATGGGGTGTGGTTTCATAGAATTTGATGTGATGTGTAGTGCTGATGGTGAGCCATTTATATTTCATGATGACCAATTAAAAAGAACCACAAATGGTCGTGGCGAGATAGGTAAAGTCGAATCCAGTTATTTACAAACCTTAGATGCTGGTTCTTGGTTTTCACGAAAGTTTAAAGGTGAGCACATCCCACATTTTAGTGAAGTTTTAGAATGGCTTGCTGCTTCTGAAATGCAAGCTAATATTGAAATTAAGCCTTATCTGGGTACGGATGAGCAAACAGCAGTAACGGTGTTGACTTATCTAAATCGTCATTGGCCTGCGGCAAAGCAATTACCCTTAGTTTCTAGTTTTTCATGGGATGCTTTGGTCATGTGTCGTAATCTTGCTCCAGAAATGCCCTTAGGGCTATTGTTTCATGCTTGGGATGATCAGTGGTTACAAAAAGCCAAACAATTGGATTGTTTTTCCATTCATTTTAATCGCCGAATTCTAACTGCTGCTCGCGTAAAAGCAGTAAAGGATGAGGGATATATTGTTTGTTCATATACTGTCAATCGCAAACGTCAGGCTAATAAACTGTTTCAATGGGGTGTTGATGCAGTGTTTAGCGATTATCCAGATTTGCTCGCATGAAAAAATTAATTGCATTTTTATGCATCCTATTTTTTGTTTTACCAGTACAGGCAAAACGTCTTGAACTTGTGCTTTGGCATGGCATGGCTGGTCAAATTGGTGATGAGGTCAGGGCGTTGGCTGATGCGTTTAATCAAAGTCAAAAGACCTATTGGGTAAAACCAGTCTATAAAGGCAGTTATACTGAGACTCTAACCAGTTTTGCTGCCGCATTTCGCGCGCAACAACCACCAGCAATGGTACAAATTTTTGAAGTGGGGACTGCTCTTATGTATTCTCCCAAGGGCGTGATAAAACCTGTTGAGGAGTTAATGCAAGAGCAAGGCATCAGTTTGCCGCAAGATGATTTTATTTCTGTAGTTCGTGAGTTTTACAGCAGAAATGGGCGCTTAATCGCTTTCCCTTTTAATCTTTCAGTCCCAATTCTTTATTACAATAGGGATGCCTTGGCTAAAGTAGGTTACACCGAGGAAAATTTTCCTAAGACCTGGGATGATATGGAAGTTTTAGCCGCTAGGCTTAAAAAAAGCGGTTATAGTTGTGTTTATACTTCTGCTTATCCAGGATGGATTCTTTTTGAGTCTTTTTTAGCACTGCATGGATTGCCTTTAACACAAGGTAATCCTAAGCACGCAGTGTTTGATACTCCGCAGTTAATAAGTCATTTTACTCGTTTAAAACGTTGGCATCAGCAGCATTATTTTCGTTATGCGGGGCGGGGTGATGATGCAACTATTTTGTTTACCAGTAGTATTTGTCCTTTGTTTAGCCAGTCGTCTGGAGCGTATAATAGTTTATCCGCCCTAGTTTCCTTTCGTTTGGGAGTAGCCACTATGCCTTTAGATACCAAGGTCAGCCCAATTCGTTATACCAATGTGGCTGGTGGTGCTGCGCTATGGGCTGTGGCTGGACAAAGTAAAGAGCAATATCAAGGAATTGCTCGGTTTTTTGCATTTATCGCGCAGCCGCAAACACAGCAACGTTGGCATAACAATACTGGCTATTTGCCATTAGGCTTACAAGGTGTTTATGCTGAGATTGTTAAATCTAGTCATCACCCGAATTTAGTATTAGCGCAAATGGAATTGCAAGCTGGGGGACGGTCATTGAAATACTATGGGCCACAAAATCAAATTCGTGCGATTAATGACGAAGTTGTAGAATCAATGTTTGCAGGTTTAATGAGTCCTGATGAGGCAGTGCATGAATTTGCAAAACGTGCTAATCATGTTTTAACACGCTTTGCGAGAGCCATAAGGAATGAGGCATGATTTGTATTTCATTTGAGTTGCGCATGGCGATTAATTATTATTAGAATCAATTAAATGAAGGGAATGGAGTTACTTTTGGTGTGTTTATCTCTGGTGACCATGATGCTTGATTAAATATTCCAAATTACTTTAAAGATTGAGTAACCTTCTCAGTTTATGCTTCTGAAGAAGATTGTGGATTGACCGCAAATATTCAATAGAGTCAAAATAATGAATTTCATCATCACGATTCTTCATATGCTTAAATAGAGCATCAATCCGCTCCATTCCATAGCTCTTAATTTCATAATTGACTGCACAAAAGATAATGAATCTAAAGATTCTGGAGATTTCTCAATTCGTTCGTTATCTTTTTTAAACTGCGCCCAATCATTTTTACTTATTTTTACATAAGCAAGGAAATGATTTTTTACAGGAAATTCAGTAATTAGAGTTAATTGTAAGGGAGAATTTGGAACAACGTTATTCATTGCATTCACCACTTCACGTCGTGCTCCAGTGCAATCAAAAACATAGTCGGCTTGAATGATCTCTTCTTCATTCAGATTGTTAGCAACAATAATACCAGGTGCTTTGCTGTCTTCATGCATGCGGACAAAACGTTTATTCTCAATTGAGATACCCAGTTTTTTTGCCTCTCTATAGAGCAATTTTTCTAAATCTTTGATATGGCGTATTGTGTCCTGCGGCCCAAAATCAATGCCAAGATTTTTTGAGCTTCATTAAACACATCGTTATTTAAATGTCCAGGATGGTATAATTACCAGCACGAGGATCATAGATGATTATGTCATGTATTCCTTCTTTTTTTAATTTTATCGCTGTATATAAACCTGATGGACCTGCGCCAATAATTACTTTTTTCATTAAAGCATCTGGATATTAATTATATTGGATTTTAATTGATCTAAGTGGCTTATTGTAATTCTTAAAGATTAAGGATTTATTAAAAACTAATAACCCCTTTGATCTTTCATTATTTTTTATCCTCCGAAATCCACAGAAATTAAATTGAATTACTATACTCAAAAGAGCAACAAGGGAGATGTTTTTCAATTTCTTTGAGAGTAACAAGGAGTTAATGTCATGACAGTGAGTTCGGATTTAACTAAATTAGGAAGCCCCAGTGCACTTAGTCTTTTTGCAAGTGCTGAAACAATTCCCTCGTTGGTTACTGCTGGTGCTGTTTTAGCAGTTAGCGCCGCTTTATTTACTTATGCAGAATTTAAGAGTTATCAAGAAAAAAAGCATAAGAAAAAAATTGAAGAGATTAATGGATTATATACGGCGCATTTAAAACAAATAGTAGTTCCTAATATTGGCAAAATTCATGGATTTCCACCTATATTTCAAATTGTAGGCGAGCATTATCAATCCATGCATTTTACTCCAGAACAGGTTAAAGAAATCGGCACTGAAATCCCTCGGGGTACGGACATTGCCTTAGCCAGCTATAGAGAATCCATTCGTGCTGCACTTAGAAAACTAAAAGAATATTATTTTTCTCGTCTTAAAGGTGGGGGTGGGGAGAGTAAGGCAAATGACATTAGTGCTGGTGTTATTTCGTATTTAATGCAAATGATCGAAACTAAATGCCTTAATTTTTTAGGTTATGATTATGATATTGCCTATCTCAATGCCATATGTAAGTTTATTAATGCCTATTCCTCACAAAAAAATACCGAAAAAAGTCAACGTTTTAGCCGTCTTGCTCCTGCTTATATGCACTTATTAAAGGCCAAACAGAAACTTGAAAAACATAAGGAGGTGCTTTCACTTCAAGATACAATTGCTGAATTAAAAGACAGTTGTGTGAATCATAGTGATAATCTAATCCGTATGTTAGTAAAAATGGTAGTTAAAGATGCAGATACAGAGTTAGCAGATACAGTAGCTCATGAAGAACTCAAAGAAGGGATAGTACGCCAGCACTATATTCATTCAGAAGTATTGGGTATTGCATTAAGTACTGATAAAGAAATTTGTATTCCAGAATCTATTTTTAGAGAGTGGATTGAAAATTTATCAAATTATTATCTTGAATCTCTGGGCACTGAACTTAAGCAGGGAAATCAAATTTATTCTCCTAATTCTTTTTTTGCACTACTAAATCAAGCAAAAAATATGAATAGCAGGCGTTCATTTGCTAAATCCAAAGAGCAAGAGCGTATAACTTGTGAATTAAAACGGATTCAAAGAGTATTTAATGACAGTGGTAATTTTATCAGTAGCCGCTATAACAAATTAACTAAAAAATTCGAAACAGTCAAGGATCCGTTACACCTTATTGATCGCTCCCTTGTTATGGCTCAGGTCGCTAAATTAACTCATGAAATTATTTCGCTTCAATATTTATGTACGCATTTATTAAAAAGTATTCAACTATTGGGTGATATTTATGTCAGTGATCCAAAACATTTTTGTAAGATATTTGGAGTTTTAGAGCGTTTATGTAATTTGATTCAAGAGGATGTAAAAAATAATAAAAAAGCATTTCGAGAAATTCAAGAAGATAATGAAAACAAAATGCAAATTGAAGAAAAAGAAGCATTTCCTAATCAACTCAAGGATATTTTCGATCTTGTGGGTGCGGAAATTAAAAATTTAGGAGACCAGGTTAGAGAATGTAGACAAATCGCTATTAAAACTGCCTCTCAGAATAAAATAAAATCGACAAAATATGAAATGCTGGAAATCGCAACCATGCTTTCTAAAATGTATTTTGATGATTATGAACTTAACGTGGAAGAGTCTGAATCCTCAGGGAGTGAATCGGATGAATCTCCCCAAAAAGCTGATGAGCTAAAAACAAATGCAAATATAAACACAACTCTTGATGAGTTAAAAGACATACTTTTGCATCGGATTTTAGAAATACAAAAAGATGAACTGTATCGAGCAACAGCCTACTTTAAAATTTATGATGCATTAAGTGTGATGCGTACTAAAGCATTGGCGTTAATCAGTGAACAGCAAACTCCTTTTGAGCGGCAAGAAAAAGCAACTAAAACCGCAGAATTAACGGTTAGTCTTTTTCAAGAAACCATTGTTTTTTTAAATAAACCAACGGCAGTCAGGCAAGCTGGTGCACAACAATTCTTCACTAAAATTCACCATCAATTAAATAATGAAAACAGTAATAGTTTTATTGATCGACATCAAAATAAAGCTTCTAAATATATCTATACTCATTTATGCGATAAGGGGATCTTTCGTACCGATACCCGTAAAAAATTAGCTGCTTTTGAGGATGCTTGTTTGCGTGCAACAGGTTAATTGGAGGTCCTAACGACAATGCACTTTCCGAAGGAAAGTGCATTGTCGGGCTCACTATAATGATCTTAAAAAATGCTCTAAATTAGGTTTTTGCGCCAGGCGGTATTGATAAACCACATAAAATGCCATGACATTTTTTAAATAATTACGTGTTTCCTGCCATGGCAATGTTTCAATCCATACATCGATATCTTTAGGGGGATGAGTTCTGCGCCAATAAACTACCTGCTTTGGTCCCGCATTATAAGCTGCTGCCATTAATATAGGATGATTACTAAAGCGTTGTGCTAATTGTTTTAAATAAGCGACCCCGATATTGATGTTTTTTTCAGATGTAAATAACTGACTTTGATTCGTATAAGAAATTTTTGCTGCTTTAGAAACTACTCCAGCTGTATAGGGCATAATTTGCATTAAGCCGCGAGCTCCTACTGCTGAAGTGGCATCCTCTCTAAAGCCGCTTTCTTGACGGATAATCGCATAAATAAGCTCCGGTTGAATTGCGTATTTTTTTGAGTATTGCTTAATTGTACCTTCATAAGCTAATGGAAATCTTAAGGTTAATTGATTATTTAAAGTTTCATTATTGCTTAAGAAGACTGATTTGCCATGCCATTTTAGTGTTGTATCAATCCAATAAACCAAGGCACTGGCTTCATCTTTAGGTAATTCACTGATGAAATCATTAAGTAATCGCGAAACTTGCAAGGTGTTTTTGCTAAGATATAAGATTTTTATCTGATCAATAAACGTTTGATAGGGTTTTAATACCGCAAGATTATTAATTGGTTTTTCATTGGTAAAGCTTGGTTTTTGGTTTAAGCGCATGCTTGCTAAAAAGCCATAGTAATGCCTGTTTTTCGCTAATGGCTCGTAAATTGCACGTGCTTCAGTGGTTTTTCCCTGTTCTTCTAAAGAGCGTCCTAACCAATATTGCCAGCAAGGTGTATCTTTATTTTTAGCATCATTGATTAACAGAGTGACTTCCTTCCAATTTTTATGTTTTAACGCAAAACGAATTTGCCAATCTAACAAGACATCATTGTAATATTCAGGTTTCACTTTATTGAACCAATCAAAGGTATCTTCACTATTACGCATCGCTTTATAAAGAGCAACATGTGCTAAGAATATTTGCTGTTGTGCCTGATTCAGTATTTTTTTCGTCTTGTCGTGCTCCCATAGTTGCAGCGCTTTATCCATATGGGTTGAGACCATGCGCTTTAAGCCATAAAGATAAATTTCCCCATTTAAACCACCGATATTAAGCTTATTGATACTGGCAGGGGTTTGGGATACGGTAGTTAAAGCGTGTAATTCCTCTAAGTGCGGTGTTTTATATTGTTTTAGCAAATAACGTGCTAGTTGGATGTTACGATGATCTAAGGCTAAAGCAAAGCGTTGGCTAATAAGGTCTTGATTAAAATGTTCATCTTTCATTAATAAATCAAAAAGACTGTCGCATACTTTAGGACGAGATTCGCCAGTTAACCATAAAGGAATTGATTCTTTTAAAGCTTCTTCATGAGCCCCAGTATTGTATTTAGCAATTTCATAGTAACACACGAGATTGATGTCACTTGTGGCTTGATAATATTCAATATATGTTTTCCAATCTTTAATGCGTGCCAGTTCATAAAGCCAACGGTCTCGTAATTTATTAGATAGGGGAGTTGAACCTTTGACGAAGTCTAAAAAAGTTTGATTAGGGACTATGGGAAGATGTTGGCTATAAGTAATATAAGTATTAAAACGTTCCATATATTCCTGACCATTTAAGGCTTGAGTTATTGGTGAGCTAAGGAGTCCGCATAAGATAATCATCAATTTTTTCATAACTTTTCTTCGTGAAATTAAATATCCATTAATTGTTTGCGCATTAATTTAATCGTTTCTTGATAATTAGCACTGTTAAATATGGCAGAACCGGCAACAAATTGGTTGGCGCCAGCGCGCGCTAATGTGGCAATATTTTTTGTGGTAACGCCACCGTCAATACACAAATCCAATTGAGGGTAAAGTTGGCGAATCGCAGAGATCTTACTTATTACTTCAGGAATTAATTTTTGACCGCCAAAGCCAGGATTTACAGTCATGACCAGTACAAAAGATAATTTGTGTATACACCAGGTCAGTACTTCAATTGATGTTGCAGGATTTAATACTAAACCGGCTTCACAGCCTAGATCTTTAATCAGTTGCAAGCTGCGATCTAAATGGATTGTAGCCTCGGGATGGAAGCTAATGCGCTTCGCTCCTGCTTTAGCAAAAGCATGGATTAAGTCATCCACAGGAGTGACCATTAAGTGTACATCAATAGGAAAATCGGGAATGCGTTTACTTAATGCCTCGCAAAATGCAGGTCCAAAGGTAAGATTAGGTACATAATGATTGTCCATAACATCAAAATGAATGTAATCAGCTCCTGCTTGTTTTACTGCAGCCACTTCCTCACCCAGACGGGTAAGATCAGCGGAAAGCATTGATGGTAAAATTTGATAGGACATGTTTTATTTTTTTAAATTTTAGATGGATATATCATAAGCTGTTCGTGAAAAACATACTAGGCTTTGCCTCAAGAATCCTTACCTCAATACATGCTCGTATCACTGTTTTTGTGTGCTTAAATAGAGCAAAAATTAACCTTAATATTGAGTATTTGTCCAAAATAAGGCATAATATCCTTGCGTTTCTGCTCTTGTAATTTAAAAATTAATCCTCATCTAATTGAGGCGTTGTAGAGACTTAAACATGCTTTTTAGGAAAATAATATGAGTCAAAATTGGTCTACTAGAGACAGAGATTTACAGACAGCACGCGTAATTATGGAAGAGTACGCGAATGAACGTGATAGTGATTCATTAGGGCTTTTTGAAATTGTTGTCGATCCTACTGAAAAGCGTATGAGTTTTTGCCTATCGGGATGGGTTGTTGCTTTAGCGAAACATTTCAACTCAGTGTATGGTGTCATTCAGGGAGATTATGTCACTCGGCGAGTGATTACACGTTGCCTGACTCAAGGACAAACCTTACACTAGACTTCATCCCTCTCCTCCTCATGGAGAGGGCATATTTACTAGTCTCATTGTGAGTAAAAAGTCAGTCCCTATTAGGGAACAGCCATCTTTGGCACAACCTGTGCTCAAATATGACCGTTCAGCCAAGATTCACCATCCCCTGTGACCTCTTAATGGCGTCAACCTAAGGCTATTTCCTCTTTCTCTCTGTCATTAAGTTAAGGAAAATCGTAGGTTGGGCCTTGGCCCAACAATAGGTTATGATGATACCAGTTGGGCCAAGGCCCAACCTACAACTCTATTTAAAAATCCTTAAGTTGACGCCATTACGTGACCTCTTACCATTGTGGTCATGTATTGGCAGCGCTTCTTATAATTCTTCTTTGATTTTGTTAATTTTGTTCTTATATCGGATTCCCAATAACACAATAGAAATCAGTGCTGCTAATACTATTATTAATATTAAAAATACATAATGTTTTTTAAATTTAGTATTATTTTTTATTGTTTTTTCTGATGGCTTGAGTAAGGGTTTTCCTTGTGGATTTACAGATTGAGTTAGAGGTGAAGGCACATAATTGGGTGAGCATATTTTTTCATCGAGTAATAACTTAAATACTAAATCACGGCCGCTGAACATTTGTGCTGTCACTTGTATTAATACTTCATCTTCTGTAAATCCGGGTTTTTCACATAGAGGATAGAAATTAGCAATCCATGCCAGAGCAGTTTTAATGATTTTAACATCCTGTGGTTTATTATTATAAAATATTTTAACTGCCACAGTACTGTCTTTGATGGTCTCAGGTTTCACCAGTTGTAGCATTAATTCATCATGTTCTAAATTAATGTTTTGTCTAAACGGTGTCTCATCAACCACAATCATAAATTGCAGTTTTTGGGATAAATAGGTACTTTGTGCACTCCAAGTGGCTTTATAAGTCCCAACAGGTATATTTAAGATTAAATTATTATCAAATAGTCCATGGTTATTGTAAGGAATAACGTATGAAAAAGTATGATCTTTATTTTTAAGCTCTAAATTCATGTTCATGCCATCAACAGCCATATCATTGGTGATGGGCTTACCGTCTTGTTCTAAGTAACCAGTAAGAATAATGTATTCATTATTAAAATAGAGGCCAGTATTGAAATTGGTAGCTAAATGGACATTGGTTAAAATTAAAATGCGCTTCGTTTTTTGTTCTGGGCCTAAGAGGCGCCATTCTCCCGATAACGGTTTTTTCATTTGCACTACTTCATAATTTTTAGTTGCAAGAAAACCATTATTCTCTTTAGCCAGAGAGTATTTTATGCCGTTAGGAGAGATTAAATAAAGATCTTTAATGTCAATCCCTTTTTTAAAAATCAATGTGAATTCAGGAATATTAGGAGCAATTTTAAATGAGCGTGAAGAATCTTCATGCACCAGTGTGTTACCAGTTATTTCACCTGCATCTGCATTTAGTGGGATACTGAGTAATAAGTACACGCAAAAAAGAAAACAAATTAAATACCAGCGTTTTTTCATGTTTACCTTAAAATTCAAACAAATAACGATCATAATTTTGTTTATATTCAGGTGAGTTTTGATACTGTAACAAGGCTTGATTTACCATAGACAATAAATTAGATTCACCAGGATTAATCGCAATACCCAAACCATCGCCATACATATAAGAAGAACCTTCCAATTTAAAAGTCTCAGAAGAGTTAGAAGCCCAGTAAGTGGCTGTGGGATTATCCAAGAGGATGACATCTACCTGGTCATTTCTTAGGCCTATTAATTGATCTGAAATCGTAGGATAAATTTTGAGTTTCTCATTTTTTGCACCCATAGCTTCTAATTGTTGGGGGAAAATAGTTCCAGCTTCCAAGCCAACTTTTTTACCGTTCAAATACTGCAGAGTAAATGGCTCGATTTTGTTTGAGGCTTTGATTAAAAAGCGCGAATAACTTGGTAGATAAGGCATACTGAAATTAACCAACTTTGCACGCTCAGGAGTAATCGTAATTGAGCTTATAGCCATATCTAATTTTCTTTGTGAAACAGCATCAAGCAATTGATCAAAACGCATGATGTGGTATTTACAGGTGCGTTGCATTATTTTGCACAAGGTATTCATCATGTCTATGTCAAAGCCATAAATTTTATTTTTAGAACCTTGCATGACGAAGGGTGGATTGAAGCTTTCAGTGCCTATATTTAGTACAGGTAAATCTGCCGCAAATATATTGGAACTAAGACTGATACAGACAATTAAGATACGAAGCAGAAAATTCATTTTAATTTCATGGAATAGTTATTGATTTTTATAGCTTATAACGAGAGTATTAGTTTTGGGAATGAAAAATTTCATTATTCAATAAATAATTAGAAAATTTATGTCAATCGAAATCTCCGAGTTATTCGAATCCAAATCCTGGTTTATCGAAAAACACTTTTCGGAATTAGAACATCCTCTTGCTAACGCGGCTCAAAAATTGGCGTTAGTAAGTGATTATGCCTGCAAACACATACAGACATTAAAAAATCTTTTAGTTCAGGATGAGTGTACGATTTTGATTTCCCGTGAAGAATATTTTCATGAGGTAAAAAAAATAGCACTTGATTTAGCACAAGCAAATTATATGCGTGAACTACGAATATTTCGTAACACGCATTTTTTACGCTTGCTGCTTATGGAATATGCGGGGATCATAAAAACAGAAATAGTCATGCGCGCCTGGTCTGATTGTGCTGATGCAATTATTTTGCATGCTTTAAGTTATTGCCAGCAAAGTTTATCGCAACGGTATGGTGTTCCTCATGATACCAAAGGTAAAGAAGCCACGTTACTGACCTTGGCGATGGGGAAACTTGGAGGGCGAGAACTCAATTACTCTTCAGATATTGATCTTATTTTTGCATATTCAGCAGTAGGAGAGACCGATGGCAAAGAAGGTCTCGATAATCAATCTTATTTTAATAAAGCAGCTCAGCTTTTTAGTCAAATTTTACAAAATATCACCGCTGAAGGTTTTGTTTTTCGTGTGGATTTAAGATTAAGACCTAATGGTGAGAGTGGCACTTTAGTTCCCAGTTTATCTGCTATGGAAACTTATTACCAAGAACAAGGCCGAGATTGGGAACGCTATGCAATGATTAAGGCTCGGGTAATTTCTGAAACGGTGGATGCAGTTCATCCTTGGTTTGAGCGTTTAATCATTCCTTTTGTTTATCGACGTTATGTTGATTTTAGTGTGATTGAATCGTTACGCAGTATGAAAGCGATGATAGAACGGGAAGTACGACTTAATCCGCGTTTGGATGATATTAAACGTGGCAAAGGAGGCATTCGTGAAGTTGAATTTATTATTCAAAATTTTCAATTGATTCGCGGTGGGCGTTTACCACAATTACAATTACAAAATACTTTGGCAGTGCTTGCTATTTTAAAACGTGAGTGTTTGCTCACTCATAGCGGGGCTTTAAAACAAGCTTATTTATTTTTACGGCAATTAGAAAATGTAGTGCAAAGTTTAAATGATCAACAAACGCATTCTTTACCTAAAGATCCACTACAACAAGCACAAGTGACTTTGGCTATGGGTTTTCCTGCCTGGAAGGAGTTACTCACCAAATTACACCAATATCAACGCATTATCAGCTTTGCTTTTCATGCGGTAATGGGGAAGACCGATTTTTATGAAGATGAAAAGCGCATGTTGGCTAATCAATTGATCAGCTTGTGGCAAGGACATATAGAAACTAATATGTCGATTAATTTGTTATCTAGTTTAGAATTTGATAATGCAGAGCGTTGTTATCAGTTAATCCATGCTTTTTGCCATGGCCCACGTTGTCGACGTTTACCACAAGGTGCACGTATGCGCTTGGATCGTTTTATGGTGCTATTGCTTACTGAATTAGCGCAAGTTAAAAATACTGATGAAATATTATTACAAGTAGTGCATCTTTTGGATAATATCGTTGGGCGTAGCGCCTATTTGGCTTTATTGACGGAAAATCCTCCTGTGCTTGTCGAACTATTGTTTTGGTTTGCCCATAGTCCTTTTATTACTTCACTTTTAGTCAATCAGCCTTTTTTATTGGAAGTATTATTAGATCAAGGTGAAGAATGGCATCCTCTGTCGCGACAGCAATTAGAAAAATCATTACGTGAGCAATTGGCTTTGCGTCAGGATGTGGAAGCACAAGAAGAGATATTGCGCCAATTTAAATTATCTCATTGGTTGATGGCTGCACGTGCTGAGCTTTACGGATTTAGTAGTTCTGTGCGCATTGGTAAATTTTTATCTGATGTGGCGCAGGTAATTGTCAATCAAGTGTTACTTCTCTCTAGCGAACAATTGGCTGTGCGTTATCCGGAAATGAAAAGAATTCAATCACATTTTGCTATTATTGCTTATGGTAAATTAGGCAGTCGTGAAATGAATTATGCTTCTGATTTAGATCTGGTTTTTTTACATTCAGCGGCTTCTTCTGATGAAGCTTTAGTAACACGATTGACGCAAAAAATTCTTCATTCATTGACCACACGTTCTCAGTCTGGGGTTTTGTATGCTGTAGACACTCGTCTACGTCCTTCTGGCTCTGCTGGTTTGTTGGTAAGCCATATTGATGCTTTTATCGAATATCAAAAAAATCAAGCTTGGACCTGGGAGCACCAAGCCTTGTTGAAAGCACGTATTGTGACGGTAAATTCGCCTATGCAACATGCGTTTTTACAGATGAAAAAAGAGGTACTTGCGATGCCACGTAATCAGGAAACTTTGCAAAAAGAAATCGTGGCAATGCGTTCTAAAATCGATCAATATCACGAAATCCATCATTTGAAGCATGTTGCTGGTGGTTTATTGGATCTGGAATTTTTAGTGCAATTTCTTGTATTAAACTTAGGCCAGCCTTCTTTAGCGCGTTCTACCCATACGCTAAATCAGTTAAATCATTTATTTGCTGCAGGAGTGATTAATATGGAGCAGTTGACTCTATTAAAGAAAGCATACCAACATTATCATTACTTGTTACATATGGATTTATTATGTTCCGATGGTTCTAAAGATGAGCGTTTTTATCAGCAGGTCGCAAAGATTTATCGGTATTTTTTATTCTAATTCATTATTTGACAAATCCTTAAATCAGAACTAATTTTGGAACAACTAACATTTAAAGGAATAAAAAATGAACGCTCTCTATACTGCAAAAGCCCATACTCATGGGGGTCGTAATGGACATGTAGAAACTGTTGATGGCTTTTTAAAACTCGATTTGGCAATGCCCAAAGAGCTTGGCGGTACCGGCAAGGGGAATAATCCAGAACAATTATTTGCTGCCGGTTATGCCGCATGTTTTGAAAGTGCAATACGTTATGTGGCACAAATGGAAAAAATCCCATTAAAAGATGCTCATATGAACTCCGAAGTTTCTTTATTCCCAACTCCTGAAAAAGGTTTTAAATTAGGCGTAAAATTGCATGCAACCGTTGTTGGTTTAAGTCAAAAAGAAGCAGAAGAATTAGTGCATAAAGCGCATCATGTTTGCCCTTATTCTAATGCGATACGAGGTAATGTGAATGTGGAGTTATCGGTGAACGCGAAATAAAAAGAGGGCCTCCGATATCCGATGCCTTCTTCTTAACTAAAACTATTATTTTCTGTATTGCGAAGCTGTTGCAAACGGTGGATCATAACGCTTAATGCTTCTGATTTATTGCGGTAAATATCATCATAGGCTACATGAAAGGTATTGTATTCATCTTCGCATTCCACATGATCTTCTAACAGTTCAGTAATGATTTGTCGAGATACCAAGTAGAAATCATTCTCAATCTCAAAGCTGATAATCCATACCTCTTCGCCTGTCTTAAAATCAGTCATATGTACTCATTTAGTTTGATCTCTAAACAATTCGGCAAGGTATCATCCTTAATTCCAAATTGCAATACGTGCTTTTTAACTGGTGCATTCACAGAATATTTTTAAACCGACTATACTTTAAAAATAACGAATTATGAGCAAAATATTGTCTTTTAGACCAAAAAATTTATTCTTAAGAGAAAGGGGTTTATATGCCAAAACCCAAAATTAAAGATGTTGCAGTCGTAGCTGCAATTACAAATGGAAAATCTCCAGTTGGTGAAGCCCTTGCTGGTAGAAAGAGGTGTGCGCGCATGACATCAAATAAGCGCATCGAAATGATGAATCGTTTGTTTACGAACATTTACCATTTAATGAGAGAAGCTAATGCAATTCATCTGGCAAATTACAAATCATCAAATACCAATGAGATTGATTCTAATTACATTACCAGATTGAGTACAAATGAATTTTTTTTCTACACTCAAGAACCATTAACATTAAAAGAATTTGAAGCGTTGCAAAATAAAATAGCCACAGAAGCTAGGATACTACCTGCTGGAATACAGCTAGCTTTTAGTTCTTTTGCGGTAAAAAATGATAATAACCAAGTGATGAGTGTTACACCTCATATCACTTGTGGAAAGCCTCCATCTTTTCATTTTATCGTCAAAAATTATACTTCAGCAATAGATGTACGTTATAAAGAAAAAGATATTAATGGTAACTTTAAAACTTTGGAAGTATTTGATGCGACAATGAAACCACTCCCTGTGATGCCGCAAATTAAGATTGATGGGATTTTTCATACATTTACTTTTAATAATGTTTTACCTTGCAAAACTCCGGAAGGAGAACCATTTCTAACTGCAATAGATATTTGCTTAGACCATTCTTATGGGGTTGCGAGGTTGCATGTTGAAGAACTGGTGAAATCAAGTCCTGCTATAATTAGCCAATCAATTTCGCATATGGTTTTATCCAATTGTGTCGATCTGAAAGTAAAGAATTGCTTGGGGACAGTGATGCAAGTTGACCCTATCAACTCACCACTACAATGTAAAAACAATGTGACTCAGGTTGTGAAAGGAACAGGCCCACAATGTTTTTTTGGTAATAAGGAAGTTAATATATATGAGTTGTCTCAAACACCGTGTGAAACATTACAAGAGGTCAGTTGCATTAAACAGCTGCGACAAGATATGCAAAAATTTAATTTTCTTAAGCATTCTCTTCAACAATTAAAATTTGGTCCTCAGGATAAATTAATGGATCAGTTTATTGAAGAACAGGAAAAAACATTTAATATAGCAAGAAAGAGTAAACAAAGACAACAGCTTTTAAAACAGTTGCAACAAACAGTTAACCGATTAGAAGCTGATGCAGCAACTAAAGAGATCAAAACAGTGATTGCTGATTTGAGAAAAAATGCAGGACTTTTTACTGTTGGAATGAATGGAAAAGCAGATAGAATCGAGAATGCTATGCACAAAGTATCGATTGAAGATCGATGCCATTTTTTGCAATCCGCCTCATTCAAAGAGGTTATGAAAACATTAGCATCTCATCGTCATTTAGGTAAAAAGGAAGAGGTTTATTTAACTGAGAATTCTAATATTGATGTTAATAAAGCTGCAGCAACATTCAAAAATTTCAAGGAAAAATTTAGTGAGGCATTCAAGGATGAAGAAAAAAAACAATCAGAGAAAATAACTTCTGTTATTGCACCTAAGAGCTAGATGCAAGCAAAAAAATAGATAGTAATATTAATATTGTTCTGATGGTTACCCTAAAGCGGTTAGAACTCCGGATGAATTTCTGACCTGTTGGTATAAAACTTAAATCATTACTTTGGAGAAAATATGAGAACAGAAATACTCAATAAGATAAAAAAGGAACGTTTAAAAGCACGCCATGCTGATTTAGCAAATATGAATATAGAAGATCATGAAATTGAAGAAATAATGAAAACAATCCAATCATTGCAACCTGATATTTCTGTGATAGATCTTGATGGTAATAAACTAAGTAATAAAGGTGCGGTTATTTTAACTGAATGGTTACATAATTTTCCTAAACTAGCTGAGCTTAGTATACAAAGCAATCACATAGGGAAAGAAGGAGCCATTTCTTTATTTACTCTTAAAAAAGAACAAACAAAGCTTAAAATTCTTTTCCATGGGAATGAAATAAACAATGTAAGCGAAATGAAAGACATTGAAGAGCTTGCTCTTAAGGAAGGATTCAGGCCATAAAAGGCTCACAGAGAAGATAATGAAGGAACTGTAGTGTCGTTTGGATGGCTACAATTCCTTTTAGGAGAGGGTAGTTACTCAGTAAATTCAGCAAATAAATCGTAATCATCGCTATCAGTAATACGTACTTCAGCAAAAGATCCTACTTTAATCTGTGGATTAGGCGGCAGAATGACCAAGCCATCAATTTCTGGCGCATCGCTTTTACTACGGGCAATAATTTGCTTTGGACCTACCTCATCAATAAGAACGGTTTGGGTACTACCGATCTTGCTTTCCAGCTTGTTACGGCTAATTTCTGCTTGCAGCTGCATGAACCGATGATAACGCTCTTCTTTGACTTCTTCATGTACCGGATTAGCCAATTCATTAGCTTTTGCTCCTGCAACAGGAGAATATTTAAAGCAGCCTACGCGGTCTAATTGAGCTTCTTCGAGAAAATCGAGTAATTCACAAAATTCCTCTTCTGTTTCTCCAGGAAAGCCCACAATAAAGGTTGAGCGTAAGGTAATATCTGGGCAAATTTCACGCCAAGAAGCAATACGCATTAAGGTATTTTCACTGCTTGCTGGGCGTTTCATTGCTTTTAATACACGTGAACTTGCATGTTGTAAAGGAATATCCAAATAAGGCAAAATCAAGCCATCACGCATTAGAGGGATGATTTCATCTACATGAGGATAAGGATATACATAATGCAAGCGTACCCAAACCCCTAATTCGCCTAATTGCGCACAGAGATCATAAAAACGAGTGTTTATTGTTTTACCTTGCCAATCTACTGGTTGATATTTGGTATCAACGCCATAAGCACTGGTATCTTGAGAGATGACCAGGATTTCATTGACGCCTGCTTCTTTTAGCTTTTTAGCTTCAGATAAGACCTGAACCAGTGGATAACTCTGCAATTTACCACGCATTGTAGGAATAATGCAGAAGGTGCATTTTTGATTACATCCTTCAGAAATCTTTAAATACGCATAATGACGTGGAGTTAATTTGATGCCCTGAGGAGGAACCAATTGCATGAATGGATCTTTGGGAGGAGGCAAGTGCTCATGGACTGCATTAACTACCTCTTCATAAGCATGAGCGCCACTGATATGTAATACATCAGGACAGGTTTCCTTAATGAGGTTTGCTTTAGCACCTAAGCAACCAGTCACGATCACACGACCGTTTTCTGCCATTGCTTCTTTAATTGTATCCAAAGATTCTTTAACTGCACTATCAATAAAGCCGCAGGTATTAATCACCACTACACCTGCATCTTGATAACTGGATACTAATTCATATCCTTGGGCACGCAGTTGCGTAATAATCCGTTCTGAATCTACCAAAGCTTTAGGACAACCTAAGCTAACAAAACCTACTTTATGATTCATAAAATCCTGACTGTAAAAAAAGTGAACGAATTATAACCTCTCTTGGGGATTGTTGTCGACAGGTATATGCGGCTGATTGCCTACGTTTTGCGACGTGTTCCTGAGAGAGCCACACGAAATTAAGATTTAAAGTAACTCCCCAGGTATTTAATTGAGCTCACCGGGCTTCCCTTCTCCACCTCGCGCAGCGTGGGGGAGAGGGCTCAAGGGTGAGGGGGATTAAATAGTGTCGCGAAGCGACTTCATTTGAGAGAGCTTAAGGCCGTAGCAGAAAATGACACGGACATAACCTTTTGCTGCGATTAAAACATCACCGTGAAGAGGTGCTTCGCTTTTTACACAACCCACAAGTCCCATTTACTAATAATGATGCGGAGCGTGATTTACGTATGGTGAAATGCAAACAAAAAGTGTCTGGTGGCTTTAGAACCTCAATGGGTGCTGAGTATTTTGCTCGAATTCGTGGATTTATCAGTACCGCCAGAAAACAGGAGTGGAATATCCTTGAGTCCATCCTTGCTGCATTCACATATTGCTTTCCAGAACTTGCTACCGAATAAAATGAAGTCGCTTCGCGATACTATTTAATCCCCTCACCCTTGATCCCTCTCCCCCACGCTGCGCGCGGTGGAGAGGGGAAGCCCGGTGAGCTCAATTAAATACCTGGGGAGTTACGATTTAAATTAATATTTTTATATAAAATAATCCGATGCCTACATACCGCGCATAAAGCGCAGTATGTAGGATTGTTCTCTGGTCAAGTAAAACTTAAGGCTAATTGGAAGAGCGGGCAAGCGAGCTGTTTAATTTTTTAATACTCTTCAAAATTAAGTGCGATTGCCATAGCCATTAGGTGAACAGTTACCTTCTTTTTTACCAAGTCCATTAAAACATCAATTTTTGGAATAATTTCCTGGTAAAACGGTCTTTCATCCAGTAATTATTCTCTAATGAACATACTGTTCAGTTCCCTGATACATCCTTGTCAAAAACTGAAACAACTGCGAATCAAGCATCCAGCGATCATCTGGTGGCTGGTGTTCATTTTCCTGGGCACGTTGAAAATCTTTAATCAGAAAATCAGGGTTATAACAAATAATGGGAATTTGTTGCTTCATGCATTCAATGCACGATGCAGTCCAAACGTGCCCTTGGCAAGAGGCCAAATTAACCAGCACCACATCAACATCCAATGTTGCGATTAATTCATCTATTTTTAGTGGATTGTCCACATGCAACACCTCATAATCCAGGTATGCAAACAGGCGCAATATACGTTCAATAGTATGTAAATTATCATCAACAAATAAAAAAATTAACCGATTAGGCATGCAGTTCTCCACGAAGAATTCCTTAGTGAGTCAATAATTCAAAGGGAGCGCACCGTGCACGCTGCACGAACAACATTATGGAGGGGAGAAAATCTACAGGGCGATTGCATTGTCCTGTAGATTTCCTGCCTAACAGAACATTGCCCTGCACATTTAACATAAATAATCACGCACTACTTAAATTGTAACACGCGATAAATATGATAAACTGTACATAGCCCAATTCTAGTTGGTCTAGGATTGCGGTTAGTGTCGCGTTTGGTGGTGGTGCACCATGCGCGGCACGCTTAATGAGTAGTTTAGGTCTCTTCCTCCTCAAAAGTCAACCAAACAAATGAGTTTATACCTTACAAATTTTTACTAAAAATTCACGATAAAACAAAAAGCCTCGTGTTGCTTTAGTCAACATCTAATGGAGTTATCTGAATCGGTGTTCCAGATCGATGAATATTTGAATTTCTAGTAACCTCAAGCAGCTACTTACAATACCGCGCATAAAGCACAGTACGTAAGCATCGGGTTTATTTCATATAAAAACAGTAAGTTAAATCTTAAATTTGTGTGGAACTCTCAGGAACAAGTTGCGGGACGTAGGCAGTAAAGGCTTAACTTAATGGCAGTGGGTGCTAGGCTTCAGGTTTTATTTGGTTCAAAGTCATTAAAAACTCATCGGCTGAACGTTCACCAACGGATTTCAATTCATCCATTTCCTGGCCTTGGGCATCAAAAAATACAAAGGTTGGTGGTGCAATTACATCAAAGAAATTAAGAATAGCCTTATCGTTGGCATTATTTGCAGTAACATCTACTTTTATGACTTTAAAATGACGCAATATATTTTGCACTCGAGCATCTTTAAATGTAGTTGCATCCATGACTTTACAAGCGGTGCACCAGTCGGCATAAAAATCGAGCATCACCGGTTTACCACGAGCTGTAGTAATCTCATGTTTAATATTTGCAAGCGTTTGTTCTTGATAAGTCTTGGTTGGTGCTGTGGCAGTTTGTGCTGTAGCCGTTAATGGTTGCAAGGGATTAGTTGCTCCTTTACTGGTACCAATCAGGACTAAAAATCCATAAGCTAGCAAAACCAGGCCTACGCTTTGATTAAATTTTTCGCGGTTCGTAATTGAGTAGGTAAGAGCACCACTGAAAATTCCAGAGAAAATTAGCAAACAAGCCCATAAGCCCATACTAAGTATAGGGGCAATACGAGAAATAAGGCTAATTGCCACTGCCAGAAATAAAACTCCAAAAATATTTTTAATGGTATTCATCCAACGTCCTGTTTCTGGCAGCCATTTACCGGCCGAAGTACCAATTAACAATAATGGAGTTCCCATTCCTAAACCTAGAATAAATAAGGTTAAAGAACCCAGCAGGATATTTTTGGATTCAGCAATATAAGTTAATACCCCAATTAGTGGAGCAGTCACACATGGGGACAAAATAAGTGTAGAGAGACATCCCATGATTGCTGCACCAATATAATGTCCCCCACGCTGATTACTGCTGGTGTTGCCAATTTTGGTCTGCCAGGCATTAGGTAATTTAAACTCATAAAATCCAAACATGGAGAGGGCCAGTAGTGCAAAAATCAAGCTAAAAATGCCAATAGACCAGGGAGATTGCATGCTAATTTGTAAATTAGCACCAATCAACGCCACGATTGCTCCAGCGATTGCATAAGTAATCGACATACTCAGTACATAACTTAAAGAGAGGAAGAATGCTTTGCGAGTAGTTATTTCTTTGCCATGGCCAACGATAATTCCTGACAGTACGGGAACCATCGGCAAAATACAAGGTGTGAATGATAAAAGCAAACCAAAACCATAAAATGTTAGTAAAATCATTGCCCAATTTTGGTTGGAAAATATTTTAGAAAAATGGGTTTCTACTTGTTTTTGTGCAGTAGGTCTGGTTTTATTTGTGTCTTCTTGAATACTGACTTGAGCTAGTGCCAAACCATTATTAATGATTAATCGGATGGTTTTTTCCTCCGGTGGGTAACAAAAACCATCATCTGCACAACCCTGATAGCTTAAAAGCAATTGAGTCTTTCCTGGTTTATTTCCTAAAACTGAAATAGGAATTGAAACCTGTTTGCGATAAACATCATATTGATGACCTTGCTTGTCTATTTTTTTTGTGGTTTTAGGCAGACGCAAGGGCCCTAATTGAACGACATTATCGACAGTGCTGAGCTGAATACGATCGCTGTATAGAAAATAATTGGGTTTAATTTGAAAGTTGAGTGTAAATGTATTGGGGTCGACTTGATTCACCCCAACTTTAAAAATTTCATATGCAGGAAGAGGAGTTGTATTTCCAATGAAAGTAATAAAAAAACATACAAGAAATAACAACCATTTTTTCATTTTAAACCTTGATGCCATCAATGCGATTGTGTTTATTGTAGTTCGAATTCGGTCAAAAAGTAACACTGATTAACAAAAAGAGCATAATATTGGTATCTTTTTTGGCGTTAAAGATGCTTACTCGAGCTTATGTTAACGTTCATTTGTAGCAATTCTTGCTTAATATTTAAAAATTGCTTTTCATCAAGTGCTTTGGTAGCATCCTCAAGCAAATGACAGCTAAATCCTTCATGATAAGCATCTTTTATGGAAAAATAAACGCAGATATCAGCACATAGCCCGCAAAAATAAAGTTCTTTCGCTCCTTTATCATGTAAATATCCGGTTAATCCAGTAGAATGTTCATGGTAATTATCATAAAAACCACTATAACTATCAGCCTCGGGGTTTATTCCCTTACGAAAAATAGCTTGTATTGGACGATTATCTAACTGCGCATGTAATTCGGAGCCCCAGCTGCCCTGGACACAGTGTTCTGGCCAAAGGGTTTGTGTTCCTCTAGCTAATTGGATGGTAGCAAATGGCTGATAGCCTGGATGATTTGAGGCAAAACTTTGATGGTTTTGGGGGTGCCAATCTTGAGTGGCCACAATCAAATCGAATTGTGGCAGTATGCGATTGATCACAGGGATAATTTCCATACCATGTGGTGTTGCAAGGGAACCAGAAATAAAGTCGTTTTGTACGTCCAAAATAATTAATGTTCTCATTTGGAATCACCTATTGATGCTCTTTAATCAACTGTTCCCAGTTCGTTTTGAGTGTGCTACTGATACCAATTTCATAGCGAACCGGGTCATGAAATTTTTTGTGCCCTAATGATAATTTTAGCAGACGCTCTTTGTGATAATTGGTGATCTCTTGTAGTGTTTGCGGTGGGTGTAATCGAGTTCCTTGTTCCATCACTTTATGGAGCAAAGGTTCTTTCTTATAATTTTTAATGGCTGTGGTTTGTGTGGCGGTAAAGGGAGCATACATTATTTCTGGAGGTGGTTCATCTTTTAGCGCAATCACATCAGCGCCGAAAAAATTACCTTCTGCTGTTAAAAGTCGATAATTTTGTTTTTGATAGGGTAGGGTAATTTTATTGCGATTTTCTGAAAGTTTTAAACGCGGTTTTCCTTGAGATAGTACTAACTTATAAATTCCATCTAAGGCAGCATCTGGAGCACCAACAACTAAATTAGTACCAACGCCAAAAATATCAATAGGCGCTTTTTGATCGCACAAGATTTTAATTGAATGTTCATCCAGTTGATTAGAAGCAATGATTTTCACATAAGCTAAGCTTGCATCATCCAGCATTTGCCGGGCTTTTCTCGCTAAATAATACAAATCACCGCTGTCTAAACGGATTGCTTGTAAGCGATGACCTTGTTGCTCCAGTTCTCTACCAATAATAATGGCGTTGGGAATGCCGCTTTCCAAAGTATTGTAAGTATCAACAAGCAAAGTACAATTATCGGGCCAAACTTGTGCAAAATCACGAAAGGCAGATAGTTCATCATCATAACTTTGGATGAATGAATGAGCCATGGTTCCTGCAATCGGAATATGAAAATCACGTCCCGCGCGAACATTACTTGTGGCATTAAATCCCCCAATAATTGCTGCACGACTGGCATAATACCCGCCAGGGCCTTGAGCACGGCGTAGGCCAAAATCAACCAAGGTACATTCTCCAGCAACTTGACGTATTTTGCTTGCTTTGGTAGCAATAAGTGATTGAAAATTTAATAAATTCAAAAGAATGGTTTCAATAAGCTGTGCTTCAATGATATTGGCTTCAACCGATAAAATAGGGCTATCAGGAAAAATGAGATCGCCTTCAGATACTGCATAGATGGTTCCTTGGAAGCGAAAGTTTTCTAAATAGGTGAGAAATTCTGGATTCAGGCCTTGGCTGCGTAAAAATTCAATATCCTGAGCATCAAATTGAAAATGTTCAAGTAGTGCTAATAAATCTGCTAATCCTGCAAATACGGCATAGCCTGAATCAAAAGGAAGTTTTCTAAAAAAATAATCAAATATTGCTTGATGATCTTTTTGTCCTTTTAAGAAATACACTTCAGCCATAGCTAATTGATATTGGTCAGTATAACTTCCTGTAAAATCAAACATATTAAAAATGAGTCCTTACATAAAACAATAATAATTTATTTAAGGATACCTATTTATCTCCAAAGTAAAAATAAAAAATAATTTTTTTATTACCCTTGAAACTAGTATCTGTGTCCCCATATG
This sequence comes from Legionella sp., assembly GCF_047605385.1. GTDB lineage: Bacteria > Pseudomonadota > Gammaproteobacteria > Legionellales > Legionellaceae > Legionella. Next base: position 3,420 of record NZ_JASGFU010000030.1, on the reverse strand, counting down.
TCAAACAGCATCAAATACTGTTTAATTAATTCAGGAGATATATGTTATGAAAATTCGTCCTTTATACGATCGTGTAGTAGTTCGTCGTATGGAAGAAGAACGTACCACAGCAGGTGGTATTGTGATTCCAGACAGTGCCACTGAAAAACCAATGCGTGGTGAAATCATTGCTATTGGTATTGGCAAATTGTTAGAAAATGGTGATGTTCGTGCTTTAGCAGTTAAAGTTGGCGATATCGTACTGTTCGGAAAATACTCTGGTACCGAAGTTAAGATTGATGGTCAAGAATTAGTAGTGATGCGCGAAGACGACATCATGGGTGTAATTGAGAAGTAATTGACTTGTTTCAATAGGAGATAAAAGAATGGCTAAAGAATTACGTTTTGGAGACGACGCGCGTCTACAAATGTTAGCTGGTGTTAATGCATTAGCTGATGCAGTACAAGTAACTATGGGGCCACGTGGCCGTAACGTTGTCTTAGAAAAGTCTTACGGTGCGCCTACTGTAACGAAAGACGGTGTTTCTGTAGCGAAAGAAATTGAATTTGAACAACGCTTCATGAATATGGGCGCGCAAATGGTTAAAGAAGTTGCTTCTAAAACTTCTGATACTGCAGGTGATGGTACTACTACGGCTACTGTATTAGCTCGCTCTATTCTTGTTGAAGGTAATAAAGCAGTTGCTGCAGGTATGAATCCAATGGATTTGAAACGCGGTATTGATAAAGCAGTACAAGCAGTAACTAAGCAGTTACAAGCAATGTCTAAGCCATGCAAAGACAACAAAGCAATCGCACAAGTAGGTACTATTTCTGCTAATTCTGACGAAGCAATTGGTGCAATTATTGCCAGTGCTATGGAAAAAGTAGGTAAAGAAGGTGTGATTACTGTTGAAGATGGTAATGGTCTGGAAAATGAATTATCTGTGGTTGAAGGTATGCAATTTGATCGTGGATATATTTCTCCATACTTCATCAACAATCAACAAAACATGACTTGCGAATTAGAGCATCCATTCATCCTCTTGGTTGACAAAAAGATCTCTAGTATTCGTGATATGCTGGCCGTATTGGAAGGCGTTGCAAAATCTGGTCGTCCATTATTGATTATTGCTGAAGATGTTGAAGGTGAAGCCTTAGCAACGTTAGTGGTGAATAACATGCGTGGTATTGTTAAAGTATGCGCAGTTAAAGCTCCTGGCTTTGGCGATCGTCGTAAAGCAATGTTACAAGACATCGCAATCCTAACTCATGGCCAAGTAATTTCTGAAGAAATTGGTAAGAGCTTAGAAGCAGCTACTTTAGAAGACTTAGGCACTGCAAAACGCGTTGTAGTGACTAAAGAGAACACTACAATTATTGATGGTGAAGGCAAGCCTGCTGAAATCAAATCACGCATTACCCAAATCCGTGCACAAATCGAAGAAACTACTTCTGATTACGATCGTGAGAAGTTGCAAGAGCGAGTTGCTAAGTTATCTGGCGGTGTTGCAGTAATTAAAGTAGGTGCTGCTACTGAAGTTGAGATGAAAGAGAAGAAAGCTCGTGTTGAAGATGCATTACACGCTACTCGTGCTGCGGTTGAGGAAGGCATTGTCGCTGGTGGTGGTGTTGCTCTAATTCGTGCACAAAAAGCATTAGATTCATTAAAAGGCGACAATGATGACCAAGCTATGGGTATCAGTATTCTACGTCGTGCCATCGAATCTCCATTACGTCAAATTGCTACTAACGCTGGTTACGAAGCTTCTGTAGTTGTAAATAAAGTTTCTGAAAACAAAGACAACTATGGTTTCAACGCAGCTACTGGTGAGTACGGTGATATGGTTGAAATGGGTATTTTAGATCCAACTAAAGTAACGCGTATGGCATTACAAAATGCTGCTTCTGTAGCGAGCCTAATGTTAACTACTGAGTGCATGGTTGCTGATCTGCCTAAGAAAGATGAGGCTGGTGATATGAGCGGCGGCATGGGTGGAATGGGCGGTATGGGAGGCATGGGTGGCATGATGTAAGCCAAGCCCTACCATTCTTCTTTAAAAACCCGCTTTCATAGCGGGTTTTTTATAGAGGTCGTGCGGAACAACCACCAAAAGTGTTAATCTGAATTAATCCTCTTTCCAAAACTATTCTTTTAACTGTTTTTCAAGCGCACTTACCATGGCTCCGTCACAAAAAAGGAAAGTAGTTTATAATTTACTCTACTGTCATCGTATAAAGGACTATCCAAATGCGTTCCACAAAGCTTATGGCGTTTAAATGGCGTCATATTCATGGTGAAGTGATTATGCAATGTGTGCGTTGATATTTGAGGTTCGTCTAATTTAGGTAAACACTTTTCGCATAATAATCCTTATGCGATGAAATTATTATCAGCTCATTTGCATAAGGATTATTAGAAAATTACTTTTTCATATTAATGAACATCTAAAGGAGCCATTTTACCCATTGTAAATATAGATCCATGATCTCCTGGTTCATAACTATTGGGGTTTTGGTTATCCAGAACAGTTAGTTGGATGCTCACACCATCAAGTGGGAAATCTTTCATTAATTCTTTCCCCATGTTAGTAGCAAGAATCTCCCAAAATACTTCAGCAGGAAATTCCTCAGAAGGTTCCATATACTTCAATATTTTTGTTCGCAATATCTGATAGTCTGGATATTCACTTGTTGGCAAATCCCTTTTGTAAGCATACCTCACATAGATGTTAACTGTTTGCCCAGATTGGCGCGTTGTATGGTATTTAGGAATGACGAATTGAAAATAATTCTTTTCGCCTCCATCCTCATGATTTGATGTTGCCCAAAGAGAAGTAGGCCAATAGGAAATCACTACGATCAAAAGGATTGCTTTAAATAAATTTTTCATAAAATTCTCCAATGCTTGCACACCAATAACAATAAATAAAGAATCATTGGAATGCTAAAATCTTAAAGTAAGTTAATTGCTCTTGGAGAGATATTTTGGTGGCTTATAGATTGACGTTTTAAAGCCTGAACATAAAGCAACAAGATAAGTAAAAAATATCATTATTCCTAATTTTAATGATAAGTTTGAATGTATATCCAAAAGAGCCAACATTACATAAGTCACATTAGGATTGCATTGCGAGGTATTGTTTGGAGATTTTTGTGAGCAAGGACTACTATGTCGTGATACATCCATTACAACAGAACTTAGTTGGGATGTATCCTTATTTATTATATATGGCATCACTATAAGAAACATAGCGATAAAAATTAAACATATCTTCATGGTCACTATTTTACCAATATCGACGATTATATGCAAAAAATGATCGTGCCAGCTGGATAAGTTCTTATTACATTCACAGTAAAGAACGATCAATTTGACTGATGAAGTGTAGTAGTTCAAACTTGATCTGACAGTTGCCAGTTTTTCAGAAGTGTCTGTCA
>NZ_JASGFU010000029.1:0-34075 GCF_047605385.1 Legionella sp. | reverse complement strand
AGTCTGTTTTATATCTCTTTTTAAAAAAAATTTGACGGGATACCTCAGGGGCAAGTCCTGCCTTCGATGAACGAATCTGCACTACATCAATTAATGAATAACTCGGCTGTTTCTGCCCCTAAGATAGAACGGTTTTGGGTCAGAGAGCACTCTCGATTCATTCATCAGGATTTGCTTTTTTTAGCGCCATTAAATCGGGCTAAAACGCCTTATGCAGGACGCAAATCATCCTTGGTACTGCCAAAACATTTGAGCATGCAATTACAGCAGTACTCATCGATTACAAACTTAAGTCCTCATCATCTGTTATGTACCATCGTGTTAATTTATCTCTATCGTTTAAATAATTATAAAAATTATTCCGTTCACATAACGGATGCTTCATTTAAAACACAATTAAGTGAATTCTCTTGTTTTCTATCCGATACACTACCACTCACTACCAACTTAACTCATGACACATCATTTGAAAAAGCAGCTCATCAAATAGATAACGAGTTAGTTCGATTGAAACATCATGAAACCTTTTGCAGCGATCTTTTTGTTCGCTATCCAGAACTACAAGTACCCAAAAAAGAAGTATTGATTCACTTTATTGAACAACAAGAATCGACTATGCTCAAAAAAGAGGACTATAAACTCATCCTGTCCATTTCCAAAGACGACGGCACAAGCCTACACATTCATAACAACACGAATTACCAGGCTCATGAGGCCTCTTATCCTTTTTTTAATCGAATCGAAGAGCACTTGGCGATTCTTTTAGAGGATGCGCTTACTCATCCCAATACCACACTCCATGAACTCCTATTGGTTAGCGAGAAAGAACGTTGTCTCATGAGCGCATGGAATAAAACTGCTTACGATTATGATATAACTCAACTACTACACCAGTACATAGAGCAGAAAGCCTCAAGCACTAGCTGCACGCTTTGAAAAAGCAACGATTACTTATGAAGTATTAGAGCAAAAAGCCAATCAATTAGCGCACTGCTTAATAAATCAAGGCGTACAACCTGGAGAGATTATCGGGTTATACCTGCATCGCTCACTGGAGATGCTCATCAGTGTTTTAGCTGTTCTAAAATCTGGTGCAGCCTATCTGCCGCTTGATCCCCATTACCCAGAACAACGTATTCACTACATGCTAGAAACCAGCCAGGCGTCCTGTTTAATAATTAAGGAAGAAAACACATCTCATCTATTACCTGCCTATAAAGGAACTGTCATTAACCTCATCGAGTTCCCTTATAATGAACTCGAATCAACAAAACCCGAAGTACACATCAGCACGTCTAATCTAGCCTACATTATCTATACATCAGGCACTACAGGCGCACCAAAAGATGTGGCTATCTCTCACAAAGCAGCATGTAATCACATGGTTTGGATGAAGACCGTTTATGATTTTGAACCATGCGATCGCTTTTTATTAAAAACCCCCTTTTCTTTTGATGCCTCCGTCTGGGAGCTCTTCATGCCCTTGATTGTTGGTGGGCTTCTAGTCATTGCACCTAATGAAGCACATACTAACTCTAAAGAATTAATCGATTTAATTACCCAGAACCAAATTACTATTATCCAACTCGTACCCTCCATGCTTCGTGAAATGACCTTGACTCAAGGATTTGGAAACTGCACCTCATTACGTCATGTATTTTGTGGTGGTGAAGCATTAATTCCAGAAACCATTCATGGTTTTTTTGAGCATAATACCTTTGATGCCAAACTTCATAATCTGTATGGCCCAACTGAAACAACGATTGATGCGGTAACACGCTCCTGCTCCATCGAAGACAGTGAACGCTCACTTAGCCTGATTGGAAGACCCATCTTTAATACTAAAGCTTATGTGTTAGATCGATTCATGCACCTGCTTCCTGTCGGTGCTTTGGGAGAGCTTTATCTGTCTGGTGATGGATTAGCTCAAGGCTATCTGAATAATCCAAACTTAACAAAGCAAAAATTTCTTTCTCATCCCTTCTGCTCTAAAGAGCGTGTTTATAAAACAGGCGATCTGGTGAAATGGCAACATCATGGAGAACTTGAATACCATGGTCGAACAGATGAGCAAATAAAAATTCGTGGGTTTAGAATTGAAATCAGCGAAATTGAATCCTGCTTGGAAAAAATTCATTCCATTTATCAGTGTTTGGTAAAGCCTGAGCGAACACACGATGGCGCGTATTTTTTATCTGCTTATTTGGTGTTATTAAAACAAACTCAATTAACGGCCAACGAGCTGCGCACTACCCTAAAAAAAGAGCTACCTGATTACATGATCCCCTCACGCTTTTACATTGTAACGCATTTATGTTGTACACCTAATGGAAAGCTTGATAGAACACATACGCCTACACCAATCAAGCAACTCTCGTTAGCTGCACAAAAAATCTCACCAGAAAATGAATCTCAAAAGCAATTACACCGTATTTGGTGTGCTGTTTTAAATAAAGACACACTTAGTATTGATGATGATTTTTTTGAACACGGAGGACACTCGCTTTTAGCCATGCACATCATGGCAGGCATTCAAGAATGCTTCGCTATCAAATTAACGATTCGCGCACTGTTTGAAAATCCAACTATTCGCTCTTTATCTAAAGAAGTAGAACACTTACTCAATAAAAACACGGATTCAAAGCGGACAAATCTACTCATTCAAACCAGTATTCCTTTGAAAAAATCAGGCTATAAAACACCACTTTTTTTAGTGCATCCCGTAGGTGGTAGCGTTTTTTGGTATACCTCGATTGGAAAGTATTTTGATAAAGATCGCCCACTGTACGGCATTCAAGATCCTGCTTTAGAAAGCCAATCATTTCTTTTTGAACACTTAGAAGACATGGCATCATGTTACATTGAGAACATCAAATCCATTCAGTCTCATGGCCCTTATTTTATAGGTGGTGCTTCTTTTGGTGCTACTGTAGCGGTAGAAATAGCACACCAGCTGCATCATAGAGGGGATGAGGTAGCGGCCATCCTTTCTTTAGATGGCTGGGCAGAATATCCAGCACTTCAAAGTAGTGAAGGATCGTTTAAAGAGATGATGAACGAGCAAAATACACGCCTACTAGAGCATTATCAAAAAAATAACTTTCATAACGCCTCGTTTTTGCTTGAGATGCAATGGCATAGAGAACAACTGCTCATGCGCTACAAAATCCCACAAATTAAAGCACCCTTCATTTTATTTAAAGCCACTCATTTATCTCCTTTATTTCAATACGATGCTCCGCTCAACTGGTGGGATGGGCATACGGAACGCCCCATTGAATGCCATCTCGTCTCTGGCGATCATGAGAGTATGTTCTATGATCAGCATGGCAAAGTATTAGCAGAATTAATGTCCGCCAGCTTAAAGGATAAAAACAATGGATAGGATAGAATAGAAATTGAATTAACACTATTTCAAGCACTCATTGATCGCATTCCTGAGCCGATTGTATGGATATCAGAACAAAACGAGGTATTAGGAATCAACCATCAAGCAGAACAACAATGGGCTATAAAAAAAGAAAGCTTATTCGGTCAGACACTCTCCTATCATGGCACAGCATCTATAGAGGAAAACAGTTCTTTTTTCCTTGCCACAATTGATATACAACAAAAGAAATATTCTGGCATGATATTAAAAACCCAATCACCACGCTCTAAACAGAATAAAGAATGGGAGGTGATTAGCCGCTATGTCCTTGCCACGCTAACATCTAATAGTTCAAACACTGAAGGAACGCATCAAGATATTTATCAGTACATGGAGAACATCATTGCTGAAATCCCCATCAGCGTCTACTGGATGAATACAGAGCATATCTATCTGGGCTGCAGCAACGACATGGCTAAACTACTTCATTTGAAATCAAGGCATGACATTGTAGGTAAAACCTATCACGATCTCTATGATGAACAATCCGCAGCACACTACAAAAAGGCCGATCAGGAAGTTATCCAGACAGGGGTGTCATTGAGTGTTGAAGAACCCATGTTTCAACCGGATGGCACTCAAAAGACGTATTTATCAAAAAAAGTTCCATTAAAAAATGCACAAGGTACTATCATTGGAATGTTGGGTATTTCTGTGAATATCACCGAACGAATTACAATGGAAAAAGAGTTAGAACGTGCAAAAGAAGCCGCCGAAGCAGCTAATCAAGCGAAAACGGAATTTATCGCCAACATGAGCCATGACATCCGAACCCCATTAACAGACGTGATTGGACTCTCCGAAATATTAGAACAAACGCTGCAAAACGAACAAGATAAAGAAAAAGCACACATGTTGCATGACAGTGGCGAAGAGCTGTTACATATGTTGAATGAGATTTTAGACGATGTGCGCGCAGGAAACTTACGAGAAACCGATGTTAAAACAGAATGTTTTGATGTACATCAGTGCATTCATGATTTAATTCGATTAGAGTCGCCAGCAACAATACTTAAGCACTTGGCGCTTAAAGCGAATATCGCCTACAATGTACCTCGTTATATCGAGAGCGACCGGAATAAAATTCATCGAATTTTGTTAAATTTAATGGGTAATGCGATTAAATTTACCCAATCAGGCAGTATTACCTTGAGTATTGAGTGTTTACACCGTGATGCTAATAAAGCACATCTCAAATTCAGTGTATCGGATACGGGTATTGGAATTCCAGAAGAGGCACAAGCTCAAGTGTTCAATCGCTTTTTTAAAGTCAGTTCGTCTTATAAAGGGATTTATACCGGACATGGATTAGGTCTTCATATTGCACAATCCTACGTGGAACTGCTCGGTGGGCATATTACCTTAACCAGTACCGTAGGCAAAGGCTCTACCTTTCATTTTGATGTAGAATGCCCGATAATTAATGCGCCTGCCGAGCTTGAAGAACAACCTAAAAAAGTATCTGAAGCAGCACCAGAGACATCACCACTTCATCTGCTTTTAGTTGAAGACAACATCATTGCTTTAAAAACTTTAGAAATCATACTTGAAAAAAAAAGATATACTTTTATTTCAGCCACAAGCGGAGAAGAGGCCTGGGCGCTCTTACAAACTCACTCCGTTGATTTAATCATTAGCGATATTGGTCAACTAAGCGAGCGAATCCGCAATCAAGAACGCGCATTAAATAAACATCCTATTCCCATCATCGGCCTCACAGGACATGCCAAAGAAACCGCATGGGAGGAATGCACACGTGCAGGCATGAATGATGTATTGAGTAAACCAGCTAATATAAACATGCTTGAACGATGTATTCGTCAGTGGAGTGCCTCAAAAGGGCAGCCCAATGAATCGGCGCCCTCTCTAACAACATCCCTAGGACTTGATTTACCCGATACAGAAGAAGAACTCTTTCAACTCGATGCCTATCCTCTATTCGATGAACAAGCGGTATTGGAACAAATTCCAGATAAAGCCCTACTCTTAAACTTACTTAAAACCTTTCTCTCCGATGAGATGCAAAAAGACATCACACAAATGAAGATGGAATATCAAGAGCAACATTGGGATAAGTAGAAAAACTAGCACACAAAATAAAAGGCGGTGTAGCCTATCTTGGAGCACAAAAAATGCGTTATGCCTGTCAGTATTTGGAGCGGTATTACAAAGCAGGCTATCGAAATCTGCTTGAACCATTGTATCAACAAATCATTCAAGTGAATGAAGACACCATCAACGAACTTAATCACTGGATTAAAGGCCAAGTCTAAATTTATTTGTACGTGGTTTAGATGGCTTACTTATGGTTGATAAACACATTCTATAAATTAATTTTTGTTTAAAATCCTATTAATGGGTTTTCCCGTATATCCAGCTCAAACTGGCAATGAGGGTAAAAACTATCATTTAACTGAATGCTGTTTTCTTGATCCTATATTTCTACTAATATTAAACGAAAAGCACGTTTACATAAATGTTCAAGGCTATCCTCTATGATTCGTCTCAATGCATTATCCAGAAAATCCAGAAGCTACCACCCTTAATTGATGCTTGTTATTATTTATTTCATCATGTAATGCAAGGCGCTCATCCCCTTTTTGCAATACTACTTCATACCCAAATGATTCTGCGATTTTAATTAAATTACTTACTTTAATATCTTTCTGCTTTCCTGAACGGAGATCCTGTATTACAGAAGGAGAAATTTTTGCCTCAGAAGCCAAAGTACGCACTGATTTATCATCTGATTCCATAATGGAAATAAGTAATTCAGAAAAAAGCAATTCCTTGTAATGCCTATCATAAGCCTGCTTAAATGGCCTATCTTGCATTTTTCGTTCATACGTTGACATAATACTCAAGAGCATCACTGCATCCTTTAGAATTGAAATACCAAATTACATATTCTGTATGCTTATTTTTCTTTTTCATATAAAATGAACTACTTTACCAGTACTTAGTCAAGTAAACCCATATTACAAGAGTCCTTTATACTTCGTACACTTAAATTATATCTTATGTCTTTGGAAAATTAATGGCTACTCTATCAAAAGAATTTCTGACAATCGATGCACCGATTTTGCAAAACAAACACGAATGTATTTTTGGCCAGTAATCGACGTAAAAAAAGTACGTCCTGGAATAGTTGCTATTTTTGCCTTTTGAAGAAACTGCTTTGATGCCGTTTCATCGTCATTAAAACCGGCAGAAATATCAATCAAAGCATAATATGTACCCTGAGGTATAATCGGTTTAAAACCAAGTTTAATAAAGATATCAAGCACAATATCTCGTTGTTTCTGATAAAATTGAATTAAATCTTTGTAATAGGAGTCTTGTAAAAATAAGACATCTTGCACAGCATATTGTAATGGTGTAACTGGGCATATATACAACAGATCTTGAATTTTAGCCATTTGCTTTATAATGCTGGATGGCCCCGCAGCATATCCTAACCGCCAACCTGTTGCATTATAGGTTTTCGAAAACCCTGAGATCGTAATAGTTCTTGATTTGTTATTTCCCAAGCGAGCAAAAGAAATATGTTGATAGAAATCATAAGTAATGTATTCATAGATTTCATCCGAAATAACATTTAGATTATATTTCTCAACAATCACACTAAGAGCGTTGAGCTCACTTTCCTGAAACACTTTACCTAAAGGATTTGCAGGGTTGCAAAGAAGTATTCCTCGTGTCTTACTGCTAATGGAGCGCTCGACTTGCTCCAAATCAAATGATAAATTGCTAAAATGTACTGGAATTAATTTAACTTCAACGCCAAAAAACGCCAAAAGACCTCGATGTGCCGGATAAAACGGCTCAAAGAGAAGCACTTCATCTCCAGGATTAAATAAGGCTTTTATAGCACAGGTTAATGCTCCTGTAGCTCCATGTGTAATGATAACTTCCGTTTCCGGATCTACAGCTATTTGATTAAACTGATGAAATTTATCAGCAATCACTTCTCTTAAATTACTGATTCCTTTAGAAGATGAATAACGATGCGCTACCTCATCATACAATACCTTCTCAACCCCTAGTACCATTTCATCAGGAACAGGTAAAGAAGAAACTCCTTGTCCTAAATCCATCCCATTCATCCTCTGGCAATATTCAGTAATCGCTTCGACATCCCATTTTTTACTCATATTGCTCAAGAACATATTTCTTCCTTTTTTAAAAATCTATTCATCAGCAAAAATAATTTATACAGTAACGCGTTATTAGAGAGTTGCTGCCAATCATCAAATTTTTCCCTTATATAATTCAGAGAAAAATTATTGGTCAAAGAAAATAAACTGATTACTTGTATGTCAATGAATCGAATAGAAAAACGCACTAAATGAATGAGTTGCTCACAAAAAAACAGCGCATCATCATCCAAAACTCTTAACTTACTTTTTAGAACATTTAATTGCAGCGTGGGAATATGATGCACATGATTCAATAAAAACTGCACACAAGCCCTCTGATCCAAAGACCAAATCACATGCATTTTCCGCTGAATTTCGCGAGATATTTTGCATAATACTCTCATAAAATTCCTAACAGACAATACATCCAAACTCAATTTCGATGCCACCTCCATTAAATGATGGCATTGCTCTTTTTCAATAGATGGCGCATAAACTGGCTTTTTGAGAATAAACTTCAACGATGCGATAATACGTACATAATCAATTCTCATTTCCATTAACCTAATTAACTCAGAATGAACGGCTCGCACTGTTCCTCCTTAATTGCTGGTGTTGCATCAACCATTTGCGAAAAAAGAGTGTGCTCATAGTCACGTATTTTTTGATGCTGCTGCATTAGTTCTTCTCGATTTGCTCCCAGAGAATTAATAAAACCAGGGCAATTAATCAGGGTACTTGTTTTTTCAAGAATGCCCTGTGTTTTCATAAAAATACTATGAAAATAGGGTAATCTCTGCACGGGCATCAAATCAGGCGGATTACTAATCACACCATGGATAGGGGAAATCATAAAGGTACACAAAAGGCGTTTACATAAGGGTAGTTTATTTTCAGGCCGTAGTATTTTATGGAAATTCTCTGGATTGAGGTAGGACTCCGCAATAATGGAAATATGGTTATATCCTAAGCTTTCCGTATAAGCAGAAAGATCGATCCCCCCAATCGGCCTTGCGGCAGTTTCAATAAGTACAGGAGTACACTCATTGACTAACATCACTTCACTGTGACCTGCACCAAATTTTATACCCAAGGCATCCAGCGATTTTTTAACGTAATCAGCTAAAACCTTATAAAGTGCCTGATGTTCTATAGGACACAAAACTTCCGCATAATCATAGACAGGCGATGCATTCATCGTTATTTTATTGACTCGAATCATATCGGTAACATAATGCGTTCCATCGCGACTCACCGTATTGACTACATATTCTGTGCCATGAAGATAGGGCTGAACAAGGAGCTCATCATTGGTTTCCCCAAGAGCATTTACGATACCAATTAGTTGATTAAAAGCGACCTGTACCTCCTCTTGATTTTGGCAAATGGTTACGCCATCTGTTCCAGCACTAGCTAGTGGCTTAAGCACAATAGGATATTCGATACCTTGAGTGTTCAGCCAATTAAAAATTGCCTCACTCTTATTGGTTTTAAACACTGGAATTGAATTGATTCCTGCACGCTCCAGTGCTTTTTGCATCTCATATTTATTTCTCCGTGCGATGCTCAGTTTCGGATCATTGGTTGTCGCAAGCGATAATTTTTGACTGAGTCTATCAGCAATTAAAACAGCGATTTCAGAACCGGGGATAACCGCTTTCACATCAAATTCAACCAGCTCCTGAATGATTTTTTCATCATTACCATCCCAAACCAGATTTTTAATAAAGTCCTGCTGCCTAAATGAATCTAAAAAGTAAGGATTAATCATTGTTCCAGGCTGAATATGGACGCATTGATACCCGCGAGAAATAAAAGCTGGCGCCAAATACTGCCCTGTAGAATAAGCCCCAACAATGACAATTAATTTATTGTTTATATTCATCACATCATCCTTTTTTATTGATTGGTACAAAGAAAGGAATTGAGATAGTCACGAGCCCCGTGCTAAGCCCTACTCCTAATAAACTCAAAACAATGCCGATTGTTTGTAATAAGGTAATCGATTGCTGCAAAACAACAGCTGCTAGCAACAATGCAAAGGGAGGCATTAAAAGAGTAATTACACCTGTTTGCGCGGGGCCAAGGTACTTCACACCATGAGACCACCATAAGAAAGAAAGCACGCCGCCCAATACGATGAGATACCCCATATATAAGCCAAAATCCAACTTGAGATGTTCGAAAATAAGCCGATGATCACCTAAAAAACTGACAGGAAGGAACAAGAGGCTGCCAATAATGGATGCATAAGCTGTGGCATGCAGTGAAGGTAAGTAATTCAACACTGATTTACTTAAAGTAGAATACAGTGAAAAAGAAAAAGCAGCTAAAAGAAGCAGCAAGTTACCCATCATATTGTGCATACCAGGATGTAAACTCCAATCACCAGTTAATGTAGCGATTGCACCTGAAAAACCAGCAAGCAAGCCCAGGTATTGTGACCTGCTCAATTGGTCTATTGCCTTAATATGAGTAATCAGTACAGTAGTTAAAGGCTGGATTGTTGGGATTAAAAGCGACGCACTAATCGCCGACGATAAAGACAATCCCCAGTAAACCAAAACATTATAAACCACCACACCAAAGACCCCCATACCAAACAAAGGCCATACCACACCACGAGGCACCATCAACCATGTGTATTTTTTTGAACAACAAAAAATCAGTATAAATCCTAGGCAAACGCCTAAGTTGCGAATAAGCAAGGTAGTCATCACCGGCTGCTTCGTTAATGCCAGCTGACCTATGATAAAAGCTCCACCCCAAATCAGTTGCACCATAATCAACTGCAAATAAACCATAATTTCTGATTTTTTTTCCATGTTTGATGTCCTTAACCCGCTAAATAACCACCATCAACCGGCACGATGGCTCCAGTAATAAAAGAGGCTTCTTCTGATGCTAAAAATAAAACAGTTCGCGCGACTTCAAGAGGCAAGCCTAAACGACCCAACGGATGAATTGTTCCTTTTATTTTTTTTAATTCCGCAGCATTAGGAACTGTGCCAATAGCTCTATCCGTCATCGGTGTATCAATAATTCCAGGGGCTACTGCATTAACACGAATAGAGTAAGGGGCATACTCAACTGCCATGGCCTGGGTCAATAATTTAACAGCCGCTTTACTTGCACTATAAAGTGCATCCCCTTTCCAGGCTAAAAAAGACGCAACTGAAGCCATATTAATAATGACTCCAGAAGAATGCTTCATCAGATGCTTAAGCACATATTTTGAGCATAAAAAAACACTTTTTACATTAACATCCATCAGTTGCTGATAGTGTTCTTCTGTAAAATCAGTGACAGCACCAGAAATCTCTATCCCTGCATTATTAAACAGAACATCTATTTTACCGTAGCGCTCAATCACCGTATTTACTAGATTTTTTACATCATCTGTATTGGCTACATCAACATGATAATAAATACATTCTTGATTCCTTGCTTTAAAAGCGGCTATAATTTCTGCTTCTTTTGCAGCATTACTGTCTGCAATTACGGTTATTGCGCCCTCTACTGCAAATTGATGTGCTGTCTCAAGACCAATTCCTGAGGCACCACCAGTAACAATAACTACTTTCTTATCAAATCGCTTACTCATGTTTTTTCTTCCTCTTATATCGATTGCGATAGGCCACCATCAATACAAACGGTTGTTCCCGTAATATAATCTGCCAAACTCGATGCTAAAAAAGCAATCAATGCGGCTACTTCCTCAGGCTGACCAATCCGTCTCAAGGGAATTTTTTCGCAGATATTCTTTACGATTAATTCATCAGGATGCCCTGAAGCTTTGGATAATGTATGAATCAACAATTGATATCTTGGTGTTAAAACAAACCCTGGATTAACTCCTGTAATGCACACATTATACTGTGCAGCGGTTTTTGAAAATGTTTTAATAAAGTTCATTAATCCTGCGTTGATAACCCCAGACATCATTAAATGAGAAGAAGGCTCTTTGCCAGTGAGTCCAACAACATTAATGATTTTTCCGGAGCATTTTGTTTTCATGAATGCAAAGACAAGGTGTATTAACTGGAGGTAGCCTAACAATTTCTTTTCACAAGCTTCCAGCCAATGGTGGTTGGAAAAAACTCCGGTATCAAGAGTAAACGAAGCCCCTTCCGTACTGTTGACTAAAATATCTATTGTCCCAAAACAACGCACTGTTTGCGCAACCAATTGCTGTGCATCACGTACTTCATAGACATCTGCTGCAAAAATTTCAATCATGCACCGAGGAGCGCTGACTAAAATAGAAGCTCTTGCTGTTTCTAATGTGGCTCGTGTTCTCCCGCATAAAAGTAAATGACACCCCTCTTGAGCTAATTGCTGAGCAGTGGCCAGTCCAATTCCTGAACTACCTCCGGCAATAAGCGCTACTTTTCCCTTAATATGCAAATCCATGATTATAACCCTCGTGCATATTTTCTAGGTTTATTGTAACGATGAGGCAAAAATAGATTTAAAGAAATGGCGGTTTCCGCAAATGGATTATGCGCCCCATGCAACACCTCATCGGGTGCATAATAAATTTTTCCAAAATGAAAATGCTCTTCTTCATCACCTACTTGCCTAAGGTAACTGCCCTGAACTGCGATACCAATTTGCTCACCTCGGTGTTGATGAGCTGGCATTGACGCATGCTGTGGTATGGTACTTAACATCACCTCACACCAAGAGCTTACAAAAAAGCACATATTAATTCCCGTTCTTAACGTGCGTTCATTTTCCGGATAAATAAAATAATCCTGTTTTTTAGGGAAGAGTTCTGCACAAAACTTACGTTTAATATCAAGGCCTATAGCAACCTTCCCGGAACGATTAATTGCGGCATGTGCTACATTCGGAGGAATGACATAGGCATTTCTTAACTCGTCCAAACACTCTTCTCTTCCATCGATTTGCATGGTGAATGAGCCTTTTAACGCCATTCCCATTTGCCGCTCAGAATGCGCATGCATCTTAAGCTCTGCATCAGGCTCAATAGTGGAAATCAAAATTTTTGTTTGGCTCGGATCGTTCAATTCAAATAAATAAGAGCTAATCCCATCAGAACTAATGTGCTGAGGAACCGGAAAAAAATGACTCATACGACAAACTCCTTTTTAATAAATACGGACCATCCCATTCGAATAGGACCATATAAAGCACAACAAACTAGATTGTAGTTTTTAATCGCATTCATGTTGGTTAACGCTAAATCAGCTTTGCCCTCGGAAACCTCTTCAGCAGCCTGACTCGTTGAACTAACCAACGCAATTTCATAACGAGAAAGTCTCATCTGGGCTAAAAGAACATCCAATAAAAGAATCGGTGCCGGATGGGAAACAACTCGGCAATGATGTTGAGAAAGCACTGCATCTGAGCGCTTGGCTAATCCATAAGCAGGAGTATCGAATACAAACATTCGATATAAAGCAACTTTGGGATTAATGTAAAATAGATTAATGTCACTGTATGCATGAGGAACTAGTGCCATGGAAAGATCGCCCTCAGTCAATTCATACAAAACAAGCTGAAAGCTGTTTAATAATGTAATTGAATACTGTTCAGATTTCTTTTCATCAGTTTGAAGAAAGTAGGCTACCGCAGCCTCACTACTCGTTCCTGCAGGCCCTAACGTGCCTATTCTTATTGTTTTTTTCAGCTCGTCCATGTCCAAATCTCTGATTAACAGTCAACATAATGTTTGGCGATACACTGCATTACATGCATTGTTTGTTCATAATTTAAACGAGGGTCCACCAGACTTTTGTAGTTTTTCTTAAAGCCGGTTACTGAACTACAAAGAGATGATTTGTAATCAATGCATTCCGTAACCTTTTGATGTGTTGCTTCAAGATGGATGGCATTAAGTGTGCTGCCCATTGTTTTATGAATTAAAAAAGAATCCTTAATTTCCGCAATAATAGTGCTAAGTTTTCTAATCTTTATTCCCGAATTTAGAGTTTCAGTATTCCCATGCATGGGGTCACAACTCCATAAAACAGTATGCCTTGTTTTTTTCACTGCCGTAATTAATTGCGGCAAAACACGATGAACAGATTGCGCCCCTAACCTGGGAATAAGGGTAATACGTCCAGGAAGATAATCGGGATCTAAAGTATTGATGGTCTTTATAAGTGCTGGGATAGAGGTATCTGACCCTATTTTTATTGCAATCGGATTAGCAATTTTTTTCAAATAGTCAATGTGCTCAATACTATTAACAGTACGCTTACCAAGCCATGGAAAATGCGTTGAACGATTGTAATATAACCCTGTTTGCTTATCTAATCGAGTTAATGCGTGCTCGTAATAAAGTAATAATGCTTCATGGCTTGTATATATTTTTTGTTCTGGCTCTAATTCTCGATTCCATTGATTCATCGCGTGATAAATAGATGCAGAGCAATTATAACTCAGTAGCATTCGCCAAGGATCAGGACGTCGGTGATTTTCTTGAAATTGATTAATCATGTCACCAAAATAGGAATAAATTCTTTTATTCTGATACGTTTCATACTGATTACTTCTAGGCTTTGCGTACTGTCCTGCTATTCGACCAACCTGGAGTACACTACTCCCAGTTTTTCTTTGAAAAAATTCAGCTAGCTGTTGAATAAAGTCTAACTTTGCATAAGTTGTCTCTTGGTCACATTCAGAAAAACGTTCTGCACAGTCTCCTGATTGTATTAAAAAATATTCTCCTAATGCTGCTCTTGCTATCAATTGACGGAATTTGTTGATCTCTTTAATTGAAACCAATGGTGCTTGAGATTTTAGAATATTTTGGATATGCATCAGTTCATTTGTGGAATGATAGAATGGAATAATTTGATTATTATGGACTTGAATTTTTCGCTCAGATTTAAACATTTTTACAACTCCTTGTAGCTTAGACTTTGTTTTTCATGATAAAATAGCCTTTTAACTCTATTAGGATTCTTTAATTACGACCCACTAGTTATATTAAATCAAGATTCTTTTTCTCTACCGTAATCGATTTCGTACTATTTCACAGAAACCCCTAGTACTAAAGCAAGCCTATTAATATCTATGTCGCCATATTTTATTAAAACGTCAATTAGAATTTTCTGTTTATTGCTTTTGCTGCAGAAATCAATTTTAGCTGATGATTCTGGAAACTCTAATGTGCAATTCATTTAAATTAACCTCCTAGTTTTAATTTTACTAAATCTTATTGGCAATTTTGCGATGAATATCCTTCTATTGCTTTATGTAATATGAGTGTTATCGTAGAATTTGTGCTAATATTGAAACTTACATCTATGTAACTTAATTACATGGATGTAATTTATTACACTAATGTAACTAAGTCAACTTATGTCAACAAAAATTTTAAATGAACCCCATAATTTATTGCTCGCGAAGACTTTAAATGATCTCATTAGCAGAGATGAAAACTTAACTCCTGCAGGACTTGCGAGAAAATTAGGAATCCCAACAAACAAAATTACAAGAATCCTCAATGGTGATGTAACTGACCCTAAAGCCAGCACTTTGCTACAAATTGCAAATTGCTTTGAAATTAACATCAACCAATTGTTAGGCCTCGAACCTATTATTCGTGAAGGTGAATATGGAGATTTAGCAGCTTCGCAAATGTTGCCTGTATTTAATTTAAATCAAATGGATGATCAAAAAACTCCTAGAGAATGGTATCGATGGGTTGAGAATGACTTGGAAGGTAATTATTATGCCCTTTGTATTGATACCGATTTATATGAGCCAACATTTCTACAAAATTCTCTTTTAATTGTTCATGCTGATTTATTACCAGAGGATCGTTGCTTTGTTGTAGTAAAGAAAAAAAATAATCTGTCTCATTGTTCAATTAAAAAATATATTATTGATGGATCTGAAACCTATTTTTACCCCATTAATCCAAAACTATCAGTAGAAATTTATGATGAACATTTGCACACTATTGCGGGTGTAATCCTTGAGGTGCACCAGAAACTGCGTACAAAAAATAAGCCGTAGGATGTAATTATGGAAAATTGGAGCCAAAGTAATAAATTTTTACGTTTTATCTATCAGCACGTGATTTTGCGGTTCATCGGAGAAGTAAGAGAACCTTATCTTATTCGAATTGATAACCTCTTTACCCATCCTGAATCAAACGAATTATCCGTTGCTTTTCATATTGCCAATA
Organism: Legionella sp.; assembly: GCF_047605385.1. GTDB lineage: Bacteria > Pseudomonadota > Gammaproteobacteria > Legionellales > Legionellaceae > Legionella. The sequence continues at coordinate 18,339 of NZ_JASGFU010000029.1, read as the reverse complement.
AACGCATTAATCAAGAAATGTCAGTCGCTGAGTTTGTAAAAACTGACATGATTTATCTTGTTGACCCCCGCATTGTGTTCGATATGGGGCAACAATTCGGTGCACATTCAGAAAAACTTGTAATTAAGCAAAAGGAGCAACCTAGTTTAAAAGCAAAATGCATTACTAGTTTGAAGAGAGTTTTTATCGATGAATAACTCTTCGACGGGTAAATCTAAAACACCACTTCAATTTAAAGTGTTCCATACTTTGCTAGGTTTTGCAGTCTTTTTTTCTTTAATTACTGTACCTGCTGAAGCTCAACTTATTAATTTATTTGGAATAACAACCGCCTCTGAGTTCTTATGGTGGCCGATTGCATTTTTTGTAGTGCAATTGATATACCACCTCTATGGTTTTGCTTATCTCCGACATACCGTTTATTTCGTGATAATATTTCATGTCATTTATGTTTTATTTTTAAAATTTGCTATTTGGTTGCCAGCATCGGGGTTTTGGAAAATGCAGGAAACATACAATCAGGTGCTTGGTAGAGACCTTTTGTACTTAATAAAAAGTACCATCTTTTTATGGGCTTGTACTTTATTACCAATAAGATTATTCAATACCTTAAACGAAAAGAGCATTAAATACACTTTTTTAATTTCATTAATGATATTTTGCTCGATGAATATGATCTTTCTTAATCCTCAAAATAATATAGATGAAGCTCAGCTTATTATCCCGCTATTGATTTATGGATTCCTTAATATTTTTTCTCAACCACTACGTAAACAAATTGCGATAATTGAAAAAATTGACCGACCCAACTACATCGATAATCATTTGTTTAGATTTCAGTTACCTTACACCCTAGCAGCAAGTGATTATCGGTTTAAATACCACCATATATTATTTTGCTCCAGTATCGTATTTTTCATTGCTTCGAAAACCGTCGCGGCTAAATTCATTTCGATTGGTTTTTTAACAATTAATGTCGGCGGTATCGTTTTTTCATTGGCGTATTTAGCCGCTGATATGATGACTGATGTGTATGGCATTGAGCGCACAAAACAGATGGTATTGTTCGTCATTTTCTGCAATTTATTATTTGTCTTTGATGTTTGGATCACAAACTTGCTTGCGGTAGGTGAGAATGTTCCATTTAAATCAATTCTGCATAATCAGTTACGTATGTTCATTGCTTCCGCAACTGCTTTTTTTCTTGGCATGACTATTAATTCAACTGTCATTTCAATTATTAAAACAAGACAGCGAAAACGCGGTATTTCTTTAAAGAAAGAATTTATTACCACGGTTTGGATACGAATTGCTACATCATCTGCCTTTGGGATTATAATTGATGTTAGTCTTTTTTCGTTAGTGGCGTTCTATGGCATTGTACCAACTGAAAAACTTGGAAGCGTAATTTTATTTGAAGATGCTTATAAAATATCCTATGAAGTGTTATTAACACCTGTTTCAGTTCTGCTCATTTACTTACTTAAAGTGAAAGAAAAAGTGGATATCTATGATGAATTATCGAACTTAAATCCTTTTAGAATCAATACCAATTACAAGTTCAATGCAAATAAATTTGATGAAAATTATATGAAACTCAAAGGGAATAACAATGGATAAATACATTTTTAATTTTATGGCAGCAACAATTGAAACAGCTGCATCAAACCCTATTGCCCCCTATGGAGCAATCATTGTTTACGATAATAAAGATATTCTTTTGAAATCCGTAAATAATGCGCATCATCATCCTCTGATGCATGGTGAACTATCAGTTATACACTCATTGTTTAATAATGGTTTTAATAGCGATGTAAGCAAATTAAGTCTTTATACAACAGCTGAGCCATGTCCTATGTGTGCTGCTGCAATCTATTGGGCGATGATTCCTAAAGTAATTTATGGGACATCTATCTCATTTTTGCATGAATTGTTTGGCCGACAAATTCAAATTGGCGCAGAAGAAGTTTTATCAAAAACACCTGATTTTTATAGTTGTCATCTAATTGGGGGGATAATGGAGGATGAATGTAATCAATTGTTTTTTGAAGCAAAAAAATTAAGAGCATTATGATCAATATCCTCAGGAAAAAGTGATAGCGCTCTTGGATGTAAGGCGATATCGAAACTCATAACACTATATTCTATAACAGTAATCGGTTGCATTCTTATTTGGAGTATCAAAGTCCAAACCAATTTGAAAAACAGGTAGAAACTTTAATGGAGGTTGCTTAACTGGGTTGTAAACTTTTGCTTGACTACGTCAGAGTGTTCTACTAAATGGCTTAGTAAATTACTCATTTTATGATTTTGTTGTTTTAAACCATAACATGTTGGATTAATATTTCTAATATTTTCTAATTTTTTGGTTAATTCTTTCTTCAATGGAAAATTATTTACGTACAACTTTTCAAGCTCAAAGAGAATCTCATTAACTAAAAATTGATTCTTTAATAACCTTGCTTCCAATAACCGTCGTTCAAGTCTATCCATCATTTCCTTAAGTTCATCAGTTTTAGCACTGCACGTAATTCTTAAATAACCGCAATCTTCTACTAATCCAAAGTAACTAAGTGGAGCAAGCATAATTGAATCTTTAAATAATAAGGAATAAACTAGCTCCTCTCCTGTTTGTATCATTCCCGTTTTGTTTAACACGGCTTCAACTTCTTTTGGGATCTCCATACCCATCAAATCACTAAAATCACCTAATACATAAAATGTCGCTTTCACTTGATAATGAGTACATGGCATTTGCGCACCCATATCTATTAATCGCTTCATTACATACTCAACTTTGCCTTGATAGTAAAATGCCATGGAACGCCTATCTTCAGAGCTAAAATTTATCATTGTTTCGGCATAAGCAATTTGTGCAGAACGAGGTGAATGAATATAAGACATAATTTGCTGCCTGACTAACTCATTAATAATACAATCGTCAAACGCCAAGATAAGAGCCATTCTCTCCCCAGCGGCAGACAATGCCTTAGTAGCAGAACGCAAAATTATGGTTCTATTTTTTAAATCCGGTGCACTATTTAAAAATGAAGGAATATTAACGAAATTCATTTCGGCATAGGCTTCATCAAAAATAATATATAATTCAGAGTACTTCCTTAAAGTCGTTGCAATTTTTTCAATTTCCTCTTCTTTGATAATCGTTCCTAGCGGATTAGAAGGATTACAAATTAAAACAGCTCTAGGATGGATTCCATCTCGATCTGCCAAGATAAGTGCATTTTGTATGCTTTTTTCTAATGCTCTTGCTGTAAGCTGATACCCTGGTTCAGACATCACATCAATTGGATGAAGAATATGATAAGGATTATTGGTATACGCAGAATAATGTGGAAATGGGGTAATTACCCTATACTTTGTATGCTTTGCATAGAAGCTATTTAGAACTTCAAAAATTATTCTTAATCCCCCAATCCCGCCAACAGTGAATAGTACATTTTTTGCTAGAACTTCAGTGCCATACCAGGTAGACATCGCTTTCCCCATGATATCTTTTGCCTGGTTATCACCATAAGGATCACCATAACCAATAGCCGATTCCTCATCACCGAAGTGAGGATTATCATGCCATTGTTCAGCAAGATCTCCTAAACGATCCCAATATTTTTTATATGCTTTTACTGTGTGACGATTAACAGGATAAGTGGGTTTACCAATACCTGCAAATATAACTTTATTGCTTAACTCGCTCTTAGTCATTTGCTGTTTATCGAGATAATTTGCCCACATTAAAAGCAGCATTATCTTTTCTATCTGGTTACCTGATTGTCCGTAAGGAGTAATCATTTTTTTCCTGTTCAATCAAAATTAGTGATGAAGTTTAACAAAAACAGAGAAAAAGCTCAAATGTTCCACCATATGATCTAAAATAAATCATACATATTAATCAAGTAACATAAAACATTCTTATGTGCAAATGAGCAGTTATACTGTGAAAAAATGAATTGACAGTCTATGATTAACTTAAGAAAAAGGGTGAATCGATGACAAAATATAAAAGTCTTCCTGTTATTAAACAATCAAGTAAATACTATAAAAACCACAATGTGGATCAGGATGAATTAATTTTTCAATTAAAAAGCATGATTAATACTTTACCAGGTGATGTTTATTGGAAAGATATTCATGGCGTTTGGTCTGGATTAAATCAACATTGCGCTGAAAGCCTCAAGAGAATGGGGTTTATAAGTAAAGCAAATGAATCGTATGTGGTGGGTAAAACAGACTATGATCTCTTTACTAAAGAAACTGCAGACGAGTATCGAAAAAATGACCTGGAGGTCATGAGTAATCGAATTGAAATCACTAGAGAGGAAGCCACACAACTTTCAAACGGAGAAATTGTTACGCTACTTTCCAAAAAAAGACCCTTTTTAGATAAGAACAATAACCTTATTGGCATTATTGGAAATTCAATCGACATTTCCGACAGAAAGAAAATAGAATCTGAACTTAAAGCAGCCCAGGAAAAATCTGAAGCAGCAAGCCAAGCTAAAACCGAATTTCTCGAAAACATGCGCCACGACATACGTACCCCACTGACTGGAATTGTTGGGTTTTCTGAAATTTTAAAATCAGAATCGAATGAACCTCGAATTAAAGAATATGCGGATAATTTAGTAGCATCAAGTCATGCATTACTTGATTTTATGGATGAAGTGCTAGAAGCAGTACGAGTCAGCTCTGGTGAAATTCCAAGACTTAAAAGAAAATTTAACCTGGCAAAAACGCTAGAACAGGTTGTTGCTTTATATTCGGCTAAAGCACAAGAAAAAAAATTAAACTTATCATTATCCGTGGATGATAAACTACCTCGATATGTCATAGGAGATAAAATTAGAGTACATCGTATCGCTCTGGAACTGATTGGCAATGCACTTAATTTTACTGATAGTGGCCATGTTACGATTAAGGCTGAGCTTGCAAAAAAAGAACATCGCCACTTAGTCATAAGAATAATCGTCAGTGATTCAGGTATGGGCATCCCAAAAGACAAACAGCAAGAAATTTACCTCCAATTCAAACGCTTGACCCCCTCTTATCAGGGTATTTATAAAGGTGCGGGACTTGGCCTATACGTTATAAAACAATTTATTGATGAATTAGAAGGTGAAATTTACGTGGACAGCGAGCCCCTCAAAGGAACAGTGTTCACCTGCTTAATTCCTCTCCAAGAACCTCTTCTGGATGATGACTCAGGCCTTGAAGAGCCTGAAGAAATAAGAATTGATAATCCATATATGACCCCAAAAACGCACCAACACTCATTCATGCCATCCCCTTCCCTACCTCATGATAAAGCAACAACAGTTGTTTTAATTGTTGAGGATAATTACATTGCACAGACGGTTGCTAAAACATTATTAACTCAATTATCGTGTGCTGTTGATGTGGCATCAAATGGTATTGATGCTTTGAAACTTTGTCAAAAAAAACACTATAATCTGATTTTTATGGACATTGGTTTAGGGGAAGGCATGGATGGTTATGAGGTCACTTATCATATTCGAAATGGTTCTAATGAAACAAAAAATACTCCTATTATTGCCCTCACAGCACACGGTGGTGATGAGAATAAACAACGATGTATTGAAGCAGGGATGAATGCCGTACTAACCAAACCACTGACTCAGACACATGCCATTGATATTCTTAAATCATTCATTCCAGCGCACTATGAAGCACCCGCAGATGAAAAAATTAAAGTAAAAAGAGACTTACCTGACAATGATGATGAAATGTTTCAACTAAATCAGTTTGCGCTTTTAAATACTGAAGAAGCAGTGAAAAATTGCGGTAGCCAAGAGATGTTAAAGGAATTATTAACTTTAATGACCCAGGAGCTTCCTGAGGATTTGGAACGCATGAAAAAATCTTTTGTTGCCCACGATTATACCTTGGTTGATAAAATTGCTCATAAAATCAAAGGTGGAGCAGTTTATGTCGGAACAATTCGTATGAAATACGCTTGCCAATATGTAGAGCGTTACTGGAAATCAGGACAACGGGAATTATTTGAGGCGCTTTATCATCAAGCGGTCAGTACTATTGAGGAAACGATGACCTATGTTGAAGGGTGGCTTCGAAAAAATACGCTCTGAATATCATTGAAGTCTAATATGCCTGAACACTTTTATAGGTTAAAATATAACCAATATAAGAAAGAAAATTATCAACAACAATCAAGTGAATTATGAAAATAATATTAGATAAAAATGACCCTATTTTAAGGCAAATTGCTAACCCCATTCCAGAATCAGAATTTGGAAGTATATGGCTAAAAGAATTAATTCAGGATATGTTTATAATAATGAAAGAAAAATGCGCCGTAGGTGTAGCTGCTCCTCAAATAGGTATCAGTAAAAGAGTCATTGTATTTGGTTCGGCATATACAAAACGCCAAAATCTAGAATACTCAATACCAAATACAGCACTTATTAATCCATCATTAAATGTCTTATCAGACGAAATTCAAATAGGTTATGAAGGCTGTTTAAATTTCGAGGAAATCATGGGTAAAGTACCAAGAGCAATGGAAATTGAATATTCTGGTTATGATGTCGATGGAAATTTTATTTCCAAAAAAACATATGGATTAGAGGCAAGAATCTTACAGCATGAAATTGATCATCTCAATGGTTATTTGTTTTTAGATCATATTCAGGATAAAAGAACATTAACAACGAAATCGGAATTACAAAATAAGGTTTAGATATGATGAAACATCAAACCTGAATCATTTTAGCTGGCATGATGGGCAATTTTGTTGAGTTGATCTAGCGATTTGTGGCTTGTTGTCTTTGTTTTTAGCAAAATATCTCATTGCAGATTATTCAAACGCCCATCCAAAGCTTAAAAATTAAGCAATCGAATTTATTTGCTGCTGTATAACACTGAAAGCCACGGCTAATTATCCAAAGACCTGCAGCATCAGGTGGTGAGTTAAGAAGCTAGTCCACATATAATCGAATCTTTTCTAACCGCCAAGTTAATGATATGAAAGTTGTTTAAGTGTTGGTACACTTCGAAGCAAAGTATCATGTTATAAACAGTGAAAACTTAAGAGGCTAGTGTAAATTAGACATTCAAGGCTATTACGCAAACTTAAGGGAGCAAGCCTTTTTTTAGCAAAAAGCAAGGCTTGCTCCCTTACTTATTATAAATTTAAATCACGTCCTTTAATTTTTACTTCTTCAATTTCCACCTTAAATCGATTGGGAGATGAAAAGAATGTGACATACTGTGTATTATTAAAAAATAATCTCAAAAGACTATTAATTGCATCATCAATAAACTTTTTCCATCCAGATTGTTGCTCCAACACAGGCTCTGCTATATTAATAGCATTATTTAATCGTTGTTTAAAAACCTCTGTATCAATTTTGTTTTCTAATCGATCGAGCAGAGCATCTTCAATTGAATGAATCATTAATTTAGCGGCGCCTTGTCTTGTACTGTCTCGCTCTTGAGCTAATTTATTTCTTAGTGGTGCAAGAAGTGAAAGACTCGATCTATCAATACCTTCGTCTAAATTAGTAATTCGGTGAAAAAAAGATGTTCTAAAATCATTTAAATCTATTTCATTTTTTAATTGAGATAAGGGCCATTTATAATTTAAAATATCTCGCTCAATGGAATTAAAATCATCTTCTGACACCTCGGCGTCGGTCACTAAGACAATACCTGTACCCTTATTCCCTCTCGCTCTAGTGGAAGTACTTTTACCATAGGAAACACATCCACTACGAGAAGTGTATCCCTTTGTATCTCTAATACCGCTTGTGTGAAGGGTTAATTCTCTTGGAGAAATAGAATTTTTTGAGGAATCATTTAATACTTGCTCGGAACTTACGTCTTTCTTTATTTTTACTATGCAAAAAATTTTCATGAGTAATCATTTCTTATGATTTTAAGATGAAGTATTATAACATAATGATTGTAAATTAAGCAAATTGCTTTTTAATATCAACCGGTCAACTCCTCAACTTTTTTGTTTGTCCTAAACGCGTTAACTGTTGTCTCTACTCGGTTCCGTTGCAAAAACGAAAATTTGTACAAAAATCAATCTTCTAGATAGATCTCAACTGTATATGCCAAAATTGTTCATTAATAAATGAGATCTCCGTACGATTACCATACATAAAGAACTAAAGGCAAGAGAATAATTGAAATTGGATTTCAATTTTATTTTCCTCTAACTATAGTTATACAACAAGTATTGACCTATAATTACGGAGCAGGAGGACAATATATGAACACTAAAAATACTACAATAAAATTTGACTCAATTTAATGAAGAAATTTTATCTCCTCAGGAATTTTTAAAATTAAAGCCCGGGGAAAAAGTTAATATTTCCTATACTGAAATAGTCCCTCCACGTCTTGGTCAGAATGACTTTGGCAGGATTAAAATCCACTATAAAAGGCCAGTTTATAAATAATGACAGAAGATAATAATAAGAAGCAATTGTCTCCAGGTTCGATAGATAAGTTTTTTGCGGTTCAAGAAAAAGAATTACGAATTAGAGAGCGCGAACTTGAACTAACGGAACAATCTATTGCTAATTCGCGTGAATATTCTTTAAAGCATTAGATGCTAACGTCAATGATAGAGCTGACGCAAGAAGTCATGATGCTAAAAAAGATAGGAATAGAATATCTCTGATACGTGTTGTTATTATTGGGTTTTTGGCAATGTTTGTTGTCGCAATATTGAAAGATAAAGACCAAATAGTAACAGAAGTCATCAAATATCTTGCAATTTTCGGTAGTGGTTTATTTGGCGGCTATTCTTGGGGTACAAAAGCCAAGAAATCCACTCATCCAGATGGCGAATAATTAAATCTTAAATTCCTAGGCTCCGTTACAAAAGCGAAAAGTAGTTTATAATTTAGTCTACTTTCCTCGTATAGAAGACTATCTCGATGCGTTCCACACAACTTATTGTCTTTAAATGGTATCATTTTCAAGGCGAATTAATCCTGCAATGTTGTACGTTGGCATTGTAAATACGGCATTAACTATAGAGATTTGGAAGAAATGAGTATTATTAACCGCCTCTTCAGCACCATCAAATGATGATGCAATAAGAAATGGTGATAAGCAGAAAAACCGACCTCAACAGGTCAATCATTCTGGGAACGATTATTATCACTATGTCTTTTGATTAGAATTGCTTTTTTAGTAACTGCTTTTCATTCCTCCACTTTATGTCCTAATAAAACCCTGCAGAAATTTCATCCAAGCATTTAATACTTTCTTAATTTAAATGTCTTAAAATTATATATAAAGCAGAATCATGCTGATTTAACTCTAGAAGAGGATAAAATATGAGCATAGATATTAGTCAAAATCGCATTATTCGACATTTAAATATTTATCTAAGAGAGCAAAATTTACCTTTTCAGATGAATGAAGGTGGTATTTGTAATGGTTTGGCTACACTTCATGCCGCCTATGCCTTGAAAGGAGAGCCAGGTAAATTTGAAAAAATCCTTAAATTTATTGCCGATGGAATCAAAGAGGAAGGAATTGAAAATGAAGACATTGATGTTTTTGCTATTCAAGTAGCAGCAACTTTTGAACCAGAACAATATAATTTGCAATTAAGTCAGTCTAATGCTGTTGAAATGCTATCGGTCAATGGATATTCACTCAAGTCTTCTTATAATTTGGCACTGGTTACTGATAATGAGAGTTGGGAGTCTGTATTTAAAGAGTTAGCATTAAAAAACAATGAAGTGTTACAAGTTTCTAACATGAATCATGCAATTTCTATTCAAAAAATCAATAATGTGTATACCGTTTATGATCCCAATTATTCGGAAGGTTATAAAAATTTTACCAGTGAAAAAGATCTAATAAAGGAATTGCATAAGAATGTTTTCGGTTACAAAACGAATCAAGATATGGGACTTTACCTAAATGTTATACGTCACCCACAAGATAATGCGATCAGAACTTTTCCTGAAATTACCTCAATTTATGATAAATTTTTATTAAAGGAGAACGCTAAAGCCACTTTAAGCTATGCAGCACTTAATAATGATGGTCGTATCATTGATTATTTATTAAATAAAGGAGCAGACGATATAGAGAATGCTGTTGCGCTAGCAGTAGTTAATAATAATTATCACGCCTTACCTCCCCTTTTATCCAGACTTGAAAATGATAATGAGCGCTATTCTTCCATTTTACTGGCACTTCAGTGTGGCAGAAAAGAAGCATTTGATGTTTTGATGCAAAATCAGGACATAAAAACTCTTTATAATGATATCTTAGGTTATAAGCGTAATAATGTATGGCATATCAAAGATATTACAAAGGCAGCAAAAGGTGGAAACCCGCAATTATTGAAAAACTGTATCGAACAACGTATTAATTATGTAACCAATCTGAGAATTTCTGCTGAAATTAAAACAATGCCCGAGAACATACAAGAAGAGGCATGTGCTCTGCTCAAAAAGGATGTAACTGAACAAATTTCTGTAGCAATTTTAGCACTCAAAGACACACCAGAAGATCCTCTCTTAAATGCAGTCCAAAGTGGAAGTGATGAAACGGTTAAAGTTCTTATAGAGCAATTGCACAAAACGGGACATCAATTAGATGATGCGGACAAGATTAAATATCTGCAGGCAGCTATTTCTCATAATCATTTATATGTGGCGTCTTGTCTTATCAATGAAGAGCCGAAAATTTCATCTAAATTATTAAATTGTCTTCATATGGATACCTGGGCAGTTGAGAGAACTAATATTACGTTACTCAATTTATTAAAAGAAAAAGGCATGGAATTTTCCTCTGCAGCACAAAAAGTTATTGATTACAAGAATCAAAAATCTTTAACTTTTATTGACTCGTTGGGTATAGCTGTGGCGAAATTTACCGACTTTATTAAAGATAATCTTTTTAATCGTAAGGCACAAGGCGTTACATATGAACCTCGGCTGTTTAAACAAATGAAACAAAGTTCGCAAGAGTCCAAACCTCAAATAACTGATGATGATCTTAACACTCCCAAAGTTTAGGATTTGCTTCTAACGCACTCTTAAAAACGGTCGAGATCTTGCTCTGAGTAAAATTTAACCTCTAACGTGAGACACCACAAAATTAGACATTATCGCAGTGAATTGGCGCGCAGCCTTATTCGCAGCCACTACCCCGCCATAAGGGGTATCAGTAGAACAAAGAACGCTCTGGTTAATGATTTTTGAAGCGATGACTTTATTATCTGGTATCCTTGTCAACACCACTTTAACTGAAAACTCAAGAATACTAGGCCTTTTCAGGAAATTTTGTTCTAAAGACAAAACTTGCGTATCCAAACGGTAGTCTGCTCCTTGGCTATAAATGCTAGACATCACCGCATGAAAATAACCTGTACTTTGTAAGCTTTTCACCATTAAAGGATAAAGCATGTCCGCAGGCGGATTAGTCCAGGAGTTTTTGGCAAAAGGCTCAATTTCAAAAGGCTTATTAATATAAAGCATTTGATTGGTTTGATACCCTGCAACTGCTTCAGGCGCTGTAACCCATAAGGCAATTGGTCGAGGATTCCTTACAAAACGCTTATCGCTGTATTGTGCCAATTGATATTGATTCGTTATCGGGATTTTAACAGGTGAACAAGCAATCAGCATTGAAGTGCCTAAGATTATAAAAAAAACGTTTAAACTTTTCATCTTTTATTCTCCTGGCCCCGGTTTCGGCGCAGTACTTCCACGAATTACAACTGATGGATTTTGCCGAATCTCATTACTCACCTGCTCAAGATTTGCTGATATTGCATTTAAGCGACGTAATAATGTAGATGCTGGTGCAAGTGTTTCTAATGAGAGTTTGTCTAAAGTATTTCTACCTGCAGTCATTGTATTAGAGACACTACTACCAGCCTTACTTAAACTGTCTGCCATCATTTTGAATTTCGCTACTCCAGTTTCCAATTCATGGATGAATCGTGGGAAATCATGGCTACTTTTCGCCAAGTTAGCTAAAAATACATCGGCATTTTTAATACTACTGTCTATATTTTTACTGTCATGAGCCATAGTTCCAGTCAGTTTCTCGGTATTTTCAAGAATTCGTCTTAGGTGCCGAGCATTTTGTTTATTAAAGATATGTTGTGCTTGGGCACTAACTTTGCCAATACTTTCAGAAACTTCCTTTAAAAGACTATCTAATTGATTAAATAATGAAGGCCTTGCAGGAATAACAGGATAAGGCTCCCCAGGCATTTTCTGTAAAGGCGTTAAATCTGAAGAACCTGCAGATAAGCCGATGTAGGTTACGCCGGTAATTCCTTGAGAAATAAGCGTCGCAGCAGTACTGGTAGTAATGGGTGTTCCTGCCTCGATATCTAATATAATTTCAACTTGACGTGGATCGTTTTTATTGAGTTTAATCTCATGAACATAACCTATCTGTACGCCATTGAATTTAACTGGCGCATCTTTGCTTAAACCAGAAGCGGCTTCATGCAGATAAACTGTATACAGATGATATGTTTTACGATGCAAACCAACTGACAGCCACAGCATGGCTGACAAAAGCCCTACTAATAATATAAGCACGACTACACCAACGATGGTGTAATTGGTTTTTGCTTCCAAAAACTAATCTCCTAAACTTTAATGTTATACCTTACTAAAATAATCAGCAATCAATGGTTCTTTATTTTTCATCAACTGTTTAATGGGTTCAACACTTAAAATTTTCCCATCACCCACAAATGCTACACGATCTGTTGTACGTTTTAACGATTCAATATCATGACTTACCATGACAATAGTAAGATCTAATGAGTTCCTTAAAAAAATTACTAAATCATCAAAAAGCCGTGCACTACGTGGATCCAAGCCAGTTGTTGGTTCATCAAGAAATAATAATTCAGGATCCATGGCAATTGCACGAGCCGCCGCAGCTCGTCGTTGCATTCCCCCACTTAATTCAGAGGGCAACTTACCCGCAGCTTCTTTAGGCAAGCCTACCAAGTCAATTTTTAATAAGGCCAATTCATGCATGAATTCAGGATCAAGATTCGTGAACTCTCGCATTGGAAACATCACATTTTCCAAAACATTCATGGATGCAAACAAAGCACTATGCTGGAACAACATACCCCAGCGACGTCGCAACATAAATGCCTGATGTGCATCCAATTGGCTAATATCTTGACCAAATATGTTAATCTCACCTGCAGTAGGTTTCAATAACATTAATAAACTGCGCAATATGGTGGTCTTACCACTACCGGAACCACCAATAATTGCCAAGATTTCGCCTTTCTCCACGGTCAAATTAATGTCTGAATGCACCCATTGACCGCCGAGAAAATTCTTCATTTCTTTAATTTCAATAACGGGTTCGCTCATCTATAACTTCATCCAGCTATAAATCACGGAATAAATTGCATCAGCAATAATAATTAAAAACAAAGATTGCACTACACTTTTAGTGGTCTGACTCCCAATGTTATTCTCAGTACCCGCTTCAACCCTAAACCCTTGGAAACACCCCACCAAAGCAATCAATAAGGCAAATGCAGGTGCTTTATAAAGACCTAAATTAAACTGCGAAATACCTACAGAATCTCTTAATCGCTGTAAAAAATCAAGAAAACCGATACCTAACATATTATTGGCCATGATCATTGCCCCTAAAATGCCAAACATGTCAGCCCAAAAAATTAACAACGGAAAGGCGATGAGTAATCCCAAAACCTTGGGCAAAACCAAGAGTTCTGTAGGTGATAATCCCATAGTTAACAAAGCATCAACTTCTTCATTAATTTTCATGCTGCCTAATTGAGCTGTAAATGCAGAACTAGTCCTTCCCGCAACAATAATTGCAGTAATTAAAGGAGCAAATTCACGAAAAACAGCCATACCAGAAAGATAAGCAATAAAAGTATTTGCACCATAAGTAGTGAGCTGTAAGCCCATTTGATAGGCTAACACCACACCAATCAAAAATGAAAGCAAAGCAAGAATTGGTAAGGCTTTTATTCCTGTTGCATCAATATTGGCCATAATACTTGGCCATTGAAAACGACGCCAGTTGCCAAAGGCATCAAAAATTTTAGTAGCTAAATCACCAATTAAAATGATTAAGCCATCAACCTGCAGCAATTTACGCTCAGATTCTTTTCCCAATTCATAAAAAAAATTTTCTTTCTTTGGTATAGGGATTTGATAATCAATACTCTCTTCTTTTCCTTTAATTAAATCAAGCAATTGCTGTTGTTTTTCATTAAAATCGATTAATTCTATTTGATTTTCCCGGTGTTTTAACACCTCGACACATTTAAGTAAGGTCAAAGCACCCGCACTGTCTAAATGACTTATACTTGCGCCACTAATCGTCACCTTCTTTGCTTTAGGTAAAGCGGTTGCAGTAAATTTTTGCAATAAATCCCCAATACTTGCCACCGACCAAATCCCAGTACAAGCAAATTGAGCATGTTCTTTATCAAAGGTAATCTGCGGACTAGTGTGAACCATAGTTATATTTTTTTAAAAAAGTACCTCAAGAATAATACGAATAAGGCTTAAGCGCAAAAGCTAAATGTGCACACCAAAGAGTAAACTCATTTAAAAATTATTTATCTTTTAACGATTTAGAAAAATAGAATATTTAATACGCTAAATTTTTAACAGAAATATCCACTAATAGTACAAAAAAAATAAAAATAAGGTATAATATTGAGCAATTTGATGGGTTTTAGAATCCATCACCAGTATGCAAAGTAAACTTAGAGGTATTTTTTCATGCACTCATCTATAGAAAAATATTCGATTGTAGGCAATCCCGGTTATAAAGATATGATAACCAGTGAAACATCTTATAATAAATCACTCACATTAATGGAGCTTCTCTTAAATAATTACCCAATAGATTCTTGTAAAATCTTACAACAATTTAAACTGCTTATTAATTCATTGAAAAAAACCTCTGATGCTTTGCTTAAAAACGTGGAAGAAGCAGTTAAAATGGACACAACTAATGGTCAGAAGCTCAGAATCGAACGAAAACAACTTATGGTTAATTTTTTCAGTGACTATAAGGCTTACGTAGAGCTATACCATAAATTTCTTAAAGAAGTACAAGAAAATTCTACACAATTTGCAAAGATAGCTGCATATGTTCGTGGCAATTTACCTCAAGATACAGACTCAGAACTTAATAAAACCGTATTATCTATACATCAACATCGATAGCCCTTTGGGGTTAGAGTCACATTTAATCCAGCCAATTCAGCGTGGACCACGCTATTTATTGCTACTTAACGACGCATTAAAAAATGAAAACACTGTTGATGCAACCACTAAAGAAGAATTTACTCAGATTAAGCAGTTAGTCATTGAATTCTTGGATTCAGTAAATGCTGCCAGCCCTGCACCCGCAGAAAAACCTACAAAGAGCTATGAATTTGGTGACGTTACCTTGGCTCTTATTGAATATGTACGCGCTTTATTCCCTGAACAAACCGCAAAAATAGAAATAACTCGAAAAGAGGCGCCAGCCTCTTCTTCATCAGAACAACCCAAGATTGCACCTCAGAAAAGCGGATATCAATTTGGAGATCTCAGCAGATGGGCTGTAAAAAGAATGTTCCCCCCTCAGCCATCTAAACCGTCAAAAGAAAATGAATTAGATCCCTCCTCAGAATCAAATGATTTTTTCTTATTATAAATAGTTCATGCAGAGCCTTTTCATTTCCAAGGTTCTGCAAAAATTTTAGTACATCACCTCAGCTTTTTATGATAAAATTATCTTCATTTTTCGCAAAACAAAAGCCAGGTATGCAAGACAACGACATTCACTTTGTTCAACGCAAACGCTGCTTTATTCAACTTGCGTCATTGCTGTCCAGATAAAGGAGAAGGCATGCCTCTAGCATCTAATAGTCATGAATTATTCAGTGGTTTTTCCAAACTCTCACGCGAAGAACGTTTTAAGCGCTTGCTTGCTTTAGGTGCTATTACCCAAGAAGATATTAGTTTTCTCAAACATGGCGGCATTAAAGATTTAAATCTTGCGGACAAACTCATTGAAAATGTGATTGGCTATTTTCAACTGCCTTTAGGCGTTGCTACCAACTTTAATATTAATGGCCAAGATTATGTCATTCCGATGGCAGTGGAGGAAACTTCCATTATTGCTGCACTATCTAAATCCGCTAAATGGATTAGGCAATCTGGTGAAATTAAAGCTTGGGTTGAAGGCGATTGCATCTTAGGACAAATCCAAATTGCTAAAGTAAAAGATTTCCCAAAATTAGAACGAATCTTTACTGAGCACCAAAGCCATCTCATCGAAAGAGCAAACACTGAAGTTGCTGCGAATATGGTAAAACGCGGTGGTGGAGTCACTGATTTAGAGTTACGTCACCTAAGCAGAGAAGATGGCCAAGACATGGCAGTGATCCATTTAAGTATGAATAGCTGTGATGCCATGGGTGCCAATGTTATCAATCAAGTATTGGAATATTTAAAATCCCCTATTGAAGAGTTAACAGGGGAAGAAGTCACCATGTGTATTTTGTCTAATTTGAACGATCAAAAGCTAACTACCGCTCAAGTGACCATTAACGATATCAATCCAATTCTTGGACAAAAACTTCAAGAAGCCTCTTTATTTGCAGAGATGGATCCTTACCGTGCAGCTACCCATAATAAAGGAGTCATGAATGGGATTGATCCTGTGCTTATTGCTACCGGTAACGATTGGCGCGCCGTTGAAGCCGGAGTGCACGCTTATGCTTCACGCGAGGGACGCTACCAAGCAATTACTCGTTGGCGCTATCAAGATGAAATCCTTACTGGGCAACTGACCGCCCCCATTATTGTGGGCACAATTGGTGGTGTCACTTCATTACATCCTACCGCAAAAATGTGTTTACGCATGCTTAATATCACCTCAGCAAATGAACTATCGCAAGTAATTGCTGCTGTAGGTTTGGTACAAAATTTAGGCGCAATTAAAGCCTTATGTACGGAAGGTATTATACAAGGCCATATGAAATTACATATTGATAATCTATTATTAGCTGCTGGCGCTGATGAAACGGAAATGCCTGAATTAAAAGAACGCTTGCAAAATTGGTTGCATCTGCACAAACGAATCAGTCTAAATAATGCACATGATTTGTTAGCTGAAATCAGACAAGAACCTATTGCAGTATGACCTGGCTAATTCCTGCAAAAACCTTCCTACTTGGTGAATATACAGCAATTGCTGAAGCTTCTGCCATTATTTTAACCACCACTCCCTACTTTGAGCTAAC
Source organism: Legionella sp. (assembly GCF_047605385.1). Taxonomy (GTDB): domain Bacteria; phylum Pseudomonadota; class Gammaproteobacteria; order Legionellales; family Legionellaceae; genus Legionella. The sequence goes on along the minus strand of NZ_JASGFU010000029.1, from coordinate 1,031 downwards.
CCTTACCGAAAATAGCGAGTTAACAGGAATTCATCCCCAATCCCCTGCAGGCTTTTGGTGGCAACAACAAGGTATTAAAGAACATGGGCTTTCCTGGCACGACCCCTACGCTGGTCAAGGAGGTTTAGGTGCCTCCAGTGCACAATTTCTTGGCAGTTATTTAGCCGGTTGTTGGCTGCATGAAAAAAAAGCCTGTCTAGATAATATGCTGGAAATCTATTATCAATGCTCCTGGGCCGGCAAAGGACTAAGACCCAGTGGCTATGATGTCATCGCCCAATCACAATCTGGCTGCGTTTATATCAATAAACAACGTAAGATAATACGTTCTTATACCTGGCCCTTTCATGATTTATCTTTTTTCTTGATACATACCGGTGTAAAACTTGCCACCCATCATCATTTACAAGAAACAACGCTACCTAAAACCATCAATCATTTATCCACTTTGGTTGACGATGCACAACAAGCCTTTGAGTCGCAAGATTCACAACGCTTAGTGAACAATATCAATAGTTATCATGAACACTTAACCCAATTAAATTTAATTGCAGAACACAGCCACAAGTTGATTCAGCAATTTAAAAAATATCCAGAAGTATGCGCCATTAAAGGCTGTGGTGCTCTAGGATCAGATATTTTGCTACTCGCTTGCTCAACAGTAGATGCTGCTGCTTTAAATCAGAAACTTCGAAAAACCAAGCACCCTATTTTGGCAACAGAAAAATCATTAAGCAAAGCCCCTGCTCTTTTACCTAAGTAACAAACATATAAGTAAGAAATCTTAATCAATAAATTATTTCAACATGGAGTCAGTATGAATATTGAAAAACTAAATCTTATAGACAAATAAATAAATTAAATAACACCAGGATTGATTAATGATAAAGACATAAAATTGCGTACTTCAATTACGCAATTTTCATTTCAAATATTCAAAATCTTATATATCAAGCAAACGGATTTTTAGCATTACAGGCCTTAAGCTCCGGAACTTGCGCTGTGATGCAAAAACCAGGTTCAACAGTTAC
>NZ_JASGFU010000028.1:0-35640 GCF_047605385.1 Legionella sp. | reverse complement strand
TTCCTTAACTTAATGACAGAGAGAAAGAGGAAATAGCCTTAAGTTGACGCCATTAGCTGAACTCTGACAAATACTCTTAGGAATTATTATCCAAATCATTACGCGACAGTGACAACATATCCACAAATTCTGTGGATAACTCGTCGCTGTCGCGTAATGATTTGGATAATAATTTATCAGTGGTACGCTTTTTTTATCATACAAACTCATATATACTCAGGGCGAGTGATCTAGATCACCTCAATCGCGATGAGTCGGCTAGTTTTATATCAATTTGCGCTTCATTTGCTGATTGAGATGTTAATTCATCACTTTTTGGACGCACCTCTCCCGTAATATGGCGAGTAAGCTGTCTTAAATTAAATCCAAGCACGGCGGCATAACCAGCACTTTTAGTAGTTTCATCAGATTTCATCCGACTTCGTCCCATTTGACCGGCGTGTTTGGTGTGACCAATGAGCGGCTCAATGCCTGCACGCCTGTCATGCAATAACTTGCGGGTTAGCCAAGGGGTTGTTTCTGGTGGTGCATCTAATGTTCGTTCAGGCCTTGGTAGATGAATATCAGCTACTGCTGTCTTTATTAATAATTGTTCATTGTCATAAGAGTAATATCCCTTATCAGTGGCAACCGATTGCAGAACACCCTCTCCAAACAGATTCTGATGTAAACCCAGCATCGCAGGCAAGGATTGTGCATCAGGCATATAAAGAGACGAACATTGACCCACCACCAGGAAATTACCACCAATCCGCCCCAGCTGAAAAGCACGGCCAAATTGCAATCCTTTATTGAGCTTGCCTTTATTAAAACAACCCACCTCATGGGCATGCAAAGAACTGATGCTCGCATTGGTTACTCCTTCAAAGAGATAACCATGGACATTGGACAACAGCATGGCTCCGCGAGAACCGAGTATTGCCATGGCACGTCTCAAAGGCCAATGGATTCCAGCCTGTACTTTATCAGTTAACTGATAAAGATTCTGAAGTATGGGCAATACACGTTCATAAGTTTCCCGCCATAATCGCTGTTGCACCACTTTTAATACTTCAGTAGTAGCTTCTTTACGCTTGAGGTTAAAGTAATAAAGCGCAATCTGTTTTAAATGAGTTAGACCCACACGATAGTGCTCACGGCCTTCATGGCATAAAGTGTTAAGCCCTTTGCCTACAGTTGAGGCCATAATCGCTACTTTTACTAATAAATTAACCAGTGCAGGGTAGGAGATATTCGCCTCCTGAACCGTTGAATCGACATCCAGTTCCGATGGATTGGCATAACCCAATCGGCTCGCGTGTTGGCTGATTAAATTAGCCAACTGGCGCTGGGTTTCAGGGCTTAAGCGGGAACGAAAGGCTTCTATCTTAGTATGGTCTGGCACATGCCATTTCTTAAGCAACCCATAACCACAAAACAGCCTAAAAGCCGCATTGTCACGCACCTGCTGTTCTGCCATCCTGTCCGTTAAATCAAACATCTGCTGCACAACATAAACACCTAAATGAACGCGAACTCGTAAAGGCCTACCCATCCACCAGTGTTTTTTATCCGTGCGCTGTAAATCAGGAAGCACTAACTCCAGCATCTCATCCCAAGGGAGCTTCTGGGCCAGTTTAATTAAGCAATGGTTGTGGTCTACAACAATATTCACTACACCACCACTCACCACTTGCGTGAATCCATCCACATTCAAACTCATTACTTACTGCTCTTATCCTTATTTTAAAGTAATGCAGTGTAAGGGGTAAGTGGCTTTAATACCAGATACCACATAGGTTCATTAAAATAAGTGAAAAATAGATTCAACCAAGAGAATATTGCCTCTAAAGTTCAATTAATATACAATATGCAAATTAAATTTATCGGAGTTACTTCATGGCACAAGCTAAGACAGAGTATCCCTTAGACGACATACTACCCAAAGATATCGTAACGCTTATTTCGAGTCATTTAGATAAAACAGATGAGCCTCAAGAAATAAAAAGTATGCGCAGGAGACATTACCCACTCTTTCGTAGTGATACCATTCAAAGCAATCGCATCCTGGCTAAATTAGCCCAGTACGCTTTTGAAGGTAACATTGCACGAGTAGCGAGTTTAGTTAAGATACGCCCTGATTTACGGATAAAAGTGCTATTCGCTCTTGCGGGTTTAGGTGCACAAGATGAGATGGAGAAGATATTAAAAGAACACCCTGAGGACTTATTGGTATCACACCGTTTAAGAGATATTTCAGGTGCAGAGTTTCCGAGTATCACTTTATTACAACACGCGATGTGGACTAAAGACGTGCGCTATATGGCCAATATGTTTCTCGATTGCCTGCCTAAAAATGACCAAGGCGAAAAGATAAGAGTGGCACTGAAACAACAAGCCAAAGAACACATGGACAGAGGCGTGGTGTATCAATTAAAAGGCGAGTGGCGCAGCGGCGAAGTTCATTTTAATTTACAACCCTTGATTACAGCGCTTCGCACCTCTGTAGAGAAGTATGATAACTGGACAGAAAAAGAAAGAGAATTGCATTGGTGTACTGTAGTTGGACTGGCTCAGACTCTAATACCAGCGCATATACGCCATCATTATTGCGACCCTGAAGAAGCGTTTTGGAATAACCCGGACTTTAAGAAACCGAAATTAAAGCGTTCACTCAAAATCTATAATTGGGTCTTGGAAAAATCGCAATTGTGGTCTGAAAGTTTGGTTGGTCTTGGTCGGGATTTTGGAATTTATGCGCTGCGGATGCGTAATGGGGCCGCGGGTGGGAAGGGCGTGCGGCGGGCCGAGCAGAATTTAACGGCCGTGACGGCCTTAGATGAAGCGAGGACTGAAATCGACTTGCCGGCGCTTATAGAGCGACTGCATACCCCGACTCAAAATCTGGAAGATGACCTAGGTGTACAAGGAATGAAGATTTAGCCTTGAGCAATAACCCTGCCGCAAAGCCTGCGGCGGGATTTGATGCCCAGCACGCCTTAAAAAACCATCCCAATAATTCCTGATAATCCCAACATTCTGATGTCCCCGCCCACCACGTGCTCCAACGATACAAGTAATTGCTGATCCGTCGGAGAGAGACTCCATTAATGACCATTTGATTGACTTGCTCACGTGCCTTACGCAGTGTCCGTGGATGCGGAACAATCCGATTTGGCTCAGGCAATAAGTGTTCAGTTGTCTTACCCCCCCCCACAATCTGGGGGAATTATGCTCAATTCGAGCGTATTAACTGATTGATTATTAACCTGCGGCACGGTGGTGTTATCCAAGGTTTGTGTCCCTGGATAATTAATTCCGAGAAAATGAAAACCCTTTTCAATAGAGCCTATTCTTGTTTTTTTTCTTGATAACTGTAGCCGTCTTTCTTTTAATACAGCATTCATGCGCTGTTTGCAGCGCTCAAGTTGACCAGGGGTCTGGCATAAAATTAATATATCGTCTTGATAACGCAGATAAGTCACGTTCATCCCATCGAAGGCCTGATCAAGTGGTTTTAGAAAAATGCCACTAAAAAACTGAGATAAAGGTCCACGCAGCGCAATCCCATGGTCGGTATTTTTATACCCTCGTGGTGTCTCAATGGGATTGATGATGCTCTCCTTAAGCATTGTTTGTACTTTTAAATCATCATAAAGCGCGTTAATGTCTTGAATTAACTGATGGTGCGAGATGGATTTGTAAAAGGATTTAATATCAGCGCGAATTACGTACTGAGGTCTTTCTTCTTCTAGTACTTTCCTAATATGTTGCGTGGCAACTTTCACGCCACTTGGCCCGTGCAGAGGGTAGCACTTTGGGTGCATTACATGGGCAAAAGTAGGTTTTAGTTGTTTCAGCATGATGTGTTGCAGAATCCTGTCGGACAGGTGCAGTTGGTCAACCATCTCATCCCTAAAGTAGTAACGCTTAAGGAATCGAGGCGTATAAGTACCATCCATTAGAGTGTGAATACCCTTAACCAGCCAATCATCCATCTCACGCGCCATAAAATGGACGTCGTTATTGGGATTGGCAAAGCGCTTTTGTTTGTGAATTTTTGCAAAAAGCGTGCGGCCTATAGCCAGCATGTCCGCAAAAGCCCATCGCTTCATTCTTCGCTCTGTGGTTTGGGAAAAAAAAACAAATATCGCCCTCAGTTTCCGAGCGGCTCTTTAAAAAAGAGCATAGTGTATGCTAAAGTGTTCTTGTTTAGTAAAATATTTTATTTAAATCTCAAAAACCATTACCACCATTCATTTAAATCATTACGCGACAGCGACTAACTCTGTGCATACACTATGAACATGTAAACTCTACATCCTGTTCAATCGTAATAGGCCGCGAGGTATGTTATCCCGAGCATAGCGAGAGCTCTCCTGAAGGTTGCATGAAGGTCATGTATTAGCCATGTGCCCCATTCAAGAGATCCTTCGTCATAAATTCCTCAGGATGACGTGGATTCTAACTGCGATTTAAGTGGCGCTTTTGCGGTCTAAACTATAGGCACCCTGTTAACTAAACGGTCATTTCTATATTTTGAGGTGATGTGTCTCACTAACAACAACACGTGCATAAGCTCTTTTTTCTATTAATTCCCCAAAACCTAATGCCGAGAATAGAACTAAAAGAAGACCTGCAGTGGAATAGCATAAGATTGAATCAGTAATTGAACCAAGACTAAATACAATCAACAAACCCAGTACTATAGGTTTAGTTTCACTACTTAGCTTAAATGCCATAACAAACAAAGAGGCAAGGAACATCAAATAAAAAGCTAAACCAATTAAACCTTGTTCAGATAGGGTTAACCAATACTGACTGTGCGGATCATGGAGTTTTTCTGTCCAGGAAGGAACGGGCTGATCCAAACGAAATAGATATTTAAAGCTGCCAGTCCCCACCCCAATCAGCGGGTGGCGCTCAAATAAAGAACGAGCATAATCATGAAATTGCACCCTAAAACCTAGAGAAGTATTTTCTTCATGTTGCTGTAAAAATTTAATATCACTGATTAATGCAGCAGTTCTTATTTGCATTAAAGGACTTGCCATATAAACAACACTAATAGAACTACAAAGCAATAGAAAACCTAAAATAGCCTTTTTTAGTGGTAGTTTTTGCACTAATAATAAAGTCATTAAAACCGTATACGTAACATAACCAGTTCTACCAGTATTTAAGAAGAAGACTTGATAACTACCAATAATCATCACGAGGCTATAATAAACACGCTCCCATTTTTTAATCTGTGCACTAAAAGATAAAATTCCCGCGAAATAAACTGCTAAAGAAACCATAAATCCTGTTGCAATATGATTATGGAAAACCTCACCCGAATCTTCCATATTATTAATAGCAACAAGGCCTTTTTGTTTTAAAAAAGACACCACACAAGTAATTAGTATGGCAGCAAAGTAAGCATGAAAAGTCCAACGTCTTGTTTTAGGATTGATAAAACCTACCGCAAATATGGGTAAATAAAGTAATTTAGAATATTTTTCTGTCACACTAGTGCGCATTAATATAGGTGCTTGTGACCATAAGCAAGCAATGACTACAAATAGAATTAATGCAAGTGCCGCACGTACCCAAAGAGTATTAAATGTAGCTATAACATTTTTTCTATAATATGGCGTCATTAGTACTGCAACTAAAATAACTACCGAAAAAATTGATTTAAGACTTACGCTTATAGGAATAACAAATGCCAATGAAACAATAAAAAAAGGAACGATCCAAATTGTATTTTCCTCTGAAAAAATTGATTTCACACTAAGTCCTCTTTGTGATTTATTAAATTAGGTAGTTGTTCTATATCACTGTCTTGATAAATTTGCTTTACCCCGCGATAAAAAGCACCTTGGGCATTAAATACAGCAAATAAAAAACCTATTTTACCGTCCAAAAAACCGCGTTGTAAAATATAACATCGAAAAAACATCCATGAAGTACTGACTAAGGTTTTTGTGAAGCTGGCGTTTCTTTGTTTTGCAATGTACATTTTCGCACTGTATGAAGAGTATCTATTCATCTTGTAAAGTACATGACTTACATCTTTGAAGGAATGATGCATAATGGGATTATTTAATTTTCCAATACGCGTTCCTTTCGGAAGAATAATTTTTTCATGAACAATATCTGTACTAAAATGAGCATTAGTACGTTTAAACAGACGCGCATGGCGTTTGGGACTGGATGAGTATTTTAAGGGTTTTTCATAAAAATTCATTTGGATGGCAACACGGTAGGCATCAAACTTGCCAGAAGCCATAGCACGAAGCATTTCCTGTTGTAATCTTTCACTAATTGCTTCATCAGCATCAAGATTGAGTACCCAATCTTTGCTGGCTTTAGATAAAGCCCTTTGTTTTTGTGCGCCATATCCAGGCCAATCTGTTGAAAATACACTTTTTGTATACTCTTTAGCAATTGCAACCGTATGGTCACTACTTCCTGAATCCAGGACAATTATCTCATCAGCAAACTGAACTGACTCAAGGCATCTTCTAATATTTTTTTCTTCATTCTTAGCAATTATGATTACCGACAATCCCATTTAAACAACGCCCTCTCTATGATCTTGGCTATCAAAGTGTAATTTACCGTCTTTGACTCTTAGAATAACATGACCACCGTGCATTAACTTACCAAATAAAAGCTCATCAGCAAGTGGTTTTTTCACATTTTCTTGAATCAAACGCGTCATAGGTCTTGCTCCCATCATCTTATCGTAGCCATGTTCGATAAGCCATTCACGTGCCATTTTATCCACACTGAAGCTAACGCCTTTATGACTTAATTGTTCATCAAGTTCCATAATGAATTTATCAACAACCAAACCAATAGTCACAGCATCCAATGGTGCGAAATTAATAATCGCATCAAGTCTGTTTCTAAATTCTGGACTGAACTGTTTCTTAATCACTTCCAATCCATCATTACTATTGTCTTGATTAGCGAAACCTATAGAGTTACGTACTAACTCACTCGCACCCGCATTAGACGTCATAACTAAAATAATATGGCGAAAATCTGCTTGGCGGCCATTCGTATCGGTTAAAGTACCATGATCCATAATTTGTAGCAGCAAATTAAAGACATCTGGATGCGCTTTTTCAATCTCATCAAGTAATAACACTGCATGAGGATTTTTAGTAACGGCTTCAGTCAATAAACCGCCTTGATCATAACCCACATATCCTGGAGGTGCACCGATTAATCGAGAAACTGTATGTTTTTCCATGTATTCAGACATGTCAAAACGCAATAATTCAATTCCTAAAACATTCGCTAATTGGCGTGTTACCTCAGTTTTACCTACTCCGGTGGGGCCTGCAAATAAGAAACAACCTACAGGTTTTTGTGGCTCTCTAAGTCCTGAACGTCCTAATTTAATTGCTGAAGATAACGCGGTAATGGCTTGATCTTGTCCATAAACCAAGAGTTTCAAATCGCGTTCCAAATTACGTAAGGTGTCTTTATCACGAGCAGACACTTTCTTAATTGGGATCCGTGCAATTTTAGCAACCACACTCTCAATCTCAGTAACGCTAATAATTTTTTTACGTTTATTGGCAGTTAATAAATTCTGATAAGCACCGGCTTCGTCCACCACGTCAATTGCTTTATCTGGCAAGAAACGGTCATTGATGTATTTAGCAGACAATTCAGTCGCTGCTTTCAATGCAGGAATAGTGAATTTCACCCCATGGTGTTCTTCTAAACGACCTTTTAAGCCTTTTAATATTTCAAAAGTTTCATCAATTGAAGGCTCTGGAATGTCAATCTTTTGAAAACGTCGTGCTAAAGCGCGATCTTTTTCGAAAATACCTCGGTATTCTTGATACGTTGTAGAGCCAATGCATTTTAATTCACCATTTGCCAATAAAGGCTTAATCAGATTTGAAGCATCCATAACCCCACCTGAAGCAGCTCCTGCACCAATAATGGTGTGGATTTCATCAATAAACAAGACTGCTCCTTCTTGTTGGCTTAATTGTTTTAATACAGCTTTTAAACGTTTTTCGAAATCACCGCGATATTTGGTACCTGCCAGTAATGCACCTAAATCCAGAGCATAAACGATGCAATCACGAATTGCATCAGGTATTTCACCATCCACGATGCGGCGTGCTAAACCTTCTGCAATAGCGGTTTTACCAACACCTGCTTCACCAACCAGCAGTGGATTATTTTTTCTACGACGGCATAATACTTGAATAGTACGTTGAATTTCCTCGTGACGTCCAATAAGAGGGTCTATTTTGCCTTGTTTTGCACGCTTATTAAGGTTTGTACAATAACTCTCCAATGGGGATTCATTACCTTCAGTTATTCCCATATCTTCATCCATAGATGAATTCATGTTTTCATGCAAGTCGTTGTTTTGATATTTTGAGACTCCATGAGAAATATAATTAATTACATCAAGTCGTGTAATATTTTCACGACGTAAAAAATAGACCGCCTGACTTTCTTGCTCACTAAAAATCGCAGCCAGAACATTTGCGCCAGTTACTTCGGTTTTTCCTGCGGATTGTACATGAAATACCGCGCGCTGTAACACGCGTTGAAAACCAAGTGTAGGTTGAGTTTCTCTATCAAGCTCATCCTCGGGTATTCTTGGTGTTGTTTCATCGATGAATTCAATCAAATCACGACGTAAGGCATCAATATTTGCATCACAAGCCTGTAATACGTTACCAGCTGCTGGATTATCAAGCAAAGACAATAATAAGTGCTCAACAGTCATGAACTCATGACGTTTTTCTTTGGCTTCCTTGAAGGCTAAATTCAAGGTGAATTCAAGTTCTTTGTTTAACATTGTCGTTGCTCCTCTTTCAGCTCACAACAAACTATTCCGGCTCCATGCTCGCAAGCAATGGGTGTTCATTCATTCTGGAGTAATCATTTACCAGAGCTACTTTGGTTTCTGCAATGTCTCGGGTAAATATCCCACACACACCTTTTCCTTGAATGTGAACCTGTAACATCACCTGAACAGCTGTTTCCTCACTAAAACGAAAAAATCGCTTTAAGACGTCAACTACAAATTCCATTGGCGTATAATCATCATTAAGCAACACTACTTTGTACTTTCTTGGCAACCTAAGCTCGGTGCTCACTTCTGGCTCAGAGAGCCTTGGCCTTACAATTTCCGCTATATTTTGCCCACTCATAACATACAACCTCTTACTATTTTTATAGACGTCTCATACACATTTAGCCAGCAAAATCAGCGAATTTTAACGAAAAAAATGACCCTTGAAGTAATCAAAAACATTTTGGCCAGATAGCATCCATGAAAATGAATGAAATAACCTCATCCTGATTTACATTCGACTCACTATTATGTAGGTTAAGTTGTACTCTTTAATTATTAGCGTAGATTGGGCTTTGACCTGATTTTCCCACATCCCGAGACTTGTTCGCGGGAGCCATTACCGAGCTAAATTCCGCGAACAAGTCGCGGAACATAGGTCTCAGTGTAGACCTAGACCTACACTTGCAGCTCACCTAACCTAACTAAAGAGTTATTGTTTGATTTTAAATCATATGCTGTTCTGGATTTATTTTACTAAATTACATATGTTTAATCACTTCATCACCAAAGCCAGAGCTACTTACTAAAGTAGCACCTTCCATACCACGTTCGAAGTCATAAGTTACTGTTTTTGCTTCAATAGCACCTTCCACACCCTTGATGATTAAGTCAGCAGCTTCATTCCAGCCCATATGCCTTAACATCATCTCTGCAGAAAGGATAATTGAACCAGGATTTACTTTATCTTTTCCAGCATATTTTGGTGCTGTACCATGAGTTGCTTCAAATACAGCTACTTCATCGCTCAAGTTAGCTCCGGGTGCAATACCAATACCACCTACTTGCGCTGCTAAAGCATCAGAAATATAATCACCATTTAAATTTAAGGTAGCAATGACACTGTAATCTTCTGGTCTTAAGAGAATTTGTTGCAAGAAGGCATCAGCAATCACATCATTAATGATAATTTGCTTACCCGTTTTAGGGTTAGTAAATTCCATCCAAGGACCACCTTGATATTCTTTAGCACCAAAATAGTCACGCGCAACTTGATAACCCCATTCTTTGAATGCACCTTCAGTAAACTTCATGATATTACCTTTGTGGACTAAAGTTACTGTATGGCGATCATTATCAATAGCATACTGAATTGCTGCTTTTACTAAACGTGTTGTTCCTTCTCTAGAAACAGGCTTCACACCAATACCACAATGTTCTGGGAAACGAATCTTTTTAACAGCCATTTCTTTAATTAAGAAATTAATAACTTTTTTAGCATCATCAGTATCTGCCTGCCATTCAATACCAGCATAAATATCTTCAGAGTTTTCTCTAAAAATAACCATATCCGTTTTCCACGGCTCTTTTAGTGGGCTTGGTACGCCATTAAAATAACGAATTGGGCGTAAACAAGTAAATAAGTCTAACTCTTGGCGAATTGCTACGTTTAATGAACGAATCCCCCCACCAACAGGTGTAGTTAAAGGGCCTTTAATAGAAACAACGTATTTTCTTAGTGCGTCTAAAGTTTCCTTAGGAAGCCATTGATGCTCACCATAAACTTCTGTTGCTTTTTCACCAGCGTAGACTTCCATCCATGCTATTTTGCGATTGGAACCATATGCTTTTTGTACAGCTGCATCAACAACTTTAATCATCGGAGGAGTCACATCAACACCGATACCATCTCCCTCAATAAAAGGAATAATCGGATTATTAGGTACATGAAGAGACTTATCAGCGGCAATGGTAATCGCTTCGCCATGTGCAGGCACTTTGATTTTATCGTAGGTCATTGACAACAACTCCGTTAATTTTAGAGGCAATAATAATAGCATGCGATAACTTGGAATCCCAAATCCATTTCCACTAATTTTGCGGGAATAATACAGCATTGTATTAAGTTTAAGCGTGCTGCAACATTTTAATCTGTTCCATCAGCTGATCATAACCTGCTTCAACGTTTATATAATCGCGTTTTGCTAAATAAACCGACAAAGACCCATCATCGGTCGCGCTATTTCTTTGCAAAACTCCATTATAACCTTTGCTTTTCAAGCGTAAAAAATCACTGATCTTGGTAACCAGATAGAAATTACGATAATAATTACGCAGCAATATGTGAACCGCTTGGGCATCACCCTCTAAGACGTTTCCAGGTAAATAATCTTTTAGTGAATAAGATGAATTATTATGTACTGCGACGACTTTGCCTTTGGGGAGAATCTGTTTAATCTTATCAGCTAATTTTTTTACTTCACGATGAGCTTCAGAACTATACTGACTCAAAGAAGTTAACGTTTTTTTAATGCCCACATCAGTAAAAATACGGTTGGGATCAAACTCATAACACTTGTTATGTAAATGAAATACTATATTACGTCCTCCGGAATGCTCCAGAGTAATGAGGCTACCACCTGTCTTTTTAATTACTTCTTGCGCTGCTTTTAATGCGGTTTGCTCATTATGATGAACATGAATGAATGTTTTACCTTTGCCTATATAATGTTTAATTTCAACTTTTTCATCGCCCACCATAATAATATGGTTCAGTGCATAAGTAACATGACAAAAAAATAGGGAGATCACGAAATAATATTTCATAGATTAAGCTCGCTATAAGCATAAACTGACAATATTGTATAAGAATTACTCTATAAAAACAACACGATATAAAAAATCGAAAATGATGATTGCTCTGCTCCCATAATCCTTCTACCATAAGGCCTTTCAATTTACCTTGATTTTATGCCAGAACTCATTTTGTTTAATAAGCCTTACGGTGTGGTTTGCCAGTTTACAGGTGAGGCGCATGAGCATACTTTAGCTGAATTTATTGAGAAGCCTGGCTTTTATGCAGCAGGACGTCTCGATAAAAATAGTGAAGGATTATTGTTGCTCACCAATGATGGAGCCTTACAACATCGACTAACGCATCCTAAATTTAACAAAAAGAAATATTATTGGGTACAAGTTGAGGGCATTCCCACCTCTGAGGCACTAGAGCCTTTACGAAAAGGATTGGTTGTAAAAGATATTCGCTTTTTGCCCGCACAAGTGCGTTGCATCGAACCTCCAACAACACTTTGGCCACGTACACCACCAGTGCGTTTTAGACAAAATATTCCTACCAGTTGGCTAGAAATTGTATTACGTGAAGGAAGAAATCATCAAGTACGTCGTATGACTGCAGCAGTTGGTTTTCCCACACTGAGACTTATTCGCCATCAAATTGGTAATTGGAAATTAGATCATTTGCAACCAGGTGAGATGCAGACCATTCATCAGTAACTCATCTTACAATGCAGATACCAGAAGTATATCAAATATCATTGTAGGCATTGTTGGATATGACAAGCAATGGAATAAAAAGTTATTCAAGCAAATTGTACACATTTTTACAAATGCATTAATCACTTGAATGGATTTATAAAAGATCGTATAATGCATTATTTATACAAAATGGTGTGATTATGTCAATTAAATCTACTCTAGAATTTACGTTATTTGGTTCAGCAATAGGCGGCGTATCAGGACTCGTGCTAGGTGCCAGTCATGGAGGTTTTTTCGGAGCTCTTGGAGGAGCTGCTTGCGGCGCTATTCTTGGCCCAGCTGCTCTTTTGATTACAGCTGTTGCTGTTGCAGCATGTTGCCTTGCTGCAGCAGCCGTTGTTGCAGCACCTTGTTACTTGGGATATAAATTGCTAGAGTCAGTTTGCAGTCTCTTTAGTAATCATGATAATTATTATCAACATAGTATTTAATTGGCATAAATTGGACTAGTAACAGGGCTGGAATAATTTTTTCCTGTTACTAGTTATCAGTAATCATTCAGACCAATCATTTAGAAACTAATATTACTGTGCTCTTATCCGACTCCAAGATGACAAGAGAGCGATTATCTCGTGTGTGACTACTTACAAAACCTTAGCGATAAACTAAACGCGTCAGCAGAATATCTTCGCCTAATAAACACAGCCAAGGCCATAGAAACATCCCTACCCCAGCACTGGCAAGCGGCATAAATAAGCTGTAATTAAAGCCTAGCACTGCAGAAATGATTGAGATAATCGATTGATATAACAAGCAAAAAAATCCGACTAAAAAGATTTGCTGTACCATTGAGAAAAACTGAAAACGTCGTGATTTGCTTGAAGCAATCCAGGTAACAAAAAGTAATGCAAAAGAATGCTCACCAATTACCGTTGCCAACAGTACATCCAGTAACAAACCCACAAATAATAAGGTAGTTTGGTTAAAATTACCGGGCAGGAAATATTCAATATACAGGACCAATAATAATACCCATGGTGGCCGAAAATCAGAAATTAATTCCGGCATAGGCAATATTGATAAACTTAGCATGATGATAAAAGCCAAGCTCAAGCGCACCCGAAGACTCATCATTACATAGTCTCCTTAGCATTTAAGCGCTTATTGATTTGCTCTGTTAATTGTTTCTGCTCAATATCAGGCCAAATCAATAAAGCCAGGCGGTTGCGGTTAAGCAATGCCACAGGATTAACTTTTACTTTAACAAAATCTTCTCCCGGCACACTACTGACCTGCTCCACACGCCCTACCGGATAACCTTCAGGATAGCGTCTATCCAAACCTGAAGTCACTAATACATCACCAGGATGAATCGATGAAGTTTTAGGTAAATTAATTAAAAACAAATGTTCCATGTCATTCGTTCCCACTAAAATTGCACGCTCACCAGTACGATTATTACGTACAGGGACTGCACTTTTAGAGTCAGAAATCAGCAATACAGTGCTGGTTAGAGGACCCACATCAACAATTTGCCCCATCACACCTTTAGCATCCAAAACTGGCTGCCCCACATAAGCACCATCACGCTTACCCTTATTTAAAACAACAATTTGTCGTGAATTACTAGTATCGACAGCAAGAATCTGCGTTGCCATAGCACGCATATTGGCTTGCGAAGAAGTTTGTAATAATTCTTTTAATTGAGAGTTTTCTTTTTGGATGACTAATAACTTTTGCAGCTCGGCTTCTAACATTGCTTGCTGGTAGCGTAAACGCATGTTTTCATCGATTAAAGCTTTTTTAGCACTCACTAAGGATTGCACCCAACCAACCACACGCACGGGATAATCTACAGCGTATTGCAAAGGAGAAACAATCAGAGAAAAACCACTGCGGACACTGTCTAAGTAATGATAATGGTAATCTGAGATCATTAAAAAAATAGAGAAAAGCAGAGCAAACACAAATCCAATTGGATTGTGTCCGCCTCTGCTAAATAATCTATTATGAGTATTACTACTCTGTTGAGAGGAAATCACCGCCACGTAAGTCCATGGTTTCTAAGGCTTTACCACCACCACGAGCAACACAAGTCAGTGGATCTTCAGCAATTAACACTGGTAAGCCAGTTTCTTCCATCAATAGTGCATCAATGTTTTTCAATAATGCACCACCACCAGTCAATACCATGCCGCGTTCAGCAATATCAGCGGCCAGTTCAGGAGGAGCTAACTCCAATGCGGCTCTTACTGCACCAACAATTCCTGACAAAGGCTCTTGAAGAGCTTCTAAAATTTCAGCACTGGTCAATACGAAACTGCGAGGAACACCTTCAGCGAGGTTTCTTCCACGAACTTCAATCTCAAACAAATCACGGCTTGGATAAGCAGAACCAATCTCATGCTTAATACGCTCAGCGGTGGTTTCACCAATTAATGTGCCATAGTTACGGCGAACATAGGAAACAATAGCATCATCAAACTTATCCCCTCCAATGCGAACTGATTGATGATAAACAATACCGCTTAAAGAGATAATTGCTACTTCCGTCGTACCACCGCCAATGTCTACAACCATAGAGCCACTGGCTTCTTCTACCGGCATTCCTGAACCCAAAGCAGCAGCCATTGGCTCTTCAATGAGGAATACCTCACGAGCACCAGCGCCCATAGCAGATTCACGAATCGCACGACGCTCGACTTGAGTAGAACCACAAGGTACACAGACCAAGACACGTGGACTCGGTCGTAAAAATTTATTTTCATGAACTTTATGGATAAAGTGTTGCAACATTTTTTCGGTAACGAAAAAGTCGGCGATAACCCCATCCTTCATCGGTCTGATTGCATTAATGTTGCCCGGAGTTCTTCCAAGCATACGTTTTGCCTCAAGACCAACCGCTGCAACGCGTTTCTGCCCTGATTCATTACGCAAAGCAACTACAGATGGCTCGTTAAGGACAATCCCTTTATCCCTTACATAAATCAATGTATTGGCTGTTCCCAAATCGATAGATAAATCGTTGGAAAATACACCTCTTAATTTCCTGAACATAAGCAGCACTACCCCGTTCTTCTTTTTGCGCGTTACTTTATACTAATTTTGCATAAAAATCGACTGTTCTACCACAACAATTTTAAATAATGAAGTTTTTTTTGTTTGAAAGTAAATTAAAGGGGGAAAAAGTAGCATAAATTACAAAGATAAGACAAAATTTTAGAAAAATAGCCTGCATTATAAAAATCTGGTAACTCCCCACGTCATCCCTCGCTGCGCTCGGGATGACGTGGGGAGTTACAAAATCTGACAGTGCTTTTTTAAGTCATTGCCAGATTTGCATATAAGATATGACTACCACAAAACTATTTTGCTAATTTAACCACAAATACTTCGTTTAATTTATCATGTTTCGCTTTAACAAAGCGCAAGCCAATTCCTTTGACGTGAGCCAAGTCGTCTATAGATTTAAATCCCTGATGGCTATCACGATAAGCAATAATTGCCTCAGCACGTTTTTTGCCTATGCCTTTAACTGAGCCAATAAGCATGCTTAGATCCGCTGTGTTAAGATCTATTTTATGAGCAATCATTGTTGTTTTTGCGACCGGAGGTGGTTTTGGGGCAGTATCTGCATGAACGGGAAGAGTTACGATAAATAATGATAATACAGCAGCAACATATTTTGCTTTCATTAAAGTTCTCCGAATTATTGTTGGACTAAAAAGCTCGTTCCAGAGCTGTGGCAAGTATCCCAATATTCGAAGAGTCTGTCGAGAATTATTTAATTTATTTTTGGCTCTATTTTGATTATCTCGAGTTACCTATTGAAGGCTTGAGATAGAAATAGCCCCTAGCTCCCTGCCTTATACAAAACATAAGCCACGCAAGAAGTCAATTTTTTAACCATATCTAAATGCAAAAACTCATTAGGACCATGTGCATTAGAATGTGGACCTAATACTCCAGTGATCATAAATTGCGCTTCAGGAAACTGCTCACCTAACATTCCCATAAAAGGAATAGTACCACCTTCCCCCATATAAGCAGCAGGTTTACCATAATAAATATTAGAAGCTTCAGTAGCAGCGATAGCCAACCAAGAAGAAAGTTTTGGTGCATTCCACCCTTTTGAGCCATCACCAACAGAAAAACTAACCTTGGCATTATAAGGCGGATTTTTAGTTAAAGTGTCATGAATTGCTGTAGCTGCTATTTGCGGATTGACTAAAGGTGGAAGACGCATGGATAATTTAAAAACTGTCACTGGTCGCATCACATTTCCAGCATTCTCGATTGGTGGAAAGCCATCTGCTCCAGTTACTGTCAAAGCCGGATACCAAGTACGGTTGAGAATCAACTCTTGGGTGTTTGTGGTTACAGGCTCAACCCCAGAATGCCAGGGAAACTCATCATAAATATGATTACCTAAAGCCTTAGCACAATCACGAGCTTGAACTTTACGCTCCTCAGGAATATCACAATACAATTGAGAGAGTTTCACCTCTCCACTAACTTCGTCTTCCAAACGATTGAACAATTGTCTTGCAACCCTAAAACCATCAGCCACAATTCCACTGGCATTTCCAGAGTGTACGCCTTCGCTTATTAATTCAACCGATAATTCACCAACAACATTTCCACGCAACGACGTAGTCATCCACAATTGCTCATAGTTACCCGCACCAGAATCAAGACAAATGATTAATTTCGGTTGGCCAATTCGCTCTTTTAATAATTCAATATAATAAGGCAAATCATAGCTACCGCTTTCTTCACAGGCTTCAATAATCAAAACACAACGTGGAAATGGCAAACCTTGTTTTTCCAAAGCACGGATAGCGGTTAAAGAAGAATAAGCTGAATAACCATCGTCCGCAGCACCACGCCCATATAAACGCCCATCTTTTAATACGGGCTTCCAAGGATGCAAATCTTCATGCCATCCAGACATTTCGGGTTGTTTATCCAAATGGCCATACATTAAAACTGTTTCATTAATTTGCCCAGGAATTTCTATAAAAAGGAGCGGCGTGCGGCCAGCTAAACGTAAAACTTCCAATTGCATTCCTGCAGGCGCATGTGCCTTACACCAATCAGCAATATGATCTATTGCCTGATCCATTAAACCATGCTCTTTCCATTTTGCATCAAAATGTGGAGACTTATTGGGGATCTTGATGTAATCACATAAGCTGGGAAGAATTTCTTCCTGCCACTGCTGACAAACAAAATCATACAGCGCTTGGGGATTGAACATGAACTTGCTCCTCAATAATAAAGGCAATTTTATCTGTTGCAGATTTAATATCTAAGTCTTTAATTTTATTAATAATTTCATCTTGACGGGATTCCAAATGGCGT
The DNA here is from genome assembly GCF_047605385.1 of Legionella sp. Taxonomy (GTDB): domain Bacteria; phylum Pseudomonadota; class Gammaproteobacteria; order Legionellales; family Legionellaceae; genus Legionella. The sequence continues at coordinate 17,978 of NZ_JASGFU010000028.1, read as the reverse complement.
AAAGCCTGTACTAAAACAGGGGCATTTAAGGAGTTGTCATCAATGACAATGCTAATACCCAATCCTTGGAAATATCGTGCATTTTGAATTTGATCTCCACGACTTACCTGGGTCGATAAAGGAATTAAAATATGAGGTTTACCTAAAGCCAATAACTCATACAATGAATTAGCTCCTGCCCGTGAAACAACCACTGAAGTTGCAGCAAATAAATGCGCCAAATCTTCATTAGCATATTCAAATTGCTTGTATCCAGGAAACTCATTAAGCAATGGCTCCAATTTACCCTTACCACAGAGATGAATCACCTGATATTTTTGGGTCAATTCTTCTAAAGCCCCACGTATACTGCGATTAATCGAACCAGCACCTAAACTACCACCAATGGCTAATAAGCACGGTTTTTCTTTATTAAAACCACATAAAGCCAACCCTTGCTCGCAATTACCAGTAAATAACTGTTCGCGAATGGGCGTTCCTGTAACTACAATTTTCTCTTGGCTTTTAAAATGATTTTTAGCGGCGTCAAAGGTCAGGCAAATTTTATTTACAAAAGGAAAACATAAGCGATTCGCCAAGCCTGGGCTCATATCTGATTCATGCGCCACCACAGGAATACGATTTAGCCATGCACCAACCACCACTGGAAATGCAACAAAGCCCCCTTTAGAAAATACCACATCCGGTTTTATTTTATTTAACAAAAAAAATGACTGAATAATTCCTAAAACAATTTTAAAAGGATCTAATAAATTTTTAAAACTCAAATAACGACGTAACTTACCGCTACTTACCGTATGAAAAGGAATTTTCAAAGGTTCAATCATCTCTTTTTCAATTCCTTGAGCAGAACCAATATAGGCAACATCCCAGCCTTTATGAGTGAACTCACGAATCAAAGGCATATTAGGTGCAACATGGCCTGCAGTTCCGCCTCCAGTAAAAACGATACTTGGCATCATAAAATTTTCCTAATTAATAAACTTAAGTCTATGGCCTGAATTGATTTCGTAATGGCACCAACAGAAATAAAATCAACCCCTATTTTTGCCACCTCCGCAATATTATTCAACGTGATATTTCCGGAAGCTTCTAAAGTACAAGACGAAGACTGATTAATACGTACCGCTTCAATTAACATTTCATGGCTAAAATTATCCAATAAAATGCGATCTGGCTTTGCAGCAATCGCTTCTCGCAATTCATCCAAAGTTTCTACTTCAACCTCAATAAAAACATTATTATGAGTTTGACGTGCTAAAGCAATGGCTTTAGCAATGGAACCACAGGCTTTAATATGATTTTCTTTAATCAAAAAAGCATCATAAAGCCCCATACGATGATTTACACCGCCTCCACAGGCAACCGCATATTTTTGCGCCGCTCGTAAACCGGGCAGTGTTTTTCGTGTATCCAATAAACGAGTTTTTGTACCTTGCAATTGCTGAACATAACGATGAGTTTGAGTTGCAGTTGCAGAAAGTGTTTGCAAGAAATTCAATGCGCTACGTTCAGCAGTTAAAATACTCCGAGCTAAACCCTGAATATGACATAAAACTGTTGGTTTATTCAAATAATCACCTTCACCAACTTTCCAATTGATTTTAATATTAGGATTTATCTGATGAAATACTTCTTCAACCCAGGATTGGCCACAAACAACCATGGGCTCACGTGAAATAATTTCTGCTTCAACCAAAAGTTGTGCCGGCAATAATTCAGCAGTAACATCGCCTATACCTACATCCTCTTGCAAAGCACGCGCGGCATCTATTGATACTTGTGATAAAAATTTATTCATTTGTCTGTCTTCGTTCCCGCGCAGTATAACGTGCTTTTAATAAAGGAGGAGCAATAAATGTGGTTACCATGATCATTAACACAATTGCTGAAAACAAATCATCAGAAATCACCCCCAAAGTCCGACCAATAGACGCAAAAACCAATCCGACCTCCCCACGTGGCAACATGCCAATACCAATCAACAGGCGATCGTTTTTAGGATTAGCTCCTACTCCTGAAATTAATTTACCAATCACTGCGGCAAAAATTAAGCCTGATGCCAAAACAATTACCTTCCAATTATAAAAACTTTCTAGTTTGACCTGAATACCAATAAGAATAAAAAACATTGGTGCCAAAATCGATTCCAGGGGTGATAATAAATGATAGATAGTAAGATTTATCTTTTGATTCTGTTCAATAGCTTTAAAATAATCATCATGCAAAATAACCCCGGCAGTGAATGCACCAATAATGGTTGCAAGCTGAATAAAAGAAGCCAACCATGATAAGAACATGATAAACAAGAATGAGATAAATAACTTAGCCTCCCAAGGCTCAAGAAAGCGAAAAAAATGAATTAGACGGCGCAAAACGGGCGGCCCTAAAAACAAAGCAGCAATGAAAAATGCCAATGAAGCAAAAATAATGCGCATCACCGCCATCATATCCACTGCACCTTTGATGACGATAGAACTTACCACCGCCAAAATAATTAAGCCTAGCACATCATCGAGCATGGCAGCGCCAAGAATAGTCCTTGCCTCACGAGTACGCAATTTTTTCATTTCCGCTAATACATGCGCGGTAATGCCAATACTGGTGGCGCTCAGTGTTGCAGCTACAAATAAATCTGCTTGGTAGGACTCGTTGGGTAATAAAAGAAAAGCCATGGAAAAACCTAAAATCATAGGTGCAATTACACCAATAACTGCTACTAAAAAGGAATCACGACCAGTATGCTTTAATTCTTCTATAGAAGTTTCCAAACCCACCATAAATAAGAGAAAAATAACGCCATAACGAGAAAAAATATCCACTACATAAGCAATTTTAAGATAATCTGCACCATGAGGACTACTTAGAGCAGCAACTGCTTGGCTTGCATATTCTGGGTTAGGAATAATCAAACTTACTGCCTCAGTTAGAGAACCGCCATGCAGCATCGCACTAACAATATCAAAAGTAGAAGAGCCTTCGCGCAGCAAAATAATCAATTGATAACCATAATAATAAAAGAGGTTACCAATAATCACTCCCATTAAAAGCTCACCAAGGACACTAGGCAAGTTAGCGAGTCTGGCTAAATAGCGTCCAAGAATTGCAAAGAAAAAAATTGCAGTGACATTGATTAAAACAAAGGTAATGGGATCAGAATGAGTGACATCCGGAGCTGCAAATGCAATTACAGGAATTAATCCTGCAAAAAACAACCACCTTTTTAAATGTTGCATTAGTTCCTCATTGGTAGAAATGCCAAAGAAAAAGGCAAGATGTAATAATCCCTGCCCTCAAGTTAAGGACCATCGCCTCTTATATGTAGATTGGGCTATGGGCCACCATTGAGCTCTGGTCTACTTGTTGGGCCAAGGCCCAACCTACAATTTTTATGGTAATTATGAGTTATTGCTTTGCTAAAAACAAACAGGTTTCTAATACTGAGTCTGGATTCAGCGATACACTTTCAATTCCTTCGTTCATTAACCATTGAGCAAAATCTTGATGATCAGAAGGGCCTTGGCCACAGATACCAATATATTTTCCGGCTTTGAGGCATTCTGAAATAGCCAAATGCAATAAAACTTTGACTGCGTCATTACGCTCATCAAACTGTGCGGCAACCAGCCCTGAGTCTCGATCTAAGCCAAGAGTAAGCTGAGTCAAGTCATTTGAACCAATAGAAAAACCATCAAAATGTTCCAGGAATTGCGCCGCTAACAACGCATTTGCAGGCAACTCACACATCATGATCACTCGTAGGCCGTTTTTACCACGCTCCAAGCCATACTGTTTTAGTACGTCAATCACGTTTTTGGCTTCCGCAACAGTTCGTACGAAGGGGATCATCACTTCAACATTACTTAGACCCATTTCTTCACGCACGCGTTTTACTGCCTGACACTCTAAAGCAAAACACTCTTCGAATGAGGGTGACACGTAACGAGAAGCCCCTCTAAAACCTAACATCGGATTTTCTTCATGAGGTTCATACAAAGAACCACCCACCAAATTAGCATATTCATTCGATTTAAAATCAGAAAGACGCACAATAACTGGCTTGGGATAAAAAGCTGCCGCAATGGTAGCAATACCTTCTTTTAAACGCTCAATATAATACTCAATAGGTGAAGCATAAGCCGCCGTTTTTTCAGCAATGAATTTTTTCAATTCAGCATCTTCCAGGCGATCAAAATCTAATAAAGCACGGGGGTGAATACCAATAGTGTTTGAAATTAAAAATTCAAGTCGCGCCAAACCAACCCCTGAATTAGGAATGGATTGAAAAGTAAATGCACGCTCAGGATTACCTACATTTAACATGATCTTCATGGGCAATTCAGGCATGGTTTCCACATCAAGACGTACTTGTTCAAATGGCAAAATGCCCGCATACACAAAACCCGTATCGCCTTCGGCACAACTTACAGTGACCTCATCACCCTCTCTAATTGTTCGCGTAGCATCACCACAGCCTACTACTGCTGGGATTCCTAACTCGCGTGCAATAATCGCCGCGTGACAAGTCCGTCCCCCACGATTGGTAACAATTGCAGCAGCACGTTTCATTACGGGCTCCCAATCAGGGTCAGTCATGTCGGAAACCAATACATCGCCAGGCTGTACTCGGTCCATTTCACTAACATCGTTAATAATACGCGCCTTACCTTGGCCAATACGCTGACCAATGCTTCGTCCTCCTGCTAATATCTCACCTTGTTCTTGTAACGTATAACGCTCTAAAATTTGCTTGTTATCACGACTTCTTACAGTTTCTGGGCGTGCTTGTAAAATATACAATTTGCCATTCGTACCATCCTTGGCCCATTCAATATCCATTGGACGACCATAATGCTTCTCAATGATCATTGCTTGACGCGCCAGACTTTCCACTTCTGCAGAAGTTAAAGAAAACACCAAACGCTCGGCAGGATCTACCTCAACCGTCTTCACACGCCGATTTTGTCTGGGATCATCACAATAAACCATTTTTAACACCTTGCTGCCAAGATTACGGCGAATTATCGCTGGTCTACCTGCTTGCACGCCTAGTTTATGCACATAAAACTCATCAGGGTTAACTGCTCCTTGCACCACCATTTCTCCTAAACCATAAGAAGAAGTAATAAATACGACTTGGTCAAAACCTGACTCAGTGTCCATGGTAAACATCACCCCACTAACCCCCACATCACTGCGCACCATTTGTTGAATTCCTGCAGATATAGCAACATCATGATGTTCAAATTGATGGTGAGTACGATAAGCAATTGCACGGTCATTAAATAAGGAAGCAAAAACATATTTGATCGATTTTAAAACACCATCAATACCTTTTACATTCAAATAGGTTTCTTGTTGTCCGGCAAACGATGCATCAGGCAAATCTTCTGCAGTTGCAGAAGAGCGTACAGCCACACTAAAATCATCATGGCCAATCGTTTGCGTTAAGCGCTCATAGGCATTACGTACCTCCTGCTCAAATTCAGGAGTAAACGGGGCATTTAACACCATATCACGAATTTCTTTGCCAACGACAGTTAACTCGCTCACATTATCAACGTTTAACACGGATAATTTTTTATAGATTTTTTTATCCAGGTTATTTTGGGCTAAAAACTCTCTAAAAAAATCTGCAGTGGTTGCAAATCCACCTGGTACAGCAACTCCAACTGAGGACAAGTGGCTGATCATTTCTCCAAGAGAAGCGTTCTTGCCTCCTACCTGTTCCAGATCGCGCATGCGAAGATGGGCTAAATCGATTATATGTATTTTGACCACCATAACTACCTCATATCCATAAAATTATCGTCATTCTACTTAAATTGTTGCGTAATGGGAATTAGGACGTAACTTGACCATGAGGATTAGCTAATTAAAAATTTCGGCCTAAAAGAAATCACTAGGGACAAAAGTACAAGCCATAACTGAGTTGCTTTTTAGATATCTTTGAAAGTATTATGAGTAAAAAACAACTTATCACGCATAAAATTCTATACTTTTAATTCACATATTGGCTCGCATCTAATATCATATACGCTTTACTATCTGGGCAAGCTATTTATGACTCTTTCTCCATTAAATGCCATTTCTCCTATAGACGGGCGCTACTTGAACAAAACCCGGGCTTTGAGTCCTTATTTTAGCGAATTTGCATTAACCTATTATAGGCTAATGGTTGAGGTACGCTGGTTTGAATCTTTGGCAGCTAATGATGCTATAGCTGAAATACCTAAATTAACCCCAGAAACTAAAGAGTATTTAAACAATCTGCTCGCAAATTTTAATGAAGATGAAGCACAAAAAATTAAAGACTTTGAACGCCAGACAAATCATGACGTAAAAGCAGTTGAATATTATTTAAAAGATAAATTTCAATATCATGTCAGCTTAAAAGAAGTCACTGCCTTTATCCATTTTGCCTGTACTTCCGAAGATATTAACAATTTAGCTTATGCCTTAATGGTAAAACAGGCTATTGCGCAAGTAATGCAACCCACCTTGGCAGAAATTATGGGTGGGATTACCCTATTAGGTAAACAACATGGTGATGTGGCAATGTTGGCAAGAACCCACGGGCAGCCAGCAACCCCAACCACTATGGGTAAAGAATTAGTGAATTTCGTTGCGCGCTTGAAAAGACCACAACAGCAACTGGCTGAGGTATTAATTCCTGGCAAGTTTAATGGCGCTGTCGGTAATTACAATGCGCATATAGTTGCCTATCCTGAAGTGGATTGGCGAAAGCATTGCGCTAATTTTGTGACTTCACTAGGACTATCGTTTAACCCCTACACTACTCAAATCGAGCCTCATGATGGCTTAGCTGAAGTCTCACAAATTATGATACGCATTAATAACATCCTACTGGATTACACTCAAGACGTTTGGAGTTATATTTCCCTAGGCTATTTTAAGCAAAAAACAGTGGCTCAAGAAGTGGGCTCTTCCACTATGCCACACAAAGTCAATCCCATTGATTTTGAAAATGCAGAAGGAAATTTAGGATTAGCTAATGCTTTATTTATGCATTTTGCGAATAAATTAACGCAATCTCGTTTACAACGTGATTTATCAGATTCTACTGTCTTGCGTAATATTGGTATGGCCTTTTCTTACAGTTTAATTGCTTATCTTTCTATCGCTAAAGGAAATGAAAAATTACAAATCAATAAACAAGCACTGCAAGATGACTTAAAAAACAATTGGGAAGTATTGGCAGAAGCCATACAGACCATGATGCGTCGTTATAATGTACCTGACGCCTATGAGCAATTAAAAGCGTTAACACGTGGCCAGGGTATTGATGAGCAGAGTTTAAAACAATTTATTCAAACTTTATCGATTCCTGAAGAAGCCAAAAAAAGCTTGGTAAAATTGACTCCTGAAAATTATACAGGTTTGGCCGCATTGCTTGTTAAGGCTTTTTCATGAATGGCGTTTTATCGCAACAAGGTTCAACCTATGAATTTGATGTTCTTGTCATAGGGACAGGATTAGCAGGCCTACAATATTGTTTGCAGTTACTTAATCTACAGCCTCATTTAAAAATTGCGCTAATCAGCAAGGCTGAAGCGATTGAATGTAATAGCCGTTATGCTCAAGGTGGCATTGCCACTGTCTCTTTAGCAGAAGATTCTCTAGAGTCTCATATTTCGGACACGATTCTTGCCGGTGACGGGCTGTGCCATTTACCAGCAGTGGAATTCATTATCCGCCAAGGTCCAGAGATCATCAAGCAACTAAAAAATTATTCTATTCATTTTAAAAAAGATCAAAATGGCAAATATAATCTGGCACAAGAAGGTGGGCATTCGCATCGCCGCATTTATAATTGCGGCGATCAAACTGGTTTAACCATTACACAAACCATGAATCAATTAGCACGCCAACAAAAGCAAATTCATTTTTTTGAGCATCACATCGCTGTTAATTTAATCACTCACTATCACCCTCATCGTACCGACATTCAAGGTGAAGTCTTAGGCGCTTATATACTTGATTGCAACCGTAATGTAATTCATTCTTTTGTAGCCAACTGCATTGTTCTGGCAACTGGCGGTGCTGGTAAAACCTATCGATACACCACTAATTCTATGGTTGCCACTGGAGATGGCGTTGCCATGGCATATCGTGCTGGAGCACGCGTAGGAAATATGGAATTCTATCAATTCCATCCTACGCTACTGCATCATCATAGTTTAAATAATTTTCTTATCTCTGAAGCAGTACGCGGCGAAGGGGCCATTCTTAAAAATGCGGAAACGGGCGTGCGCTTTATGAAAGATTATGCTCCCGACCAAATGGAGCTTGCAACGCGTGACGTAGTTGCTCGTGCAATCTTCACCGAAATTGAGCGCAGCCAAATTGGTTATGTCTATTTAGATATTACGCATCAATCCAAAAGTTTCTTACAAAAGCGTTTTCCACAAATTTATAATATCTTACTTTCGATTGGTATTGAGATGAGCCAAGATATGATTCCAGTGGTGCCTGCAGCACATTATCAATGTGGTGGTGTCCTCACGGATATTGATGGTCGAACGGACTTAAAACGTCTCTATGCTATTGGTGAGGTCGCGTTTACCGGTCTTCATGGCGCTAATCGCCTAGCCAGTAATTCTTTGCTAGAAAGTTTGGTGATGGGTGCTAATGCTGCGTACTGTTCTTTAAAAGATATTTCTACTCCACAAAAATTCACTGCACCCATTCCTCAATGGAGTTCCCCAGGGGAAGTCAATACTCGTCGTGCCAGCCAAATCAATGCTCAATGGCGTGGCTTACGAGGTGAAATGACTTCTTATGCAGGAATTGTACGTACCGAAGCAGGTCTGCAAGATCTACTACAATTAATAATGAAACGGAAAAAAATAATCGAAGAGTATTATTGGAAACACTGCATTACCCGGGATTTTATTGAACTTAGAAATATTATTCTTAATGCTGAATTAATTGTACGTGCTGCTTTGGCACGACGTGAATCTCGTGGTGGTCACTTCCGAGAAGACTATCCTAATAAAAAACCTCAAGCTCAAGAGAGTATTGCGAAAGTAGGATGGTCAGATATTGTGCCTGAATAATAGACCTAATTTAGAGATTGGAAAAGATGTTTAAAGATTCAACTGCTTATACTCCTGAAACGACTTTAATGCGTATCAGCAATGACATGAGTATTTGTCAAAGCGATTACCCTTTAGATTGGTACCAAGAAGATTTTATTCCCTATGCTCAAGAGTACCAAGCCTTACCAGACCGTAAATTAACCACTGTTTTAGCCTGGATGACTCCTTATTTAGAAAAAGCTAAAGATTATTTTGGTGATCAATTAATGCTTTTAGCTCATTATTACATGGGAGGAGAAATTGTCCGTTTAGTAGAGCAATTTGGTGGTATTATTGGTGATTCTTATCAATTAGCCTTAAAAGCAGCAGAGCATCCTGAAAAATCAGTGATTATTGAATCCGCTGTGCACTTTATGGCAGAGTCCATTAGTATTTTGGCACATAAAAATCAACAAGTTTATATTACTAATCCCAAATCTGGTTGTACTATGGAAATGCTGGCTAAAGATTTTATGGTTGAGCCTGCCTTTCTTGATTTAAATGAGCGTTATGGTGCTGAAAATATTTTGCCCGTTTGTTATATGAATACTTCCGGCCGTGTTAAGGCTTTGACTGGTGCTCAAGGCGGTGCTGTTTGTACCAGTTCTAATGTGAGAAAAATCTTTCAATGGGCACGGAATCAAAATAAAAAGATTCTGTTTATTCCTGATCAACACATGGGTGAAAATGTTGCTTATTGGTTGGGGATAAAAAATCTGGCTTATTGGCCAGGAGGAACAGCTGGAGCGCACTATTCCTTAAGCGCACAAGATGCCAAGACATTGAAGCAATTTGACGACTCTGAATTAATTTTATTCGCCAGTCAATGTGCAGTCCACACCTTCTATCAACCAGAAATGTGTGACTATTGGCATAGTCAATTCTATACGACCATAGTTCACCCCGAATGCCGTAATTCAGTGATTCGCGTGGCGCAACATTCAGGCTCTACCGCTTTTATTTGGGATTATGTAGTTAATGATCGCGCAAAAACAAAGCGCTATGCCATTGGTACTGAAAATCATATGGTGGAAAATTTAAAACAACATTGTAACGGTTTGGGCATAGATGTTGTAAATTTGGCAGAAGCTCCGAAAACAACTGATGAAAAAAGTATGGGTTGCGGCTGTGCAACGATGTCTCGTAACGACCCTCCGCACTTGGTTGCTTTAGTTGATTTGTTAAGACAAGGAAAAAGCATGTCTTACAATGAAGTAAAAGCAGGCGATGTAGTTAATGAGTTTACCGGAACTCGATATAGGTTACCTACTCTGGACCAACAATGGGTCATCGATAATGCGAAAAAATCACTGCAAATGATGATTGATATTACTGAAGACCGAATTTAATACATGGACTCACTTTGTTAAGAGGTGAGTCTCTATCTTCCTGAAACTGCCACAAAAAATTGACACTCTTCAAGGTTTTGTGTGCATGAAAAACCACCTAAAGTTTCTATCCAATTATAATCAATACGCCCCGGTATTTTAGTGACGACCGGCCACCAAATAGAATATTCCCCTGCAGAATTACGATAAGTACAAGTCACTCCACGCCCATAACCAGCGACTAAAATATTGGCGCGAATAAAACGAGTATTATCATCGCCTTGCGGCCGCAAAGAATAAGGATTAAGCAGCCAAGGAGCAGGCACTTCCCCCCATTTTAATGAAGTAGTTTGCGGATGAGGACAATAAGCTGCGTAGGCCTTAGCAAATGAGATAAAAATCAATCCCAAGGCTAAAAATTGATATTTCTTCATAAAATACAATCTCCAATAATTTTTTTTAGAATTATACACCAAAACCCATTGTGAGAATCTATTTCTTTGTTATAATGACGGCCTCATTGCCTGGGTGGCGGAATTGGTAGACGCGCCGGATTCAAAATCCGGTGGTGGTGACACCGTGTGGGTTCGAGTCCCACCCTAGGTACCAAGTACAATTTTTGTAATTGTTCGTAAAGGTTCAAGACAGTACGTAACTGATTGATTAATAATAAAATAATATCGACTTCTTCTCAAATCCTTCTCAACTATTCGTTACTTTTCGCATATAACCGCAAGAACTTTGGGTAAGATTTTGGGTAAGATTTTATCGGATATGAAAAAATTATGTGCAATCTCTTTAACATTATTAGCTTCTAATGCTTTTTCTGAAATGGATATGATACAACAATTTAAACAAGAATATGGATTACTGGATAATGAAATAAAGATAGTCAAATTAAAAGATTTTATGAAATCAACTATTAAGAGCAGTAAAGATCAAAGATTTATGAGTGAGCTCGTTGAGAACATGAAAAAAACAAAAAAAGATATGGATTCTATTGGATATACAACCAAGGAAAATTTAGAAGTTAATGCCTTATTGAACGAATTTAAAGACCAATCTGTAAGAAATTATATCAAAAGTAAATCTTCTGAGCTTTCAGATACAATAGATCAATTTAAAATTGGTTATAATTATAAAATTATTAATCCTAAATTTTATAATAAGCATTGGGGTTATTCTCTCATAGGTGGATATAATAAATGCTATAATGGCGAATGCCAGGAAGGATGGACAGGTGTTAATGAGATATTTGAAAAAGATAATTTAACCTGCAAATATTCAGAATATAATACAAATATAGCTCATGGTGGAAATGAGCTGGTTGAAGAATTTATTACATATAACATTAATAATAACCCAACTCTTGAGCTTGTAATCAAAGACAATAGTTATTTAAAATCCGGATTTTTATACAGAATTTCATGGTTTCAAAAAGATTTTGACAACAAATTAGAGTGTGCATCTACAACTTATTCTAAGGAAACATTAGATAAAGTAAGATCTTTCGCAAAAGAAATAGATAATAGATAAAGACGCTTACGGTAGTGTTCAATAAACTGTGTCATCTCTAAAAAATTGATATAATATTTGCAATATTTTAGAGAGGACCTATGAATATATGAGTAACGATTTAACTAACTTTAATTACAATGAATTTAAAGCGGAGGCCATAGAAAAAATACAGGCTGGCCAACCGATAACAGGTAAGGGAGGAATACTAATAAAAGAATTGTTAGAATCAGCGCTAGAAGGCGAATTAGACGCACACTTACTGGAAAGTAGAGGGGCTGAAGTAAGCAATCGTCGTAATGGAGAAAGTAGTAAGCAAGTCCAAACAAGGAATGATAGCTCTGAGCTATTTACCCCACGAGATCAGGAAGGAAGTTTTGAGCCAGAAATCGTCAAGAAACGTCAAACGGTATTGAATGAATCATTAGATAATAAAGTTTTGGGAGAGTGTTTAGTTGCCAGTGGTTCATCTTGTGCTAATGTATCAATAATCTCAACAAAGAGATTATTGAAGACTGCTTTATGTTTATCTTTTATCTCACGCTTATAATCACGTTTAAATTGGGTCGTGTACTCAATCGTCCTCATTATTTAAATCATCCATGAGCGATTGAACGGTTTTAAACGATTTTAACTGGCCGCGTTGTGCTTCCTTCATTGCTTGATAGTTTTCTGATTTGGGATCAGGGGTTCAAAGGATAATGCATGCTCTTTAGCTATGCGTGTTAGCAACATACGGAATACAGCTGAAGCCTCTTCTTTAATATGCTCATCAATTCTCGCTCTTACCACTGCATTAGTAGTCATTATATTTATCCTCTCTATGAGCTACATTGTGGCTCAAAATTCATATTCGTGCGTATCTATTCGCATTCTTTCGTTTATGATAAGATATGCTGCAATGTTGGGTAAGCTTCGAGTCCATATTATTTTAATTCAATAAAATCAATGAATTGCGTGTAGGTTCGAGTCCCACCCTAGTACCATTGAATTATTCTTATAATAATCTTTCCAATATAGCATCAATGAATAGCTTTATATAAATTACTTTTACCACAGCCATTTGCTCCGACAATAACATTGATATTCTCCATTGATAAACGCATATTTTGAATCGAACGATAGCCTTGAATAGAAAGTGTTTTAATTGACATATTTATTACCAAGCTGATTATTCAATATTCTCACCGATGCACCCTAGCATAAAAAAGAAAAATTTCAAGCTGTTATTTAATTTTATTTTTTGTTATAATGAGATAGGTTCATGAACTTAAAAACAATTTTTTGTGGATAACTTTAATTTTCTTCATTATTCCTCTCTTTGAAAAAATACCAATAAACACCTTCTCATTTTTGAAAATACTGGATTCATGGAGTCTTTCCTCATTAATTAAGGTTATAAACCATACTGGAACATATCCACAAAATCTGTGGATAACTCTGTGTGTAGTCTTTGGAAAACCCATAAACATGCACCTTCTTCTTTTTGAGCACAAATCAATCATCATGCATTCTCTATGAAATATCATCAAAGGATTTTAAAGAAGTTAGAATGTCCTATAAAATAACCAAACAATAAATAATACGCAGATTGAATATTATCAAAATAACAAGAAGTTATGACAATTGATCTTCTTTCTCTTAACTTAGATCAATTTTATTGCTTGTATTTTGCTGATAATGATTTAAAATGACACAAATTAATAGAATTTGGAGATAATTTGTGTCAAGAAATATTATAAAAACAAGTGGTGGCGTAGCAGCAAAAACAATGTTTAATCTGGTAGAGGATAGGTATTCTATCGTCGAATATGATACTCTTTTTTTTACACCATTTAAGAACTCACCTGATACTTTTTTTCGAGCAACTCAAGTAGTAGCTGCTCCTTTCGCTTTAACAGCATACTCTGCCCCCTATATTCTAAAAGCTGGATTCGAACTTTTAAAAGCAATTGGTAATATACTTACTTTAAATTTTTCTAATGCAGTACGCAATGTAGGAAAGGCCTTAGGAAACACAATAATTTCAACTGGAATTCTAATAAGCGCTCTATTAAGTCCATTAATCAATTTTGTTGACTTTTTAGGTAGTATCATGACCTCACTAGAGGAAGCCTCACAAGTGTCAGACAAGCAGTTTTCCTTGAGTTGCAGTAGATAATCACGCGGGCTCCGTTGCTATTTTGTTATGGCACGGCAGCCATTAGACCTCTTGCTGGTTTGAGGTTTAATTTTAAGGAGGTTATGCAAGAGGTCTAATATCTTCTTCGCCCATACCATGCATTTCAACTTCGATTTTCAAATCGATTAATATCGAATTCTTCACCCGACACATCGCAGAGCAATCTCTTAGACAACCCTTATTTCATTCGAAAAAATGCAGAAACATATTTGCACTTAAAAAATCTTTGGTTTGATGTACGCACTAATAAACTGTTACAACTCCAATCCTAAAAAATTGATCTTTATGATTAAATATTGATCTATACTTAATGAGTTAAACATTTTAAGGGACAGAACTTATGGACAAGTTCGTATTTGATAAGGTTGTTATTCAATTAATTGCGCAGCCCTGAAAAAATTAAAGTGTATTAAAGAAATAGCTATTGTCTCGAGCGCTACTCACTTATTTGAAGAACAGAGAGCGTTGAAAGAAGTAGCACATCTTGCCAAAAATTGGTTTGTCAATTATTTAGTATAGAAACATAGCTATGACAAGGAGTAAGGGGGTTTTATGGAAAAAGATAATCATCAAAGATTTATAGCAATACTTAATAATACTATAGAACCACTTCCACAATCTGGGCAATATTTATCACTTTTAGAATCAATTGAGGATGCGCGTATAGTAATGATTGGGGAAGCCACTCATGGTACACAGGAGTTTTATCAAACAAGGATTGAAATTACACAACAATTAATTAAAGATAAAGGATTTATGGCGGTGACAATAGAAGGAGACTGGCCTGATGCTCATCGAGTTCATCGGTTTTTACAAGCCAGAAGCGAGGATCGCAACGCTGCGGAATCTTTAGATGATTTCAAACGCTTCCCAACATGGATGTGGCGCAATACAACCCTGCCTCCTTTTCTAAAATGGCTTCGTGAATATAATGATAAATTTTCTGCATCGCACAAAGTTGGATTCTATGGACTTGATCTCTATAGCCTCACTACCTCTATGAAAGCGGTGGTACGTTATTTGCAAAAAGTTGACCCGCAGGCCGCCCTGGAAGCTAAAAATGGAGCAAACAATCAGGATGAGAAATAATTACTGTCATATATTTTCCTCAATTTGAAAAATATCGTGGCATTGATGAAAAAATCTAATGCATAATGAAGCTGACCTTGCGTTTCTGCATGTATTTTAAAAAGAGGTTGAAATTTCTTTACCGTAGAATTCAATGTAACGAGGAGTTCTATTCCTGCTGCTTTTGCCTCAGGAGCTCCCGCTAATTTAGCAATAGTTGCAATATGGCGGTTATCTATATTGCGGATTAAGCCTGATCAATTACCACATGAGTTGAACCAACAGCGATTTTTTTGATAAAATTGAGGCAACCATCTGCCCTACATTATCAAGATTTACTGTGCGTTCAATTCTAATCAGTAAATCATCTGCAGGGCTAATACCTATAGCGCTACCCCACACGATACAACCCTGTTCTTTCTACACTATTTTTTTCATCGTAGGGATACCCAGTGTTACATTCTTGAGCGTTAAATCCTTCTGATTTGCAAATAAGACAATCTTCGCGCATATAAACAATTGGTTCTTTATATGTGGTAATTCCTAAATATTTAAGAAAAAGCTTATTTTTTTATTCATAGAGACAAAAGAAAATTATATTTATTACTAAATCTTAGAGCAGTTTTTGCCAAATACCCAATATTTGAAATTGAATCTATACTCAATATATTTACTTTTTCATTGAAAATGTGAAATTCCTTCTTATCTAGATTGGGCAACATTATGCGAGGATTCTAAATGAAAATGCATGCCATTGTTAATGAAAAATAACAATGAAAAATTAATCTCTACGCAAAATGAAGTTCTGGATGATCTTTGATATAGGCGATTTACTGGCTCAGCAGTTATTATTAATTAAAAATTAAGGCAGCGGCTACTCAATGAAGAGAAAAAACTTAATCAGTAGTCTATCGAGCGTTTTACAATCTCAATGGCAATCGTTTATTGCGTTCCTCTCTCTCGTAGCTATCGGTATCCATCTTATCCTGAGTGCTGGAAATACAACGTTCCTCAACCTTCCATTGGTGTTTTTAATTATCATTGGCGGAATACCATTATTTTTACAAATTTTTTTGAAACTGCTCAGAGGGAATTTAGGAGCTGATTCTCTTGCTGCAATTGCGCTAATCACAGGGACTATCTTACAACAATACTTAGCCGCCTCGTTAATTATTCTCATGTTAGCCAGTGGTCAAACATTAGAACGCTATGCGCGACATAAAGCTTCTTCTGTTCTAATGGCATTGGCAAAACGTATACCCGCACTTGCTCACCGAAAGATTGATAATGAAATTGAAGATATTTCATTGGTTGACATTCATATTAATGATGAAATTGTTATTTATCCACATGAAATTTGTCCTGTTGATGGCATTGTGATTGATGGCAATGGCTCTATGGATGAATCTTATCTTACAGGAGAGCCCTATCAAATTTCCAAAGCACCCGATGCATCCGTTTTATCGGGGGCTATAAATGGAGAATCAGTACTTATTATTCAAGCAACCAGGCTATCTGTGGATTCAAGATATGCGATTATTGTGAAAGTATTAGAAGATGCTGAACAGAAACGCCCATCAATTCGCCGGTTAGGTGATCAAATTGGAGCTATTTTTGCCCCTGTAGCACTTCTATTTGCAGTTGCCACTTGGTATTTTACAAATGATGCCATTCGTTTCCTTGCAGTACTGGTTATTGCAACACCATGTCCTTTATTAATCGCTATTCCCATTACGATTATTAGTGCTATTTCACGAGCTGCGAAACAAGCTATTATCATAAAAGATCCTATTGTTTTGGAACAGTTACCTACCTGTAAAACTGCTATTTTCGATAAAACAGGAACACTTACCTATGGAAGACCAACTTTAACCGAAATTTATACCGCTCAAAATTATACAAAAGAACAAATCTTACAATATGTTGGTAGCCTTGAGCGTTATTCAAAACATCCTCTTGCTAGCGCTGTAATTAAAGCAACACAAAAATGGCATATTGATTTAATAGAATCGACGAACGTATCGGAGAAGCCAGGAAAAGGTTTAAACGGTATCATTAATCATCGAAAAGTGAACGTTACAAGCCGAAAAAAATTATTAGAAATGATGCCTGAATGTAAACCGTTACTACCTCCTGTTTCTCCAGACTTAGAGTGCATTATTTTGTTAGATAATCAATATGCGGCAGCTTTACATTTTCATGATGCACCACGAGCCGAAAGCAAATCATTTATTAGTCATTTAATGCCTGCGCATCAATTTAAAAAAATTATGTTGGTTTCCGGGGACCGAGAATCAGAAGTTAATTATCTAGCCGAATTAATTCCGTTTACAGAAATATATGCCTCTCAAAGCCCTGAACAAAAATTAGCTATTGTGCGTAGTGAAAGAAAAAAAGCCCCTACAGTGTTTATGGGAGATGGGATCAATGATGCACCCGCTTTAACCGCAGCCACCGTAGGGATTGCTTTTGGACAACATAGTAATGTTACTGCTGAAGCGGCAGGGGCTGTTATTATGGAAAACACTTTAAGTAAAGTGGATGAATTACTTCATTTAAGTATTAGTACGAGAACCATTGCAGCCCAAAGTGCTGTTGGTGGAATGCTTTTGAGTCTCATCGGAATGGGATTTGCAGCAGCTGGTTTTATAAATCCGGTTATAGGTGCAATTCTTCAAGAATGTATTGATATTCTTGCTATTATTAATGCACTACGTTTAGCCTTTGGCTCTAAAATTAAAATTGATTTACCCAATGGTTAAAAATAGATGTTAATTTAACAGG
>NZ_JASGFU010000027.1:0-35879 GCF_047605385.1 Legionella sp. | reverse complement strand
ATGCAAATGCAAATGCAAATGCAAATGCAAATGCAAATGCAAATGCAAATGCAAAAAATGTAGCAAGTAAAATGCAAAATATGGACATAGGAAGAACAAACGATTTATCTTGGCTACAAGAAGGGCAAAATGCCATTGCAAAACGTGAGCAAAAAATCATAGAAGCGCAATTACAACTCCCGAACAATTTTCATGACCTACGTAAAAAAATTGAGCATTATATTATGAAAATTCAAAAAGGTTGTTTTGGCTTTTATCATTCTAGAGAGAAACATGCGCAAATTCTTAAACTGCAATGCATTCTTGAGCACTTTGAAGAAAATCACTTTGACGTAAACGGATTCAAGGCTGCATTAGACAATTATCGTACAAAAGACAGTAGTGCTGCACGTGGTAGAAAAGATAAAATCCAAGAACTTATTGATGAATTAGAACTTCTTAGCTCGCAGGCAAGATATTACTTGCTCACTGACGACAATGGAAAGATTGAAATAATGAGAGGCACGATTGCATATAGATGCAATTGATAAATCCCTTCTTAACGGATGCGCGGTTTTATTGCTGAAAACAGCAATAAAACCATATGACAATGCGTGGAAGGCATGTAATTACTTCGCTAAAGTCTCAAATAAAAACCAAATTCTTCGCTCAGTTTCATCGATGTAATTTTCCAAAATGCTGGTAGTTGCCACATCATTTCCATCGCTGCAAACCGTATGTGCTGCTCGCATACGGCTTAAAAAGCCTTTATTATCTTGCAAAAGATCGTTAAGCATGGCAGTTGGAGACAATGTTTCATTCACATCCTTAACTTTTTGTAATTCTTTAATCTGGCCTATAGAATGAATTGTTTTCTCACCTAATTTACGTACACGCTCTGCCAATACGTCGATCATATCAAAAATTTGCTCGCTTTGTTCATCTAATAAAAGGTGATAATCACGATAATGACTACCCGACATATGCCAATGAAAATTCTTGGTTTTCACGTATAATGCGAATGTATCAGCCACAAGAGGATTAATAACACGTGCTATAGCTCGACGGTCTTTAATATCCAGATCACTTGGAGTAGCTAATTGAATAGATTCTACTTTTTTCATTTTCACTCCTGTTCGTTAGATTTAGACTATGATTTCCATATATCGCTCGCAACATATTTGTTTTAGGTTAGGAGCTTTATAAATCCTTTAATAAAATATAGACCAATTAAAAAAAAAATGTTGAAAAATTATCCTAATCTGTACATCAATTCTAATAAAAAATGGTTATCCATCTAACTAATTGATTAATAATTAAAATATGAAAATAAAAAAATGAATTTCCAACCTTACACAGCAAAATCCAGATGCACGATATATAATTTAAACATCATATGCATTAAACTATTTTGCTTTATAAATAATTTAGAAATTGGTAGCTTAATTGGCACTGAATAGTAGGTAACCATGAGCAGAAAAAAGGAAATAGACTACCAAAAAGTTGCTAAAGCCGCTGAGCATATTAAAAAACAAGGTCGAGAACCGTCTCTTACAAATGTCTGTGAAGAGCTTGGCATTATTAACCTCACCCCCAATCTATCTTCTCTTCTTGAAAAGTGGTATCATACTCAACCCGAATTCCAACGTACCATTAATGTCCCACTTTCTGAGAATATTAGTATTAAAACCAAGGATATTCTGGAAAAAAATGTGGATCTGGAAAAATCTTTATCGTTATTAAGAGCCACACTTGAATCAACCAATGATGGCATTATGATGGTGAATGGCCATGGACAAGTCGTAGATTGGAATCAAAAATTCGTTGAAATGTGGCGAATTCCTACCCATATGTTGGAATCTGGTAAAGAAAGTATCGGTTTTGAATACATTCTCGAACAACTTGCTAATCCACAAGCGGTAGTCGCTGACGTGGAGTACCTGTATAACCATCCTGACTGGCAAGGTGAATTACCTGTTTTACATTTTAAAGATGGGCGAATTTTTGAGCGTTTTACCAAACCACAAAAAATCGGTAATGAAATTGTTGGCCGCGTCTATAGTTTTCGTGACATTACACAAAAATTACTGGATGAAGATGAACTACGCATACGTGAGCGTGCAATTGAAGCGAGTACACATGGTGTAGCAATTATTGACATTACTAAAGATAATTTACCTATTATTTATGTGAATAAAGCATTTGAACGAATTACTGGATACTCAGAACAACAAATTCTTGGACAAAATCTTGCATTTCTACATGGACGCAAGATGGAGCATGTCAATTACAAACGCATTAATTTAGCCATTAAAGAACGGCGTGAAGAAACCGTAGAACTTGAAAGCTATCAGCGCAGTGGTGAAAGTTTCTGGTGTGAGCTCAGTGTAGCACCAGTATGCGACTACTTTGACCACGTAAAACACTACGTCTGTATCATCAATGACATTACCCAACGTCGAGAAATGGAAGAACAACTTATTAAACAAGCAACGCATGATTCACTCACGGCTTTACCTAATCGAGTTTTATTAATTGATCGTGTAGATCAAGCCATTTTACAAACGAAAAAGAAAAACCTCATGTTGGCTTTTCTTTTCCTGGATCTAGACCGCTTTAAAATGATTAATGATACTTTAGGTCATAGTATAGGAGACAAACTATTACAAGTCGTTTCTAATCGCCTCCTCATTGCTACTAATGATTTTGATACCGTTTGTCGCTTGGGTGGTGATGAATTTGTTATCCTGTTGCAAGATATTGCCTCTGAACTTCAAGCACAAAAAGTTGCTAATGAAATACTACAGGCCATCGCCAAACCTCTTCAAATTGATCAACATAATTTAAAAATTACCGGTAGTATTGGCATCAGCTACTTTCCTAAAGACGGTGATGATTATGAATCACTGATGAAAAGTGCCGACTTATCAATGTACCATGCCAAAGACAATGGGTGTAATACCTATCGCAGTTATGATAAAGAGATGAATACTCGAATTATCAATCGCATGCAACTGGATAATGCTCTACGTGATTCATTACGCAAAAAAGAATTTCACCTGGTTTATCAACCACTAATTAATTTAACTCAAAATAAAGTCGTCGGTTTTGAGGCGCTATTACGATGGAATAGTCATCTTTTAGGCATTGTTCCACCTACCGAATTTATTAGTATGGCTGAAGAAAATGGTTTAATTTTTGAAATTGGCTTGTGGGTGTTGCAAGAAGCCTGCGACCAACTCAAGCGCTGGCATCAACAAGGCTATAAGCAATTGAGTATGGCAGTAAATATCTCTGGCCGGCAGTTACGACAATCTCATTTGCCAGGAATTATTAAACAAATTTTAGCTCAGACGGATTTATCACCCCACTTTCTAGAGTTAGAATTAACAGAAAGCTTACTAGTTGAGAATGTAAAACATGCTGTTGAGACGATGTATGAATTAAAAGACATGGGTACCAAATTGGTCATTGATGATTTTGGAACCGGTTATTCAAGTCTCTCTTATCTAAAACAATTTCCCGTTGATAAATTGAAAATCGATCGCTCATTTATCAACGAATTAGTTAACAAAGAAAATGATGCTGCGATTGCCCGTGCGATTATTAATTTGGGGCACAGTTTAAATCTCGAAGTTTTGGCTGAAGGCATTGAAACCGAATTACAACATGAATTTGTTATAAAACATGGATGTGATTATGCTCAAGGCTATTATTTTACCCCCCCGAAAAAAGCTAAAGAACTTACTGACTTTTTAATTCAATATAGTTAAAAAATAAATAAATTCATGGACTTAAATCAGTAATTTTGATCAGCATCATACTATTTCACAGCCTTTTATGAGTTAATCAACTGGGAATTTTCCTAACAGCCTAAAATAAAGCTCTCTGAAATGATTGGAGTAAGGAATAGCTTCATTTTCTTCAAGAATCACAACGTCTGCAGCAAGGATATCTTGATAAGAAGCTGGATCCTCTCTGCTAATAGGAATTTCAATTTTTTTACCTTGCCCAGAAATTTGATAATGATTTACTATTAAATAATAATAATGATCTAATTTGCTAAAGTAATTGGCTTTAGCAAACAAATCTCTAAAAAAGTTTGTGAAGCTACCCCCAACGATTGCTAGCTTTAAGGGTAATGGCTTCTTGTTTGCCTTAAAAATAACAGCCGGCACATTATAGTGTTTTGGTGAAAGAAGTAACTTGCAAAGTTGTAATAAATCTTTATCTACACCAATAGGCCTGGTATTTACAGTGTAAGAAAATGATAAAAGAGGTAAAGAGATCTGTGTTTGCTGAGAAATTAACTCAATGATTTTTTCGCCAGCCAAGGCAGCACCAAGCATAGTCCAATGAGTACCTCCTCGTGGAAAAAGCAAATTTCCATATGATTTTTGTTTATGAGCCAGCATTAATTTGCTGGTATCAATATAAGGGATATGTGTTTTTCTTAGAGCTTCTATTTTTAAAAAGTATTCAGGACGAGGATTCGTAACAATTTTTTTATAACTATCGGGTATATATTCTGGATAAAAAGTTGCTTTTGATGGGGTAATAAGATAAATAAATTTTTGCCCGCGTTTGGTAAAGAAGTCAGCTACCTCTTGCAACTCTACTGCCCATTTATCAAATTGCTTTTGTACATAAGGTATTTCATTGGGATTAGCATAGTGATCAATATAATCCTTTTCATAAAGATAACCTTTTTTGCCAATTACAATATTTGAACTATACATAAGAGATTTTGAAAAAAGAGTGTAATAAAATTGATTATTGAATTTTGTGAATATAGATTTCAGCGGATTATGATCATTAAACCAAGTTTCATATTCTTTTTGTAGATTGTTATTCATTAATTTTTCCAGGGTAAAGCCGGGAAACGCTTGTGTTGATTTGTTTGAGAAAAGAAACTCTCTTGCCAATTGTTTTATAACAAATAAATTAAGTGGGAGCACTAAGGTAATCATGACTAAAAAGAAAGGAATAAATTGCCGATAAGTTTTCAAAAATTCTTTAAAAGAAATGAGCCAATTATTCGATATTTCTTGTGTAAGTTCATTAGATGTGTATTCGATGCTCATAATTAAAACCTAAAATAAAGAAACGATTTGAAGGTTGCAGCAACTACTCTGGAAATTGCAAAAAAAGAAAGCGTGCTAATCACCCAGTGTTCAATTAGGCGATTATTTCTTACTAAATGCCATGATTTTATAGAATTCATGTGAGGAACAAAACTGATAATAATAGCGGCAATTATAGCGGCCCAAATATCATTAGTGATATAAATAAAACCACTTTCGCGTGAAGGATAAAAAAGCGCCATTAAAAAGTCTACTAATTGGGTTATGGAATTGGTACGAAAAATGGCCCATCCCAACATCACAAAAATTAACGTGAGCATGATATTGACATAGCGAGGTAAATAACTACTAATACGTAGCCAGCCGAGCTTATCCAAGATTAAAAATAAACCATTATAAGCGCCCCAAATGACAAAATTCCAGTTCGCTCCGTGCCATAATCCTGAAATTAGAAAACAAATCCATAAATTAGAATAGGTGCGAAACGTCCCATATCGATTGCCTCCCAATGGGTAGTAAAGGTATTCACGAATCCAGGTTGACAGAGAAATATGCCATCGTCGCCAAAAATCAGTAAAATTAGTAGCAAGATAAGGCATGTTGAAATTTTCGAGAAGATTAAATCCAAACATCCTGGCTAAACCAATAGCCATATCAGAATAGGCAGAAAAATCTAAATAAATTTGTAAACTAAAACAGATAAGACCAAGCCACGCATTATAAAATCCCAATTGCTCGGTAGGGAGAGAAAAAATCTTATCCGCTAATTCGGCCACAGTATCTGCAATCAATACTTTCTTGATAATACCTAAAAGAAAACGCTTAAAACCCTGGATAAAATTTTCCAAGCTTTGAGAATGATTTTTTAACTGGGTGGCAATATCATGGTATTTGACAATTGGACCAGCCAAGAGTTTTGGGAAAAAAAGATATAAAGAAGATAATTTTTTAATGAATTGGCTGGTGTAGCTATACCACGATATACATCTGCCAAATAAGTAATTTTTTCAAAAACGATAAATGAAATCCCTATAGGTAGCGCAACATTAAAAAAAGCCAAAGGCTGAAAATTTAAATAAGAAGAAAAGGCATTAGTAGAACTAATAAAGAAATCAAGATACTTATAATAAAATAGCATGAACACATTTAAAATTATTCCTATCTTTAAAAAAATAAGAGCTTGATATTTTTTTTTTGCGCGATAAATTTGTTGGCACAGAAAGTAATCACAACATGTAGATAATACAGCAATAAAAAAGAAGCGGGGTTCACCCCAAAAATAAAACAGAAAACTCGCTATCAATAAAACAGTGTTTTTAGCTTTTAACGGCACCATAAAAAATGAAAATAAAATAAGAGGCATAAAAATGAACAGGAAGAATGGACTTGAAAAAAGCATAAATAATCATGTTTTAAAAAATGAAATTCGATTTTAAATAATAATCTAATAGAGTGCAATCTTATAATTTAGAGGATATAAAACTTACAGAGAGTTTAATATTTGATCTGAAAACAAAAACAAGCTTTAGAAACATTACCTAAGAAATTTTTGCAAAATTTTAAAATAGGCATAATTTTTGCTAGGGGAAGAAATCGCGTTACACTAAATTTCATTAATCTAACTGTTTGAAAAAAATGAACAATTATTGAAACGCTGACAAAATCCTAACGGAGATGGGAATGAACGATGTAACCATAATTGGCGCTGGTTTATGTGGAACATTGCTTGCGCTCTATTTAGCAAAAAGAGGCTATACCCTAAATGTCTATGATGCCAGGCCTGACCTGCGCTACATACAAGCAGACATTGGACGTTCAATTAACCTGGCACTATCTTGCCGTGGATTAACGAGTCTTGCCGGTGTTGGAATTATGTCAGAAATCGAAGAATTGATAGTGCCCATGCGTGCTCGCGCCATTCATGACATACAGGGACAAATTAAATACCAATCCTTTGGGCGGCACCATGACGAATACATTAACGCTATTGAACGAAGTGAATTGAATAAGCTCTTATTAAAGGTTACAGAAAAATATCCGAAAGTAAGATTTCATTTTAACACCAAATTATCAGGCTTGGATGTTGACAAGAAAATCTTGTTTTTCGAAACTGCTAACGGTGATTTGATCAGTAAAAATTATCAGTGCTTAATTGGCGCTGATGGAGCTTCTTCTTGTGTACGTGACGTGTTACAAGCGAAAAAAATTATCCGCGCTACTCGTAATTTTTTGACTTATGGTTATAAAGAATTATTAATTGGTGGTCCTGGACAAAATCATCTAATCCATGAACACCTCCACTTATGGCCACGAGATGCATTCTTGCTCTTGGGTAATCCCAATCGTGATCGCTCAATTACAGGCTCACTCTTTTTACCTCATGAAGGAAAAAACAGTTTTACCGAACTAGAGAGCGAAGCAAAAGTTCATGAATTTTTTAAAGAATCATTTTCAGATGTTTATAAAACCATGCCTGATTTAATTACTGAGTTTAGTCATCACCCCACTGGAAATATGAGCACTATCAAATGCGATCCTTGGTATTATCAGGATCATTGCATGCTCATTGGTGATGCAGCTCATGGGATAGTTCCTTTCTTTGGCCAAGGAATGAATAGCGCTTTTGAAGATTGCTATGTTTTAAACGAGTTATTGGATAAATATTACGATGATTGGGCACAAGTTATACCTGCTTTTTATCAGACTCGGAAAATGAATACTGATGCGGTTGCACAAATGTCTATGGATAATTTTTATGAAATCCAAACCAATATTTGCAATCCTCATTTTAATTTAAAAAAACAATTAGAACAGGTGTTAATGCAACGCTATCCCAACCATTATGTATCAAAACATGTATTGGTCATGTTTACCAACACACCTTATGCCAAAGCGCAAGTATATGGTGATATTCAGGCAGAATTTTTAGAAATGGTTTGTGAAAATGCAGAAAGTATCGACGACATTGATTGGATAAAAGTCGAAAAATTTCTTAATTTCTATGACAAAAAATTGGCGAAATTAAATTAACCACAGTAAAACAAATTGGATGTAGGACTGTCCAAAATTATGATATGGAGATTATTATGCAAGTAATACAAGATTATATTAATACCAAACAACAAGAATTTAGAAATCATCCGTTTTTCACAATTTTGGAACAATTAGACAGTTTAGAAGAAATCAGTTATTTCGTTCCCGAGCTTACTTTTTGGGCAATGACCTTCCAAGATATTTTAAGAATTAATGAAGAACGTGTTACTGATCCTTATTTAAAAAAAATAGCACGTCATCATCGCCTTGAAGATGCTGGACACGATAAATGGTTTTTACATGATAAAAAATACATGGGTACGATTAGTGTGGATAAATCGTGTGACAATAATGATGTTAGTTGGTTATACAGTAAAGAAACGCAATTAACCCGTGATGCTGCTTATGCATTGGTTGCTGAAGTATATAAATCAAACAATGAACATATTAATATTGCCTTACTGCTAACACTTGAATCTTCAGGCCATGTATTCTTTGAAAAGGTCGCCAGACAAGTACAAAAAACTGGTGAAGATAAGAACCTGAAATATTTCTCTAACGCTCATCTAGAGGTAGAAAAGGCACATGCCATGTTTGAGAAAGAAATGGAGCGTGTTTTATTCGCGCGACAAATCCCACAAAATGTCAAACGAGACGCCTTAAAAATGATCGATCACTGCTACGAAGCATTCAATAAAATGTTTGATGGTTTGATTATTGCTTGTAATCGTAGACTTGAATTGGCAAAACAAAGGAATGAACAAAATGCTGCCATTAGAAATGCAATGGAATCTGCAGAAAATAGCTCAGTGTAAACAAAAATTAGGGCGAGCAATGCTTAATGATGAGCATTCGCTTGCTCTTTATTACCATGATTTTGGTAAATTGGCGCAGTCACGCCCGGCAGCAATTTGCGAACCAACAAGCAAAGAGCAATTACAAGAATTAATAAGCTATGCTTACAAACAACGACTTCCGATTACCATTCGTGGCAATGGCATGAGCCAAAGTGGACAATCGCTTGCTGCTCAAGGCGGCCTTGTATTGAGTATGAAACATTTCAATCGCATAGAAGAACCTAATCAAGAT
The DNA here is from genome assembly GCF_047605385.1 of Legionella sp. Taxonomy (GTDB): domain Bacteria; phylum Pseudomonadota; class Gammaproteobacteria; order Legionellales; family Legionellaceae; genus Legionella. Next base: position 26,694 of record NZ_JASGFU010000027.1, on the reverse strand, counting down.
TCGATTTGGATTGAAGCTAATGCGAGTTGGGCTGGTCTATTAGCACGTAGCTTAAAATATTCATTAGTGCCCTATGTTGTACCTTACAATTGTGATTTATCAATCGGTGGTGTACTGTCTGTAGGTGGAATTGGCGCCTCATCCTTTCAATATGGTAGTGCTACCATGCATGTTCGGTCTTTAGAAGTAATCCAAGCTAATGGAGAATTAGTACAGGTTGATGCTCAATCTCCTTTAATGCAAGCTTGCCTTGGCGGACAAGGTCGTTTTGGATTAATTACTAGAGCAGAAATTACCCTAAGGCCTTGCAAACCCCTGGTACGCACTTTCTTTTTGATGTATGAAGATAAAGAAACATGGCTACATGATTTACATCAATGTCAAAATCAAGCTAATTTTATTGAGTCTTTTTGTACCTCGGCCATGCAAGGTACGAGACTAACGGAGAAAGGCCGAACACCTTTTGCACAATGGTTTTATGCCTTACATATGTCCATAGAGTATGAGCAACATCCCCCTGAATTGAGTGACTTAGGATTATCACCATGGAAATTGACCCATGTACAAGAAGAATCCATTCATTCGTATTTACAGCGTAATGAATCACGTTTTAATGCGATGAAAACAACTGGGCAATGGGAGCAAGCTCATCCATGGTATGAATGTTTTATCCCTGGCTCACAAATACAACATTTAGAAGAGCTATTAATTAACTTACCGTTGTATTATGCCCCAGTGGTGCATATTGTGGCGATAGCAAATCATGATTTGCCAAAAGGATTTTTAATGCTTCCGGAAGATGAGGAAATTTTTGCAATGATGATCCTTAATCCTGGGTTGCCAAAGGCTTTGGTTCCAGGCAGCCTTGAAACCATAAAAAAATTAGATATGCAATTGTTATCTGCTGGTGGCAAACGTTATTTATCTGGGTTTTTAGGCGAATCCTTGGATACAAATTACTGGAAGCAACATTTTGGAGCACGTTATTTTGATTGGCATCAATTAAAAGAAACCTACGATCCCCATGCTATTTTTCGCTCCATGCTCCATCTGCAGTAAGAGGAAAATAAAAATGATTGCTTTAAGTTGACACCATTACGTGAAATGCTTACAAATAAAAGATTAAAAATTAATCAATACGATATAGGTGAACATATGAGTTGAGACATAGTTGATCAAATTATCTTTTATGATGTGGACCTTCTCGATCTAGATTTTCCTCGGATGGTGATTTATCTTTTGGAACTGCTTTATGCTGTTTCCACATTGTTTGTATTTTGCTTGCCGCGCTATGCAACTTAGCCTCTCTTTTTTGGATTAATTCACGGCCATGTGACAACCATGATGCGTCACATACTCCAATTTGTGAAATTTAGTCTGTAATGCCTCAACACTAGAGCCAAGAGGTAAAGATTGATGAGAATGAAAATTATCAAAGAGCTTATTTCCATCAAATGACATCGCTTTAAATAAATGTGGTTCTTTTTTACTAAAGATATGAGCTAATACTGATGGTCCACTAAATAAGGTAACAGATTCCTTTAACATTCTATTTCTTGGCCCACTTATAGGTAATTGACTTAAACGATGGCAAGCATAAAGATCACCTATATATTTGATTTTATTATATATTTTATCTAATAGAACCCCCGTCTCAGGTTGAATTAGACGAACAGGAATACTCATATCAGGATACTGACCAAATAGTACACTAAATATTCCGAGTTCCTTAAAACTAACGAGGGTGGAGGTAGGCGCAGAATTACTCTTTGAAATTTGTTCCAAGGCTTTTACAGCACCATGATTATAGATTTCAAGTATTTTTTCCTGAATAACACGCAATTGCTCTTTTGCTTCCGGATCAATACTTCTATTTTTCATGGTGATACCAATAATATCATTATTAATTAGTGGGATTTCTTCAAAAATAATCCCCCCATATGATATGAGTGGAAACTCACTATTATTTATGATTTAATTGCAATCAATTGATATTAGAAAGTTATATATGTTGAGAATATTTTTATGAATAAAATGTTAGCAATGTTATTGATATTGGTATCAGTTCCGTCATTTGCTAAAGAGTTACAATCTTTCAGCGATATTTATAATAGCGTGAGTAGCGGTAAAAATATTAAGTTAGTGATCAATTTCGACGCTTGCGACCCTAAACCACCTGTTGGTAACATTCTTGTTTATACTAAACCCACAGCAGTAATGTTACGCCAAAATTACTTGCAGTTCTCAAATTCACCAATTACTACCAACAATCCAGCTTACCCTGAAAAGCCCATCTTGGAAAATGTTACTTATAGACTTACAAATGATGATAAGCTTCATGTTGTTGTAAAATTAATTACTCTTCCAGATTATATTGTTGCTAGTCAATCAAGTTCAGTGTGCTTATTAAATACGGCGATAAAGGTTTATAATTAAGACCATCGGCACCACTAGGTATTACAGTATAATGCCACATTCAGTGGATCATTTGTCGCCAACTCCTGGATGGCGAGCTATTACAGAATACCTCGCCTTGCAAACTGGATAGATGTCTTAAATAGGTTTAAACTCCATTAAAGTAAACAAACTTTTAGTTTCATAGCTTTGTTTTAAAGCAAAACCTGCAAGTTCAATAGATTTTTGCCATTCACTTAAAGTACGCTGCCTTCCACCTAACAAGACCATCATCACAATATCCATAGTTTTATTAGGATGGGGTTTTATATCATCTGGCATTACTTGCTCAGCAATAAATAAAGTTGCCTCTTTATCCATTTGCTTCGCACAATTTTTTAAGATTTGCTGCATCATTTGATCATTAAAATCATGTAAAACCCCTTTGAAAATATAAGCATTTGCTTTTGGGATGGCCGCGAAAAAATCACCAGCATGCAGAGTAATTTGTTTAGAGAAATTAGTTGAATCCAATTGTTCAATGACCGCTGGAGAATCAAAAAGAATAGCCTGCACATTCGGATAACACTTAGTAATTGCTTGAGCAAGGCCTCCACGACCACCCCCCATATCGACTAAGGTAGAACATTTGGAAAAATCATATGCTCTACTGATGGCATCTACATCATAAGAAGAAAGCTTTGCCATGCCCCGATCAAAATTTTGTTGTTTAGCAGTATTTTTACTGAGGAAGCTAAAAAAATCATCGCCATGTTGTTCATTAAACGCAGGAACACCACTTTGCAAACTGGTATCCAGTTGGGAAAAAGCTTGCCACCAACTGTCATCAACCATGCATAAAACATCACGCATTGAATAAGGATCATCGTCGCGAAGTGCTTGGGATAATTCGGTTAATGAATAGGCGCCCTCATGATAATGAAATAGTTCATAGGCGCTGAGAAATTTTAATATTCTGTCTAATGCTTGAGGCTGGGTACCTGTTGCTTTAGCTAATTCATCTACTGTTATAGGCTCAAAGGACATATGATTCGCAATTCCTAAACGCGCAACAGCGTGTAATGCACGTGAAACAACATACCAACGAGACATCACTGCTAATTGAATGTGAGGCCTTTCCATTTGTTGTTGCATTATCCTTTCCTTAATAAAATCAATAAAAACTGTATTATTGGATAATGCTCCTAAAAAGTTAATAGTTCTTTGGATTTTTTATTTATTTTTCATTGACTTTTCAAAAACTGATTTACATAGTTCATTAACAATTTATGTGCAAAATTAGAGCAAGCAACAACCATCAAATCGACAATGCCAAGCAACATCTTAGATCCCCATTGTTTGGCACTCACTTTCCATCCGAGCCAAACACAAGGAATAAGCAAACCACTAACAATAAACAAGGAATAATGGACCGCTCCTTGAGCAAAATAGTGTTTATATGCCATCACCTGAGCTTGTTGTTGGCGTATCTTTTTGTCGGTTGCCGCAATTTGAGCTTGCAATTGTTTTCGTAAACTCATCGCCCTTACCCACCTGTTCAGAAAAATAAGATCTTGTTTTTGCAAAACTCATATTTTTTACCTGGACCGCCAGAAATTTAGCTAAGGCCAAAAGCACCACTAAATTCAACAAAAACAATAAAAAAAGAGTTAATAAATAATTATTGGAAATAAAATAAATCCCATAACCAATCAATAAAGAAATCAGTAACCAAAACGTCATTAGTACAATTAAAATCATGCACATACTTAATAGCATGGGAAAAACGCTTAAACTGGCTAAACGAGCCTCCAGGCGCATTAAAGTGAGCACAGACTTAAATAACGATAATTTTGCTGCTATAAGTCCTTCCACTTGCTTTAAGGCTTCCATTACTTTCTCAAAATTTTTGCTAATAAAAAGCCTACTGCACCTGCTATTAATACTGAAGTAAGTGGATTCTCTTGTACTTTTCTTAAAAGCTGATCAGAGCATTCCTTAATACTTTCCTCGGTTTGATGAGCTTTTTTCAGACCTTCATTGATTAAGTCTTCAGCAGTATTCGTGATATGAGCCTTAGGCTTAGATTTTACAGTATCCATATTATTTGTCCTTATCAAAAGTTTATAACTTAAATATAGTTAGTATATGTTGGAAATCAAATAGCAATCATCATACTCATTGGTTGTTTATTTGGGCTTAAAATTCGCATCAGGAGCATCTTCATCAGGGGACATGGTCTGTGTAGGCGTAAAAAGACTGTAGGATATCAAGCCTGGAGTAGCACAAGAGTATTCCTCGGCAGCAAGATATAACGCATCTAGACAGTCTGCCAAGCCACAATTATTTTGCAAAAATAGTGCATTTTCGCGATGTTTAACAAAATCATAAGGTAAAAAACGATATTTTTCATCATTGAAAGAGTTTGAAGAGTTTTTTAAGACATAGCACAAACAAGCTAAAAACTCATGCTTATCAAGCTCTAAACTCATATAACGCGTGCATAATGACTCAATAAAAGCACAAAGCTCAGTGATACAAAGCAAAGATCGCATTGGGGCAGCGATGTCCTCTTCAGCAATGACCACTTTATCAATAAAATCATCTTTTTTAGCAAACAAGGCTTTTAAATGTTCATTAATGCCACCAGATTGAGCCAATTCATCGCTACGTGCAATTTTTTTAGCAAAGCATTCTTGATAAAATGCTTCATCCTTATTATCACGACAGTAAATTTCAAAATAGCGATGAGCACTAAAACGTTGACGGGCATAATCTTTAGGAGATAAAGCACATTGTTTAGCAAAAATAGAAATAATATGTTGAGCAATATAGGTAGAAGTTTGCTTACCCCCATGACCATCATAAATCCCCACTAAAAAAGGTTCATCAGTGACCAGCGTTTGTACCACGACTGAAATATTATCTCTAGAGCCAGCATTAAATGCTTTTTGAGCAAGAAGCTTTGCTAAATCAGCTTCAGACAAATTGGCCACATTGTGAATAGCCTGTAAGCTTTCACGAAGCCACTGTTCATGAGCGTCTTTACTCTCACTCGCTAAAGGTTCAGTAAAACCATCGCAAGTAATAATAATTTGCAATTTACCTTGTGTATTTAGAGTCAGTTCGGCAATTGTGTTGATATTAATCTCAGCATCATCACAAACTCCAAATTGACGATACTCAGAATCCCCCATAGCACGGGACAAAGCTAAAGAACCATAAGTACTTATCAACCTGCCACCAACAACCATCGCCGCGATTTTTGCCAATCGCTCGGATTCATAATCTGGATGATGAATCGTTTTATTTAAACGGGCAACAAAAGCAATCTGCCCTTTTTGATCATAAATTACAGCAAACGCTACTGAATCACCTAAGTTAGCTGTAATAAAATTACCCTTGCCATCATAAACAGTAGTCGAAGCAGTAGCTCCAGCGAGATATGATTGGCAGCATTGTTGATTCATCACCTTATAACTAGTCCATAAGCATTTGCCAATTTCCTGTGGACTTAACTGCATAAATGCTGATTTTACAAACCAATGCGCCACGGCAGCATCTTCTTGTGATGGGCGCAAACCCATCATTTCAAAAATGCCAAAATGATGTTCCACATTGGCTTCGTGAACAGTAGCCTTATCTTGAGGAATGGAAACAAACTCATCGGATTTGTTCATGGCTTAAATCCAAAGGTACCTTAATATATTAATCATAGCCTATCAAACACTACTCATGCTTTTTAATGGCTAAACTTGCGAATAAACACTGTTCAAATGACTGTTCATGTTCTATACTATCAGGCGGTAGGAAAAAGCGACCGCAAATGATTTAGCTAGATTATTGTTCGATGAAAAAAGTGAAAATACTAAGCCGAAACTTAGCAGATGCTTTAAATATTAAAAAAACCATGTCTATTTCCGTATTAGCTTTGGCAATCAGTTAGTTGCCCAAGCAACACAAGATCCTGATCGGATACAAAAACAAAAAAACTTAGCTTTGGAAATATTAATTTTAGGAGTGGCGAAATAATGAAGTACGCTCGCACAACTACCTTAACCAAAAAACGGGTAGTTATTACTGGAATTGGCGCAGTAACCCCTATTGGCGTCTCGCTTGCAGAAATTGAGAATTCCTTAAAAAACTCAATTCCAGGAATCAAAAAAATTACCCAGTTTGATACTGAGAAATTACCAGTACAATTTGCTGGAGAAGCTTCTGACTTTCATCCAGAGGAATTTCTTGATCCCAAAGAAATCCGACGTAACGATCGATTCATTCAAATGTGTCTGGCCGCAACCTCCATGGCAATTCAAAATGCTGACATTGCACCAGAACTGATGCAAAAAGCCGGGGTCGCTGTAGGTGTAGGAATTGGTGGACTTTATACTATTGAACACACTGCCTTGGATCTAGAGCAAGCAAGTGCTAAAAAAGTCAGTCCATTTTTTATTCCTTCAGTACTTACAAACCTGGCCAGCGGACAAATCTGCGTGCGTTACGGCATCAAAGGCCCTAATTTTGCCATCTCTTCTGCGTGTGCCAGCGGCGCTCAAGCCATAGGGCATGCTTATCGTGAAATTCAAATGGGACGTAATGAGCTCTGGATTGTAGGCGGAGCCGAAGCACCAATTACGCCATTAAGTATCGCTGGGTTCTCCTCCGCGCGTGCTTTATCTCGAAAAAATGAAACACCCGTTGCCGCATCTCGTCCGTTTGATCAAGATCGTGATGGATTTGTTTTGGGAGAAGGAGCAGCAATGTTTGTGATGGAATCGCTAGAAAGTGCGATACAGCGCAAAGCAAAAATTTACGCAGAAATTATTGGTTATGGCATTGCTTCTGATGGTTATCATATTACTGAACCTGATCCCAATGGCGAAGGTGCATTTTTGGCTATGGAAGAAGCCATTCATGATGCAGAAATTGATGCCAAACAAATAAATTATATCAACGCCCATGCAACCAGTACCCCTGTTGGTGATAAAGTAGAAAATGTGGCGATGGAGCGAATTTTTGGTGATCACATCACATCTATTTATGTTTCAAGTACCAAGAGCCTAACCGGCCATGCCTGTGGCGCTGCAGGTGCTATTGAAGCGGCTTTTTGTACGCTAATGCTAGAAAAAGGCTTTCTGCCACCTACCTTTAATTTAGAGCATATTGCTCCTGAGTTTCGTTTTAAAAGACCAGGACAAACTGAGGTACATTTCCAACCTGAAATTATTATGAATAATAGTTTTGGCTTCGGTGGCATTAATACCTCGATGATCTTGCAACGTTGGAAAGATCAATAACTTATCCTTATCTTTTCTTCTATAATGAGATTACAATGCGGCCGTCAAGAAAGCCGCATTCCATAAGATAAAACTGTTCACGAGATATGTACATTTCGTCATTGAAAGCCCCTGGCGGAGCCAAAACGATGCTTCGTTAAAAATCTGTACTGCTTCACTTCGTTCGCAATGACGACAATTTATTTAATGTATCTCCCCAGCACGTCATCCTGAAAACGGCGTAGCCGTTTGAAGGATCTTCCGAATGAGGCACAGTCCTTTATTATTCAACATAAGGATTGATATAGGTCACACCATTCAGGATTAAAAGCATGAACCAAGGCATCTTTTCTTTTTCGAGTCCATCCTTTGAGTTGTTTTTCGCGCAAAATGGCATCAACGATATGTGCACAGGCCTCATAATAAACTAAACGGTCAACATTATATTTTTGGGTAGAGCCTTTAACCAGCTTGGCCTTATGCTCATAAACACGTCGTATCAAATCACAGGTGACGCCTGTGTACAAGACGTGCTGGGGAGATACATTAAATAAATTGTCGTCATTGCGAACGAAGTGAAGCAGTACAGATTTTTAACGAAGCATCGTTTTGGCTCCGCCAAGGGCTCTCAATGACGAAATGTACATACCTCGTGAATGGTCAATGGTGTCAACTTAATTATTGCTTCAATAAACTATTATATTTCTCAGGTGAGTTCGTAGAGAAATTCATCTCTTTTTGTGCAAATAAAGTAAATTCATTGAACTTACCATAGCCTGTTGAAGATACAGCTTGAATTCTCTTATACTTATGAGCGATTGTTTTTAATGCCCCCATTTTTTCACTAGGCGCACTAGTTTTTTGCAAAACCTGCATCACAAGTTTTAATTTCTTACTGCTTTTACTATAAGTAGTCAAGATCTTAAAACCATCTAGAACTTGTTTTAATTTTGCATTTTCTTTGCATAAAAGCTCATTAAGTTCTTTTAGCGATGGATAAGGTTTATCTTGCTCCTCAAAATCAGCTACACGATTTTCTAAAACTAATCGTCTGGCTAATTGATAATGCGATTTTGGTGTTTGCCATAAAGCGTCTAACCGCTTATAAATTCGGCTACGAGCACGTGTTAATTCTTTCGCAAAAGAATTACTAAAAGGATTGCTATCGTTTAATAAATGTAAGGGCATCACACTATTATGATTTTGTAGATATTCCAGCTTAGCATAATGCGCATCTAATTGATAAAAATTCTGCGCTAAAATATCCCAGTTAGCACGAAAAACTTTGTATTGCTCCTGTCGTGCTTTGACTAAAGTAAAAAATTTATTGACTACTTCAAGTGGCGGACGACTCTTAGGATTAGGATTTTGCATTGCCATTAATAAAATTTTAATGTCGCCTAATAAGAATGGATCCTCTCGGGAAACATTATAATTCTGAAATAAATTAATTAAACGATAAGGGGCATTGGCAACATCTCTCAGATGAGTAAATTGTAATTTATCATCAAAAACATCTTTAGCCCCTAAAAGAACAGCTAAAACACCAACTAAAGAATAGATATCAGAAGCATAACTACTTCCAAATCCTGCCATTACTTCGGGAGCGATATAGTTAATAGTTCCAGAAATTACATTCTCACGCATATCGGCTTCTTTGGCAAAACCAAAATCGATAAAAATAATGCGAACTATCTCTTTCCCAGAAGCATCAGAAATTGATTTATAGCAAATATTCTCCAGTTTAAGATCGCGATGCACAATATTATTTTGCTGTAAGAGTAACATTTCATTCAGTATACGACAGATAATTTCTAAACAATGGGACAAAATATTTGGATGATTCAGAAAATTAAACGGCAATAATCGACACAAATCAATGCCGCAATTTTCAAGCACTGTAATCACTTCCCTTCCTGTATCTACCACTGCGCTTACATCAACCCAATGCTTTTGCTGATATAAAGCTTCCTGTTGCGCACATTTTAATAATTTTTCATGAGTAGTTTTGAGATTAGCCCTTTGTATTTTAACCACATCATTTGCCAGAACCACTTCAGCAACAAGGGATTCTTGCTTATCTCTCTTAAGTATGATTTTAAAATGGGATTCATATACTGTCGCAAAATGACCATTGCTAATTGCTTTGCCAATAATATGCCATTGCGAATGCCCTGACTTCACTAATGGAAGGTTTAATATCAATTGATCATGATTCTCCTTGGGAGTAAGGTAATTAGATTTGTTTTCGTACAAAAATGTCGCAATATTTGAGGGTAACAATAGAGGAGCATTCTTAACGTGCAACATTGCATTTAAATCTATATAAGTGCGCATAATTAATTTCAACATCCATAATTAAAATACATCTTACGTGAACTTCTAATTCAGGTTAATATAGTTAATTAAAATAAAAAAGCAGTTCATACAAAATTATGTCCAAACTGAAGAACCCCAAAAAAAGTATTTCTTGTGTCATTCCTGTTTATAATGAAGAAACAGTGATTGCAGACTTTGTTGCTGCCTTAGATGACACCTTAAAGAAATTACCTTATGCCTATGAAATTTTCTTGATCGATGATGGCAGCCAAGACAATACATCGATGATTATTAATGACTTAAGAACGCACTATAAATTGCGCTATCTACGCTTTAGCCGAAATTTTGGTAAAGAGCGTGCATTAAGTGCAGGACTTGATTATGCGAAAGGTGATGCCGTAATTTTAATGGACAGTGACTTTCAACATCCTTTGGAGCTCTTAAGTGAGTTTATTAATAAATGGGAAAAAGGCTATGACATGGTCTATGCTGTACGGCAAAACCGTTATGATGAATCATGGCTAAGACGTACCTGCGCCAAGACTTTCTATCAATTTACTTCGCGCATCAACCGCATCAATATTCCCGCCAATGCAGGTGATTTTCGTTTGTTGGATCGCAAAATTGTTAATGCCTTACAAAAATTACCTGAACGTAATCGTTTTATGAAAGGTTTGTACAGCTGGGTAGGTTTTAAACAAGTAGCCATTCCCTTTGAAGTACAGCCACGTAAGGCCGGTACTTCACAGTGGAATTTCTATTCACTGCTTGATTTAGCGATTACTGGCATTACTTCGTTTACCGCCTTCCCACTGAGATTAATCGCTTTAGGTGGCATTAGCGTAGCAACTTTAGCTATAATATATGCAACTTGGATTGTTTTTAGTACTTTGGTTTTTGGCATCAAAACGCCTGGTTGGGCAACTATTGTCACAGCCATTACTTTTTTTGGTGGTTTACAGCTATTTGCATTAGGTGTAGTAGGAGAATATATAGGGCGTGTATTTGATGAGGTAAAACATAGACCTCATTATATTATTGATGAGGAATCCAGCTTTGACGACAACCCCGCTTAAATTGAAACATCGATTGATTTATTATGCAGCAATTGGATGTACTGCAGCATTGGTACACTTGGGAATTGTATATTTACTTGTAACTTATGCATATTTTCACGCATTATTTGCTAATATTTTTGCATTTCTCACTGCATTTAATGTCAGCTTTTTTGGACATAAATATCTGACCTTCTCCCAATTGCATGACCAAAAAATATTGCGATTACCGTATTTCTTTATGGTGGCACTTTCTGCAGGAACAATTAATGAAACGTTGTATTTTATAGTGCTGCGTTTCACTCACCTAAACTATATGTTAGCATTGCTGCTGGTGTTAGCTTTAGTATCTATCTACAGTTTTATTCTCTCAAGATACTGGGCTTGCCGGTAACTTGCCATTTAACACGTCCACCGGTTGACGAATCATTAAACGATCACCAATCATGCTTTTTAACAAAGGTAATACCGCTGCAACTTTTTTCTCTGAATCGATAAATTGCACCACCAAAGGCAATCGACTGTTAACATCAACAAGCGTAGTAGTTTCTACTGGCTGATGATAAGTAAACCCAGCAACAGCACGTAAAACCGTTCCCCCGATAATACCATGCTCATCCAACAGATTCATGAGCTCCAAATCCAAAGGACGGTGCTGCCATTTATCTGCTTCATTAATATAAATAGTGATTTTGACTAATTTCATATTAGAGCGCCCTTGCTAATATGATCCCTGCAACTACTGCAAGTATGGAAAAAAGATTATTACAGATAAAATTCATTGCAGCAAGACCGTAGTCACTGCGCTCTAAAAACACATAAGTTTCATAACTAAAACTTGAAAAAGTTGTATATGCTCCACAAAAACCAACTGCAACAAAGGAACGCCAACGGGGATCAACTTCCACTCTCTCCAAAGTCCAAGCCAAAAAAAAGCCTAAAATAAAACTTCCCGTTAAATTGACAATTAAGGTTCCCAAAGGGATATCTGGCGATAAATAACGCAGTGAAAAACGGTTGACGAAATAGCGTAAATTAGCTCCCAAAATAGCACCAAGAGAAATAAAAAAAACGTCGCGCAAGACATCCCTTCCTTGTTTCACATTAGAGTTAGGTTTGATAATACAGAAAAAATTAGGGTATGTCCTCATTTGACACACATTCAAAAACTCTAATACCTCTTTACAATTGGAGTAAACAGTTACAAAATAGTTTGAATATGGAAAAGAATACTCTTTAAATCACAGACGGTAAGCTTAAAGTTATTAACTTACTACTGTTCATAGGGAATGAACATGAATAAAAAATATTTAACACGCTTAGTACTTAGCGCTGCTGGATTAATATTAATGAGCGCCGTGCAAGCGGGCATTCCCCTGTAGACATTTACCCCCGTTGCAGGATATCCTCCCTCGATTACAGTAAATTCAATGGGAACAGTATCCATCAAATATGTAGTTCAGGAACACCACCTGTTGCAGGGACAGTAACCATTACTGCGGATGGTGGTCTTTCCAGTCAAGTAAATATTTATGTATTAAACTATGGTTGTCAGTATCAGGGTGGTTTTATTTATTCAATAGATGATACAACATCCAATACAGGTAGTATTAGTGGTAAAGTAACTACTCTAGTAGATCAGGCTACACCAGACATTCCTAGTTTAGGTACTCAACCGACAAGTATTATTTGGAGTTCCAATGGCAATGGTGGAACAGCTGCCGATGCTGATGATAGCACGGTTATTCTTGGTATAGATGAAGTATCCACTCCTTCAACTCCATCCCCCTCTTCTCCGCCCTATCCATCAGGAACGCCCCCCTATATTCCATGCAACGGCAGCTCGGATGGAAATTGTAACTCAGGCAATATCGTCTCTTATTATAATTATAATCGTACATTCGGAGGAAGTGCGCCTACACCATTAGAATATTATGCTGCAGGATTATGCCACGCAACCATCAATGGCTATTCAGACTGGTATTTACCAGCAGTTTGTGAGATGAATGTTAACAGTATGCTCTTAACATGCCCAACAGGAATACAAAACATGTTTGACAATCTTTCTTTCTTGATTGGAGATACGAATGCCACAACACCAAGTACTTCCTGCACTCCACCCAATGGCGCTGATTGTCTTACAGGTGCTTATTGGAGCTCTACCGAGTTGTCCAATTTTGACCCAGCCATTTTCAAATGGCTCATTAATTTTGATATAAATGGTGGCAGCTTTATAAGTCCCGGTAGTAATGGTCCAGCAGGTGCGCGGTGTTCTCGGATTTTAACACCTTAAATAAAGGAGACGGACCGTCCCCTTTGCTTTATCAAGACAAAGTTGGATAATCAGTATACCCTTTTTCATTACCACCATAAAAGGTGCTGCGATCAAATGCATTAAGTGGTGCATTTAGCTTAAAGCGCGTCACTAAATCAGGATTCGCAATAAATGATCGACCAAATGCTACCAAATCTGCATAACCCGAAGCAATTGCCTCGATGGCCAATTCGCGAGTGTAATTATTATTCACCATCCATGCACCTTGAAACTCTTTACGCAACGCATGAAAATCAAAACCATTAAAATCACGTGGTCCTTGAGTTGCTCCTTCAATAACATGAATATAAGCAAGATTTAAGAGGCTTAATTCACGCACGAGGGAAAAATAAATATCGTTAGGTGAGGTTTCAGAGATACCATTCATTGCACCAATAGGTGACAAACGAATTCCGGTGCGATAACCACCAATTTCAGCGGTCACAGCTTCCATTACTTCTAAAGCAAAACGTAACCGATTACTCACCGAACCACCATATTGATCGGTGCGATAATTCGCACCATCAGATAAGAATTGTTGAATCAAATAACCATTTGCAGCATGTACCTCTACCCCATCAAAACCTGCGCTTATGGCATTTTTTGCAGCCTTACGATAATCTTCGACAATTAAAGGGATTTCCTCTAATTTCAAGGCTCGTGGCATGCCAATTGCTGTAAATACACCGGTTTCAATATAGGTTTTTTGTCCTTCAGGTATCAAGGCAGAAGGTGCAACAGGTAATGCTCGCTCTGGTTGTAAACTAGGATGAGAAATTCGGCCTACATGCCATAATTGTGCATAAATAGTGCCACCTTTAGCATGTACAGCATTCGTTACTAATTTCCATCCCTCCACTTGCTCTGAAGAATAAATCCCAGGCGTCCAAGCATAACCTTTTGCTGTTGGGGAAATTTGTGTTGCCTCGGAAATAATTAAGCCTGCAGAAGCACGTTGAGCATAATATTCAGCATTTAATTTTTGCGGAACATCACCTCCATGTAAAGCACGATTACGCGTCAAAGGAGCCATGGCTATACGGTTTTTTAAAGTGCGCCCACCAAGCTCAAAAGGGGTAAAAAGAATAGAGGAATGATCGTCCATTTTTATCATCCTTATAACGCATAATAATTAAGTATAACACATAGATGCATCAGCAATGTGAATATTATGCTCCTGGCAATCTATAATGAAATCCTCGCTCAAAAAATAATTGAATTCAATCAAACGAGTAGGTGCAATAACATCCAGCCCTGCACATGCTTCCCCAGGATGACACATAATTAAGGTATTATCTGAAGCCAAATGCAACCAACTGCGAAATAAAGCTCGATAATCAGCCTGAGGTGAAAAATCATAAATGCCTGCAAATCCTGTATTATGAGGAATGTTCTCTGTAGCTAAAGCAGAGCCTAAAGCCCTACCCCCTGTCAACGCTAAAATTTTGGTTTTGAGATAATAACGAAACGTGTTGTTGACAGTAGGATAGGTAGAACGAATAAAAGTTCTATAATCTCTTAATTGCTGCTCGTATAAATCCAAGATGACTTTTCTTATTCGTGGAAACTGATGGATATGCTGGTGACCATCGATAAAATCAGGTAAGCACCCAGTAAGTTGTATAAAGTAAGCGAGCTGTTGCTTAAACTCTTGAGCGATGAATACTAATCTAATCGCGGCAAGATGTGTTTTAATCAATAACTCATTTAAAGAAAAACAAGGGGTATCAGGAGCAGATAAAAAATTTCCTTCCGTTAAATTAAAATGCAAACCAACTTGCACCTTGCTTTTTAAAGCGATTAATTCAGAAGCATATGCAGCAAAATCAGGCATATTCACCATACAACTCACTGCTGACAAACGATTCATACTGGCCAGTTTTAAAATGCCTTGAGAAACTCCAGCATTTAAACCAAAATCATCTGCACAAAGTACAATCGTTTTTGCATCCTTCACGATGTGAATGTCTCCACTTCCTTTCTAGCTCTAATTGCTACGAAACGCGAACCTAAGATATTAATACACAAACCACTAATTACCAATAAACCCACCACTAACTTCCACAATTGGAAAGGCTCACCCAAAAAGATTACAGAGCTAATCATTGCAATTACCGGCACCAACAAAGTAAAAGGTGCCACCATCCCCACCGGATAACGTGCCATCAACCAATTCCACACTCCATAACCAATCCAGGTAGAAGCAAATACGATATAGCACAAAGAGCCAAATCCTTTCCAACTAAGATGCAACATTGTCGCCGAAAAATTATCTATTCCTTCAACTAATAATGAAACCATAAACATGGGGATACAGGCAATAAAACTCCCCCACACAATCAAAACCATCATATTGTTGCTATCACCCTTCAATTGCTTGGTAATTAAATTACCAATACCCCAGGTCGCAGCAGCGGTGAGAATAAAGAGAAAGCCTGCCAAAGAAATATCCTGGTCAAAATGCAACGCAACAATTGCAATCCCCAAAAACGCGACCAAAGCACCAATCATTTGTCCTGCGTTAGGCTTTTCTCCTAGGAGTAGCACTGCAAAAAACATACTAAAAAAAACTTGTACCTGAATCAAAATGGAAGCCACTCCAGCAGGCATACCAAAACTCATACCTAAGAATAACAACCCAAATTGCAAAGCAAACATCACTAAACCATATAATGCTACCATATGCAAGGAGGAACGTGTTGGCAATTTAACAAAAAAGATGGCGGGAACACTAGAGAGAAAGAAACGCAAGGCACAAAGCAATAATGGGGAAATTTCTGTAAGGCCAAGACTTACAAAAATAAAGTTAAATCCCCAAATAAGAACAACGATTAGTGCTAATAAAATATGAGAAACTGGCATGATTTGCGCACAATTTACAAAACCATATTTTAACGCAGAGCGCGTCATAAATCCAGCAACGGAGTATATTTTTTACACAAAAATACGTAACTAAAATACTTGAAATTTGTCTACCTTCAAGATGAGAATCATTTCCCTAATCCAAAATAAAGAATAACTTATGCTACACTAGCAACACGCTTAATTATCATTTTACTAGTTCTCATGAATGAGCTCATTCTTGCTACCAGCAATCCAGGTAAAATTAAAGAGTTAAATGCTTTACTGGCTCCAATTCACTGTATTTCGCAAACCAGTTTAAACATTCGCGACGCAGTAGAAAATGGTTTAAGTTTTATTGAAAATGCACTTATTAAAGCACGACATGCCAGCTTGCATGCGCAAAAACCTGCTTTAGCAGATGATTCAGGTTTAGTTGTTCCCGCACTTAATGGTGAACCAGGCATTTATTCAGCACGCTATGCAGGCAATAAAGCAAGCGATCAAGAAAATATCGATTTATTATTAAAAAATATGGAGCATTTATATGGTATACAGCGTGAAGCTTATTTTTATTGTGCCATTGCTTTAGTACAACATGCTCACGATCCTACACCATTAATTGCTACTGGAATGTTTAAAGGAAGCATCCATACAGAAATTCTTGGTGATGATGGATTTGGTTATGATCCCATTTTTTATGTTTCTAAATATCAATGCACAGCCGCCCAATTACCTGCTACTATTAAAAATAGCATCAGCCATCGTGCACAAGCATTAAACTCTCTACGTGAACTTATTCAGAAGGTATAATGGACGCAGAACTCGAAGCGCTTTTTGCTAGCGCTTATAAACTACAACACGAAGGTAAATTAGAAAATGCAATTCGCATTTATGAACAAATATTGTCTAAAGATACTAAAAATCTTCAAACATTACATTACCTGGGCTTAGCTTATGCGCAGACAAATAATATTCCTAATGCCATCTTGTATCTATCAAAAGCCCATGAATTAAGCCCTAATGATGCAATTTTACTCAATAATCTCGCTAATGCTTATAAAAAAATGAACCAAATGGATAAGGCCATCGAGTTTTATCATCAAGCCATCAAATTGCGCCCCAATTATGCCCAGGCTCATAATAATTTGGCCACAATTCATGCTCTGCAAAATAATTACTCAAAAGCATTAACGCATTACACACAAGCAGTAAATGCTGAGCCTGATTTTAGTACAGCACATTTTAATTTAGGTTTACTATTCTTAAAAAATAATCAATTAGTCGCTGCGAAAACGCAATTTAATAATGTAGTCGCCTTAAACCCGGAGTATGCAGAAGCACATTTTTATTTGGGAATCTTATACTTAAATGACAATAAATTGAATAAAGCAGAAAAAGAATTTCAAAAAGTCTTGGAACAAGACAGTGAACAAATTGAAGCAATTACCAATCTAGGGGTGATTGCACTCAAGAAAGAACACCATCAACAAGCTGTCGATTATTTTACCAAAGCAATCGCCCTGGATAATGAGCATATTGATGCGCGCAACAATTTGGCAGCGACCTTTATGCATCATGATCGTTTTGAAAATGCATTGATGCATTATGATGTTTTGTTGAAAAAAGCTCCGAATAATATTGAATATTTATATAATTCAGGAGTAGCACAAATGGCTTTGGGCCATTTAAATGAAGCCATTATCTTTTTTGAATGTATTTTACGACTGCAACCTGCTCACAACGCGGCATTAAGTAATTTAGCAGCGATTTACCTCAAGATGGATCAACGTGAAACCTCACGCGAATATTTACGACAAGCACTTGCTGCAAATCCTAAAGATAAGGTGAGTGCCCATATGTTGCATGCTTTAGAAGGAGAGAGCAAAGCACAAGCCAGCCCCGAGTATGCCCAGAATCTTTTTAATAATTACGCTCTTTATTATGATCAACATATGCAAGGCACTTTGCACTATCATATTCCTCAACACATTGCCCGAGTAATTCATCAGCTTAAATTACCGATAAATACTCAAAGTCTTGATCTTGGTTGCGGAACCGGATTGACTGGAATTGTTTTACGCGAAATGAGTAAGCATCTGGTGGGTGTAGATATTGCTGCGAAAATGCTCACTCAAGCGAAAGAAAAAGAGATTTATGATGAATTAGTTGAAGCAGAGCTCAATGAGTTTTTTAAGAAAAATCATAAAAAATATGATCTTATAGTTGCTGCTGATGTGTTGCCTTATTTTGGTGATTTAAATACCTTATTTACTGCCATTAGCCAACACTTAAACCCACAAGGATATTTTATTTTCACCACCGAAATCAGTGATAAAGACTCATGGGTTTTACAAACCAGTGCCCGATTTAGCCATAATCCTCACTACATTCATACCATATCAGAACAAAACCACTTACAACAGCTACACCAAGAGAAAGTACCAGCACGCATCCAAAATCAGCATCCGTTGGAAGTAATGCTTTATGTTCTGCAAAATCCGTAAAAACATGAGTAGTACATTACGAGTATGAATAGCCAATTATTTTCTCTTGAGATCCCGATAGAAATTTTCATGTACTCCAAGTGTGAATAAGAGTCTTAGTGAGGAATCCCACTCATAAGCTAAAAGAAATTGTTGATGATCAATTTTAAATTTGTAGACATAAACTCCAGCTAAATCCCCTTTTTTCTCATCTCCACTTTTAGGATTATTCATAATTGTACGAACGGCATCATTAAACAGACCCTAACTAAAAAGGCAACTTTAACGTACTATCCACCATGAGAAGCTGTTCTCTGAATAATTCTTGAATTGCCAGTAAATGCTGGTTATCTATTGCTTCAAAACGAGTAACCAAATTAGCAGTAGTATTGGATGCACGTACCAATCCCCAACCATATTCAAACTCAGCACGTAAGCCATCAATATCAATAATTTTTGCCTTGGAAAATTGCGCTTGCTTATAAAAACGCTGCATCAACTGAAATTTTCGATCTTCAGGAATAGCAATTTTTAACTCTGGAGTATTCACACTATTAGGAATTAAAGCAAATTGTTCACTTACTGTTAAATGCGACGCACTAATGATTTCCAATAAACGACACGCACTATACAAGGCATCATCAAACCCATACCAGCGATCACCAAAGAATATATGACCACTCATTTCACCTGCCAAAGCAGCATGTTTAGCCTTCATCATTTTTTGAACAATAGAGTGGCCTGTTGGGCACATCTTTGCTACACCACCTGCAGCCTGAATTTCCTTTGTTAAATGACCCGAACACTTCACATCAAAAACTACTGTAGCGCCAGGGATTTGTTGCAGAATTTCACGGGCATAAAGCATCATTAAACGATCGGGCCAAATCACTTCTCCAGTGTCAGTCACTAACCCTAACCTATCAGCATCTCCATCAAAAGCTAAACCCATATCTGCCTTATGGAGAGTAACCGCTGCTTGCAAGTCAATTAAATTTTCAGCAACAGCAGGATCGGGATGATGATTGGGAAAATGGCCATCTACTTCACAATAAAGCGGGATTACCTCACATCCAAGTTCAGTAAGAGCCGCTGGCACTATAGGGCCAGCAATGCCATTTCCACAATCAACCACTATTTTTAAAGGGCGTTTTACTTTAATGCCGCTTTGGACATGCTGAATATATTGAGGTAAGAGATTGACTGCTATTTCCTTGCCTTGTCCGAAATTTCTTTTTTTCTCGACGATTAAACGATACAAATATTCAATATCTTCCTTAACTAATGTTTTTCCAGCAAAGACCATTTTCAGGCCATTATAATTTGCCAGGTTATGGCTGCCTGTTACCATCAAACCGCAATCAATTTTTTGTAACTGAGTTGCATAGTACATCACAGGAGTGGCAACTTCTCCTAAATCAACAACATCAATCCCACTTTCCAATAATCCTTGTTTTAAGGCTACAGCAAAAGCAGTACTGGTCAAACGACCATCGCGTGCTAAAAATACCTGGTGACGTTGTAACTCTTGCAAACGATAAGCAATTGCCAAAGCAATGCTATAAAAAGAGTGTTCATCAAAATCCTGGTCAATAATGCCACGAATATCACAAGCACGAAAAACGCAGCTCGGTATTTGCTTTTGCTGGTAAATCATTAATGTCTCCCAGAACTACCAAAACCTCCCTCGCCACGCGAACTCTCAGTAAACTGGTCAACAATTTCAAAAGCAGCCTGAACTATTGGGATAAATACCAATTGCGCTATACGCTCACCTGGATTCACCGTAAAATGTTCAATACCACGGTTCCAACAAGAAATTTTTAATTCCCCCTGATAGTCGGAATCAATCAAACCTACTAAATTACCAAGAACAATACCGTTTTTATGGCCCAAGCCTGAGCGTGGCAAGATTACCGCTGCTAATTTTGGATCTGCAATATAAATCGATAAGCCTGTGGGCAATAACACTGTTTCTTGAGGAGCGATCTGGATAGGCTCATTAATACACACGCGTAAATCCAAACCAGCAGAACCATCCGTAGCATAAGTAGGTAAAGGAATACTATTACCTATTCTTGAATCGAGGATTTTTAATTGAATTGCTTGGGTCATAAATCGTTCCTAATTAACTATTTGTGCTTTCTAATGATGAGGGATTACTTAACTTAAATAACAAGAAGAGAGTACATCAATCTTCAATTAGCGCCATTGTGCAGAGTTGCTGCCAGGATTGCAATAATTTGTCCCGCTAATCGTGTTTTATGGGTTAAAGGCAATGCAATATGTTTTTCTTTAGTAATTAATGTCACTTGATTTACATCACTTTCAAAACCCACACCTTTACCAACTGTGTTGGCCACAATCATATCGAGCTTTTTACGTTTTAATTTATCAGTTGCATAATGAATTACACTCGTTGTTTCTGCAGCAAAGCCCAGTACAAATGATGCTTTGCCCGTATCAACAACAGAACTTAATACATCTGGATTTTTCACTAAATGTAAACTCAGCTCATCATGTTGCATTTTTTTCATCTTTTGCGTTGCTGGCGATTCAATCCGGTAATCAGCAATCGCTGCACTGCCAATGAAAATAATTCCCTCATCTAATTCATGCAATGTTGTATCCAGCATTTCTTGTGCCGATTCTACTTTAAGTAATTTTATCCCCTTAGAAACCAGCAAATCACAAGATCCACTAATTAAAGTAACATCTGCGCCAGCCATTGCTGCAGCTTCAGCCATAGCATAACCCATTTTTCCAGAACTGTAGTTACTGATGTAACGCACCGGATCAATCGGCTCACGGGTGGGTCCTGCAGTAACGATGACTTTTTTGCCTTTTAATAACTGATGTACCTCAAACAAACGCAAAGCAGTAATTACTTGTTCAGGTTCGCTCACCCGTCCAGGCCCATATTCTCCACAGGCTTGTGGACCATCTTCTGGACCAACAAAAATCACCCCACGCTCTTGTAATACTTGACAATTAGCTTTTGTGGCGGGATGTTCCCACATACTATGATTCATAGCAGGACAAACAATAACTGGTGTTTTTGTGACTAAATATAAAGTCGATAATAAATCATCAGCAATACCTTGCGCCAATTTAGCCAAGCAATTGGCTGAAGCTGGAGCAATAACCAAATAATCGGCCCAACGTGCGAGTTCAATATGCCCCATACCGCGCTCTGCTTGTGCATCAAATAAATCCGTACGTACCTCCTTACCCGATAGGGCTTGCATGAGCAAAGGCGTAATAAACTCTTGAGCTGAATGCGTCATCACCACTTGTACTTCAGCACCAACACGTGCTAATTCACGTACTAAAAAAGCGGATTTATATGCAGCAACCCCGCCACAAACACCAAGAAGAATTTTTTTTCCAATGAAATCTTGCATAATTGACCATTATTAAAAGAATTGCCCTGATCAAAACATAAAAAACTACCTGTGAGCAAGAAACATCAATGATCCAGGTTTTTCAGTATTAATTTTAACCAATACAATTATAGACGAGCCTACTCTTCTTGCATTATTGATCTATTAATTATTAACTTTAGCTCAATACTCAAGAGCCTAGAGACATTTCAGACTCTTCACCCCAATAATCGTCTCGTTCAAATTCTTCGTTATCTTCCCATTCAGGTTCTTTCATTTTGATTTTACGGCTTAATTGAGAGATAAATGGAAACTTCTCTTCTATTGGTAGTACCGAGGCTATCCTATGTTTTACAGAGATCAGAGATTTCTGAGTGATCTCATCTTGCTTTGTAGATCTTCCGATACCTAATTGTCCAGATTCATTACAACCCATACTGTACAATTGATTATTCTTATCCAGATAAACAGTATGCCAATCATTGGCATCAAAATCTTTTACTTCAGTTGCAATTTCTGCAAAAGTAAAAATCGATTTTTCTAATGTGCCCAATTGTTGCTGCGAATTTATACCAGAAACCAACAATCGCTGATCGGTAGTTAAAATAAAGCTGCCAAGAGCAGTCGCTTTAATTTTACTGGCTTTGCAGTTGCATAACTTAGTCCAGCTCGCACATTGCTCAATTTCTTTTCCTAATCCTAATAAACCCTGGTCATTACTTCCGAAGCAATACACCTCACCTTCTTTAGTAAGACAAAGCGCATGGCATTGGCCAAATGAAACATCAACAATATTTAAATCTTTTGGCAGCTCGTTGATGAGCCAAGCAGGCAATAATTTTAATTGCTGATTAATAATACAGGCTTGTAACTGAGGATTACCACAAACTTTTATCGTCCCATCTTCATTTAAAACAACTGTTGTATGATCAACAGCACTAATTGCTTTAACTTGAGTTAAACTAATACTCCTTTGCAAAGGAACTAGCTTTATTTTATTTTCTTCTAAAGAGAATGCCTCAAGAGGATTAGTATTCTGCTTTGAAACAGTTTCTTGAAAAGTAAGCTGATTATTATCGTTGTTACCCATTACCCATACGTTTTTTTCTTTGCTTAACATCACTGAGTGATCAAAACCAGCACTTATTGCCTCCATGCGCTCAATATCTGTGATTTCAGAAAACACAAAATACTTATCGTCTGATAAACCTAATTGTCCATGCTTATTTTCTCCAGTAGCAAACACTCGGCCTTTTTTTAATAAGACAAGTGTATGGGTTTGGCCACAAGCGATTTGTTTTATTTGTAACTCGGTTTTAAGATATGCGGTAATAATTTCATTTAATTGCGTATTTACGCAACTTAATTTTATTATCGAATCCAAAGGCATATTATCGAATATGATATATAACCGGAGAGCACTATAAAAATTTTCTTCTTTTCCGTACATATTATCCATTATCCGTTCTAATTAAACAGGATTAATTATATACTAATTGATAAAAAATAATCAAATTCCCATCTTATTTGATAAAGTACTTTCTGGATTAAACTCATGCTCTGTTGTCTCATTGAGCGACTGCACTATTTTATCCAGCAAAATTGAGTCTATATTCCCAACTTGCCCTTCATTTTTCATCTCTTTAAAAAGATAATTCATCCAAAATTTTTGAGTCGATTTATTAAAAAGGCTTACAAACCCCTCTTCACTGTTAGAAATAATTCCCTTCCATTTATAAGTTTGTTCAACCTTCTCTATTACTTTGGCATGGATAGCAAGTGTGGCCATTTTTAGCGAGTCTTCGGGAGTTAACGTGCCTTTTTTAATAGATTCAATAAGTTTTTCCATGAGTTCCTTTTTTACTCCATGGTGAGTATGGTTTTTTAAATTAGTTATAAAACTTACTGCTATTTGCTGATGACTTGATAATTTTTCTCCATTTCGGTTCTGATTTGAAGTAGAAAAGAAACTTCCTCGTAATAAAGCAGTACTTAATTCTTGGTTAAGGGAATTTGATTTTTTACTTTCCGCGCTAGGAGTTACGCTATCGAAGCAACATTCTAACTTAGTGGTCATCTCAGGATAGGGATAATTTTCTTCCGTAAAAATGCCATAGGTGGAATTATATCCCATGGCCACAGCCCATGGATCTATAATCAAACATTGAGATAAATCCGTTAAGTCATCTGATTGATGTCCATATAAAAGAAAAGTATGAGAATATAAATTTTCTTTATGACTTACAAGTTTTAGAGGCATACGAGGCAATTTACCCTCATCCATTAATTTTAAAAGATGATCGGCTGCTAATTGTGCAAAAGTATGACAAGCTCCCATTTGCAACTCTTTTACTTTTGCAGCAGTTTTTGCAATCGAACCACGATCATAACTTTGCTGTGCTCCCATGTTACCCATAATTTGAGGACCGTAATATGCTTTATTTGATGCTTTGAGCACTTGGTCTTTTACTTTCGGATTAATACATTGTGGAAATCGCAAAGCATCCATTGAACCGTACTTATCCACATGCAACTGATGCAAGTAATAGGCCAGTGGAGTAAAGACATCTGTACTACTCGATAAGCTCCGATTAATAGATGGCAAACTCTTAAAATTTGGATCATTGATAACAAATTGTAAAACTTGTAGATCATGCACAGAAAGATTCGAATGACTATATATATACTCTTGAGGGTTTTTCAAAAATAAATTTAATTCTTTCTCCTCAGTGATAATTTCTAAAAATTGGCCCATATGGTTAATAAAAGAAGGTAACGGCTCTAGTTTAGCTAGATATTCTGCTAACTTTTCTGCTTTTTCCTTTAGGGACAACTCTTGATTATTCCATGTTTCCTTTAGCCCTGGTTTTTCCTCTGTAGAGACTGCTTTTTTATGTACCTTTTGAAATAATTCTAGAAGTATATTTCTATCGAGTACCGCATCCTTTGTACATGAATGCATGATTTTTTCTAAGAATTCAGTAGCTTTCTTTTGTCTTTCTATCTTCATCAACTGCATAATTTCTAAAGACAGAATATTTATTTTTTCTGTATTTTTTTCAGTTTTAGTTCTCATGTTTATTTCCTGTTAATCTATTATTATTTGCCGTCCATATGTATTAATTTTAGTACATGTGATTAAAATATGATTATTAAAGAAAAAATAGGTTGAGCCTTGGGCCAAGGCCCAACCTACGAATTATTTTATTGATGAAATTGCCCTGTATTTTTACAGAGCAAAAGGAGACGCTTTGTGGATTATTGATGATTTTATTAAAAATTAACGCGAAAAAATTCTGCTGAATGAACTTGCATGACCACTATTTTTTGATAAAAATAGCCCTGCTAAACTTCGCAATATAAATATAAAGGAATTAATTATGATATTTGTCCCAACAACGCGGCGGTTAGATCTGCGTGAAAAATTGCTCACTAATGGCGCGCAATGCCTTTCTGATATTGAATTACTTACTATTTTCATTAGTTCAGGCAGTGGGAAAAAATCCTGTGCGCAATTGGCAACAGAATTACTGAACCAGTTAGGCGATTTACGAGCAGTATTAAATGCAACTCTTCCCCAATTCAGCCAAGTACATGGATTAGGTGAGGTTCGTTACGTGCAATTACAAGCAGTTCAAGAAATCTGTCGGCGCAGTGATTTCATCCATTTGCAAAAAGAAACCCAAATTACCGATAGCAAACAAACTCATGCCTATTTAAAAAAACGTTTACGCGATTATAAGAATGAAACCTTTGCTGCTCTGTTTCTTGATAACCAACACCGCATCATTGCCTATGAAGAATTATTTTCCGGGACCATCAACACCGCAACCATACATCCACGTCCTATTATAGAACGAGTACTACAACTTAATGCCGCAGCATTAATCCTTGCGCATAATCACCCTTCCGGAATTTCTGATGCCAGTCATCAAGATATTGCCGTAACCAAGCGCATACGTAATGCTTTGGAGTTAGTCGATGCGCGTTTATTAGATCATCTGGTTATTGGCGATAATGAAGTTTATTCCATAGTTGCTGAGAGTAAGTGGATTTGTAATTAATTTTTTGTTAATTAAACATCGTATATGAATGAAAGGGTAGATACTTCATCCAGACGGCAGCAAATGGTTAAACCTGTTGATAAGAGGAGATAAAATTCTCCTCTTATCCTTTAGGGACCACCCCGGGTCAGTAAAACAACTATCAGGACAATCAGTAATATACCTACAACACCACTTGGATAATACCCCCAACCGGTGCTGTAAGGCCAGTTAGGTAGCACCGCAAGTAAGATGATAATTAACAAAAGTAAGGTAAGCATTGTTCAACTCCATTTAATATTAAGATTTGGTGTATTTTTTCCAATCTGCTTCTAAATTTAGGTAGATTGTCCAGGTTTTCATAGACTCCTAGCATAATGCCTCCAAGTTAAATGTCGGCCTCATAAATTTCCGCACGATCTTCAAGAATACTCCACTCAATTAAAGTACCCATTTAATTATAGACGTCATATTGTGTTTATTTTAAACAATTATTATGATTATTTTTTGAACTAAAAGAAATTTAGGGGTAACTCCCCAGGTATTTAATTGAGCTCACCGGGCTTCCCCTCTCCACCGCGCG
>NZ_JASGFU010000026.1:0-38030 GCF_047605385.1 Legionella sp. | reverse complement strand
TGCGCGCGGTGGAGAGGGGAAGCCGGTGAGCTCAATTAAATACATGGGGAGTTACAATTAAAATCTAAATTGATTAAAATTAGTCAACTTTGTTTATCAATTAGGCTTTATTTAAAGCAATAAAAGAACAAAATTTAAAGCAAGTAAAGCATTTAATTGAAGGAGCTCAGCTCGATATTAATTGTCCAGATCCTCAGAGCTTGATGTCGCCGTTAGTAGCTGCGATGAACATTGGTAATTTTGAGATTATTAATTATTTATTGGATAAAAATGTAGCTATCAATGGGTTTCAACCTAGAGAAGCCAATTTACTATTTAATAGATGTATTTGACAAAAATTTAACACGAAAAAAAGCGAATAATATCCTTATTACTCGTTTTCTCACTGAAACACATTTAGATATTTCTCCTGTAGAACGGCAAATATTAGCTCTTATGAAAGGCGAACTTAACTTAAATGACTTACAAGGTGAACCTAATGAAGTATGCTTAGTGCTATTTAATTTCAAGCTTTTTGATGTGGCTATTTCGTATCTTTTAGCTAACCGGGAAAAATTGACTTCAATTATCGTAACGATATTAATGAAAATTTGGCTCTTTACTTATGTGGTACCGCCGAAGGGAACAAGATATCACGTTACGAGCCAAGTTAACTTCCACAAGTTTAGAAGTAATTTCTACTAAAGGATTGACGCAAGGTGTAAATGCAGATTTGGTGTTATGTAGTAACCCCGATGGTCGTGCTTTATTAGCACAGGATGACTTATTACGAGCTAAGTTAACTCCTGCAAGTTTAGATTCTGAGGTAAATACGCTCGGCTTAAAGGCCTGTGATTTAGCTCACAGTATAAGAAAAGTACTAAGGCCTGCTGTTTCATCATCTATTGAATCCTCAGAGGGGGTTTTAGAGCAATATGAGGGTTATTCACAAAAATAATTAGTAAAAAATTTATTCAGAGTCTAAGAAAATAATGAAGAGGATAATTACTCTTCATTCTACCGAATGGATAGGTAAAAATACTCTCACAATCAACCCTGTTCCTTCTTTCGGTGCATCGAGTATTACCCGACCGCCATGTAAATCACAAATTTGTTGTACAATAGCAAGTCCTAGGCCACTGCCAGGACTTTTATTACCTAACACCCGGAAAAAACGTTCAAAGACACGTGCTCTTAATTCAGCAGGGATTCCTGGTCCGTTGTCGGAAACCTCGATCATTACTTCATTATTTGCTGCTTTTGCAAGGCATACTTTAATTTGACTGTGTTCATTACTATAACGAATTGCATTATCTACGAGATTACGTACTAAAATACTCAAAGCAGTGGGGTTGCCATAAATAACCAAATTCTCTGCATCATTGCTTTCCAATTCCAGATCAATTTGTTTTTGCAATGCAGAAGGAGCAAGCATGGCTAAGATTTCACGAGTTAATCGGCTTAGATGTACTTCATCTTTACCATCAATATGCGCCGCTTCAGGAACTAAACGGCTCATAGTTAACAATTGCTGTACGATATGTGTACTACGATTAACACTAGCAATTAATTTATGTAAAGCCTGATTTTTTTCATTGATATCATTGGTGTGTAAGGCGACTTGCGCTTGGGTTTTCAATGCTGCTAGCGGTGTACGTAATTCATGTGCTGCATCTGCAGCAAAGCGTTTTTCACGTTCAAAGCCTTCTTTGAGGCGATAGAATAATTTATTTAACTCGTCAATAACCGGTTTAATTTCCTCAGGAATTTCTTGTAAATCTACTGGCTCCAAATGACTTGGTTCTCTGTTTGCTACTTCTCCAGCAACTTTGTCTAAGCTATCTAAACCTCGGCCAATGATGATCCAAATTAATAAGCCTGATAAAGGGAAGGTCAGGAGCATTATATAGAGGTCGTCTTGTGCAATGCGGTGCCCTAACTCATTACGAGTATCATAACGTTCTGCCAATACCGTACGAATACCTGCTTTATCATTATAAGTAGTAAATACACGCCAATCTTGTTCTGCAATTTTTTTATCACTAAAACCATCGATTTCTGAGGTTAATGGAATTTTAGGTG
Organism: Legionella sp.; assembly: GCF_047605385.1. GTDB lineage: Bacteria > Pseudomonadota > Gammaproteobacteria > Legionellales > Legionellaceae > Legionella. Next base: position 35,969 of record NZ_JASGFU010000026.1, on the reverse strand, counting down.
CTGTGGGAGAATGCAATAATAATTTCCCGCCATTAGTCCAGACCTGAAAATTAAATTTATCCATATAATTTTCGGGAGGTTCATCATTTAAGAATCTTTTTTGATAAAAAGTATCTATTTTTTGCGGAATAGTATCTAAAGTATTTTGAATTTTGGTCAAAGGGCGTTCGTGTACATCATCACCCAATAACGCCTGATAAGATAAGGCTGAAACTGCCATTAATGTATCTAGATGGTCTTGGATGTCTTTTTGATCCAGATAATAGTTACCAATAGCAGTTAGAGTGGTGGTAATCGTGATGGCCAGCAATAAGTTGAATAAAAGAAACTTTCTTATAGAAGATTTCACGATGTCGTAATACCGTCATTTTTTTCAGCCATATAGCCAACGCCACGTATAGTACGGATAAAGTTAGCATTGAGTTTCTTGCGTAAATTATGAATGTGAACTTCAAGTGCATTACTGTCGACATCTTCTTCCCAACCGTAAATGCTTTGCATCAGCTGTTCACGTGATAAAACCTGGCCACTATTTTCTAATAACTTTTGCAGTAAAGCGAATTCGCGTCGCGGAACATTAACAAGAACGTCATCTACCAATACGGAGTGTGCTGCTGGATCAAGCGTAATGTTTTTGTATTGTAAGACTGAATCAGCACGACCTTGGGACCGTCTCACCAAGGCTCTAATCCGAGCACTAAGCTCATTTAAGTCAAAGGGTTTTACCAAATAATCATCAGCACCGCTGTCTAAGCCTTTGATACGATCCTCAACTGATTCACGTGCAGTTAAGATAATTACTGGAGTAGAATTGCCATCGTGGCGAATATTTTGTAATAAAGCGAGACCTGATAATTTAGGTAGCCCTAGATCAAGGATAATTAACTCAAAAGACTCAGATTTCAGCGCAGCACGCGCTGCTTCTCCATCTTTAAGCCAGTCAACAATATAATCGAATTGTGTTAAACCGGTCTTGACTGCATCGCCCAAAAGCTCATCGTCTTCAACTAGCAATAGTCTCATATTTGCTCCTACTGTTTTTCAAGCCCAGTTTCGTCCATATGTTTTGTTAAATAAAATGCTTGAATTAATACAAAAAGCAAAGTAAATCCTACGCCACCAAATAATTTAAAATTAACCCAGGCATCCGTGTCGTAATGATAAGCAACGTAAAGGTTGACTGCCCCCATTAAGATAAAAAATAAAGCCCAAGCAGCATTCAGCCGGTGCCATACTTTTGTTGGTAAGGTCACATTAGCTTCCATCATTTTTTGGATTAAAGGCTTGCTGCCTATAAAGCTTGAACTGAAAAATACTAAAGCTGAAAGCCAATAAATGCCAGTAGGCTTCCATTTAATAAACCAAGGATTATGGAAAAAGAGAGTAGCTCCTCCAAGAATCATAATAATTGCTAAACTGATAAGGTGTATTTTTTCATAATGCTGGAATTTTAAGCGATAAAAAGCTACTTGGCTTAAAGAAGCCATCATAGCAATGGCGGTTGCTGTATAAATACCAGAGGTTTTATACACGATAAAAAATAACACTATAGGAAAAAAATCAAATAGTAATTTCATATTAATTAATATATAAATAAGTTACTTTCAGTATAACACAAGTTTTGTCCACTCCTGCAATGTTCCTGCAGGAAATAGAAATAATTTCCTAGCCTACTCGTATCCGTTGCCCATGTTGAAGAGGTGCATTCCAGCGTAATCCTGGATTTAAGGAGAGAATTTTATTAACTTGAATTTGATTTTTTTTCGCAATAATATTTAAGTTGTCTCCACGCTGAACAATATATTGTTTAGGTTGTTTTACCTGTTTCCAAATGACCAATTGTTGACCCGTTTGCAATCTTTGGTAAGCAGACATTTTATTCCAGCTTTGGATTTCTTTAATAGTGACGCCATACAATTGCTCTAAACGTTGATAACTATCTGTACCTTGTACAATATGAATTACTCGACGATTATTGCCTTCTCGTATGGGGTTCAATAACTTAGCAGTACTGTTAATGGCTCCAGTACTGAAAGGTGTGGTTTTAGCGATAGCAATTTCTTTTTGAGGAATGAGAGTTGGTGCATTTTTAGTACTTGGAATCAAGAGAGATTGATTCGGTGTGATTGTATTGGTAGGTAACTGATTGAGTTGTTTAATTAAATTAACCGTTGTGTGATAACGAATGGCAATATTATCCAGGTTGTCTCCTTGCTTTACTTGGTGTTTTGTCCAACTAACGCGCTTTTCTTCAGGAAAATTCGCCAAGTTAGAGTTAAATTGCTGTACTTTTTCTGCTGGAATTAATAACTTAAAAGGCTTATAAGGAGCTGTAGTCCAACGATTATAGCCTGGATTTAATTTGATTAATTCTTTATAACTAATACCTGCTAGCTTTGCTGCATGGCTTAAGTCAATTTGGCTGCCAATATTTACTTCTTCAAAATAGGGTAAATAAGGTATTTCAGGAAGTGATATCCTATAGCGTTGTGGATTTTTGATAACTTCAGCCAATGCCAATAAACGAGGGACATAAATTTGTGTTTCCCGAGGTGTTAACAATTCCCAAAAGCTGACATTTTGAGTAGGGCGTTGGCTTACTTTAATGGCGCGGGAAATGGTTCCTTCTCCAGAATCATAAGCAGCGATTGCTAAAATCCAATTTCCTTCAAAAAATTTATTTAAATAAATCAAATAACTTAATGCTGCTTCAGTAGAGGGGCGAATACTACGGCGGCCATCGAACCACCAATCCTGTTTTAAGCCCAAGTCAGCGCCTGTTCTTGGCATTAATTGCCATAAGCCCGCAGCACCTACACCGGAATAAGCAAATGGATCATAAGCACTTTCAATCATGGGTAAGAGTGCTAATTCACCAGGTAATTTTCGTTTTTTTATCTCACCAAGAATATGGTAGATGTAAGGTTCTGATTGGCGGCAGACTTTTTGTAAGTAGCTTGGGTGAGAGACAAGCCAACGGATTTGTTCTTGCACCTCCGCTCGTGAGGTTTCATGATTTATTCTAAATTCGCTACGCAATACTTCCCATACATCAGATGTAGTGTGAGCAATTGATACGCCAGAAATCCCATAAAATATCAGAAAACAAAATAAAATTTTTTTTATTATGAATAACTTTAATTTCAATGGCATTGACCTATGAACGTTATTGGCTAGTCAGTGTACTCGAATTTGTTTCAGGATAAAACCCTTCTTGATTTTAATTGATACATAAAGATTCAACTTAATTCTTTACGCGTAATTACTTAAATGTATTCTTCTGTTCACGCAGTACTCTAAAAACATCTAAGGGGTCATTTTTATTTGCACCATGCTGAGTTGCATAATTTTGGACTTCAAGGACATCAGTACGTAAAAAAGGATTAATAAGTCGCTCTTGCTTCATGGTTGAGGGTAAGGTGCATTGGATTGATTTTGAATTTTATGTAAATAATTTGCAATGTTTTGATTATGTGGTTCTACAGTTTGCGCAAAGCGTAAATTTTGCCAGGTATATTCATGAGCACAATAGACTTGCGTTTCCGAGGGAAGTGACTTGAATAATTGCATGGATTGATACAATTGGCTCAAAGTACCATCAAATACGCGACCACATCCTGCAGAAAATAGAGTGTCCCCACAAAATAACCAGCCTTGCTGTGGTTCATAATAGCTAATATGACTTGAGGTATGGCCCGGATTTGCCAAAATACGGAAGGAATGCTGTCCGATTTGTATGGTTTGATGTTCATGTACTGGATGATTGATATAAGAAATACGTGGATCTTGCGGGCCATAAACTATACAGGAGGGAAATTGTTGTACTAATTCGCTAACGCCACCAATATGATCGTGATGGTGATGTGTTAATAAAATAGTGCGTGGCTTCAAGCGCTTACTCTTGGCAAAACGTACTATCGGAGCGGCCTCACCGGGATCAACACAATCAAAAACCCCCTTTTTAGTATCAGGAATAACCCAAATATAATTATCGCTAAACGCTGGAACGGGAATAATTGACATGTCAGTAGCTCTCAATAAGATAAGTGGAAACTCCGGGGTTAAAATAAGTTTTTAATGTTTTTAATACGGACTGCATTTCTTCAGCAAAGGTATATGGAGGATTAATTACCCATAAACCCGTACCTGACATGCCTTCCATTGATGATTTAGTCAAATTAAATTCAACACGTACAGCATTTTTGGTGTTAATTGCTTGCATCCGACGTATTAACTGCTGGGTTAATCGTTGATTAACTACTGGATACCAAAGGCAATAAACACCAGTTGCAAAACGATTATATGCTTGTTTTATTGCTGCAGGAATATCCCGATAATCGTCTTTAACTTCAAATGAAGGATCAATGAAGATTAAACCTCTTTTTTCAGGAGGGGGCAATACCGCATTTAATGCAGCAACACCGTCGCTTTTACTGAAATGTACTTTTTTATGCATCCGTGGTATTTGGCTTAAGGCTTCAAATTCTGTAGGATGCAATTCACAAAAATACATGCGATCTTGGGTGCGCAGGCCATTTATTGCTAAATAGGGGGATCCTGGATACATGTTTAATTCATTCGTGTGATTTAATTGTTTAAGAACCTGAATGTACTCATGAAAAGTTGCCGGCAATGTTTTTTTATCTGGCCAAATAAGTTTGACACCTTGCTTGTATTCGCCTGTTTTTTCAGCCTGACGGTATTTTAAATCATATAAACCTTTTCCAGAATGAGTTTCCAGATACAATAAAGGTGTATCTTTTTGTGTCATGTAGCTTAACAAGCGAGTTAGAGCAATATGTTTAATGACATCGGCGAAGTTGCCGGCGTGATATCCGTGTTGATAACTGAGCATAAATTTAGTCTATTTAAAAAGTATGAATTATAACAGATTAGAAATTTTTTCTACTATACTCTTTTTAAGAGAGTCGAAAGGGGATAGTTATGGATCTGCATGAAGACTACAATGACTCATCGTTTTCTGATTACAATTATGATGACGATGTAGATACCGAGCATAAAAAAAATGTAAGACGTATGCTGGAGGATAAATTAGAACGTAAGCGCTTAAAAGATGAATTTAAAGATGATTTTGATGAGCTCAGTGGTGAGTTTGACTGGGATATGGTGGAAAAATAGTACCTGTTCAATAGAATTTTAGGTAGAAAACTCTTTGATAATAATCTCTTAATTTTGTAGGTTGGGTCTTTGGGGAAATCACCCTGCTAATTTTTTAATCTTGTTGCTGCCATCATTGTATTTTCAAGCAAAGATACAATTGTCATTGGCCCCACCCCACCTGGAACTGGTGTCAACCAAGCTACTTTATTGATTGCTTTTTTAAAATCTACATCACCACGAATGCTGCCATCAGGTAAGCGATGAATACCCACATCAATCACCACTTGATTTATATTGAGCCATTCAACATCAATCACATCCATATGCCCAGTAGCAACAATCACAAAGTCTGCAATACGAATGAACTTTTCCAAATTTTGTGTGAAACGATGACAAATAGTGACCGTTGCTCCAGCCATTAACAGCTCCAGGCTCATAGGGCGACCGACTATATTTGATGCACCAATCACGACCGCATGTTTTCCTTTCACATTAAGCCGATAATAATCTAATAAACTCATAATTCCTAAAGGAGTGCAAGGGCGAAGTAGTGGATTACGTTGAGCCAAACGCCCTAGATTATAAGGATGAAAACCATCTACATCTTTTTCAGGTTTAATGCATTCAATGATGAGGTGTTCGTCAATGTGTTTTGGTAAGGGTAATTGAATTAAAATACCATCGATCTCAGGTAAATCATTTAATTTCTCAATTAATGCGATTAATGCGTCTTGCGTGGTTTTTTCTGGTAAATCATAAGAGTGAGAAGTAATTCCTACTTCAGCACAGGCTTTACGTTTATTACGCACATACACTAAAGAGGCGAGGTCAGCACCTACCAATATTACTGCCAGGCCTGGAGCACGATGTCCCTGTTGCACATGTTCATGAACACGTTGTTTTAATTCATCGAAACGTAAATTAGCTAATACTTTTCCGTCGATTATTGATGCAGGCATTGCTACTCCTAGGAGGATATCAGAAGAAAACGAAAAGGTCAGATTATGGATTAGAGTCAGATGTAAAGCAAGAGAGGTCTAATATCAAAATGTAAAGGTAATAAATTAACGTGCGCTCACAAAGGAGGCACGTTGCAATTGTTTAGGATAGCATCTTGTTGGCTGTTTGAAATGCTTCCATTGATGCTAACAAATCTTCCGGAGCAAAAAAGTCTGCCCACATAGTTTGTAATGCACTTAGGCACAGATAGCCAAAATCAACATTCAAATTTAATAAGGTCTCAATACCTTTAACAAACTGAGGGGTATTAATTGTCTTTTTTTCTTGTGTTGATTTCTTTTGCTCCGTAAGCATTTTTTTATACATGTGTTGAAATGCAACGTTGAGCATTTTTGGTACGGGCGTATTCCCATCAAAAAGACGATGATCGGCACTAATAGAAATCGGTAATTGATCCTGAATTACAAATTGTTTACTGTTGTTATTCCATATTTGTTTACGCTCCACTTGCAACATGACAAATTTCATCACTTCATTTTTAAATAAAGGCGATTTAGCATAGGTATAAGCCCAAGGGCCAATATTACTAATTGTTGCAACTGGGCTACCAGGAATGGGGTAGTTATAAACAGTGTTGGCGAAGTCAAACAGCGTTTCTTCTTCATAGGGTTTTAAATGAGGATGCAATTGTTCTAATTCTTCACGTCGTTTGTAGCAATAGACCATCAAGGGAATGATGTCGCGGATTGCCTTTGCTAGTTCAGTGAAACTCATTTCGTGGCAATTAGCAAAGGCAATAGTGCCCAAGTGATCGCGACAGTTGGGTAATTGGACAACCACTCCTACATAAGCTTCTTTACTTTGGTATAATTTTTGGGAATGAAAATAACAACGATATAATTCGTTTTCTTTAAGCCAGAGACTAACTGTTTGCATCATTAATGTAGTTAATGTTTCTGGCGGAAATTTCTTCTCAAAAAAATCAATGCAAGTCACATTAATAATAGATTGTGAAACCATAGTTGCATCGCTGGAATTATCCCATTGCATCATCATTAATTTACGTAGAGGAGTCATTTCAACTTCTTGATGCAGGTGAGCATAATTATGGATTAAGGGCAGCATATTTTGTATGAGATGCATAAAGGCCATCCATTTTTTACTCGGTTCAAGATTAATTTTTTGCAATTGCTGATGATGTTTGGTATTTAATGCCTGTATGAATTGACTGGCTCCTTGTAGTCCTAATAATGCAGAAGATGCCACTATGTAACGATGCTGCAAAAAGAAATTTACTAAAAGCTGCTCCTCTAAATATTCTAGTTTGCTTTTCATAATTGTTGAATCAGGCAAGCCAATGTCACGATATAAGTCAGCTTCACATACATGGCGATGCTCATCATTTAAGATGACATTGAAAATTTTTGGTGCAATGTCTTGTTGTGCATAACATTTGAAAGCCTCTTCAATCCAACCCTCAGCAATTAAATTCAACAGCATGACGGCAACTTGTGGGGATTCTTCATTACGTACGTAATTGCATAAAATTTCAATATTAGCGTTGTAGTGAGGAGGAAAAGCATAAGGCTCACAGAGCATGTAAAGAATTTTGGTAAATACTAAACCATGAAAAATTTCATCTAAAAGCTGTATGTGCATGCGTTGTTTATTTTCCTTGCTAACCATTTTGTCTTCAAATTTTAAGGGAATTTGAATAGCTAATACTTCTAATTGGGCTAACAAGGAAAACGAATAAATGTAGAGTAATTTATCATGTTTGATTTCAAAGGGCAGCCCATCGTGAAAGAGCTCATGCAAGCGTTTTTTAATAAGTACTTTTTCATCAGAATTGATTTTATTCCACCCTTCAGCAATCCACTTTTCTGAACCCCATCGAGGACGCAATAACTCCTGAAAATCATCCATATCAATCTCTATATATGCAGTGAACATTGGGAATGGTTTCCCGCTTGCGCGAGGCCTATGATCTTACTTAATCATCTTTAACTGCTTTTTCTAAGGCAAAAGTAGCGGTTAAATTAATTGTTGCAACTCCAAACGAGCCAGAACCAAGTATGGTACTGGTTGATAAGTTGTTTGAATTGTTATTATTAGTAGATCGGAGTGTGGTTATATAGCGAAAATCAAGACCTAAAGTCGCAAAGTCATCTAAGTAATAACCTACCCCTACAATTCCTTGTACGGCAAAACCAGTATTTGAACTATTGGCACTAACGTCTATTAATGTAGCTCCAGCAGGAGGGTATTTATCAGTTTGTACCGCAGCAGTATTACGTACATAGGCACCACCAGCCCCGGCGCCTATGTATGGAAATAGGCTGGCATTGGGATCACTTGATAGAATATCATAGTAAGCGTTAAGTAGAGCATAAGCACCGAAGATATTCGCATTAAATCCTAAGCCATTATTAACAACGACTGCAGGACAGTTACTCCCTTGAGGACTTACTAGATTGGAACTTACTAAGGTACAAGTACCAATAGTTGCATCTTTATAATTGTTTGCATTAAAAAAGAGTTCCCCTTCCAGGCGAAAGGCACTATTAACACGATAACCAATAGAAAGACCACCACCACCGCCTATAGGTTGCAACTCTGTGTTGGCAGTGATGGGTCCTGAGCCAGGATTAAACGTAAATTGTGAGTCGGAAGTCGTCGCATAACTTAGATCACCAAGTACACCTAAATAAAATCCAGTTACTGGATCCGCAGCAAAAACACTCGAATTCATGATCAAACCAAAAGTGAAGCTAAGTTTAATTAATGGTCTCATGGCGTATCCTTAATTGTTAAAATCATTACTTACACCCAGCTTATAAAGAGAAATATTTATTTCTCTTTATAAGCTGGGTGTTGTTTTCCAAACAGATAAGTGATGGTAATCAGTACTTCATTTGAATGATAAGATCCAGGTGTTAGTGATTGATTAGACCAGTCTTCTTTTCCTGGACCAGAGCTAATTTGTCCTAAATCCAAGAAGTTATAACCTACTGTAATCGATAATTTGGAATTTAGTTGCAAATCCACCCCAATCCCCAAAAGGTATGCAAATTCGCTAGTACTAAAATTTGAATATTTAGGGTTAGTGCGAGGTGTTGTTTTTGTTAAAGCAAGTTCTTTATAGTTAGAGGTTCTATTAAATGAACTCCCAATTCCACCTTGAATGTAAGGAGCGAATCTTCCATAGTGTACGAGATTAAGTTTTGCAGTAGCGAGCACCACATTTGAAGTAAGTTCCCAATTGTATTTGTAATCATTCATCTCATCATCAGAATAGGATGTGATGTTTTTTCCTAATTGCGTGCGGAAAAAATGTTGCCATAAAGCTTCAAATGAATAAGAGGGAAACCAGTCACTGTCTCGTTGCCAACGTCGACCTGCAGAAAGGACAAATACGGATTCACTTCTCTTTCTGGTAGAGTAGGAATCTTTATCATAGGTCTCAAATAACTCTGGGGTGTTACTGGCATGCATGCGTTTATGCCACTGAGGATATTGCATACCGCCACCCACAGAGAGAAACCAAATTCCTGGAGCATATGAAAGCGGGACTGAGTCAATGGCTTTAGTATTTGCAAAAATCGAAGTGTTACAGACAAATAGTAAAGCTACAAAGCAAAGATAAAAAAAATTCCTTTTCATAGGATGAATCTCAAATATTTTAAAGAGTTCTTGAATTACATTGACCGCAATGATGCCATGTTTTAGACATAGGCAAAGTATCTCAGTCCAAGAAACTATCATGGTCCTAGGAATTAAATCAAGAAAAAATGCAAAAATGAATCATCTAAGGTATAGACAAAGCACATGCAGTAATATAAATTGACTCTTTTTATCCTAGGAATAATGAATGCGTATTGCCTTAGTGCTTGAATACGATGGTAGCCAATATCATGGCTGGCAAGCACAAACAGGCTTGCATACTGTACAACAAGCCGTAGAACATGCCTTATCAAAAGTTGCCGATGCGTCTGTATCTGTGGTTTGCGCAGGCAGGACGGATACTGGCGTTCACGCTACAAATCAAGTGATTCATTTTGATACAAATAAAGTGCGAAGTGTCCGCGCATGGATTCATGGTGCTAATTCTTTTTTACCCAAAGACATTTGCGTTAAATGGGGAAAAGAACTTTCTGAAAATTTTAATGCCCGATATTCAGCAACTGCTCGCCGATATCGTTATATCATTTACAATGGCACAATTAGGCCAGCCATATTACGTAGTAATATGACATGGCAATATCGACAACTTGATCATCGTTTGATGCATCAAGCAGCTCAAATTTTAGTGGGAGAAAATGATTTTACCTCCTTTCGCTCAGTAGAATGTCAATCAAATACACCAATGCGAAATGTGCATAAAATTCAGGTGACACGTCATAATGATTTAGTGGTCATTGACATTACCGCGAATGCTTTTTTACACCATATGGTGCGTAATATTGCTGGGGTTTTAATTGCTGTAGGCTCAGGAAAAAATCCAGTATCTTGGGTTAAAGCAGTTTTAGAAGCCAAAGACAGGCGTTTGGGGGCAGAAACTGCTCCAGCCTATGGTTTATACTTAGTACAAGTAACTTATCCGCAAGAATTTGGTTTATTACAAAATAGTCCAGGACCTGCTTTTCTTTGGGAGAAATAATTGAATCATGCTCGCGTAAGAGTAAAAATGTGTGGTATGACACGTCAGGAAGACATTGCTCATGCAGTGCATTTAGGTGTTGATGCGATTGGTTTAATTTTTTATCCACAAAGTAAGCGTTATGTCTCCATAGAGCAGGCAAAAAAATTATTAAAAGATTTGCCTCCATTTGTAGATACAGTCGCTGTTGTTGTGAACCCAGAATGCGATTTAGTGCATCAAATAATTAGTGAATTGCCTATCCGATTAGTACAATTTCATGGTGAGGAATCTGTGGTATTTTGTCAGCAATTTAATAAACCCTTTATTAAATCAGTGTCTGCAGAGTCTACTGCACATATTGAACAAGCGGCACAAGAGTATGTAAGTGCGCAGGCTTTGTTGTTGGACACTCCTGCTGAACATGAAAAAGGTGGAACTGGGCTTTGTTTTGATTGGGGAATTATTCCCAATTTTATGCCCAAATCTTATTTATTAGCAGGTGGCCTCAATGAGTTTAATGTATTGGAAGTGCTCAAAATTTGTCATCCTTATGCATTAGATCTGTGTAGTGGAATAGAGGCAGCGCCTGGCATTAAAGATCACAATAAGATGAGTCGATTTATGAATCAATTAGCAACAATCAAGTGAGAGCTGGTGTGGTGGTAAGCGTTCCAATTAGAGGCAAATATGAATAAACATGAACTTCCTGATGCATTTGGGCATTTTGGTCCTTATGGCGGTATGTTTGTTGCCGATACTTTAGTTTCCGCATTAAACGAATTGAAGCAGGCGTATGCCAAATACCGCCATACTCCTGATTTTTTAGCGGAGTTAAGCCTTGAGTTAAAAGATTTTGTTGGACGCCCAAGTCCTATGTATCACGCTGAGCGTTTAAGCCAATTAATTGGGGGAGCTCAAATTTATCTTAAGCGGGAAGATTTAAATCATACTGGTGCCCATAAAATAAATAATACGGTTGGCCAGGCTTTATTAGCAAAACGTATGGGAAAAACGCGTATCATTGCTGAAACTGGTGCTGGTCAGCATGGGGTTGCCTCAGCTACTGTGGCTGCAAAATTGGGGCTTGAATGTGTAGTATATATGGGGTCTGAAGACGTGAAACGCCAGGCGACCAATGTTTATCGCATGAAGTTATTAGGAGCAACTGTTGTTCCGGTCACTGCTGGTTCTCAAACTCTAAAAGATGCATTAAATGAAGCCATGCGTGATTGGGTAAGTAATATTGATAATACCTTTTACATTATTGGTACCGTGGCAGGTCCTCATCCTTATCCACAACTCGTTAGAGATTTTCAAACCATAATTGGTATTGAAGCAAAAGCACAATTTTTAGAAAAAAAAGGATGTCTTCCAGATGCTTTAGTAGCCTGCGTTGGTGGTGGTTCTAATGCTATTGGTTTATTCCATCCTTTCCTTGATGATGAGTCTGTAGCTATTTATGGTGTCGAAGCCGCAGGAAAAGGCTTGGCATCAGGTGAGCATGCCGCTTCATTGATTGCTGGCAAACCTGGCGTGTTGCATGGTAATCGTACTTATTTACTCTGTGATGAGAATGGACAAATCAAAGATACTTATTCAATTTCTGCCGGATTAGATTACCCGGGTGTGGGTCCTGAACATGCGTACTTGAAAGATATAGGTCGCGTTACTTATGAAGCAATCGATGATGACGAGGCTTTGGACGCACTTCGCACTTTAACTCGTGTAGAAGGAATTATACCCGCATTAGAATCAAGCCATGCAGTCGCTTATGCTATGAAATTAGCAAAAACAATGTCTAAGGAGCAATGCATCATCGTAAACCTATCAGGACGGGGTGATAAAGACATACATACTGTTGCAAGCATTGATAGGATTACCCTATGAATAGAATCGACAAAACTTTGGCACATTTAAAAGCCAATCACCAAAAAATGTTAAGCCCGTATATTACGGCGGGTGATCCACAGCCTCAAATTACCGTCCCGTTAATGCATGAATTGGTAAAAGCAGGTGCTAATATTATCGAACTTGGTATTCCTTTTTCCGATCCGATGGCTGAAGGAGTGGTAATTCAACAAGCTATGGAGCGGGCTTTAGCACATCACATCACCACTCGAAATGTATTGGAAATGGTCAAAGAGTTTCGCCAAAAGGATCAAGAAACTCCAGTGATTCTCATGGGCTATCTTAATCCAATAGAACAATACGGTTATGAACTCTTTGCGCAACAGGCAGTAGAAGCAGGGGTTGATGGTACTATTTTAGTCGATTTACCCCCAGAAGAAAGTGGAGAGATATTTGCTCTTTGGGAACGTTATGGTTTGTATGGTATTTTCCTGTGCTCACCAACTACCTCCAATGAGCGCATGCAAGTAATTAACGAATATGCCAAAGGTTATTTATATTACGTTTCTTTAAAAGGTGTAACGGGTTCTAGTGCTTTGGAGTTGTCCTCTTTAAAATTGCAATATCAGCAGCGTAAAGCGCAAACCCATTTGCCCTTAATGGTAGGGTTTGGTATTAAAACTGCAGAAATGGCTGCTGAAGTGACTGATTTTGCCGATGGCGTAATTGTTGGCGCCGCATTAATCACTAAGATTTTAGAGGCTCATCAAACCAAGCATGATATGCTTGACGCCGGTGCTCGTTTAATCTCTTCTATGCGTTGTGCTATGGATTATAATAAGCCAGTAGAGCATTAAAATATATCAATAGGTATCAAAAGACACGAACATTCAGACATGAACGGAACTACTAATGACAGAATTAACTGAAAAAAGAGCACATTTTATCCGACAATTGATTACTGATGAGTTAGCCAGTGGTAAACATAAATCAGTAGTTACTCGTTTTCCACCAGAACCTAATGGTTATTTGCATGTTGGGCATGCTAAATCCATTTGCTTGAATTTTGGTTTAGCAGAAGAGTTTGGCGGTATTTGTTACTTACGCTTTGATGATACCAACCCAATCAAAGAAGAAGACGAATATGTTAAAGCGATTATTGACGATGTGCGTTGGTTAGGTTTTGAGTGGTGTGCGATGACCCATTCATCTGATTATTACCATGAGCTTTATGAGTTTGCAATGTTACTCATCCAAAAAGACTTAGCCTATGTAGATAGTTTGTCTATGGATGAGATTCGTGCTTATCGCGGAACTTTGCAAGAGCCAGGTCGTGAAAGCCCTTATCGTAATCGCTCTATTGATGAAAGCGTGGATTTATTTCGCCGTATGAAATCAGGTGAGTTTCCTGATGGTGCTCACGTATTAAGAGCCAAAATTGATATGAAATCTGGAAACGTGAACATGCGTGACCCTGTGCTTTATCGTATTCGCCATGCATCTCATCAACGTACTGGTAATGAATGGTGCATTTATCCTATGTATGATTATGCACATCCAATTTCAGATGCATTGGAAAAAATCACTCATTCATTATGTACTTTAGAATTTCAGGATCATCGTCCGCTTTATGATTGGTTTGTCGACAATTTACCCGTACCTGCAAAACCGATACAAACTGAGTTTGCACGTTTGAATTTATCACATACCATCACTTCAAAGCGCAAATTACGCGAGTTGGTAGAAAAACAGGTAGTGAGTGGCTGGGATGATCCCCGCATGCCTACATTACGTGGAATGCGCAGCCGTGGTTATCCGCCGGCAGCGATTCGTCAATTTTGTGAAGTAATTGGTATTTCTCGCAGTGATTCAGTAATTGACATGTCCTTGTTAGAAGAGTGTGTACGTGCAGAATTAAATAGGACTGCAAATCGTGCAATGTGTGTTATGGATCCAATCAAGGTTATTATTGAAAATTACCCACAGGACAAGGTAGAAGTGTTACATGTTTCTTATAATTCACAAGATCCTGAAGCAGCAACACGTGAGATTCCTTTCTCAAGAGAACTTTTAATTGAACGTTCAGACTTTATGGAAGATCCGCCGAAAAAATATTTCCGTTTATCTCCAGGTGCTGAAGTTCGTTTGCGTAATTCATATGTCATTAAATGCCATAATGTAATGCGTAATGCTGAAGGTGAAGTAATCGAGTTACGTTGCACTTATGATGACAATACTTTGGGTAAAAATCCTGAAGATCGTAAAATCAAAGGGGTCATTCATTGGGTATCTAGTGCTCATGCTTACCCTGTGAAGGTATTGCAATACGATCGCTTATTTACTGATGCTAATCCTGTACGAGAAGAAAATTATTTGCAATTCTTAAATCCAGATTCATTGCAGGAATTAAAAGGATTTTGTGAGCCTTCTTTAGCTAAACAATCTTTGGGTACAATATTTCAATTTGAGCGTTTGGGCTATTATTGTGTTAATGAAATTCAAAACGAACAAGTCAGTGTGTTTCATCGTGTAGTTGATTTGAAAGACACTTGGGGAAAAATGAGCTAAGAGGCGGAAATGTTGCATTTATATAATTCGTTAACCAGAACCAAAGAACCATTTGTTTCCATTAAACCTGGAACGATTGACATGTATGTGTGTGGAATTACCGTTTATGATCACTGCCACATTGGTCATGCACGCTCAATGGTTTGTTTTGATGTGATTGTACGTTATCTGCGTTCTCAAGGTTATGAAGTTAATTTTGTGCGCAATATTACTGATATTGATGACAAAATTATTGTTCGCGCAAATGAGCGGGGTATATCTATTGATGAATTAACTGCGCATTATATTGCTGCCATGCATGAGGATATGCATGCTTTGAATATTTTGCCACCGAATCATGAGCCACGTGCTACAGAACATATTGATACTATTATTCATCTTATTGAGCGTTTATTGAAAAATGGTAATGCTTATCTGAGTGATAATGGTGATGTTTGTTACCAAGTAGATACTTTTGCTGAATATGGCAAATTATCTCATAAGGACTTAGAAGGCCTGGTTTCTGGTGCACGAATTGAGGTAGTCAAGGAAAAACGTTCACCACTTGATTTTGTGTTATGGAAAAAAGCCAAACCAGGTGAGCCTAGTTGGTTATCTCCTTGGGGAGAAGGACGACCAGGTTGGCATATTGAATGCTCCGCGATGGCAATGGAAGAATTAGGTGAGCAATTCGATATTCATGGCGGTGGTTTAGATTTACAATTTCCGCATCATGAAAATGAAATTGCCCAAAGTGAGGCAGTAACCCATAAGCCATTTGCAAATTATTGGATGCATGTTGGCATGTTGCAAGTAAATAATGAGAAAATGTCTAAATCATTAGGTAATTTCTTTACTATTGCTGATGTGCTTGCAGAACATCATCCAGAAGTGGTGCGCTATTTTCTATTAAGCAGTCATTATCGTAGCCCATTAAATTATTCTGAAGAAAATTTGATTAATGCGAAGAAAGCATTAACCAGACTCTACCAAACCATGAAGGATGTGCCGCTTGATACGAATGGTGAATTGGATACACATTGGATTGCTGAATTTAATAAGGCTATGGATGATGATTTCAATACTTCAGTTGCTTTGTCAGTGCTTTTCCAATTAAGCCATGAAGTCAATAAAAACGGTACGCCTGTTTTAGCGGCTACTTTAAAGCATTTAGCAAGTACTATGGGAATATTACAGTCTAATCCAGCTGATTTCTTACAAGCGGGTTTTGCCGACGATGATAAGATCCTGATTGAGCAATTGATTGCAGAGCGTTTGCAAGCACGATCTGAGCATAATTGGGAGCGAGCAGATCAAATTCGCACTGAATTGTTAGAGCAGGGAATTGAACTGGAAGATAGTGTTACAGGCACTACTTGGCGTAAAGTGGCTAAATAAAAATCTAGATAATGGTATGGGTAAGCAAAGAAATTTTTTAGCTCTTAAGTCCATGCCAAAAGATAGATTTTTCACTTACTGATTGCTTGTTATTTTTTTGAACTATTTTTTAGACATGTGGCCCATGTTCCCTCTGGCCCCATGTTTAAAAAATATCAGCATTTGTCCTTATCTCCAGTAAGATATAGAGCAATTCCCTCGTAAAAATTAGATTTTTGTTTATTAAAAACTCATTTTTGTGCTATAAAAATAGAGTAAGGTTAATTAGTATTTGGTAAGAGGTAGGTTATGGAGTGGGGTAAACTCAAAGAAGGTTTAATGGGAAAAGCACAAATTATAGCCGATAAAATGAATAAACTAGTTCAACATGGAATTGATCTGACCAGTGATGAAAGCCAAATGCATCGGGAAGCGAAAAAATTGTATTATCAAGGAAGTGACGCATTTAAAGTTTATAATGAAAAACTTAAACCTCAGGTCAAAGCCACATTAGAAAGTTTTCTTGCAGAATTACATGGGATTTTAGATTTAGACTCTGAATCTCCTTATTCGAAATATCCAGAGCATCAATGCAAATTTTTGGATCAATGTCTTGAGCTTATTAAAAACTATAAGAATACGTTAGCAGCAGAGCCGGAATTGTGGATACAATTGAAGAAATCTATTCATATCTTTCTAGATAAAATCATGGTGGTAGTGGATGATTTGACAGCAGATTTTGCAACGGAACAATACAAGCTAAAAATTACTGAGCTAAAAAAATATTTGGAAAACGAAAGCAACTAACTTTACCCATAATATTTGGACAAATAAAATTCAATGATAATATCATTATGAACATCAAGAATGGAATAAACAGAAATGATGTAGGATACAGTATCTATCATCTTGTTTCATTGCAAATAATTAAGAAGTAGTTTTCTGATCAAAAATGAATTCAATGAGAGTTTTGTTATGTATTACAAATTACGTTTAATAGGTGGTTTATTTGGTGATAGCACCAAAGTAAACGTATACGCAACGATAGTGGCTATTTCGAGAGAGGTGACTGAATTTAATTTGCAAGACTGTTTCAGCACCAATTTTACCAGTGTACGTCAACAGATAAAACCTGATGAATTATGCCAGATTATAAAATCCAGACCTAATGTAACTTCTATTAATTTTTCTTTGAACCAACTCGGGAAGGGTTTTGCTGGTAATTCTGTAGATGACTTGATTAGCATTTTTACCTCTTTCCCTGAAAATCTGGCTTCTTTGGATTTGAGCTATAATGCTCTTGGTGACTTATCCGCTGATGATCTCATTAAAGTTCTAAAAGCTCTACCTGTACATTTAACTTCCCTTAATTTGGAAATGAATTGTCTTTCCAAATATTCCGCTGATGACCTGATTAAGATTCTAAACGCTCTGCCTAGACATTTAACTTCACTTAATTTGGGATGGAATGATCTTTCCAAATATTCCACAGATGAGTTGGTTAAAATTTTGAAAACCCTTTCACCCCATTTGACATCGCTTAATTTAGAGGGAAATACATTCTATAAATTTACTTACTATAAATTTACTTATGACCTTATCATTGATGACCTAGTTAAAGTCTTGAAAGCCTTTCCTACAAATTTGTTGTCCCTTAACCTGGGCAACAATTTCCTTTGCAGATTATCTGTTGGCAATTTAACTGAGATATTTACGATTTTTTCTAAAGGCTTAACGGCTCTTGACTGGAGCGAGAATAATCTAGATCACTTATCTCCAGACGAATTAGCCGAAGTTTTTTCATTTCTTCCTGAAAATTTGGACTCTCTTGATATATCAAGACACTTTTTTGATGATAAACAAATTACAGCCTTATTTAATTTTCTTGCCAAATCTAAAATTCAAACTTTGGGTTTAGAGAGTTCAACTATGATGCGTATACAAGATTATAAAGGCTTAAGCGAAGTAGTGATTAAAAAACTCCAAGATATCCTATCAAATAACCAAAGAAAAGGACTTCTTCATGCCAATCCAGATAGACTTGGCATATATGGTTTGCAAGCATTATGCGGACGTGCCATTACATTGTTTAACATTCCTCTCGATGTAAGAAATATTTCCGATCAGACCCTAGAAATTATTAAAGAATCTCAACAAGTGTTTTATAGTCAAGGCTTGAAACTTTAAACCATTAACATTTCTTAATCTAAGGACTTTCCTAATTTTGTGTTGTTACTCGCAAAACCTCTGCAAGGGATGTATCACCTGCCAATACCCGTTTAAATCCATCTTGACGAATGCTTGGTGTATGAGGTCTCACGTATTCTTCAATTGTTTGTAAGCTTTCATTACGATGGATCATTCCGCGCAGCATATCATCAATGGTAATCAATTCATAAATACTTGTTCGGCCTTTATACCCCAAATGATTGCAAATATCGCAGCCCTTGGGTTCACATACTTTTGATAAATCAGTATTGGCTTTTAAACCCATCAATTCTTTTTCATCATCTCTTAATTGATGCGGGGTTTTGCAATGAGGACAAAGTTTACGAACTAAACGTTGAGCAATTAAGCCAACAATGCTTGAGGATAAAAGAAAAGATTCAACACCCATATCTCGCAAACGGGTTAATGCACCTAATGCAGTATTTGTATGTAAGGTGGAAAGCACCAAATGTCCGGTAAGACTTGCTTGAACTGCAATTTCTGCTGTTTCCAAGTCACGGATTTCACCAATCATTACTACATCTGGATCTTGGCGTAAAATGGCTCTAAGGCCTTTGGCAAAGGTCATTTGTACCTTAGTATTAACCTGAGTTTGTCCTATTCCTTCCAAATCATATTCAATTGGATCTTCAATCGTTAGAATATTGCGCGTGACTTCATTTAACTCCGTCAACATGGCATAAAGAGAAGTTGTTTTTCCTGAACCGGTAGGGCCGGTTACCAGAATAATCCCGTGAGGTTCAGCAATTAATTCACGAATCGTTTTTACCGTTTCCTTAGGCATTCCCAATAAATTTAAATCCAATTGCGCAGCCTGTTTATCCAAAATACGCATTACCACACGCTCACCGTGATTTGATGGCAAAGTAGATACTCGCACGTCAATATTATGGCCACCAATACGTAATGAAATACGACCGTCCTGCGGGATACGTTTTTCAGCAATATCCAATTTTGCCATAACTTTCACCCGTGAAATTACTAAAGGAGCAATGGCGCGTTGAATTTCTAAAACTTCATGCAAAACTCCATCAATGCGATTACGGACTAAAACACGGTCTTCATAAGTTTCAATATGAATATCTGAAGCTTTTTGCTTGATTGCTTGAGTGAATAGCGCGTTGAGTAAACGGATAATCGGTGCATCGTCTTGATTTTCCAATAAATCTTCACTGACTGGTAGTTGACTAGCCAATAGTGAGAGATCCATGTCTTCTTCCATGCCGCCAGCTGCTTCCAGAATGGATGCTTTGGATTGATAGATATTGGCTAAATGCTGTTGAAAGCTGAATTGATCTACCTGTTTTAAAGACAATTCTTGCTGGAGCAAACGTTTTATTTCAGCAAGAGCTTGTAGTGATACATTGGGTAAATGGTAAACCAGAGCATGCCCATCTACTAATTCACTGGCTACAACAATCCCATGTGCTTTAGCAAAACTGTATGGGATTTTCAGTATGTTCTCTTCATTATCCATGATTTAATGGGTTGCCAATAAAGGTGGACGGCTAAATGGTCTTGGTAAATCAGCCTGTTTTAATGCAGGCATAACCGTAGCGTTATTACTTTGTACGAATTCCTCTTCTGAGCGTAGCCAATCTAGTTCATATTGTCTAATATGATTGTATTTTTCACTGGTCATAGCCATATTATCACGCTCATTATGCAAAATCGTCGGTTTAATAAAGACCATTAGTACGCGGTTATCACGCGTTTTTGTATTGCGTTTAAACATTCTGCCAAGCCCAGGAATATCACCTAAAATAGGTAAACGGTTATTGTCACTGTCTAAGCTGTCTTGAGTTAAGCCGCCA
The DNA here is from genome assembly GCF_047605385.1 of Legionella sp. Classification (GTDB taxonomy): domain Bacteria; phylum Pseudomonadota; class Gammaproteobacteria; order Legionellales; family Legionellaceae; genus Legionella. The sequence goes on along the minus strand of NZ_JASGFU010000026.1, from coordinate 15,431 downwards.
AGAACGATTACATCACCACTATCTACGTGTACTGAGGTTACAATACTGCTGATTCTAAATGTGGGTGTGGTCGAGGTTTCTGCAACTACTGGTGGATCTAGCGTGTCATTCCCCTGATCAATTTGCATTTGGATGCCATTATTGCGAGTAATTTGTGGTCTTACATAAAGGTGCAAAGCAACGTTCACTCGGTCAAAGGTGGTAAAAGGACTGGAAACAGGAGCGGTGCCTCCTGCATTGTTAGGATAATTAGATGTGGCCACTGAAACCTGCTTACCAACAAGGATTTTTGCTTGGCGGTTATCGAGCACGACTACTGATGGCGTGGATAAAATATTTGCTTTATGGGCACGTGCTAAAGCATAAATTTGCGCTTGGAAATCGGCGAGCGTTGATTTGCTATTGAGAATGGCGAAACCATTGGTGAAATTAGCCGGATCACCAGTTTGCCTATTTGAACCCCATTCAATTCCTAAGGTATTCACATCTTCCTGATTAATTTCCGCAACTAAAGCTTCAATGAGCAATTGTGCGGGTTTAATGTCTAATTGAGAAATGACACGCTTTAAAATGCGAATAACAGAAGAAGGAGCGTTAATGATGATCGAATTGGTATTAGGCTCACCAATAATTTGCACGGAAGGCTTTGTTGAGCCTTCATTTTGAGTGTTGGTTGAATTGGTATTGGCCGTTGCGGCTGATGATGCGTTTAATGCTGAATTACTAGTGTTTGTTGAGGAGAAACTTTGAGAATTAGAGCTATTACTTACTAAATTAGATGCGGGATTCGTACTGTCTAAGATTGGCCTGGTAATGGTTCCAATAGTACTACCTACATTACCACTAAAGTTTGCTTGGGCAATGCCTACAAGGATAGGCACTAAATCTTCAGCACGCATGTAGTTGAGGTAAACAACTTGGGTATTACTATTTAATTCAGTAAAACTTTCCCTATCTAATTTTAGGATAAGCATTCTCAGACGTATTCTATCTGTTTTAGAACCACTGACTAAAATGGAGTTAGAACGATCGTCTGCAGAAAGGGAGATTTGCGCTCGACTACCAGCCATATTGGGTTGCATTTTTACTAAATCTTTTAAAGTATTAGCAATATCCATAGCCAATGAATGCCTAAGTGGAACGATGTCGATTCCATTCGCAGTGGAGTTGTCAACTTGCCTAATGATATTGGCTAGGCTGTTGATGTTGTTTGCTCGTCCAGACAAAATGAGCATATTGGATGGCCCATATGCAGACACACTACTCCATTGGGGCATTAAGGGTCTTAATACTGGGACTAATTGTTCTGCAGATACATAGTGGACGGGGAACACTGCCACCATCATATCATCACCTCTAGGGGGATTTTTCATTTCATTGAGTAGATCAGATGACTGGGTTTTGGCATCAATGTTGGGAATGATTTTGATCACATCTTTGTTAGGGATAGCGGCATATCCTGAGACTTGCAACATGGAAAGAAACACTTGATATAGCTCATTACTTGACATAGGTGTTGACGAAACAATAGATATTTTTCCTTGCACGCGGGGATCAATAATAAAATTTTTACCTGTAACACGCGATACTTCTGCAATTACTGCACGAATATCAGCATTTCGCAAATTCCATAGCTTGCTGTCCTCGGGCATTCCCTGTGCAACATCGCCTGAGTTTGTTGGCTGCATTGTTGATGCTAAAGAAGGGGGACGAGATCTTTTAGCTTTATAAGCTGCTGTATTAATCTTTTGTGTGAGAATACGCTGTAGGTTTCTTGCGGTTACATAATCGTTTATTGGGCCAATTTGGACGAGATAGAGCTTTTTATCGGATAGATTCTTAATCTCAATTGGTTCAGCGGCTAATTTTGATAATTCATTTTTTCGTTGCTTAGCATCTTTTTCTAAATTGAATGCTCCGGCTTGCAGAAAAAAGGTGGTGTTTCCATCTTTGGTAGTTGTGGAAATATTAATATCATTTGCATAAGCGAGTAGGGAGCAAATAAATGTTAAAAATATAATGACTATAGAGCGCATTGAAAAATCGCAAGATCCTAGATAATTACATGATAACCAAATTTAAGAACTTCACAATAGGTTTTTGAAATTAGTAGCGGAATACAGCTGATTTTACTAGGATAATGGTGGCTATGGGTGGACTCGAACCACCGACCTCAGCATTATGAGTGCCGCGCTCTAACCGGCTGAGCTACATAGCCACAAGACGGCGTGAATTGTGGCGTTTTAGTGATTAGATGTCAAGCATACGGATGATTTTTTTTGATTTTTTTATTTGGTTGTTTAGTTTTGTATTTAAATTAATCTAATTGATTTAAATAAAATTAATTAGAGCAGGGACATCTAAAATCTCTGCATCGGAAATTTTGTTTAAAATTGCAGTCAGTGCTTTTGCTTCCTCATTTTTTTTTCTGAAAGTAATCTTTCTATAGTACAAACTTGAATTGCAACGTGGTACTTATTGAATTCTGCTTGATAATAATCCTTATATTTTTCGAGACGCCAAAATTTAATTAAATTCTTTTCCTTATAATTATCTTTTTGTAATTCTTTGAACATGCTAATAGGGCCAGCTATATCATGGCCAGGTAAAGCCATAACATTATCATGGGTAGGAATTCCTATCCATAGATAATGTATTTCGGGTACATTGTTCATCTATAAAGCTCCTCAATATTTATACAAACCACCTTTCATATAAAAAAGACACAAAAAGAATAAAAATAATCCTTTTTGATCTGTACTTTATAAAATAGTTCTTATATTGTTCTCTTCTTGCGGATTAGTAAAGAGTCTATTTTTGATGCAACAGGGAATTTTATAAAGTGAAAGAGATGAAGTTTTGGATACCTAATTGCTAGAGGACATGACGTACCACGTCCTCTAGCTTTGTAATTAACTAATTAATAGATACAAAGCGCCTGGTCCACGTAAAACTTGAACCAATAGCTCTTCTTTTTTCTGTTGGGCAATTTGTTGTAAGGTTTTTACATCTTTTACCGCCAGTTTATTTGCAGAGATAATAATATCACCTGGTCTTAAACCGGCACGCCAGCCAGCACTATTCTCTAAAGCACCAACTATTTGAACTCCAGTCACATTACCATGAGGTGGTGTTTCTTGATCAAAAGCTCTTAGCGCTAAACCATACAGGAATGGATTACTTGATTGTAATTTTTGTTCATGAGCTTTGGCATCAGTGACTACAGCATCTAAAGTAATTGGCTTACCATCACGTTGAAGGCTGATTTTAACATTAGAGCCCACACGTAAGAGACTAATTGTTGTTTTGACCTGAGTTGCTTGGGTGATTTTAGTATTATTGATTTGCACAATAATATCACCTGCTTTCAAACCCGCAAATTCTGCAGGAGAACCTGGGTTTACCTGCGCTACCAATGCTCCTTGGAACTCTTCAGGATAGCCCATTGAATGTGCTAATTCAGGCGTTAAATGCTGAACAAAAATTCCCATTAATCCACGGTGAATGGAACCAAATTTAATAATTTGTTGGGCAACGTCTTTAGCCATATTAATTGGAATGGCAAAACCAATTCCAACGTTTCCACCATAAGGAGATAAAATAGCCGTATTAATACCAATTAATTCGCCTTTCGCATTGACTAAGGCACCACCTGAGTTACCAGGGTTGATTGCCGCATCAGTTTGGATAAAGTTTTCTACTCCTTCAATGTTTAAATCACTGCGCTTTAAAGCACTGACAATACCAAAAGTAGCAGATTGGCTATTACCAAAGCTGTTTAAGCCAAATGGGTTACCAATCGCAACTACAAAATCCCCCACTTGTAATTTGTCTGAATCACCGATAGGTAATGACCTTAGATTTTTGGCATCAATTTTTAACACCGCTAAATCAGTTTCACTATCACCACCAATTAGTTTTGCTTTTAAACGACGACCATCTTGCAGGGTAATCGTAATTAAGTTGGCGTTACGAATCACATGATCGTTAGTAATGATTACTCCATGTTGAGGATCTAAAATAACTCCTGAACCAATACTTTGAAATTTACGACCTTTTTCTGGCAGTTGAGCAGGACGTCTATTACCAGGCGTTTCATCATCTGCTGCACCAGGCGTCGCTGAATCAGGAGGCAAATATCCTTGTACTGCCACATTAACGATTGCCGGCATCACATTGTTTAATACTGGCGCCAGGCTCGGCAAGTCGGTTTCTACTGCGGCATACACAAAGGGGACGATCCCAATGAGTAGGGTGCTAATGAATAATTTTACATATTTTATCATTTTTTAGTCCTGAGGTTGATTATTGAACCAAATAAGGGTACCTATTCTACCCGTTTGAGAGGTTTTTCGATAGGAATATAACTCACTTTCTGATTCAAAAGTACATAATTCAGATTGATAGATTGCATTGATCCCTTGAGAGTTCAGTACAATTTCAGCAATTTTCGGTAAATTAGCTAACCATTTATTAGAACTGGTTGCCTTAAAGGCCGACTTACTTAACGAGTATTTTGTGATAAATGTTTCATAAACTTCATTACCAACTTCATAACATTTTTGGCAAATGCCGGGCCCTATCCAGGCAAGTAAATCATGTGTTTTACTATGTATTTGCTCTAGGGTATTTTCCACAATTCCGTTAGCTAATCCTCGCCAACCCGCATGAATGGCCGCAAGTTCATTGCCTTGGATATTGCAGAGCATGATGGGTAAACAATCTGCAGTAAGAATGACTAGTGGATGCTTGAGTGAACGAGTGATTGCTGCATCTGCGTTACGATCTGGATTATTCTCAACCAGAACACAGCGAGTGCTGTGTGTTTGATTAAGCCATTGAGGTTCACCGGGTAAGTTTAATTGCTCGATGAGTTGTTTGCGGTTTTGCAAAACATGCTCTTCTTGATCGCCAACATGCAAACCCAGATTATTGGTATCATAAGGCGCTTTACTAAATCCAAAAAAACGTGTGGTGCTAAGAGCAGTGATGTTTTTCGGGGCAGGCCAATTGGCTAGTTTAGTCTTCATAATGCGCATCCAATGTGTTTAGAAGAAGTTGAAAATCATCAGGCAAAGGAGCAGTAAACGTCAACTCTTTTTCAGTTTTTGGGTGCAAAAAAGCCAGGCTTTGCGCATGGAGTGCCTGGCGTTTAAATTGTTGGATTAAAGTTCTTAACTCAGACGTTGCATGTGTAGGAAAGCGAGGACGGCCTCCATACAAGGGATCACCAATTACAGGATGATTGATATAAGCTAAATGTACTCTAATTTGATGTGTTCTTCCTGTCATTAATTTTACATCCAGAAGCGTGTAATCATGATATTGTTTTTTAACAGTATAATGCGTAATTGCTTCACGATGACTTTGCTCAAGAACTGCCATTTTTAAACGATTACGAGGATGGCGTCCAAAACCAGTTTCAATAATGCCACCTGCAATCACATGGCCTTGTACTAAAGTGATGTAGTAGCGTTGGATTTCTCGAGCTTGCATTTGGCGGATTAATGAAGTGTGTGCTGTTAATGTTTTGGCAATGACCAGTAATCCGGTCGTGTCTTTATCCAGTCGATGAATAATTCCGGCGCGTGGCAAATGTTGTAATGACGGTGCGTGATGCAGTAACGCATTGACCAGAGTGTGTTCACGATTTCCAGCACCTGGATGTACTACCATGTTTGCAGGTTTATTGAGTACCAGTAATTCGTCGTCTTCAAAGACAATAGTTAAGGGAATTTCTTCAGGAACACAATGCTCAAAATGAGAATCAATGGAATTAAGATCAACATTTATCGCAATCAAATCTCCATCCAATGTTTTGTCCTTAGGTTTGCATGGCTTTTGATTTAAAGTAACTGCCCCATTTTTAATCCAATTACTTATTTTTGAGCGTGAGTAATCTGGAAGCAAACTCGCAAGGACACTGTCAATACGCTGATTGTGATACTCGCGAGGAACAGTTAATTGTTTTTGAATATGTTGTATCATCAGGATGTTTGAGCCTCAACTTCAACAAGACGGCCACGTAAGGAATTGGGCAATGCATCATTAATTTGTACATCCACAAAGTGACCAATAAGCTTTGCAGGACCATCAAAATTCACTACACGGTTGCATTCAGTACGGCCTGAAAGTTGTTGTGAGTCTTTTTTAGAATGTCCAGTTACTAATATTTTTTGAGTGCTACCAATCATGGATTGGCTATAGCGAGATGCTTGCATTAGTAAGCGGTTTTGTAAAATTTGTAAGCGTTGCTTTTTCACATCCAAAGAGGTGTCATCAGGTAGATTGGCTGCCGGGGTTCCTGGTCTTGGGCTATAGATAAAGCTGAATGAAGTATCAAAGCCCATTTCATGCACTAAATCCATGGTTGCCTGGAAATCTTTATCGGTTTCTCCAGGAAAACCGACAATAATATCAGTAGATAAACGGATATCTGGGCGAACCTTACGTAATTTTCTGATTTTTGATTTAAATTCTAATGCGGTATAACCACGTTTCATTAAGCCTAAGATACGATCAGAGCCGCTTTGTACAGGAAGATGCAAATGATTAGCCAATTGTGGTACTTCTGCATAAGCATTGATTAAATTATCTGAGAAGGCTAAAGGATGTGATGTGGTAAAACGAATTCGGCCAATACCATCAATAGCTGCAATGTAATGAATTAATAGCGCTAAATCGGCAATGTCCCCATTTTCCATTTGGCCACGATAATCATTGACGTTTTGGCCTAATAGGTTAATTTCTCTAACTCCTTGGGTTGCTAATTGATAGCATTCGGCCAGCACATCATCAAACGGGCGGCTAATTTCTGTACCACGAGTATAAGGTACCACACAAAAGCTGCAATATTTGCTACACCCTTCCATTATGGACACAAAGGCCGTAGGACCTTCCGCTCTTGGGGTCGGTAGATGATCAAATTTTTCAATTTCTGGGAAACTGATATCAACCACTGCCTTTTTGGTTTCAATGCGCTTATTTAACATGGCAGGAAGGCGATGTAACGTTTGTGGGCCAAAAACGAGATCAACAAAAGGTGCGCGTTTTACAATATCAGAGCCTTCTTGGCTGGCAACACAGCCACCAACACCAATTACTACATGAGGATTTCTTGTTTTGTAGTCGCGCCATTGTCCTAATTGTGAAAACACTTTTTCTTGTGCTTTTTCACGAATAGAGCAGGTATTTAGCAAAATAACGTCTGCTTCTTCGACATTATCTGTTTTAACGAAACCGTGTGATTCGTGTAGAACTTCTGCCATTTTAGAGGAATCGTATTCATTCATTTGGCAGCCATTGGTTTTGATGTACAGTTTTTTAGCCATAATTAAAAATCTACTTTTGAAAATGCTCGGTTAGTATAAGTTTACAAGTTATTTATTAGAGTCTGTTGACATTTCGTTTTTTGGAACGAAATTTCAACAGACTCTAATAAATAACTTAAATTTTGCGGGTATTATTCCATTAATGTATGCTTTGGCAATAGGTTTCTTTAATCTTTGGTAAAATAATTAGCGCGATCAGCATGCCAAGAGGTAGAATTGCCAAGCCTGTATGGTATGCATGCATAGGATAAACACGCACCGTTCCATTTAACTCACCAAGCCATAATTTATCAAGCACATAACCGATAAGTGGTTGCGCTAAGGCGATTCCAATCATATTCATCATGTTCATGAAACTTAAACCAGAGGCAACATATTTCTTGTTGCATAATTCTTTAGCAACAGTAAATGCTGGTAAGAAACCGGCAGAAAAAATCCCAAAGGCAAGTAGTAAAAATTCCATGATCAATGAAGAAGTAATAGGAGCAAAGATAAAAAGAAAAGAGCAAATTAAAGCACCAACGCAGCCAATGTACATTGGTGGTTTACGTAGACCAATGCGGTTGGAAAAAATACCCCATAAAGGACTAGCAATAGCCCAACCAATGAATACTAAAGAAATATAATTTGCTGCAGTAGGTTTACTAATATGCATTTTGGCCATCAAGAAGGGAACTCCCCAAAGGCCGCAAAAAACAGGAGTAGCCATGTACATTAAACCACCATAGCAGGCGACCAACCAAAGTTGTTTATTTTTCATTAACGTTATTAAGCTGGGAATTAAAGACTCTTCTTCTGCAAAGTGGTGAGTATGTGTGTAGTTTTTAGGTGTATCTTGAGCAATGATGAAAATAAGTACTGCAAGAATTAAGCCGATCGTCCCCATAATCAGCATACTTTGTCGCCAGCCAAATCCCTCAATTAACAATGCCAAAGGAGCTTCACCACCAATTGCACCTAACATCCCGATGGTTACCATTAAACCTGTGAGTAAGGCAAAGCGGTGAGCGGGAAACCAGTTTGCTGCTAATTTCATTGTTCCTACAGCGGCAAAGGCAGAGCCAAAACCAATCATTAATCGTGCAAGGCAGGCAGTGAAAAAATTATGCGTCATACCAAAGGCAATAGTGCTTATGGCGCACATTAAAGTAGCTAAAGTTAAAAGTCGGTGTGGTCCAAAATAGTCCATGAGTACCCCACCAGGAAGTTGCATTGCGGCATAGGAGTAAAAATAAATACCCGATAAAATTCCTAATGTTTGGCCTGTCACTGCAAAATCACGCATTAATTCGTTGCTCATGACTCCTGGTGAAACTTGCAAGAGGCACTCATAAAAATAAAATAAACAAGCTAAACCCCATACTACCCAAGGTATAATTGAGTGAGAACTTGAACTATCCATTGCTTGGGATTGTGTTGTGTAATGTACCATTCTTTTATAATTCTCCAGATTAATCTAAGTCAATTGATTATACTGAATTAAAAACTGAAAATTGCACCGCTGTTGGTAGATAGAGCCAACATCATGAAGAGAAAATGGCGCTTGAACTCAGACGAGGCTGATGCCCATCCTGCGCTCTTAATGCAGTTATTTAAATCACAAAGTCAACCCTTTACGATAACATACTAAGTTAGGAATTTCACCAGAAAAAATATTAACAGATGGATCATTAATTGTCTATTTGTCATTTTGATCGTTGGGAGAATCAATGATTACCCGCGTTCCTTGCATGCCGCCTCCTGGTAAATCAACAAATTCTTCGTTAAGCCAACGTGCATCTTCAATGAACATGCGTACACACCCATGGCTTGCTCTATAACCTGGTACATCAGAACTACCGTGTAAGGCATAGCCACGGAAAAAATGCATGCAATAAGGCATCAATGCACCGCCACCTTCGCCATCAGCTCGTTGTGGGAAAACAGTCGATATGCAGTCTATCTCTTGTTTGCGGATAATGCGAAATGCTCCAGTAGGGGTGGTGCATCCCCCCATTACTCCGGGACATTTCCCAATACCTGATGAAATTGGACCCCACCATAAAAGTTCACCTTCGGCATCATAGGCTGCCCAAGCCAATTTTTTTTGGCTAACAAAAATAGTTTTTTCCCCCGTAGCTTCGATGTATCTAGGAAAGGGAGATACATCATAGATTGTTAATCGATCTATATTTTTAGGAACCGCAATAGTCATTCCTCGTTTTAAGCGGATATTCATGCGGTTGATACGCTTTACCATGTCTCGTTCTTCGGCATTTGGAAATAAAGTGTCCCAGCGCTCGCCATTTTTTACCTTAAGACAAAGATAATCGGGTGAATTGCATAATGATTCACCATATCGTTCAGCGGCCACGACTGGGGATGTGCTAAACACAAGATAAATTGAGACTGCTATCGATAGGATCTTTTTCATAATAACGATCTCATTTTAAGACTTTATATTGTCGTTAGCGGCAGAATGAAAAATAACTTTAAATTATGGAGCATAAGTAGAAGCGCGGCTTCGGCGAGATGCGAGAATGAACAAAAATAGAACACTTAATAAAACATTAACAATTAGTAATGTATAATAATTAACATAAAATAATACAACAGTTCTGTGAGGTAGATCATGAAGGAAAAATTTAGTATTTTCAATATAAATCAGCCAGCTACTCAAAAAGTAATCGATCAAATAGATGCAGAAGTAGTACTTAAATTTGATCGAATTTACCCGCTTCTTAGCGAGATTAATGATCTAACTATAAAGATTAATTCAAATAATTACAAAAAACGAGATCCTGTGCGTGCCGCAGCGGAAACAATGACTAATAAAATAACAAAATCTATTGCCATTTTTTTTGACAATGGAAATAAGGAAGAGTTTGTTAATAATGCCACGTTAGCAGTAAATGAAGCGGACAAGATAATTAAAGAAAATACCGAATCAAAAGAAATTACACGGTTGGAAAAAATTATTGATGATATTGCTAACTTGCTACTTAATCTTTTTTCATCTCAATCAAAGCCATTCTCTTTTTTTGCTAAGCCAAATCCGGTGAAAGATGAGATGAATGAACTTAAAACGCTCGTTCAATTTGGAAAATAATTCTAATCGTTTCAGTGTTGCAGTTTTAAAATTACACTATCCACTTGTGATGCTTATTTTTCATGAGCATCCTTTTTTAATTCTCTTTTGAGGTATGTGGCGTAATTTCTTGCCACGCTTCATGAATTTGTGCAAGTAATGTATTTGATTGAACCAAAAGTGATTCATCATTATTTATGTTGGCTTTTAATATCAATGGTTCAATATAGTCATAGACCTTCATAAGGTTAGTAGCTATTTCACCACCTGCCTCCAGATTCAAACTGGACTTTAATCCTGCAATGATGCTCAAGGCTTTACTTAAATGCTCGCCTTTTTCTGGTAATTGTTTACGCGCCATGCTACCCTGTGCCGCAGCGATATGATTGCGTGCCCCTTGTAACAACATATTAATTAACTCGTGAGGATCAGCTGCTTCAACACGAGTTTTTAATTCAATTGTTTTATACTGGTTTACTATTTTTTTATATGGATTTTTCATTTACTAAATTTCTCCCTTCCTAAAGCAATTAATCTTTAATCTTTAATCTTTAATTTAGGCATCGTACGCATTAATTGATCCAACATTTCGCTAGTGCTGTGTAATTGTGATAATAAGAGATCAACAGCATTCCATTTTTTTAGGTACTTTTGCTCAAGGAATATACTTTTATCATCAATCTTTTTTTGTGTTTTCGCTAAAGAAGCTGTTTCTTCATCAAAGGTTTCTGCTCTAAGCTCTAATTCACCTTTTTTGCCAACATATTCTTCAAGTAGTTGATCCATGAGTGAGGCTAAGCCGTCATTTACAATAACTTGACCGCGATTACCATCAACTCCCGCTAAGATCTTGATGGAGATAGAGCTCAAATTACCACTTCCATTTAGAGTGATTCCGTCAGGTGAGGTAGCTGGTAAACCACCTATGGTACCCGTCATACTCACACCTGGTGTAAATTCGCTAAGAACTACGTCATAGGATCCTGCTTTAGCAGTAGTGTTAATCGAGTTTGCTTGAATATCAGGATCGGTTACTCTGACTGTTTTTGCAAAAAGAGCGCCGATCGAAGAGTAGTTTTCATTTAAAGCATTATTAAATACTTCTTGATTAATTTCCAATGTAGCTGATTTGGTTGTTTTAATGCCAATATTTGATAAAGTAAGCTGTTTACCACTGTCAATTGTGAATGTAAAATTGCTAACAAGTTGAAATAAACTGGATTTTAAATTTTTTATTTGTGAATCACCCTGATACTGGCCTGGTTGCTTGGTTTCAAAGTTATAAGAAGTTACCTCATTAAGAAACATAATACAATCATTGTATTTTTTTACAAAATCATTCACGCAATTAATTAATTGTTCTTGGTTTTTTTCAACAGTTAAGGTTATTGTTTGGCTGCTATTGGCTTGAGTTAAATTAAGCGTAATACCATTAAGTATGTTTTCAAGTTGATTACTGGTTTGATTAATGAGCATACCATTTAGTTGTACCAAACTGTTTTGCGCAGCTATAGTTTCAGTTAATTGAGTGTTACTCATTGTTGGATCATAATTTAACTGAGTGAGACTACCAAGAATTTGTATTGCATGATTTACTCCAGTTTGATTCGAAGTAATGCTTAAGCGTGCTCCAAGACTGTCTTGAACAATAGATGCAGTTACTCCTGCATCGGCTGCATTAATTGCGTCACATACAGAACTTAAACTGTCATTGCTTGGATCAATGGTAATTGTTACTGGACTAGTGTCCGGATTAATAGTAAAGGTGCTAAGATCGCTGCTGTACGTACCTAAGTTAATGGTTATAGTTCCATTACCAACTGATGTAGCAGGATTTGTATAATAATCACTAGCCAGACTTTGCGATTGTGCTAATGCTTGCACTTGTATTTGATATACACCAGGAGGTGCTTCGTTGGTTACCAAAGCAGTAAAATACCCAGGTTCACTAATATTACTACGCATTTTATAAAATTGGCTCATACTAGATAAATTAGACAAAGTTCCTTGTAAGGTACATAAAGCTCCTTTTAATTGGCCCAGTGCAGAAATTTCTGTATTGATTTCCTTTAGACGTTTATCATGATGTTCTTGAGATTTGGCGATGTCTGCTTTGACCATAGCATCAACCATGCTCTTAACATCTAGTCCTGATCCTATTCCTGGAGCTGTTAAACCCATAATGTCCCTTAAATTGGCGTTAGTAAGTGATATTTAGACTCGTTTTAGCCATTTACTATTTCATCAAGTAAACTTATATGTAAGTGAAAAACCGAAGTACCATAAAACTGTACTTCGGTTTTAATACTACAATTAAGCATTTAATAATGAAAGAACAGACTGTGGCATGCTGTTCGCTTGAGCCAACATTGCAGTTCCTGCTTGTTGTAGAATTTGGTTCTTAGTTAAATTAGCCATTTCAGCTGCATAATCAGTATCCTGAATACGGCTGCGAGCAGCTTCAGTATTGTCAGAAATGTTTTGCAGGTTAGCAATAGTCGCTTCGAAACGGTTTTCCATAGCACCCATTGCAGCACGGTTAGCAGTAATGCTGGTTAATGCTGAATCAATTCTTTGGATTGCAGTTTCTGCTCCAGTTTGAGTAGTGATATCTAAGGAATTGATACCAACAGAATCAGTCATAATAGTAGCTGAAGTTAAACCAAGATTGGCAATAGTACCGCCAAAGTAAATGATGTTTTGCGCAGTAATAGTTAACTCACCGGCTAAAGTACCTACTTGAGGAGTTGCTCCTGGAGCAAAGTTGCCAGTTGTTAAAACATCAGCCGCCGCACCACCGATGTTAGTTCCGGTTTCATCTACAGTAATCGTACGACCGTCAGCAGCAGCTAAAGTGACAATTGTACCAGTACTGTCTATAGAAGCAGTAACACCTGTTTGTGTGGTTTGTCCATTGATACCCGCTACCAATGAAGTGACTGTCATACCACCAGAAACATCTTGGTTGTCAAATACTGTAATGCCGTTAATTGCTAATGAGTATACGTCACCAGCAGTAGTACCGAAAGTACCACCAGTAATGGCAGCAGCAGCACCAGAAGCATTAGCTATTACAGATAAACCACTAATGTTTGCAGCATTAATTGCCGCAGCTTTGGCATACGCTGAAGTACCATCTTGACCATTTAAAGTACCTGCATAATTAGCAGAAGTAGCAATGGTAGTTGTTCCTTCTGTACCGCCGATGCGGATAGTAATATCGCTAGCAACGTCAGCAGGAAGACCTACTGGAACCGCAGAACCAGTTACTGATGCTAGATAACCTACAGCAGTAGCAGCAATACTGTTAATTGAGAATGAAGTTGTTTCATTAGCATTCGCACCAATTTGAAATATAGTGTTAGAGAACGCGCCGTTAAGAATCGATTGACCGTTGAATTGAGTATTGTTAGCAATATCATCTAATTCATCGATTAATTGAGATACTTCATCTTGTAATGCCTGACGGTCTGCAGAAGCGTTAGTACCGTTAGCGGCTTGAACCGCTAATTGACGCATTTGTTGTAGAATATCAGTGGCTGTACCCATACCTCCTTCAGCAATTTGCGCAAGAGAAATCGCATCATTTGAGTTTTGAGCAGCCTGGTTAAGACCAAGAATTTGTGATGTCATCAGGGTAGCAATTGCTAATCCGGCAGCATCATCTTTTGCGCTGTTAATTCTTAAACCAGATGATAATCTCTGAATAGAAGTAGACATTGCATCAGTGGTTTTCGCCAAGTTGCGTTGAGCCATTAGCGAAGGCACGTTTGTGTTAATAACTTGAGCCATATTATAGTCTCCTCAGACCTAATCCATTTTTGTTAAGTAATCAGGAATCTCACTTAATTTGTGGGTTTCCCGTACCCATTGTGGTTGTCGGTCAATTTGCGAAAAACTTTAGAGTAAAAATAGAATTTTTTTTTTAAAATAATTAGTAAAATGAATGTGTTGCACTTAGTGTACATTTTATTTGCGATTTATACGAGAAATAGCGTAAGGGAATGATAATCGAAGTATGGCGTAGTAATTTCTCTCTGATTAAAAATGGATGATATTAAGAATATTTTTTTATGTGTATAATATAAAGATTCTTTAGATATAGGTTCCAATTTATGAGTTGGTTAAAAAAATTATTGCCATCACGAGTTAATACAGATACTTCACAAAAAAAAGGAGTGCCTGAAGGCTTATGGTTGAAGTGTAATGGTTGTAACGAAGTTCTCTACAGTAATGAACTCACTAAAAATTTAATGGTTTGTCCTTCTTGTAATTTTCATCATCGCATTTCTGCACGTGTTCGTATCGGTCAATTTCTTGATGACACAGGGCAAGAAGAGATTGCTGCTACGTTGGAACCTCAAGACAGGCTGAAATTTAGAGATTCGAAAAAATATAAAGACAGAATTTCTCAAGCACAGAAAGCTACAGGGGAAAAGGAAGCTTTGATTGTGGTTAAAGGAACGTTAGTGGAGCAGCCTGTTGTCGTGAGTGCTTTTGAATTTAATTTTATGGGTGGCTCTATGGGAGCTACTGTGGGTGAAAAATTTGTACGTGCAGTGGATGTTGCAACTGTAGAGCGTAGATCCTACATTTGTTTTACGGCCAGTGGTGGTGCGCGCATGCAAGAGGGGTTATTTTCTTTAATGCAAATGGCGAAAACATCTGCGGCTTTAGCCAAATTTGCTGAGACAGGATTGCCTTTTATCGTCGTGTTAACTGATCCTACCATGGGAGGAGTTTCTGCCAGTTTTGCAAGTTTGGGAGATGTGATTATTGCTGAACCTAAGGCTTTGATTGGTTTTGCTGGCCCTAGAGTTATTGAACAAACAGTACGTCAGACTTTGCCTGAAGGTTTTCAGCGCAGTGAGTTTTTATTAGAACATGGTCATATTGATATGATTGTACAACGAAAAGAACTTCGCCCGGTGGTTTCAGAATTAATTTCTAAGTTAACTGATAGGGGCTAGAGCTCACCTAATGGCGTCAACTTAAGGATTTTTAAATAGAGTTGTAGGTTGGGCCTTGGCCCA
>NZ_JASGFU010000025.1:0-39830 GCF_047605385.1 Legionella sp. | reverse complement strand
ATCGCCAGGTCTTTATTTGAATACAAGAAAGCGGCCTAGGCCGCTTTTTTTGTTTATGCATGTGTTTTTATAATTTTTAAAATCTTTGAATACTACTATTTACAATATTAATATAAAATGAAAATCAAAACGATGAGCTTGTAGAAGTTTCTTCTGTGCATCATTTTTTTACTGTACAGCAATCTTCAGTTTTGGAAAGAACAAATACTTCCTCAGTCTGAACGAGGTCGGCAATACTCTGAGCTTAATAAAATTCTTACCCCCGTTGCATCACGGAAATAGGTAACCCGAAACCGACGCTAATTTATTATTTGTATTTTTCTTTAAGCATGTTAGAATGGCCAAATTTTAAACCAGAAATTTTCTATTATTAATTAGTTCTACATGTCTGAATGCTTGTTAATTTCATATAGGGAAAATCTTTAAGGAGTTTTATAATTATGTTAATGCAAGAAATAGATAAATTAAATCATTCATATCAGCAATTATCTTTTTATAAAAAGTGGAAAAGGTGGTTTTTTCCTTATCAACTCAAAAAAGCATTAGCTACTTATCATGATGTGCAAAGTAAGAGTGCTTTTTCTCTCGAGCAGAAATCGAGCGCTCTTGCTGAAGTTTGCGTTACTTTTTTGAACACTACTGTGGGATTTTTTACATATTGGCTCTTTCCAGAGTTAAAGCAATTAGCACAAAATCCTGTGATTCAAGCAGGTCGAAATGAAAAAGATTCTTTTCGCCAAAAAAACATACTTCATGGACTTTGTTTATTGGACGTTAACCAATTAGAAATTAATTGCTTAGATAAAGTAATTGCGCATCAATTACCAAAAGAGGTTGTTGATGCACTGATTAAAGCGCAAAATGTGGGTTTATTAAACGATGATAGGGCGCAAGAAAATATTCAAACAATCATTGCCCATCAACATCCAAATGAGGTTGCTGATGCACTGATTGAAGTGCAAAATGCGAGCTTCCTAGACAATGACGTAACGCAAGAAAATATTCAAGCAATCATTGCTCATCAACATCCAAAAGAAGTTACTGATGCACTGATTGAAGCGCAGAAAACGGGTCTCTTAAAAGATGATGGGGCGCAAGAAAATATTCAAGCAATCATTGCTCATCAATATCCAAGAGCGGTTGTTTTTCAACTGATTGCTTTGCGTGATGCAGGGCTTTTGACAGGTGATCAGGCTCAAGCGAATCGCCAGGCACTCATTGCAAATAAGAATTCGGAGCATGTTGCTAAGGTACTAATTACCTTGCATGAAGCAGGGCTTTTAAGAGGTGATCAAGCTCAAGCGAATCGTCTGGCAGTTGCCAAACATCAAGATCCGTGGATGGTTGCTAAAGTAGTAAAGTTATTACATGAGGCAGAGCTTTTGGTAGATGATCAGGTGGCGCAAGCAAACTTTAATGCGCTTGTTACACATCAATCTGTAGGAGGTATTTATACCGCTTTAGATGACATATTCAAAGATTTCTCTGGAGACGGCCAGGCTCAAGCAAATTTTCAAACGATTGTTGTGCATCAATATCCAATTGACATGGCTATTGCATTAAAGAAATTGTATAAAGCAGGATTATTAACTGGCGAGCAGGCTCAAGAGAATCGCCAAATAATTGCCAGATGCAAAAATTCATATCATCTTGGTATAATTGTTGATCAGCTCTTTGCTTTACATAGAGTAGGATTATTAATCAACGACTTAGCCCAAGCTAATTTTAAAGCTTTAGTTGAACATCAGGATATTTTATGCAAAACCAGTATCAAATGGAAGAATATCCAATTAACACAGGCTAATTTTGATAACATTATTGGTCTATGCAGTGAATGTACACAACCTGAAGATGGTATTAAGGCGGTAGAAAAGTATGTAAGCAATAATTTACTATTAGTTGAGAAAACTAAGTCACCTGCTAAATCGCAGTCACCTGCTAAACCGCAGTCACCTGCTAAACCGCAGTCACCTGCTAAACCGCAGTCACCTATTAAGTCACTTACACAGCGCTTTTTTACTACGGAGCGATCTTCAGCTTTAGAAGAAGCAGGATTAGAAGAAGCAAAAGAAGCAAATGCACCAAATGCACCGGTTATAACATCGGATACTAATATATACGCATTAAGTTGACGCCATTACATGAACGGTTACACTAAACAGCCCCTTTGGGGCAGTTTAGTTGCTGAAGATATTTATCTTTTAAACGTACATAATGCTGCGCGGAATATTCTAAATGTTCCAATTCTTTCTCAGTGAGTTTTCTTATCGCACGCGCCGGGTTACCAAGATATAAATAACCACTTTCTAATATTTTTCCAGGAGGAACAACACTGCCAGCGCCAACCATAACATGAGGTGGCATTTGCACTGCATCTAAAATCAATGCTCCCATACCAATGAGGCAATAATCGCCAATAGTACAACCATGCAGTACTGCTTGATGCCCTATGGTTATTCCTTGGCCTAAAATCAAAGGTTGGCCATCATTTGTATATGGACCATCATGGGTGACATGCAATATTGCTCCGTCTTGGATACTGCATGCCTTACCAATTTTAATAAAATTAACATCTCCACGAATAACTGCCATAGGCCAAACAGAGGAATCATCCCCCAGGCTGACATCACCAATAACGGTGGATTGAGGATCGATATAAACGCGAGCTCCTAGTATTGGGAGTTTATCTTGAAAGGGGCGAATAGCATGATTCATTAGTTAATTACACCATAGTGACCAATTCTTCAGCGCTGGTTGGATGAATAGCAACTGTATTATCAAAATCTTTTTTGCAAGCGCCCATTTTAATCGCTACCGCAAAGCCTTGCAACATTTCATCAGCACCTAAACCAATGACATGTAGTCCAATAATTTTTTCTTCTTTGCCTAAAGTGACTAGTTTCATTATGGTGGGGATCTTATCATCACTAGTAGCATAGTACATCGGATTAAAACGAGTTTGGTAGATTTTAATTTGCTCTTTTCCATACTGATTAATGGCTGCTTCTTCGGTCAAACCTATCGTGCCGATTGGGGGATGACTAAATACCACCGAAGGTATGAGCTCATAATTAAGATGAGTTTTGGATTGCTTACCAAATAAACGGTCTGCTAAACGGCGCCCTGCAGCGATTGCTACTGGAGTAAGGGCAGGGGCATTGGTGACGTCCCCAATAGCGTAGATTCCTTGAATGCTGGTATTTTGAAATGCATCGACTAATACCAGGCCATGCTCATCGGTTTGTACCTTTATTTGTGCTAAATTTAAAGTATATGTTCTTGGTTTTCTCCCTACAGCAGCGATGATGACATCAATATCATGAATCATTGAGCCACTTTGGCAGATAATGGTTTTTTTACCATCATTGTGAAGGTTGATTTCACAGGCTTTATGGTTTTTATGAATATGAATTCCTTGGTGTTCCATGATCTCTAATAATGTGTCACCAAGCATATGATCAAAACGACTAAGCGGTTTTTCACCCCGCATTAAGAGATGTGTTTCAGAACCTAAGCTGTTTAATACGCCAGCAAGTTCCACACCAATATAGCCACTGCCAATAATAGCTACTTTTTGTGGTTGTTTGGTCAGTGTAAAGAAGCCATCGGAATCAATAGTATGTTGCATGCCACTCACCGCGGGGATAATGGGCTCACCGCCTGTTGCAATTATGATATGGGGCGCTTCATACATACAATCATTGACTTGGATTGTGTGTTGATCATAAAAGCTACCGGCGCCCTTTAACAGAGTAATATTAAATTGCTTAAATCGTTTAACATAATTTTCCCGTAAACGCTCAATGTAAGCATTGCGTTTGCTCATTAAAGAATTCCAATCAAGAGTTACGGTGACTGAATTAAAACCAAAATCAGCTGCATGATATAAGGTTTCTGCTATTATGGAGGCATTAAACATTATTTTTTTGGGAACACAGCCCAAATTAACACAGGTGCCACCTAGATAACTGGGTTCTACAACTGCGACTTTGGCACCATATTTTGCTGCACGTACGGCGCTAGCTATTCCACCACTGCCGCCACCAAGTACGATCAGATCAAATTGATTGTTTTTCATAGAGATTTTCGAAAATAAAATTATAGTAACAGGAACTAAACCTCTAACCAATAGCTTATCGATTCATTGACCAAAATAGATATGATTCTAATTTAAACTGTATTATATTATTGGCGGACGATGCTAAAGAATAAATTTTGACGGAGAAAGGTGATGAAAAGGATTAAAGAGCCGAGTACGATTATCAAAAGCATGGGCAGCGTAAAAGCAACGAGTGAAGATATTAATTTATTACCAGTCGCTACCACGAATAATTTAGGAGCGGTAAAGATTGGTTCAGGGGTGACGGTTACAGCAGACGGTACCATTTCAGTCGGTGGAGGCGGTTCTGTCAGTCCTGGTAATCCAACCGCGAAAGTAGGTTTAACTGCAGTAGATGGTAGTGCCATCACCTATATGCGTTCTGATGCAGCCCCTGCCTTAGACCAATCTATTAGTCCCACATGGACAGGAGCTCATACCTACAATGGTTCGATTATTGTATCTACCCAGACGAAGGGAGATAATTCGACCAAAGCGGCGTCAACTGCTTTTGTGGCTAATGCCATAGCAAATCTTCCTCAAGTGGAACCCGCTACAACGCAATCACTGGGTGTGGTCAAAATTGGCGACAATATCAATGTACAACCCGATGGGACGATTTCTGTGGTTGCACCTTATACTCTCCCAACGGCAAGTGCAAATATTTTAGGAGGAATCAAAGTAGGTAGTGGGTTGAGCATAGATGGCAGTGGTATCTTTTCAGCAACAGGGGCTTCTCTTCAACCAGCAACAGCTACTACTTTGGGTGGTGTAAAAATTGGCGCAAATGTTAATGTGACTCAAGATGGTACTATTTCTGTGGCGGCACCTTATACTACGAGTATCGTTGGAAATGGATATAATACTGGTGGAACGTTTAACATAACGACTCAAAATACACGAGTGCCTACTGCCTGGAGTCTACGATTACACTAGTGTTACCTACGGCGTCGGATAGTTATTTCGCCTACTTGAAGATCTTTATAATAGCGAAACATAATACTCAGACTGGGGGTACGCTCGGTGCAGACACGACTATTTTACTCCAACCTGATAGTCAGATGGTCTATCTTCCTAATGAATGTTCTCATTTTACTGTAAAAGACACTGATACAGGGAATCATGAGTACCTGGTTTATGTGATTAACGTTATTAATACGAGTGTTTCTGGTGATGGTATGAGTTGGTTTGCATCTGGAGAATATTTTGATCCACAGTTAAATACTTGACAATTCATATGGCATCCTGGTTGCTTGCAACCAGGTTATACTTTTTTTACCAGTTTAGAAGTTAATTTACCGGATAAGTCTTACGGCATGCAGTATTTTTCACCCTAGGACTTTTCACCCCATAAAAAGCGCCCCTGTCGAGATCTTCGCAGACTTGATTGACATTTAAGCCATCAAGGCATTGGGCCAGAGTTTTATGTTGGCAGTCAGGAAAAATGGCGTTAGATACACCTAGGGCCTGATAGTGTTCATTATTCCAAGTATGCAAATTACTGGTGTAGTAAGTAGTAAAATTACTAAATTGCAGGGTATCGTTTACACGAAATACTTTCATGCCTGGATAATTATGGTGATTGCGACTGATACCTGGAGTGGAGTATACATAAATAAAGCTGCCATCAGTTAATTGAAGACGACGGAATTCTTCCATATGTGTGTGGGCACTAAGTACTGATATTTGGCCATAAAGTTTATGATATTTGGAAAGTAGAGCGATGAACTGTCTAGTGTATTGAGGGTACCACATGGGTTCACCAAGATAGGTTAAGCCTGGTGGTTCATGAACAGCAATTAATAATTGTTTTGCACTATGGTTTTTTAATTGTTGCTCTAGCCACTCAAATTGAGCACGTGCGTCTTTCTCTTGATTTCTGTATTTGGAAAAGAATGTTCGTTTAAGCCAAGGAATACGTGTCCATTGAGTTGCGTTTAATGCAATTAACATAATGTCTTTACTTTGAGGCAATACATAACTTGAGTAATAGCCATCATGATACATATGGCTACCATCAATAATTAAACCAGCACAATGAGCGCAGGCGCCATTCCAATCCTTTGCGTAATTTAAAGGAGAAATTCCTTCAGTTTCAAACGGTTGGTAATTACCTTGCAAGGAATCATTATTACCTGGAACATAAAATAATGGTTTTGCATCAGCATCATTTTGGTATAAACCTTGAAAAATAGTTTTTTCATAATCCCTCAAATGAGGATCAATAAAAAATGAATGTGAAGGAATATCGCCTAAAAAGAGAAGAAAATCGACATTTTTACTCAATTCATTTAGTTTATTCCAAGTAATTTTTAAAAATTCTGGACCTGTGTCTTGGCCATCTTTGTCTGTATTTTCCAGGCCGTAGTGAATGTCGCTGATGGTAAGAAATTGAGTTGTTGCATGAGCGAAAGAGCAAAACAATAAAATAAGCAACATCATTCTAATAACAAAGCTCAATTGGTTCTCCAATGCAAATAATAGCAGTAATTGAATCTAATTTCTGCGATTTAAATCTACAGATGTGTAATTTTTAAGCCGCAAAGCGTTAAGTGGCTTCTTTAATTATCCAAGTTCGTTGTTCTTGGTTTGTTGTATCTTGAACCCATAATAAAATAGGGCTTCCCGATGGATTATTTGGTAAAGTTTTGGAAGCCAACATCACTGCAAAAGGATATTTTTTGACGATTTCTTGCAGTGAAGCCCAAACTTTGTTGGCATCTGCCTGATTATCATTCACAATTAATTCATTGCCACGATAGATGATATTAACGGATTGCCCTTTTAAGGCCGTGCGTATTGCTGCTTCGAGACGACGCCATTTCGCCTGATGTGTTTTTTGGCGTTCAACTAAAGTGGGTTTTAATTGGAACGTCATACGTTGATGTGCCGCAACTACTTTAGATGCACTACTACTTATTGGATTTAGTTGTAAGAAGTAAGAGCATAAAGCATCCAATAGTGGCCTGCCAGGGCCTGCAGAGCTCCCTGGTTTTCTATTAATATACATAGCAAAGGCCAAAGTATGACCATTTATTGTGTATAAATAGCCTGATAGGCTGTTGATCCCGGTCATTGTCCCTGTTTTTGCACGTACAAATCCTTGTTGTGTCGGGATGCGAAATCTTTTTTGTAATGTCCCATCGCGCCCAGAGACCGGCAAAGCTGAAATATATTCATAAGATAAAGGAAAGCGTTGGTATAAAAACTGTAATAAGGAAATAGTTTGTGCTGGAGTTACTAGACTGTAACGAGACAAACCAGAACCATCAGTAAAAATGGCATTTTTGAAATTAATTCCAGTTTGAGCTTGCAGAAAGTCTTTCATAATCGGTTCAGCTTCTTTCCAATTCACTGGTGAACCATTAAGTTTTGTTGCCGCGTGCAAATACATACTATCCGCGTATAAATTGTCTGAAGGTTTTAGAGTATCTGCCATTAATTCAGATAAGGCTTTGGAATATTGAGTTGTAATTAATAGTACCCCCGGAGGAGTTTTGCCCAACTGTACTTGGCCATTAAAACGGATATTTACATTCGTCAAATCATTTTTAATCAGATTTTGTGCATAGAATAACGGATTTTTAATCGCCATCCGTTGCTGCACGGCCCCTTGCCCTACACCAACACAGCCTCGTGCTGTAAGATGGTTGTTTTTATCCAAATAAAAACCAACCCCGCAACCTTTAATGCTGGCCTTGGTGGTTGTTAGATTATCCAAGGTAATTCCGCCACCGCCATCATCGATTTCAACTACGGCTGGATCACTGGTTTTCGCGCCAGGATTAACAGTTACAGTGAGTCGATTGGCATCAATTACTATTGGAGCATTAGGGGCACCATAGCTGTATGATAAATCAGCATTTAACCAGCCAGGGGGGTAGGGATCAACGTTCGCAAAATTACTGTCAATATAGACATTGCCTTCAATGGTATTGATATGCAAATCGTTTAATGAGTTCAATAATTTATTTAAATCGTCACGTGAAAATGAGGGATCGCCGCTTAATTGTAAATAGATATCACCGTGCAATATGCCTTGTTGTACTTTTCCGGAGCTAATACTTAATTGATTTTTAAAATGGTAATCTGGACCTAGCACCATTAAGGCAGCGGCTTCAGAAAACAATTTCATATTGCTTGCTGGTATAAACAAGCGATCAGAATTACGACTATAAAGTGTTTCTCCTGAAGATAAATCAACGATCACCATGCCGAGATTTACTTTAGGGTTAATACGTTGAATAAGCGAGTCCACTTCATTTTGCACGGAAGCAGTTTGTGCCATTGAGTGCATTGCGAACAAACATAATCCTGTTAACGTCCGTTTGATCAATGAGCGCTCCTTAAATGTGAGTATGTAGCATACCAAATGGAATTGCCTAGAGTCATTTTTATCATTGAGTTAATCATATCGTAAGCCCAGACGCTCCAAAAGCCCTGCAAGAGTATCATTATCAAAAAATTTCACTTTTAACCAACCACCATCGTTATTTTCGCTATCAATTTCAACTGGAGCTCCTACCTGTTCAGATAAAATAGTTTGTAAGCGCTTAACATCTCTGTCTCGATGAGCATTTTTTGGGGGCAAGATGCTTTGCTTTTTTTGCTCTTGAACCGCTTGTTCTAATTGGCGGACAGACCATTGTTCTTCTATGGTTTGTTGTGCTAAATGCTCTTGTTGCGCAAGGCTTAGTCCTACCAGCACTCGGGCATGGCCAAAAGATAGGCTTCTGGTACGTAGCAGATCTTTGATATAAGCGCTTAAGCTAAGTAAGCGTAAAATGTTTGCTACGTGACTGCGTGATTTTCCTACTAAGGTAGCAATTTCATCTTGTAGGTAATTAAACTCATCCATCAAACGACGGTATGCGTTGGCTTCTTCAATGAGATTTAAATCTTCACGCTGGATGTTTTCAACTACAGTTAAAGCGCAGGCCTGTTTGTCTGAGTAATTGCCAATTAAGCAGGGGACTGTAGTTAGGCCTGCTATTTTAGCCGCTCGCCAGCGACGCTCACCAGCAATTAGTTCGTAACGGCTAGCAGTGATGGGGCGCACGATTAAAGGTTCAATTAAGCCTTGAGAGGAAATTGAGTGTGCCAGTTCTTCCAGGGCTGTGAGATTAAAATCTTGCCGCGGTTGATATTGACCTGCCTGAATGTTTTCTATGGGTAGCTGTTGAAGTTCTGTATGCATAGAAAAAATGGTGTATCAATAAATAAGTTAATTGTTTCACATATTGGCACGGATGAAAATATTTTTTTAATTCAAAGTTGGGCAGGTATACCCAACTTTATCTAATTTAAATCAATCCGTAAATGATCGCTGAAATGGCTATAAGGCCTATGGTGGTAGTAAAGAGAGTACTCATCGTCTGATTATTATATTTCTTCATTGCTGGTACCTTGGCGATGGCATACATAGGCATGATGAATAAAAGAGTAGCGATGACTGGTCCACCTAACGTTTCAATGATTTTTAAAATATTGGGATTTACCGTAGCGGCAATCCAGCAGGTTAAAACCATAAATAGCTCAATGAACCTTTGCAGTTTGTCTTTACTTATGTTCTTCCCTTGGGCTTTGAATGAATTCATCATAATACTGCTTAATCCTTCCATCGCTCCTAAATAATGCCCTAGAAAAGATTTAGTAATAGCAATAAAGGCAATGATTGGTGCAAGGTATGCAATCAACGGGGTTTTAAAATGATTGGCAAGGTATGACAAAATAGAAATATTTTGTTGTTTTGCTTCTAATAAATCTTGTGGTGAGAGGCTTAAAACACAGCTAAAAACGAAGAACATTACTGAAAATACCATCATTAAATGACTGTATTTCAAAATAGTTGTACTGTGCTCATCAGCATCCAAACCATAATGTTTCTTTTGATTTACCGCAAAGGAAGAAATCATTGGTGAATGATTAAATGAAAACACCATAACTGGGATGACTAACCACAGTGTCATTAAAAATCCGTGCCCATCATTTGCCGACATGGAATTACTTTGCTGAAAAATGGCATCATTCCAACTAGGAATGAGGTATAAAGATAAAAATAATAGGGTAATGGCAAAAGGGTATACCATTAATGACATGGATTTAACAATAATTTCTTGACCCAGGCGGATGATTGCCATCAGCGCAAAAATTAATATAATGGCTAAAAGTGCCCTGGGAGGAGTAGGAATTCCTACTTGATATTTTAAGAAACTTTCGACCGTATTCGTAAGTGCCACACTATACATTAGTAAAATAGGATAAATGGCAAAGAAGTAGAGAGCAGTCAAGATGCGGCCAGCAAAAAGTCCAAAATGCTCTTCCACTACTTCAGTGATGTTATTATGTACCGAAGAGCCAGATAAAACAAATCGACATAATGCTCGATGAGAGTAGTAGGTCATTGGAAAGGCTAAAATCGCCATAATGATTAATGGCCAAATACCACTTAAGCCAGCATCAATAGGTAGAAACAGTGTACCTGCTCCTACAGCAGTGCCATAAAGACTGAGCATCCATACCGTATCCTGTTTTTTCCAAATCGGTTTACTTTGCTCAGCTGTGGGCGACAGAGTTCCTGTTGATTGATTAAATGCCATTCCAATTACCTTAAATTACGATCACTCAGCTCTAATGAGCAACATATCGATCTAAAATTGATCAATATTAACACTTAATCGTCAATGTTTCAACGCGATCCATTTTTTGTACTTAGAAGCATTTAATACTACAGATTGCTGTGTTTTGTAAAGATTGATGTTAATAATCTAATTTAGTGCCATAAAGCCTATCTCCTGCATCTCCTAGACCAGGAATGATATAGCCTTTTTCATTAATTTTTTCATCAATCGCAGCTGTATAGATAGGTACATCGGGGTGTTCTTCCTGGAACGCGTTGACTCCTTCTGGAGCGGCAAGTAAACAAAGAAATTTGATGCTTTTAGGTAACATGGCTTTAATTTCCTGTACAGCGGCAATGGCTGAATTTCCTGTAGCTAACATAGGATCAACCACAATTACATCACGGTCGTGAGTATGTTCTGGCAGTTTAAAATAATATTCAACCGGCTCTAGAGTTTTGGGATCTCGGTATAAACCAATATGACCGATTCGTGCGGTAGGTACTAATTGTAACATCCCATCAACTAAACCATTTCCGGCACGAAGTATAGAAACAAAAACCATTTTTTTCCCTTTTAATACGGGAGAGTTCATTGTTGTTAGTGGAGTATCAATTTCTTCGTATTCAATCTCTAAATCACGAGTAATCTCATAAGCTAAGAGCATGCTAATTTCATGCATTAGCGTACGAAATTTTACAGTACTGGTGTCTTTGCGGCGCATAATAGTAAGTTTATGCTGCACTAAAGGATGGGTGATAATAACTACGGATGCCTTTTGCATGTTTACTCCATGTTTTTAACTTTAAAATACAGTACCGTCACTAATAATTTGTAGCGGTGGTGTTCCTTGACTACGTTTTTGTCGTGCAATACGACGACCCGCTTCCCAGGTTCCTCCTTGCAAGATTTTCGCAAGTGGCAATTCTTCAGAATTTTTTTTCAGATTAGTTCTAATTAAATCAGCTAATTCATCTAATAAAGCAACAGTTAATGCACGCCATTCTACAATAATTTCAGAACTGGGATCATGAACTTGATGTAGCAATTCTTTATTTTTTAGGCGGATTAATCCCATATCAATCAGTAAACCACCATTGCGGTATTCGGGTAAACCAGTAAGGGCCTCCAGATTAGTCACAGCAATTCCTGCATGTTCTAAGGGCTCAATTAGAGAATAGGTCAGCCATTGTGATAATTTATGAAAAGGCACATATTCAGAGCCAGGCTCTTCTGTTTTTAAAGCTTGATGCTGCCAGACATCACCTAACGGTTCGCCGTGGAAGGTCAGTCGCGTTGGCCAAATGCTATTAAATGCTGCAAGTACTGCGTGAAAAATTTGTGCGGCTTGTAAACGCTTATTTGTAGCTAATGAACTAACATAAGTATAAAAATTGCCGAGCCGCCCTTCCTGACCAAAAAAAGTGCTATTGTTTTTAATTACCTCACCTAATTGATTTAACAAGGTAACTCGTCCTGTTGCCCCTTCTAGTGGATTGGTAGCATTTATTTGAAAACCTTGTTGTAAATCTTGCTTGGTAAATTGAAGCAAACGTTGTGCATCCACTCGGAAAGGCTCTGTAGGCTCTACGCTAAAGCCTCCATGTTGATAGATAAATAAACTGGCTAAGGCCAGTCCTTCTGAGCGAGAATATTTTGTTCCAGTGCTTGGTTCCTTATAATGCCAAAGAGGCCCGGCTCCAGCATCTAAAAAAACACTAATAATCACTAATTCATAAAGAATTTTACCGCGCGCTTTTGCAGATAAATTTTTTAACTGTGCCAACATCAGTTGAATTCTATCTACAGCGCCTGCTTCAAAATGACGCCAGCGGCTGTGGTAGGGAATGTCTAAATTAGGGTATTGCTCATGAATTACTTCTGAAACAAAAGAAGCAGTTGCTTGCATTTTTTCGGGTTCTAAGGCGAAATACTTTAATTGATCTGTTTTGCCTAGCTCTAAAATCTTATGCGCACGACTACGTACGGTTTTTAGATCGCGAAGAGTCTCTAAAACAGAAGAGACTTCAAGAATTTCTTTATTCATGGAGATCACGTCCTTTGGTTTGTGCTAACTCATTAATATCTACAATGCGATCTGGAGAATAATAGCCTGCGGCACGTTTTGCTTTCATTTCTACTTGGGCATCAGGTGGTACTAATTCATCGGGGATGTGTACCCGCTCAACTACATTAATTCCTGAGCGTAATAAAGAGTCATATTTCATATTGGACATGGAGACAAAACGATGGATTTTAGTAATGCCTAGCCAATGAAGAATATCTGACATGAGTTCTTGAAAACGCAAGTCTTGTACCCCTGCAACACATTCGGTGCGTTCAAAGTACTTAGCTGCTGTGTCCCCACCTTTTTGGCGTTTACGTGCGTTATAAACTAAAAACTTGGTGACTTCACCTAAAGCACGGCCTTCCTTGCGGTTATATACAATTAAGCCGGCTCCCCCTTTTTGTGCTGATTCAATGCACAATTCAATTCCATGAGTTAGATAAGGGCGACAAGTACAAATGTCAGAACCAAAAACGTCGGAACCATTGCATTCATCATGAATACGGCAAGTTAGTTCAATTTGAGGATCATGTATGGTGGTCACATCACCAAAGAAATAAGCGGTTAAACCGCCAATAGGAGGCAAAAATACATCCAGATCGGGACGAGTAACTAACTCTGGGAACATGCCTGCTGTTTGCTCAAATAACGTACGTCGCAGGTGTGATTCAGAAATTTGAAAACGCTCAGCAATTCCAGGTAAATACCATACAGGTTCAATCGCTGCTTTGGTGACTGCAACATCACCAGTTTCTTTTAATATTTTTCCATCAGGTTTGAGACGTCCTTTTTGCATTGCTGTATGTAGTTCGGGAATATTGATATGAGCTTTGGTTACAGCAATGGTCGGTCTAATGTCATAACCTGCTTTAATTTCTTCAGTAAACTCTGTAGCTACTAAATGCCCCCATGGATCTAAAGAAATAATTTTTTGTGGATCAGACCATTGAGGATGTGGACCAATAGTGACTGAAGGGGTGGTGTCTGTTAAGTCGGGCACATGTTCAGAATCTAAAACTCCCGCTGCAACAGCAAGTGCTCGATACACAGAATACGAGCCGGAGTGAGTCCCTACTGCATTGCGATTGCGAATGTTGGTTAGAGAGGCAATTATTGGTCCGCGTTCTTTGGCGGTAGGCGCTCCCCATTTTATTTTAAGCGAGGGGGCAGTATGCCCAGAGGGATGAGAGGATAAGATAATATGGCTTTTCGATTTTTTCTTTGATTCATCCGACATCATAAACATATTCCTTTAAATTCAATAAATTCGAGTGTATTGCAAAACCAGGCAGATGAGAACAGATCTGTGAAATAAGGACATGAATTTCAATTTGAACTGTTCATGTATTCTCGTTATGATGAATTGTTTTTTTATTAACTATCAGCAAGCAAGAACAACTGTATGGTTTGTTGGCTATCTCTCATTAAGGAATATGGCTGATTGCCTACGTTTTGCGACTTGTTCGCACAATCCAGAAATCTGGCTCCGTAGCTGGATCTCGCGAACAAGTCGCGGGACGTAGGCAGTAAAAAATTGGCTTAACTTTAATGGCAATGAGCCTAATGCTAAGCCCAGGAGTGTAAAAATATAAAGTCCTTTTTCATTGGCATTCTCCACTCATGTTTTTAATCAGTAAGGATGTTTTTTATTTTTATTATTTATGGTAAAATGAATCTTATTTATACATGAAGATTGTTTTATAGGCAAATAGATGATATCCAAATATGAAGACCGCTTCAAACGATTGCGCGAAGAAGGGGTAGAAGAAAAGTACCTGCGAACTGTTGAACTAATTAGTAATTATATTAATTCAGCAAACACTTTGGAGCAGATAGAACGTGATTTGAGCGACTCTTCTTTTTTTACAAAGTTGGATAACTTCGATGGTCGCTTATTGGGTTCAGTGGCTTATGTAAAACTCGTCATTGATGAGTTTTGTGATTTAGTAAGAACATCCTCAGAAAACAATGCTTCTATTATAATCCTATTACAAGATATAAGTGAGCTTCTTAACCAAGCATACAAAGCCCCTCCCTCCACTGATGTAAATGCTTTAATTGAAAAACTGAATAAGTTATTTGATTTAGACGATAAATTTTTTAAGAATAATGACGCCAAAACACTTTTTTTTAGCGTGTCTTACTTATTGCAGTTGATAAAGCCAACACTTAATTCTTTGTATTATTGGGAGCGTATTGCAGTATTTGCGCTTGTTTCCTCACAAAAGCTTAGTGGAGAAACTGCTAACATGTTGAAAAAAATTGAAGAAAAAATGGAAAGACTGGCTATAGCAGAGCCTATTTCTGTGGAACTACCCGTAGAAGAAGTACAGGTTTATTTAGAAATGGAAGAGCAGCTTGCTCCTTTAGACTCCTTGCAAGCGTATTTTAATAAACGCCATTTAGCTATTTTTGCTGAGGTAAATGATGAGTTGCTCGAAGTATATGGTGGTTTAAAAAGTATAAAAAAACTCACCGTGCTTGAAGAACAAATGGAGAAGGATGCAACTGATTTAGGTCGTTATCTTACTTTGAAACAAACTATTAGCGAACGCCAAGGAAAAATTAATGCTTTAATGCGATTGCTTGAAAATGCTACAGCTAATGACTCTTATATTTATGGCCGCCAGAGTTTTCTAGAGTTTATAACAAGGAATTCGGATGATTACGAAATACTTAAAAAACAACTGAATGACCAGCAGGGAAAAAGATTCATGTTTGCAGTTAACGAATTATCAGATGCGGTTAGTAATAAAGATTATAGCCAGCGCTTTACCAATGCAATGAGCTGGATTACGGCACCAATGACAGTAGTTATTCGCGCAACAGCCTCACAAACTATCCAGGATGATATTAGAGAATTTATGCCCGATACCAAGGACAGTGAGTGTAAGCGAACGCTCAAAATATTAACTGAGAGGCATTTACAACAGTTGCTAGCAACTCAAGCTAAAGAGGAACAAGAGTTTGCGGAAATAAATAATCGTCTTTTTAATACAAGAGATAAGATGTGCCAACTTGCAGCACAAGAGGATGAACAAACTTTAATTACTTTGCAACGTAATATCAATACAGCGAAAGAATCGATAACTAGCTATAAAAATCTTTTGGTTTTAGTTAAAGAAAATATGGGTTTTGTAGCTAAATTTGAGGATTATACCGCCAATTTAGCTGATTTCATTCGCATTCATGATGATTTTTGGGTGCGTCTTTCTAATTTTTTTGCTCAAATTTGTTCTATTTTTAAAAGTGAAGCAGCAAAAATGATTGATGAAGCTAAAAAAAGTCAAGAAAGAGCTATGCAGTTTAGCAAGGAATACCAAGATACTATTAAGGAACAATTGCACAGAATTAATAGTGATCTTGCAGTTGATGAAACTATCAAAACGCAGTTACAAGAGCATTTTCATCAGGAAGTGAATGTCATAACTGGACAACGCTCCTCTTTGGTTTGGGGTAAAAAAGAAGTACTTCTTGTAATCAAAGAATTGGAGCAAATGTTTTCATTGAGAAGAGAAGTTGCTCCGAATCCAGATAACTCTGCTAATCCAGAAGAGCCAGAAGTTCTCACTGCTACACCATAAACTGGTTTTCCAGTTTATAGTGGTCATTAATTACATGATTTTTTCATAAATAAGTAATAATTACCTTTACAATTTTGAGCTATAGTAAACAGTACAAGAGATGACAAACTAATTCAAGGACGTGTCATGAGCTCGATTCTGCTGCTCCTTTTGGCAATAACATCAACATACTTACCTCCGCTTCCGGTTGATTTTCCTGAGCAGAAAAAAATTATTAATAAAAACATGCAACTTTTGAGTGGATTAGGACCGGTTTTTAGTGCAGGACAAAATAGTGCACAATACATTAATGACATTAACACGATGCTCCATAATAGTGCTCCTGGTTTAAATCAACTCGTTATTAACAAAGTATTGATGGCCTTAAAATGTGCGCATGAATACAATGTAGAACATAATAACATGTTGACCATTATTGATTATTCATTGCCTTCTAATGAAAAGCGTTTGTGGGTTATTGATTTACAGCAGAAAAAATTATTGTTTCATACCTATGTTTCTCATGGAATTAAATCTGGTGCTTTAATCTCTAATTATTTTTCTAATAAATACAATAGTAAAGCGAGCAGTATTGGGGTATATCAAACCGAACAAGCTTATTATGGACGCGATGGTTTGTCATTACGTTTAGATGGTTTGGATGTTAGTTTTAATGATAATGCGTCTAATCGTTCAGTGGTAATGCATTCTGGTTGGTATGTCGAAGAGCGGTTTATCAAAAAATACGGAAGACCAGGCCGTAGTTGGGGTTGTCCTGCTTTGCCATTGTCTAATTCTAAAGAAATTATCAATACGATTAAGGATAAATCATTATTAGTGATTTATTACCCCAGTGATGCTTGGTTTGCAAAATCAAAATTCTTAAATTGCGATAAAAATATGCCTCATATGACAAATAAAAACATCATTGAAATACCTGCAATTGCACCAGATGATCAACGTGAGGCCATTTTATTTGTGGGGAATGGGTATAAAGGTAATAAACGTTCTGAAAGTAATCCTGTGGCAGTGATTTCAGCGGATAAATATCAACAAGTATTTCATATAACTGCACCGTTAACACGGATGCTTAGACGGCAAATTAATGATGAAGAATATATTGCGCTGAGCATCTCAGAACTGAGTTATGTGGTAAATAACGCCAACTTAAGTGATATTTATTTTGTAATTCCTGTAATTAAAGAGGTCCGTAGTGGGTATTATGAGACTCAGATGCAAGTAGTTGATTTAGGCAAGATTAAAGAGATAAAAACAAATAATTCTCCAGAAAACACCAAGGCAAATAATTTCACCATTTATTTTGATGGAAAACCAGCGGTGAGCTTAGATGCTTCAAACGAATTCATTCGTTGGGTAGGGTTATAAGCCCAAATTACCTATTTTTGGTGAGTAGTTATGTGGGTGAATGACCCACATACAATGATGATTATTCTTGATTTTGTTTGTGATTATCGTCTCTGAGCTCAAGCCACATTGCATTGAGTACAGCAAAAGCACAGGCTAAGCCAGTGCCTAAAATCCAGGAAAAATACCACATAATAATCTCTCCTAATAAGCAACTTTTTTATTTTTGGTAATCGTTTCTTCTGTAACTTTACCGCGTAATACTCGATAAACCCAGGCAGTATAGGCTAAAACGACTGGTAACAAAAACACTACCGCGATAAGCATAATAAATAAGGTTAATTGGCTTGAAGAAGCATCCCATACTGTTAAACTTTGTCCTGGATTACTGGATGAAGGGAGTATGAATGGGAACATGCTTACCCCTACTGTCGCAATGACGCCAATTAAGGATAAAGCACTGCATACAAAAGCCAGTTTTGCAAAACGTGAGAAAAAAAGAGCGAGTAATGCAGCAATAATGCCAAGTAAGGGTACTAGCATGGTTATGGGGTAATTATGGTAATTAGCAAACCAGGCATTTGCCTGTTGAACTGCGGCTTTATATAAGGGGTTAGATGGGCCATCATGAGGCATAATATTGGTTAAGCTATAACCGTTAACTCTATAATGCAACCAAAATCCTGCAGTGATAAATAATAAAGGGGTAAGCACTGCAGCAGTTCTTGCCACTTTTAATGCTCTTTTTTGTAATTCACCATCAGTTTTGACGTTTAGAAAAAAAGCACCATGCATGGCGAGCATGACTACAGATAAAACTCCGCATAATAAGGCAAAAGGATTTAATAAACTGATGAAACTGCCAGTATAAAATGGACGCAGATGCTCATCAAAGTAGAAGGGCACACCTTGTAGCACGTTACCTATAGCTACACCGAAAATTAAGGTAGGCACAAAGCCGCCTATAAACAATGCGTAATCCCAAGATTGACGCCAATGCGAATTACTCAGTTTAGAGCGATATTTAAAGCCTACAGGCCGTAGAATGAGAGCAAGCAAGACTAAGAGCATCGCAAAATAAAAACCAGAGAACGATAAGGCATATAAAGCAGGCCAGGCAGCAAAAATAGCACCACCACCAAGAATAAACCAAACCTGGCTTCCTTCCCAGGTTGCCGCAATACTATTTAGGAGTACACGGCGTTGCATATCGGTTTTGGCTACCCAAGGCAGTAGCATGGCTACTCCTAGATCGAAACCATCAAATATGGCAAAACCAATGAGTAAAACACCAAGCAACACCCACCATACAACACGTAAAGTTTCATAGTCTAATGGCATTGTAATTCTCCTAATGTGCTCGATCATCTGGGCCAAGACGAATATATTTAAACATCAGATATAGTTCAATGACGGCAAGTGTGCTGTAAAAAAGAACAAATCCAATTAAAGAGGTCATCACTTGTCCTGTGTTTAGAGAGGATGTACCCATCATAGTAGGTAATATTCCTTGAACTACCCAAGGTTGGCGACCATATTCGGCAACAATCCAACCTAATTCAACCGCAACCCAAGGTAAAGGTAAGGACCAAAAGGCGAGATGCAAATACCAGCGTGTGCTATGCAGTTTATGCTTGGCAGACAGGTAAAAGCCCACAGCAAACAAGAAAATAAAAAAGAACCCACACCCCACCATAATACGAAAAGCAAAGAATAAAGGAGCTACTTTGGGTTTTAGGTCATGAGCTGCTTTATCGATTTGATCTTCATTCGCATCCACCACATTTTCGGTATATTTTTTTAGCAGTAAGCTGTAACCTAAAAAGTCACTATGGGCATTAAAATCGGTTTTTGCTTGCTCGTCATTAGGATTTTTCTGCAGCCGCGTCAATGCATCATAAGCAAGCATCCCTTCTTTGATACGACCTTTGCCTTGTTCAATCAATTCTGCGATGCCCTCTAGAGGTTGAGTAAAGCTACGCGTTGCGATTAAACCAAGAGCGTAAGGAATATTAATTGCATAGTCTGTCGTCATTGTTTTTTCATTAGGTATACCAATGACGGTAAGTCCTGCAGGTGCTTTTTCGCTATGCCATAATGCTTCAATGGCTGCGAATTTCATTTTTTGATTGTTGTAATCCAAATGTCCGCTTTCATCTCCTAAAACCACCACAGCTAAAGCAGACGCCAGACCAAAGCTTACTGCAACAGTCATGGAACGTATAGCAAAAGGAATGTTACGACGACGCAATAAGAAATAAGCGCTAATGGCCAAGACAAATATGGAACCTGTTACATAACCTGCACTAATTGTATGTACAAATTTAGCTTGAGCCACGGGATTAAAAATTACCGCGGCAAAGTCGGTGACTTCCATGCGCATGGTTTGAAAATTAAATTCGGCACCTACGGGGTTTTGCATCCAGCCATTGGCGATCAGAATCCATAAGGCAGAAAGATTTGTTCCTAAGGCCAGTAACCAGGTACAACACATATGTTGAATACGGCTTAATCTATCCCAGCCAAAGAAAAACAGACCCACAAAGGTTGCTTCCAAGAAGAAAGCCATAATTCCTTCCAGTGCCAGAGGTGCCCCAAAAACATCGCCTACATAGTGCGAATAATAGGCCCAGTTCGTTCCGAACTGAAATTCCATAGTTAAACCGGTTGCAACACCCAAGGCAAAATTAATGCCAAATAACATTCCCCAATATTTAACCATTTGCCGCCAAATATCGCGTCCTGTCATGACATAAATGGTTTCCATAATTGCTAAAATCAACGACAGGCCCAACGTTAATGGAACGAATAGGAAATGATAAAGCGCAGTTAATGCAAATTGCAGGCGGGAGAGATCAACTAGGTCACTACCAGGAATCATGGCTCACCTCATTAAGTAATAGTGAATGTAGCGTTTTTGTTTATTGTTTTTGTTGTATTGTACCAAATAACCACTGTTGCGTATTTTGCTTTGGCTTTGCTACATTTTTGAAGCAGATAGACCATAATACGAATAACAGAACTAATTTAATAAGCAGCGTCAGTAAGATATCACGGGTCAAAGGTTTTCGCATGTATATGTACTCCTCTAATCGCGTTGGATGAGTTTGAAGAGTGAGTGTCTTTATGATAATCAAGTGTGCTTTTTAATGCAACTTATGAATTAAGAATTTTCAGTAAGGCAACTGCGTTATTATGTTCCATGTTTTTGGAGGCATACAATAAGAAAAAGCAAACGGAGCAAAATTTTTAGATATAATTATTGTGAATTGGATAAAAAAAATATAAAATGAAGAAATTTTAAACTCTCTTTGGATCATCATGTTCTCTGTTAATTCTCTTGTGTGTTATCTTCGGTCATGCATAGACTATAATAGCCAGCCTTTAAATAGCCAGCCTGTAGTGTATGATCACGCATCTTTATTGATGGTTTTAGACTGGCTCACTCCTGAGCAATTAACGTCAACAACAAAGATGCCAGCACTTTGGCAATTAAAACTCGACAGGCATTTTCCGCAATCATCATCCACTCTTGATCCATGGACCTTATTTTGGCAAACATATCACAAAGATTATAAAAAATTAAAGAAAGAAGAACGGATGTTATTTTCTGAAGTTAAAGAAAACCCATACGTTCTAATCGACAAGCTTTCTTTACATACAGCGGATCTTAGAGATGCTCAAGGATTTACCCTGATACAATGGATTGCGAGAAATAAAAATGACGAAGTTCTTAATACTCTGTATAAAAATGAACAGCTCCGAAATATAATATTGCATACTAAATATGTTCATAAACCTTTTATTCTCAACCTATTTAGACATTATCCTTCAAGTTACAGCGATTTTATGTGGGCTATTTTCTGTCATCAACCACACGACATAATTGTTAAATTCATCGATACTGCTCCACCGCACTTTCCGCCAGAATTATTAGAATTCATCGTCGAGTATGGAAGTTTTGAAGCTGTGAAATATTTGGTTGAAAAGAGTGTAAATGATGCCAATTTTAGTAGTTTCTCAGAACTATTAATTAAGGCAATTTATTGTAATCGACAAGATTATGTAGAATATTTTTGTAATTTGATTGATTGGAATAGTGCACAGGAAAATAGTCAGATGAAGCCCGTTTTACATTGGGCTATGCTGAGGAACAATGAATATTTTATTAATTTGCTCATATCAAAAGAAATAAAGATACGACCGTCAGATTATAAGGATAATTTTAAATGGGCAGTAGGCGCAGGACACTTTAATTTAGTGAAGATAATGATTGAGTCTGGTTTATTTGGCTCCATTACAATTGAAGATCTTAAATCTTTACCGAATACCTCTAATACACCTGCAGAAATATTTCTACATATTGCTAAACTTAAATTGTATCTCGAAGCAAATGAGCAACGTATTAAAGAGTCTTTTTCGTACATGAAAAACGCATTTCTAGGTGTCATAGTATTTTTAGGATTGAGTGTATTGTCCTTCTCGTTGGGTCTTTATTTTTCAATTGATGTATTGTTATTGGGTGGTCTAATAGGATCAGAATCCACTATCTTTTTTGGTCTTATTACTGCCCTAGAGGAATCACTAAAAATAGCAGTTAATAAAGCGGAAAATTATTTCTTTACTTTTAAGAAAAATCAGCTTTCAGAAAAAATGCATCAATTCTCTGATGATGGCAAAACTTTGGTGGAAGAAAAGCAAGAGCAAAAATCGTCTCTTTCTTTTCTATCAATGTTTTATAAGAAACCCACAGACAAAGCCGCAATAGAGAAAAAGAACGATAACAACTTACTTGAGAATATAACCGTGCCTATTTAAACCTTACTTGAGCTATACTAAAAATAACCAACAAATAAAAAAATGGGGATGTATCATGAGTGGAAATACGATGAGTAACGTCATGCGTACAGCAGTTTTTGCTCTAAGCCTATTTGCTAGTGCAGCAAGCTGTGCGCATGGTGGTGGCGGTTGGCACGGCGGTGGTGGTGGCTGGCACGGCGGTGGGGGCGGTTGGCATGGCGGTGGATACTACCATGGTGGTTTGCATGGTGGTGGCTGGGGAGTATGGGGACCAGGTATTATTATTGGTGCCCCTCTTTATGATGATTATTATTATGCTCCCGCTTATCCTCCTGCTTGCCAAACAGTGCGCGTGTGTAACAATTACGGCCATTGCTGGTTACAACAGTCTTGTTATTAGTCCATTGAAAATAGGATAAAACTGCAAGCTTATGCTTGCAGTTTTATTTTTAACAACGGTATTTTTATTCTCCTCTAATTATTTGATTTATGCTCTTAAAAATTGGGTTAATTTTACTTTTAGTAAAGCATGATGGTGGCGATAACTCTCCCTTGTTTGGTAAGCGCACTTGCACCATACCGCAGTTATCCGTGCGATAGAAAGCAATTTTTAAGGAGTGTAAATTAGCTACTGTTTTGGCGTGAGGGAAGTGAAAACGATTATCAAACCCTAAGGAGGCAATTGCA
The DNA here is from genome assembly GCF_047605385.1 of Legionella sp. GTDB lineage: Bacteria > Pseudomonadota > Gammaproteobacteria > Legionellales > Legionellaceae > Legionella. The sequence goes on along the minus strand of NZ_JASGFU010000025.1, from coordinate 16,628 downwards.
TAGCGAGGCGCGATTTCTTTTAAGAAACGGTAGGAGGATGAAGTTTTACTGCCGTGATGGGGTACAATCAATAAGTCAGATTTTAATTGCGTAACGTACGTTTTCAGCAAGTAATTTTCCGCTTTCTTTTCAATATCTCCAGTAAGTAGCATCCGCCCTCCACTGGTACTAATTTGTAGGATGCATGAATTATTATTTTTGCCCTTAAACTCTGCAATGATGGGTAAAAAACGAAAATGTACACCATCCCAGTTCCAACTAGGGTAATCATGACATTTTAAGCCATGAGTGTAATAATGTGGGTCATTAACCAGAAGCTGCTGTACTGGGAGTACCGCTTCAATAGATTTAAGGCCTCCACGATGATCTTTATCCGGATGGCTAATCACAAGAGTATCTACTTGGTGCACTCCAGTATGTTTAAAATAAGGTAAAATGACCATTTTTCCCAAATCACTGCCTTGGAAAAACTGATCTCCGGTATCGTAAAGCAATGTATGCTGTTTCGTGCGAATAACGACAGCTAATCCTTGTCCTACATCAAGAACGTGGATTAACGCCTCTCCAGAGTGAATCAATGGCCGTGGTGGAAAGTAGGGGAGAAAGAACCATAATAAAGACAAATAGCGAAATGGCTTTATAGGTAATAATACCCAGAGCAATAAAGCCCCCATCAAAGCCAAAGTCATTTCAATCGTACTAATTGACCATTCAAGATTAATCACTGCTAAATGCTCAGTCCACTGCAATCCTTGAAATAATAAAACAATAAGCCATGACAGTGGCTTCATCAATAACCAGGCCCAGGGATAAGAACTGACCAGCATGGTGATTAAAGATAGAGGCACGATAAGAAAACCTACTAAAGGAATAGCAAATAAGTTGGCAAAAAAACCATTAAGCGAACCATAAGAGTACCAAAATAGAGTTAAAGGCATTAGTCCAATCAGGCAACTTAATTGTAAAATAAGGTTTTTTTTATAACCTTGCAGACACCAACGTTGTTGCGCCAACATAAGGCATACTACAGCAAGGAATGAAAAATAAAATCCTTGCATAAAGACGGCATGAGGTTCCAGGCATAATACACCGAATAATGCATAACGCCAGATTTGCCAAAGAGTGAAACGTTGGCTGCCCAAAATACCTAAGGTATAAAAGAAACAACCAATTAAAGCACGTTGTACTGGGGGCTCAAAGCCAGCTAAAAGAGCATAGAAAAAAGCGGCTAATAAACCGCAAATACAAGCAATATAAGGTGTGGGAATAGCGAGACAACAGCGTGTGCTACGTGTCCATAACCAACGGCTTAACCAATAAATTAAGCCAGAGATCAAGGCAATGTGTTCACCTGAAATACCAAAAAGATGGATAGTGCCAGTGCGACGAAATAATTCCCAGTCTTTTTGGCTAATGTGGCGGGTGATATTTAAAGTCAGTGCTTCTACAATACCCGCAGTCGCTTGGTTAGGTGCTAAGGCGCTTAATTGATTGGCGAGATGTTCACGCAAGATGAGCCAATTAAATGACTCATGGATTTGCGAGTGTAATTTGTTTTCGGTTGCCAGAATATAGCCAGTCCAAAATATGTGGCGTTTACTTAGTGAAATGACGTAATCAAAACCTCCAGGATTAAGAAAATTACGTGGTTTTTTCAGCTTTACAGTAAATTGCCAATATTGCCCTTGTTTTAGAGGTAATGCATGCCTGTACCAGGTTAATTGTACCAACCCTTGTGCCGGTTGATTATTATAACGTTCAAGTGAAAATAAAAATTGCGTTTTTGCTGGTGATTGTATTGGAATTGAGACAATTTTTCCTTCGATTTTTGCTTTCGGTATGACGGCAAACTCAGGAAGGCCTTGGGGCAGAATCAACCATTGATGAATTCCTGCCAGAGCTATTCCTGACAAGAAAAATAAAACAGAAAGGTATTTTGCATTTAGATAACCAAGCAATAAGGTAAGAGCTGGCAGATATAGGGAATGAGTATAAAAATAAAGTATGCCGAATAAAAAGCAAAAAATTTCCATTGCATTTATGAAGTTGGATCATCCGTTAAGGTGACCATAGTATGGGAATTTTTTTGTGCTGTAAAGCTTATGCTTTAGATAAGGTATCCCTTGAAACAAATAAATCAAATAATAAAGAAGCAGGTTGGGCCAAGGCCCAACCTACAAATTATTTTATCGGTGACATCACCATGCCTTTGAAAATATCAAGATAATAAGCACCAACTCCTCTCATTCTTATAATTATCAGCAGGTTCATTTTGCTTTTTATTAACAGCAAATGCACCATATGGGTTTGAGGAGTTTCGAGCTTCTGCTTTTTGTGTCCGCTCAGCTTTATATGCTTTTAGGGATTTCGGAACATCTGGTTTGAGTGCAATTAACATGTTCCATACTTCTGTTAATGTTGGGCGAGCTTCTGGTTTGGTTTGCAAGCAGCATTTAATAATATTCTTCCAATGATCCGGGCAATTCTTCGGAATAGGACGATTGTTTTCAATGGTGTTATCTATTGCTTCTTTTATTTGCTCGTTACTGACCATATTAAATTCCTGTGCTCCTTTAAACATTTGTAATAATATGGTACCAAATGAAAAAAGAGCTGAATGAGAAGTATATTTAGGTTTTACAGCTACCAGTTCAGGTGCTAATCCCAGCCAATTAATAAGTTTACTTTTATTTTCCGATAGAGTTGCTTCTACATATGGTGGTTTTTCAGGGGTGAGATATTGGCCCAAGTGGATTATTGATTCGTCCAATATTTTTACTTTATCATTTTCGCAAACCATAATGCTATCAAGACGTAATTGAGGGAATAGATTTTGGCTCTCATAATAAATAAGGCCGGAAATGAGTGTTAAGGAAATTTCTAAAATTTTTTTCTCGGTGAGATTATCCAAGATATCTACTAGAGTTTGATTTTTGCAAAATTCCATATCGAAATCTACTTTAACAACACCAACATCATATTGATGTTTTTCTTTACGCTGAGTGAATTTGTTAAAAATTAGAATTGAAGGATGTTTTAATTTTTTAAGTCGTTCAATAGTTGCATTAATCATAACGGTCTCAGTATTCTCAAGAATAGGCTTATTCAAGATAATGTTAGAGCCTGATTCTTTTTCTTGTACGGTATAATGAAAATAAACAGTCACAATATCTCCTAAATTTATTTCATATATCACTTCTCACAAATAATATCATACTTGTTAGGTGCTACATTCGATTGGCTACCACTAAATTTAATTTATCTTCTTTATTTACTGGTTTCTGGTCAAAAAACGTTAAATCGTAATTTTTTTTCGGGTCAGAAAATGATTCTTCTTTTTCTTTATCCTGTCGCACTGAAGTAAGTTCTTGTTCAGAAGCAATCTGTTTTACATTAGACAATTCTGGTTCCATCTTTTGCTTTGCTAATAAATCCGCTAAAATTAATTGACCAATCGAACACGGGGTTAAATTAGAGAAAAAGCAATCTTTTTCTATTGTTCTTTCAGGTTTTCTAAAAAAATCAGTGATGGTCAGATTTTTAGCTAACATGGGGTTTTTATCCAGTAGATGTTTTAAAATGAATTTTCCTTGCAGGCTCAATGATAACTTACAAAGTACGGAAGGATTCAGATTAATTACCTGAGTTAAATCAGCAGCAGTAATTGTTTTAGTTAGTTTCTCATTCTGCTTGAATAATTGCATTAAAATGGACAATCCAGATGGAGTGGAGGATAAGGTATCAAATACAGAAGAACTCGTATCCTTTCTTTCAGTAACTATTTGACATAAATCAGCGGCATTAATTGCTTTAACCAGTTCCTCATTTTGGTCAAATAGCTGCTCTAAAACTGCTAATCCTTCCAAAGAAAGAGATAAACCGTATAAAGCAGAAAAATTCTTGGTTTCCTCTTCAATAACTATTCTACATAAATCTACGGCAGTAATTATTTTAGCTAACTTTGGATTTTGCTCGAATATTTGTTTTAAAATTATTCGGCCACTTAAGTCTCTTGTTAAATAATTCAGTGGAGATGGATTCTTATTCTCTAGCTGAGGAATCATTGGACATAAATGAACAGCAGTAATTGTTGTAGCTAGTTCTGCATTCTGGTCTAATAACCGTTTTAAAATTGTTTTCCCGGTACTGCCTAATGATAAATAATAAAAAGCAGAATCATGTCCTTTTTGTTCATTTATTAGAATTCGCTGGAGGTGGATAGCGGTAATGGTTTTAGCCAGTTCTACATTTTGATCTAATAACAGTTTTAAAATTTCTTGTCCAGCATTGCTAGTTGATAACCAATAGAATGCGGATGCGTTTGTTTGAGCTCCTATAAATAACTGGCTTACCTTTAGCTCATTATTCTGTGAGTGCCAAATTGCAAGAGGAAAATCATTTTGGATTGACTTTGCTTCTAATTCTAAATCAGTGTTTGTTATTATGTTAGCTAATTCAGGGTTCTGTTCGAATAGTCGCTTTAAAATTGTTTGTCCAGTTCGAGTACGTGCTAAAAATAAAAGTGGAGAGGCTGTAGTCTCAAATATACCCTCACTTGCGCAGATCACCTGCGTTAAGTGAACACCAGTGATTGTTTTACATAATTCGGAATCATCAAGTAGTAGCTTGGCTAAAATTAATTGTTCCACTGCAGTAGTTAAAATAGCAAATATAGAACGGCCTTGATACACTTTGTGAAGATGTGCTTTAAGAGTATTTATATATTGAGGTTCTTGTTGCAAGGCCTGGATTAATGTCGTTGGGGCTTTTTCGTAGATCTTAATAAAAAGACATGAGTTATCATTCAAAATATCATCGAAAAGGTAATGCTCCACATTTTTATACGCTAAAAGAGTCTTAATATTGCCTATAGTAATTTTTTTTAAGAATTGGCATATATAGTTTTGTTTTTTTTCAAGAGAAGTGGGTTTATTCTCACTTGGTGTTGAAGGTATTGTTACCTGAGATTCTTGATTGTGTTTAGGTTTGGTAGAAATAACTTTTACGGTTTCTGATAATGTTTTCGCACTTGATTTCACAGGATTATTGTCAGATGTGTTTTGTAGCGGAAGCTCGGCTCTTAACGTCGCACGCCATGAATTAAATGCATCCATAGTAGGCTCTTGAGGTGTTTTTTTGCATAGCTCAATGTAACGAATTGCTTCCACCTCATTGAGATGAAAGATTTTTTGCAAGTTTTCTTGGGCAGGCTCTACAGCATTTTCAGCAATAAAGCGATGGATGACTCCTAACCACTCCTCTTTGGAGCTGGAAATGGCTTCTATTAATCTCTCAGAAGAATCGTTGCCTAACTTTTCGAGAAACCACTGCTGAAATGAGGCCGATTTATGATTTGCTTCCGACTCCCAATAAACATAAAGCTTGCCTTGCGTGCGCGAAATGGCGATGAAAAGACGGGACAACCATTCTAAAGAGAGTTCATTATTTGCAGTTTTATCTGCAGAAAGATGAGCATGCTCTTTTAATGGATATTTGGGAGTAATTCCTTTTTCTTCCATCAAATCTGCAATCTGCTTTGCTTCTGTAAGTGCTTGTTTTGATAAGTATAAAAAGACCTGTGAAAACTCTAATCCTTGAGCTTCTTCGGAAGTAAAAGCATTCTTCCCCTGAATCAAGTCTTTAACTCTGGCTTTATCTTCAGATCGCAACACGATTGCTGCAGCATTGGCATCTAACCCTACTTTGGCAAATTGCTCTTCTTGTAATGTGGCAAAATAGCAGATATTTTTTGTTGCTTCGCCAGTTAACTCAAATCCATTAGCAATTTTAGAATAAGAGAGACTTTCAATTAATCCACTATTTAAATTATTCCGAAGCCAATATATGCTATTGGCCAAACGAGCCACATCATAAGGTAGCCGTAATGTATTGACCAGATGAGAAATCATCAACGATTGGTTGTTAAAAAGAAGTTTATATGCTGTTCCTAAGGTACTTAATGAAGAATATTGAGATGTTTTTTGAATTGGATCGCCAATAAACAGAACTTGATTGTTGCGCGTAAAGCGAGTTATTCCCAATAAATACTGTAAAGGAGCCTTTTGCGCTTCATCAACCACAGTGAAGTGATAATCAAATCCATCCATTGTTTCTGTCAGGTATGTTCCCACTACTTCGGGAACATAGCTTAACGTAGAAAAAACTTCTTTAAGCTTTGGGTGCTTTTTTTGCCTTTCTTGCACCGAATATAATGAGTTTCTTGCTCCTGCATCTTTATATAATGATTGATGATAGGGGCTTTTTGCTCGTGCATCAGCTTCAATCATCCAACCATTACTGTATAACTCATTGCGTAGCTTTTCAGGGTCTTCATTGGGAAAAGTCTTGCTTAATTTCGATAAAAACTCCTCATCATTCATCCAATGCAAATTCCTTTCATCAGCATACCACTGAAAAAACTGGTTAAAGGTTAAAAAAGATACCACTACCTTATTGGTGGAATAAGGAATATGCTCTTGCTCCCAAGAGCTCCAGGAATCTTTTAAACGCCTAACCAACTCTTGACTCTCAGTAATGTATAAAAGTTTTAAAACCCCAGGTTGACCACTACTAATATGCTGTCGTGCGCGTTCTTGTAAAAAACCCATTGCTAGTAAGGTCTTACCTGAGCCAGGAGGGCCTATAACTGTTTGAGGAAGTATCTTGTTTTGCAATAATTCCGTTTGCAACGGTGTGGGTTCATACCACATGTTTTTATAATAAATCATTGCCATATCATCTTCAGGCACTTTTTCACTCAAAGAGTTCCAAATCTCAAACTCATCATTATATAATCGATTAAGTTCCTCCCGACTTATCCGCTCTTTGCTTTCCCATTCCAGTGCATGCCGGTAATTATGAGACCAAACAAAACTTCTCAACATCAAATAAAGCGAACTTTCGAACTTCACTAATTCGAATAACGCTCGATGGTAATGACGGCCAACATTAATGTCGATACTGTACACTGTTTTTGTGCCAAAAGTTTTTTTCTTTAATCGCTGGAATTCCATTTTTAATGCGGTAGTAAGATGTTCGACTATATCTTCTAATTGTGACGCTTCTACATAAGTAGAAAGATAGGTTTTTAAATTTTTCGGAACTAAATATTGCAGCATGGTAATTTGATACTATGGATTTACTGACAAATTTATTATTTTTTACTCATATTGTCAATTATAATACACATAGGCCTATGTGTAATCAAAAATATCTAGGTGGGATTCCAACACAATGTTTGTGTTGCTCCCGATGAGTCGGCTGCAGTTTTTACATTGGCTTGATCGATAATAAAAAGAGCACAAATTGTATCTTCAGTCTGTCTACCAATAGCTGTTGCAGTCAGAGTATAAGTTGAGGCACTGAGATTAGTTAAGGTAATGTTGTAGTATCCCTTAGCTGAAGTTTGCGGAAAAGTGGGTAGAAAACTACAGGTTTGATTATAAGAAAAGTTTTGGGCATAGCATCGCTCTAAGGTTATTTGATTCTGGGCCAATGTTGCCATGGCATCTGAACGATGTGATTTCAAAAGATAGCTGACGTAGCTTGGGTAAGCGATAGTTGCTAGTATCCCAATGATAAAAAGAACAATCATTGCTTCGATTAAAGTGAAGCCTCGTATTGTTTTTGAGTACATTTTTTTAATATTAGTGTGCACCAATTTAAAATACTGTAGAAAATAAATGTTTTTTTGGAGAGCAGGTGTCTTGTCAATTTCTTGAGTAGAAATCGCTTCATAATGAACGATTTTAGTTTTTTCATCTTGATTCATTAATCGTTGCATTAGTTCTTGGTGTGAGTCAAAGCGTTCTACCCATTTTCTTAGCTGGGAAATGGTCCATTTATGTTTGCATATTTTTTTACCGGAGCTATTTAATTCATTAATAAATAAGACTCTTGGTAAATTAAAAGGTAATTTCTCTTGGTTTAAGATAAGAATAGCGAGAAAGATCCGCAATGAGTGAAATGAGGGTTGAAAATCTCCACTGCGATGATTGATGCTTTTTAGTGTTTTGCATGCAGAGTTTTTAAATTTGATATTTCCGGCAGTGAGACAGCGTGCTTGGTTTAATGAGTTTCCAGTCATTTGATAATGTTTGGGGGCATGCGTACCTTTGCGAGTTTCACGAGCGAACCATGCTTTGCCGTTTTCATCAACCAGAAAACGCAATATGGGCTCTTCTTTTTGGGCACGTTTTTCTGCGAGTAATTTGTTTAATGTGATTAGTGATTCAATAGTATACGTACCTGCTCTGTGTTGTATTGGTACCTTGCCTGCATAAAAATGTTCTGTAAGATTTGGGAGAGATGTTAATAATTCTGATTTTAGTTGATTACGATTAAACATATTTTCGCTTGCTTATTTGCTACCACTTATAGGAAAAATTTTCTTTCTGAATATTATCATTTATTAATTCGTCAAATTTTATTTTAAAATCTTCAGAAATTTTTTGCACGGCTGCTTCAGAAAGATCTGGAAGGATAATATTTGAACCATCACTAAAAGTAATCTGATTATAACTATCGAGATGTTGTAAGTTAGTCACTATATTTAAATTATATAGAGACATTTGATGTGATTGAGAATAATAATCAGCTTGTTTATCAAAAATTTCTTCAGCAGTTAAATTAACCTTTCCAATTTTGCTTTTTTCTTTTGGTGATAATTTTGAATATTCTTCAACAAATCGTTTTTTTAAGTTATTGGTTTGAGCGAAACGTCTTAAAGTGTTAATACATAAGTTAAAATATTCAGTATTATTTCTATAATTTAGTTCGGATATAGGTAGCCATAATTTACTTAGTTTTTCTTTAACATCATCTAAAATTAAAGATTTCTTAGAATTAAAAAAACACATCACGACTCCTTGAGAACTTTTTGAGTTAATTATGTTAATTTTTATTCTTAATGTCAAAATTAATTAAAACATAGCTAGCTCTGTTTGATTTTGGTCATTTTAAATGGTTTCTTATTTGATTTTTGTGCAGTTTTAGTCGGTTTTTTATTCCAGTCTGTGTTCTTTTTTACACGTTTTTTAGGTGGGCGTGTGTTTGGTAAGGATATAGGCAAGCGATGATTGGGTTCAAAATTTTCTATTTCAATACGCTCTAATTTTCGTTTAATCAATTGTTCAATAGCATGCAATTGTCCAATTTCATCGGCACAAACTAAGGAAATGGCAATTCCTGATGCGCCTGCACGTCCAGTGCGTCCAATACGATGCACATAATCTTCTGCAACTTGTGGAAGGTCAAAATTCACCACGCAAGGAAGTTGATCAATATCAATTCCTCGAGCGGCAATATCTGTAGCTACTAAAACATGTAATTCACCTGATTTAAAATCTGTCAATGCTTTAGTGCGCTGTGCTTGTGATTTATTGCCATGAATTGCAGCTGCATAAATATGCTCCTCAGCAAGCAATTTCACCAATTTATTTGCACCATGTTTGGTTTTAGCAAATACTAACGTTTGTCCCCATTTATTTTTATGAATCAAATGACTCAATAATACGTGCTTACGATTTTTATCCACTGGATGCACTCGTTGTTTTACAGCAGTGGCTGTTGTATTACGTGGGGCAACGTCGATTTCTGTGGGGTTTTTGAGAAAATTTTTCGCCAAAGAACGAATACCATCAGAGAAAGTTGCGGAGAATAATAAATTTTGACGTTTATAGGGTAAGAGGTTGATGGTGCGTTTAATGTCGTGGATAAATCCCATATCGAGCATGCGATCTGCTTCATCTAAAATAAAGGTGTTTATTTCATCAAATTGAATGGCACGTTGTTGGTGTAAATCCAGTAAGCGCCCTGGCGTTGCTACTAAAATTTCCACACCGCCTCGAAGTTTCATCATTTGCGGATTAATTTTTACCCCACCAAAAACCACTGCTGAACGTAATTTTAGATGGTTTCCATATTGACGAATACTGTCATGTACTTGTGCCGCTAATTCACGTGTTGGGGTGAGAATAAGAACCTTTGTACGGTTATTTTGCGCACGAGGTTGAGTATGCAGTTTTTGTAAAATAGGGAGTACAAAGCTGGCTGTTTTTCCAGTACCTGTTTGCGCTGAAGCAAGAATATCGTGACCACGTAAAATCTCAGGAATAGATTGGGTTTGAATGGGAGAAGGTTGAGTATAGCCAGATTCATTAATCGCTTGTAATAAAGGTTCAATTAACCCTAAAGATGTAAAGCTCATGGTGTGTCCTAAAGAAGTGAATTCTAATGTTCAGTGGAGGAGATGAAAGATATCAGCCTCATTGAACAAAAAGAGTTTAAGTTGAACAATTGTATCATAAATTAACAGTCATGGAATAATTGGCTAATCCCAATCAACAAAGGCTTCAATTTCATCCGTATTCTCGAAATGTGGTTGTGGTTGAGGGCACAGCTGAGGTTTTGCGCAACGGATGGGGTGTTTGAGTGTTTTTAAGGCATCTTCCAAATTAATAAAGCTATAGCCATGGTCTTTATATAAATTAATGATGTCGGGCAAGACATAGGCATTGAGTAAGTTCGCATGAATTAATAAAATTTGTGCTTGATGAGGGTTATTTTCTTCAGCACGCATGGTTTGTTGCCAAATGAAGTCCAAATAAAATGGCTTTAGCTCTTCAAGATAAGCGCGTCGGTCTAGTTCTGGCACGGCAAACAGGCGTTGGTTAAATACAAAATCTTTTGAATCCACGGTGATAGGAGCTACTTGGTAATTTTTTTTCGCTAAAAAACAAAGAATATCTTCTTTTTTCTTTCCTGAACTCATGGATAAATAGGGGAAGCGAAAATATTTAGGCTCAGTAAGTACAGGGGCAAGAATCGTATCGGCATCTTGAATTTCGCGTATGTATGCTTTTCTATTGAGCTTGCCTAAATTGGCATGTGTTAGTGTATGGTTACCAAGGCCAAAACCTGCATCGCGAAATTTGTGTAAAATTTCCCAGTTGTCTTTGCGTACTTCGCTCGCAATGATAAATCCTGTTACTGGAATCTGTTGCTTCGTCATTGTTTCAATCATCATATTAAGATGAAAATTGCGATATTCACCAACAAAAGGGAGATCATCAATAGTAATGGAAATGAATTTTTTTGTGATGCTTTGGGATGAATTCACTGCGGATGCAAGCTTTTTTGTTTCTGAATTTTTAAGTGTTGAGGCGGCAAAAATTAAGTTTGGAGTGGCAAATAAAAATATTAGAGGAAATATTATTTTTTTTATATTTAATTCAATGTTCATTAGATTAAGAGTACAACAAGTGAAGAAAAAAGCCATTGTACCAAAAATTAATCTAAATGACGTATATAAACAACTGATTCTCCGCGAAAAATTAAATTGAATCATTGGCTGTAGCTAAATAATACAGCCAGTGATTCCAAAGATAGGTTGATTAGATCACGCGATCTTAATCAACCTATCGTGTTAGGTGTTAGTCTATTGACGTTTGAATCTTGTGGCTCTTGTTTTCCATTTTTTGCATTGAGCTCATCGGAAATAGGCAGCTCCGTAGTTTTTGTTCTGCCGCCAAATAGACTTAGTGACGGCAGATTTGGAAAAGGTATTGAGGGGATGCTTGGCAGTAAAGGCTTTTCTTTTGGTTTTAGATCAGGATATTTTTCGAAGTACTTTTCTAGATTGTCTTCTAAAGTTGCTTGTTGTAGATTCAGAATCATTGTTGAGAATAATTTAAAGGTTTTTTTGACATCAAACCCTTCAATATCAGCAAAAGGATTTTTTGAACTAATCGTCTGATTCATACCGTTTATTAGTGACTCATTTTTCTTTAGCTTAACGAGACAACAATAACGCATAAACATATATGCTGCATTGACTAAAGCCCCAATTTTTGCTGCTGAATTAAAGGTAAGGATATCTCTTAATCCAGAATGAGTTGTGGAGTTTTCAGGGTTATTAAAGATTTTAGGAAGAAAAGAATTACTGTATGGTATTGTAATGTCTTCATATATCATTTTTAGAAAACCTGAAAAAATCACTTTCTGTTCATTTTCGACCTCTCCTTTAGTGTGGTTGTCATCCGGATGTAATTGTTCTAGCAGTTTTTCTATAGTACGCATGAGAGAATATTGAATCCTACGGTTTTGGCTTAAATTTTCTATTGTGCCAACATTTTTATGCGCCAGTTCCTTTTGTTTAAGTTTTTTAATGCGTTCCTTAAGCTCTGGCCATTGAGATAAGTGTTCGATGTCTTTAGGTGCTCTACGCTTTTGGTTAGAAAAATATTCTGCAGGAGAGCGAGGTGATTTATCACTATAGCCCATCTTATCAATAGCATCGTGCTGAGCTTTTGCTCCAGAGTTATAGCCAATTATAAGTAAATCTTTGAGAACGGGTATATCCATTTTGGTTAAGAGGCTATTTTCTTTAAAGCCATTACTTGCCTCTATGGGATACAATCTTTCTTCAAGAGATTGATTCAGGAAATAATAGAATGTTGCATAATCAGATAAACTGGGCTGGTTGTGTTTATTGGGCAGAAATGTTGTTATACACTGGTGAAGTGTGCCATATTGCTTAAGAGTCCCTTTTGCTTCTGTTTCAATACGTTCCTTAACGATATAAAGAGCACCATAAAATGCAGAAGTATCATTGTGTGTATCCTTTTCTTTTTCAAGTGAATTTTCTTCTGGTAAACTTGAAAGTTTTTCAGTGAGGCATTGGTAAGCGTCTACTAAGTAGAGCATCTCAGAGCGTCTTGGTTCTCTAAGTTGTTCGATGCTTGTTATCGGTTCTTTGCCTGGATTTAACTCATTATGCTTGGCTATTTGCTGATTTTTAGTTTCGTCAATAAAATTCGTTATCTCTTTTATATCCATTAACTTAAACGTCATGTTTCACCCCCCATTTCCTAGTAAATAAGTAGATGTAAATTTATCTTACAGTCCACAGTGTAAACTAAACTAATTCGCTCGTCATGTATTTTGGTTATACAATTGTTTTTTTTAACAAAAATAGTGAATTCATTGAGTTAGATAATGATTAGATATCACTTATCATTATCTATGATATGAAAAATCATGAAAAAATTTGTATTAATTTTAATAATCGGTAATATTCTTTGTCGTTTTCAATTGCAATATGAAATAATTGACTTGCTATGTATTTAACTTGATAGAAATCTATTAGTTAATATCATGTGATGTAGCGTATTACGAATGAGGCTTGTTTTGGACATAAAAAACGATAAATTAGTGCGCGATAAATTTTTTAATCATGCACTGTTTGCATTGATGTTTCTTCTTATTTGCCGTCTGGTTTCCATGTATTTCATTCCTTTGAATGATGTTTCTGAAGCTCGTTATGGTGAAATTGCGCGTAAGATGTTAGAAACCGGGAACTGGGTTACCTTATTTCATGATTATGGTGTTCCTTTTTGGGCGAAACCGCCTTTATCTACTTGGTTATCTGCTGCATCTATGAAATTGTTTGGTGTTAATGAGCTGGCAGTGCGTTTGCCAGGTTTGCTTTTATCCATCGCGATTGTATGGCTTGTTTGGGATCTGGCAAAAAAACACAGTGGCTCTACGATTGCTACCTTAAGTGCCATAGTCCTGTCTGGAACTTTATATTTCTTTCTTGATGCTGGGACGGTAATGACCGACCCTTCTTTAATATTTTGTACTACTTTGGTTTTAGTTTCTTTTTGGCATGCAGTTGTTAATGAGAGCAAATTTTGGTCTTATCTTTTTTTCGTCGGTATTGGTCTTGGGTTATTGGCTAAAGGGCCTGTTGCTGGGGTTTTAGTAGGGATGCCACTTTTTTTCTGGGTATTAATACGCAATCAATGGCTTAACCTTTGGAAGCGCTTACCGTGGTTTAAAGGGATTTTGTTAGTGCTCGCGATTGCATTGCCTTGGTATATTTTGGCGGAATTACGGACACCAGGATTTTTAAATTATTTTATTGTGGGTGAGCATTTCCATCGTTTCGTGACTCCTGGATGGACCGGCGATAAATATGGTTATGCACATCAAGAACATTGGGGAATGATTTGGGCTTTTGCTGTTTTAGGTATTTTTCCCTGGTGCTTTTTAGGGAGTGCTTGGCTTGTCAAGTATAGAAAAGGCTTACCTGCATTGTTTGCGGATAATGACGGTTGGTTAGGCTATTTGTTTGGATGTACCGTCGTGCCGTTATTCTTTTTCACCTTTTCTAGCAACATTATTTATACTTATGTATTTCCTAGTTTGCCATTTTTTGCTTTATTCTTTACTGAGTATTGGGTTAGAGCTGGGGTAATGTTGAATGCTAAAAAACTAATCGTGGGTTTGTCATTAATTACGGGCGTGATGTTTTTAGTGGCGGCTGTTGTATTTAATGTAATGCCTAATCTTGTTGCTAAAACGCAAAAACCAGTAATTAATACCTGGTTACACCAGAATCCCGCGATGGGCAGTAAATTGGTTTACTGGGATTATAAAACAGAGTTTTCTGCTCAATTTTATTCTGGTGGTAAGGTGAGAAATACTCAAGACAATAAAGTATTGTGTCAATTATTAGCAAATCATGTAGCAGACTATGTGGTTATGCATCCGGAGTATATTATTACAATCTCACCAGAAATTCTTCCGCACTTAACGCAAGTTGGTCAAGTAATTGCTGCAGGAAGTCCTTTGCTATTATTACGTAGTTCTCATATAACCTGCTCTTAAAGGCAGGTTATGAACTTAAATTTGAGATGCAGTATAAAAAACAGCGATTACTGTTCAATAAAGATACCAATTTGATTTCAGTTTTGGTATACTCTGGCGCAATTTTTAAGCCATAATGTGAGGAGTAGGCGTGTCGCATTCTGTTGCAGTGGATTCTAGAACTTTTGTTCCTCGTGGCGACCTGATGGCTTGGGTTGTCTGTCTCTCTGCGGGGCTGTTTTTCTTATATGAATTTTTCCAGCTCAATATTTTTGATGTCATTAATCAATCATTACGTGATGATTTTCATATCGATGCAACACAATTAAGCTGGATGTCCAGTGCTTACTTATGGGCTGATATTTTCTTTCTTTTACCAGCCGGCGTGATTCTTGACCGCTTTTCCACACGAACTGTGATTTTAATCGCGATGTTTATCTGTGTGCTTGGAACTGTAGGTTTTGCACTGACAAAATCATTTATTTTAGCTTCTTTTTGCCATTTTCTTTCAGGTATAGGCAATGCTTTTTGCTTTTTATCTTGTGTGGTTTTAGTGTCTCATTGGTTCCCACCACGAAGACAAGCCTTGGTTGTGGGTTCTTTAGTGACCATGGCTTTTGTAGGAGGCATGTTGGCTCATACGCCTTTTGCTTACCTGAATGAATTGTTTGGTTGGCGCCGTGCTTTATTAATTGATGGCGCAGTGGGTGTGGTATTATTATTATGGATTTTTGGGGTTGTGTGTGATAGGCCTGTAGATTCATCAACTCAAGGCGCGAATGGACAAGATCACGTTCTTCCTGGATTTATTAAGGCTTTAGCTAATCCTCAAAATTGGTTAGCAGGTTTTTTTACCTCTTTCCTTAACTTACCTATTATGGTTCTATGTGCGTTATGGGGAGCAAGTTATCTACAAGTCGTGCATCATTTAACAGAGATGGCTGCAAGCAATGTTGTTAGTTTAATATTTATGGGGAGTGTGATTGGTTGCCCGCTTGCTGGTTGGCTTTCTGACTCACAAGGGCGTCGCAAACCTTTAATGGTTTTTGGGGCGATCGCTACTTTAATTACGGTGATTCCACTGTTTTTAAACATTGCTCTATCGCAAATTACCTTAAGTATTCTCTTTTTTGCATTAGGTTTTTTTACGAGTACGCAAGTGATTTCTTATCCATTAATCGCTGAAAGCAATTCTACTGACAATACTGGTGCCTCGACAGGAATTGCTTCGGTAATTATCATGGGTGGCGGTGGCGTTGGCCAGGTATTGTTTGGTTGGTTAATGGCGCATCACACAAATACTACTACAGCGCCATATACTGTTGCTGATTTTCAATTTGCAATGTGGATATTTCCAATTGCTACAATTCTTGCGTTAATCGCTGCGTTATTAACTCGTGAAACATATTGCAAACATTAAGCTAAGGAGTAAAAATGCACATGGTAGATGAGTTTCAGGAAGATTATGATTTTAAGTCGTCTTTATTACCTTGGGTAGTATGTCTTACCGCGACTTTATTCTTCTTTTATGAATTTATTCAAGGAAATATGTTTGCTTCTATTGCGGCAAGTATTATGCAAGATTATCACATCCAGGCAGACAAAATGGCTTGGTTATCCAGTATCTATTACCTATCGAATGTATTGTTTTTATTTGTGGCAGGAATAGTGCTTGACCGTTTTTCGATTAAAAATACGCTACTCATCGCCATGTTTTTATGTGTTGCGAGTACTTTTCTTTTAGCACATTCTCATTCTTTTTACATTGCTTTATTTTCTCGTTTTATTACTGGCATTGGTAGCGCTTTTTGCTTTTTAGGCCCTGTACGTTTGGCCTCTCATTGGTTCTTGCCCAAGCGTATGGCTTTTGTGACTGGAGTTATTGTGACTATGGCAATGGCTGGTGGTATGTTAGCTCAATATCCTTTAACCCTATTGGTAAATTTAGTAGGTTGGCGTAATGCAGTACAGGATGT
>NZ_JASGFU010000024.1:0-39835 GCF_047605385.1 Legionella sp. | reverse complement strand
TGAGGAAGTGACTGTATATCCTGTAATGGCCGAGCCACCATTATTAGTAGGGGCAGTCCAACTCACTGCCGCCTGAGCATTACCGGGAGTTGCGGTGACATTCGTAGGAGCTCCGGGGACCGTAGTAAGCGAGCATGCAATTGCCCGCATATCAAAGTAAGAGGCGTTGGTATTGGTGCCACGTACCACTATATTAGGCAGTAAAAAAGCTACAGAGGTATTGGTATAAAAAGAAATAGTACAGCTTTGATGCGGCGGCAATGAAGCAGGACATCCATTATTTTGTATGATGTAATTTATAAAATTAGGATTTGCTGAGGAGGCACTAATATTGTTTGCATTAATTAATGAGGTATTCGTAAGCGTAATTGAACCAGGAGTCGAAAGACACTTGGTAGAATTTTGACTTACTGTGACTAGACAATTTTGTAATGAGCGGGAGCAACTACGAACTTCATTCCCGATACTAAGCTCTAAATTTGCTATTTTTGAAGGAGCTGCCCATAAGAATAATCCAGGTGCAATACACATACTAAAAAATAACCATTTTCTTATGCGTATCATCATTTAATCCTTAATGTTGTACAACCAGGAGTAACAAATATAAAAAATTCTATTAGCGCTCATATTAAAATATTTAAAAATAATAGTAAACTCAAAATGATAAAGTAGAAGATATCAGCTAAGGCGATCAGAATACCTGACCGCGTTTGGGGAAAAGACAGATTCTAATTTAGGCAAATTCATAGTAAGATCGTTGATCATTGCTGGAGATTGCTTTATAATTCGCGCGGTGAAACTTAGGTGAATATGTGAACAAACAGCTGAGTAAGCGCGGAATTATACGATTGTGGCTAGTGCAACTAGCAGCCACCTTAGCCTTTGCTGCTGTATGTGCTATACTGTATGGTGCTAATGCAGCGAGTTCAGCGGTTCTTGGTGGTATGGTCTGCGTTGTTCCCAATGTATATTTCGCAAGTAAATTATTTAAGTATCAAGGCGCGCGATCTGCAAGACAGATAGTAAATAGTTTCTATAAAGGCGAAGCAATTAAAATATTTTTGTCTATAGTGCTTTTCACTGCAGTATTTGTGTGGATTAAAATCACGCCGCTGGCGTTTTTTGCAGCGTATATCATGATTCTAATTACACATTGGTTTGCTCCTTTGGTTATTGTTAATAAACAGAATAGGCCCGAAAGTGACTGAAATGGTATCTAGCACAAATTACATCAAACATCATCTAACATACCTAACCTATGACGTTAGTAGTATGAAAATGGGTTCAGGCGGTGGCTTCTGGACATTAAACCTTGATACATTATTCTTCTCGATAGTAATTGGCCTGTTTGTTTGCGGCCTAATGTATTTGGGTGCTCGCCGTGTAACAACCGCTGTTCCAGGGAAATTGCAAAATTTTGCAGAGTTAATGCTGCAGTTTGCGGATAACCAGGTGAAAGATTGCTTCCATGGTAAAAGTAACTTAATTGGCCCATTGGCATTAACCATATTCTTATGGGTATTCTTAATGAACTTTATGGACATTGTTCCCGTAGATGTATTACCAATTATGGCCCAATCTATGGGGGTGCATTATCTAAAGGTAGTTCCAACTAATGACTTGAATTTAACTTTTGCATTGTCACTTACTGTATTTGCTTTAATTATATTCTACAGCATTAAGATTAAGGGCACAAAAACGTTCATTAAAGAGTTAACATTACAGCCTTTTAATCATCCAGGATTTATCCCATTTAACCTATTGCTGGAATTAGTTGGCTTGATCGCTAAGCCAATTTCTCTAGCACTACGTTTATTTGGAAATTTATATGCAGGCGAATTAATCTTTATTTTGATTGCTCTGCTCACCTTAAATGCTTCAATGGAATCACCTGTGGGTACAGCGACTTTAGGCCTTGCTCAATTTTTATTAGCATTAGGCTGGTCAATATTCCATATTCTGGTAATTACGTTGCAGGCATTTATTTTCATGGTGTTAACTATTGTTTACCTTAGTTTGGCACACGAAGAACACTAATCGATTTATTTTCATCATCCATTTTAAAGGGGATAAATATGCAAGCTGCTAGTTTGATAGCACAAGTTCAAAGTATGACCGTTGTTGCGGTTGCATTGTTAATTGGCTTAGGTGCGTTAGGTACCGCTATAGGATTTGGTCTGCTCGGTGGAAAATTCCTAGAGGGCTCAGCTCGTCAACCAGAAATGGTTCCAATGTTACAAGTTAAAATGTTCATCGTTGCAGGTCTGTTAGACGCAGTAACCATGATCGGGGTTGGTATTGCATTATTTTTCACTTTTGCAAACCCATTCCTAAGCAACCTTTCTTGATAACAAATGATTAAGGGCGCCAGGCGCCCTTGATTGTTGCAGGAGATAATAACGGTGGATATTAACTTAACACTAATAGTACAAATGCTGGTATTCGCAGCTTTTGTTTTATTTACTATGAAATTAGTTTGGCCTCCATTAGCCAAAGCACTTGAAGAACGTCAAGATAAAATTGCTGATGGTTTATCCGCTGCTGAGCGTGGCCGCAAGGAGCTGGAATTAGCACAACATCGTGTTAGAGATGAATTAAAGCAAGCTAAAGTCCAATCAGCTGACATCATTGAAAAAGCAAACAAGCGTGCTGCACAGATTATTGAAGAAGCTAAAGAAGCTGCAAAACAAGAAGCACAAATGCAGGTAAAACTGGCTCAGGAACAATTAGTGCAACAAGTAAATCACGCGAAAGAAGAGCTTCGCAAGCAAGTTGGCAAATTAGCAATTACTGGCGCAGAGAAAATTTTAATGCGTGAAGTAGATGCTAAAGCAAATACTGCATTGTTAGATAACTTGATAGAAGAGATTTGAAATGTCTGATAGCACCACCATCGCCAGACCTTATGCTAAAGCTATTTTTGAGCATGCTTTGGCAGAGAAAAAATTAGCTGAATGGTCAGTATATTTGACAACACTCGCACAAGCAGTGTTGACTCCTGAGGCGGTACAATTTATTGAAAATCCAGCTTCTACAGCCGAGCAACATGTTGAATTGCTGCAAGCTTTAGTCAAGACAGGATCAAACGAAGCAATAAAAAATTTGATTTCACTCTTGGCTGTGAATAAACGATTAATGCTGTTGCCTGAGATTTGTGCTCTTTACGAAGCATTACGTGCAGAGCAAGAAAAAACTCTGGACGTTGAAGTAAATAGTTTTTCAGAATTATCATCAGCACAACAAGAAAAGTTAATCGAGTCATTAAGCAAGCGTTTACAACGTAAAGTTTCATTAAGAATTACAATTGATCCTTTCTTGCTTGGTGGAGCAGTAATTCGAGCGGGCGATTTAGTGATTGATGGGTCAGTTCGGGGCAAGCTCAATAAGCTTTCTACCGCTTTGACCGCTTAAATTTAGAGGATAATTTCCATGGCAGAACAAGTAGCATTAAGTCCTTCTGAAATTAGTGATTTAATCAGAAAGAAAATAGAACATTTTAGTGTAAAGTCTGAAGCAAACAATGAAGGTACAGTTGTTAGCTTGAAAGACGGTGTTGTTACTCTACACGGTCTTGAAGATGTAATGGCTGGGGAAATGATTGAGTTTCCTGGTGGTGTTTATGGTTTAGCGCTCAACTTAGAACGAGATGCTGTAGGTGCGGTAGTTCTTGGTGATGCTTCTTCATTAGCAGAAGGTCAAAAAGGTAAGTGCACTGGCCGTATTTTGGAAGTACCCGTTGGTAACGCACTTTTAGGTCGTGTTGTTGACTCATTAGGGAACCCAATTGATGGTAAAGGCCCAATTGAAGCAGCGAGCATGGCGCCAATTGAGAAAGTAGCTCCAGGGGTTATTGCACGTAAATCAGTAGACCAACCAGTACAAACCGGTTTAATTGCCATTGATGCGATGGTTCCAGTGGGGCGCGGGCAACGTGAGTTAATCATCGGTGACCGTCAAACAGGTAAAACAGCAATTGCCATTGATGCCATCATTAACCAAAAAGGTACTGGTGTTAAGTGTGTGTACGTTGCTGTTGGTCAAAAAGCTTCTTCTGTGGCGGCGATTGTTCGTAAATTAGAAGAGCATGGTGCATTAGAGCATACTATTGTTGTTGTTGCGGGCGCTTCTGATTCTGCGGCGTTGCAATTTATTGCACCTTATGCAGGTTGCACCATGGGTGAATACTTCATGGAACGTGGTGAAGATGCGTTGATCGTTTATGATGATTTAACGAAACAAGCATGGGCTTACCGTCAAATTTCCTTATTGCTACGCAGACCACCAGGTCGTGAAGCGTATCCTGGAGATATTTTCTACTTACATTCACGTCTCTTAGAAAGAGCGGCACGTATCAATGCAGATGAAGTAGAAAAATTAACCAAAGGTGAAGTAAAAGGTAAGACTGGTTCATTAACTGCATTACCAATTATTGAAACGCAAGCCGGTGACGTATCTGCATTCGTACCCACCAACGTGATTTCGATCACTGATGGTCAGATTTTCCTTGATGTTGACTTATTTAACTCCGGTGTTCGTCCAGCGATTAACTCTGGTTTGTCTGTATCGCGTGTGGGTGGTGCGGCGCAAACTAAAATCATGAAAAAGCTTGGTGGCGGTACCCGTTTGGCACTCGCTCAGTTTCGTGAATTAGAGGCATTTTCGCAGTTTGCTTCTGATCTTGATGATGCAACACGTAAGCAATTAGAGCGCGGTCAACGTATTACTGAACTTATGAAGCAAAAACAATATGCTCCCTTCTCTGTAGCTGAGATGGGTGTTGCATTGTTTGTTGTTGAAAAAGGATACTTGGATGATGTTCCATTAAATGAAATTACATCATTCCAAGCTTCTTTACTCGACTATGTACGTACTTCACATGCCCCATTGATGCAATCAATTAATGAAGCGGGAGCTTACGATAATGACATTGAAGCAAAATTGAAGAAAGCTGTTGAGGACTTTAAACGTACAGCAAGTTGGTAAGTCAATTTAAAGGCGAAATAAAATGGCTGGAGCAAAAGAAATCCGTTCGAAAATTTCGAGTATTAATAAAACTCGAAAGATTACTCGTGCAATGGAAATGGTGGCAGCAAGTAAAATGCGCAAAACTCAGGACCGAATGCGCGCATCCAAGCCTTATGCTAATAAAATTTATAATGTGGTCAAACACATTGCACGCGCCCACTCAGAATACAATCATCCATTCATGAGTGCTCGCGAAACAAATCGCATAGGTTTTATCGTTGTAACCACTGATCGTGGATTATGTGGTGGTTTAAATGCAAATTTATTGCGTGAAACCGTACGTACTATTCGCGATTGGAAAACACAAGGTAAGGAAGTAGATATTGCTGTTATTGGCCGTAAGGGACAAGCGTTCTTTAAGCGCGTGGGCAGTAATGTTCTTGGATCAAAAGATCATCTTGGTGATACGCCAAGCATTAATGATCTAATTGGCATTGTCAAAGTGATGTTAGATGCATTTTACAGTGGCAAGATTGATGCATTACACATTGTGTACAATGAATTTGTGAACACCATGACGCAAAAGCCATTGGTAAAACAATTACTACCATTGCCGAAATCAGAAGAAGACAGTAAAGCGATGGGACATCATTGGGATTATATTTATGAACCCGATGCCAAAGAATTGCTGGATAATCTTTTAGAACGTTATATCGAATTGCAAGTATACCAGGCAGTTGTTGAAAACATTGCCTGCGAGCAAGCGGCTAAAATGATTGCAATGAAAAGTGCAACGGACAACGCTGGTGATTTGATTAAAGAATTTCAATTGGCTTATAACAAAGCCCGGCAAGCTGCGATTACTCAAGAGTTGGCAGAGATTGTCGGTGGCGCAGACGCTTTATAAGAGGGCATATAATGAGTAGCGTAGATTCTACAGTAGCAGTAAGAAACATTGGAACCATAGTGGAGATTATTGGTGCGGTGGTGGATGTTGAATTCCCACGCGATGCGGTTCCTAAAATCAACGATGCATTAAAATTAGTTGATGGTGATTTAATATTCGAAGTACAACAACAATTAGGTGATGGTGTTGTACGTACTATTGCCATGGGAACTACAGATGGTTTGAAGCGTAGTTTAAAAGTTGAAAACACTGGTTACCCAATTCAAGTTCCCGTAGGTAAGAAGACTTTAGGTCGTATTATGGACGTATTAGGTCGTCCAGTTGATGATGCTGGCCCAATTGGTGCTGATGAGCATTGGTCAATTCACCGTAAAGCACCAAGTTATGAAGAGCAAGCCGGTAGCCAGGAAATTCTTGAAACAGGTATTAAAGTTATTGACTTGCTTTGCCCCTTCGCTAAGGGTGGTAAGGTTGGTCTCTTCGGCGGTGCTGGTGTAGGTAAAACTGTAAACATGATGGAATTAATCCGTAACATCGCGATTGAGCACAGTGGTTACTCAGTATTCGCAGGTGTGGGGGAGCGTACTCGCGAGGGTAATGACTTCTATCATGAAATGAAAGATTCTAACGTATTGGATAAAGTATCCTTAGTATACGGTCAGATGAATGAGCCCCCAGGTAACCGTTTGCGTGTTGCATTAACTGGTTTGACCATGGCGGAAAAATTCCGTGATGAAGGCCGTGACGTGTTATTATTCGTAGATAATATTTACCGTTATACTTTGGCAGGGGTAGAGGTTTCTGCACTGTTAGGCCGTATGCCATCAGCGGTAGGTTACCAACCCACATTGGCTGAAGAAATGGGGATGCTGCAAGAGCGAATTACTTCAACTAAAACAGGCTCGATCACTTCAATTCAAGCAGTATACGTACCAGCAGACGATTTGACTGACCCATCTCCTGCAACTACATTTGCGCACTTGGATGCAACTGTTGTATTGTCACGTCAAATTGCTGAATTAGGTATTTACCCAGCGGTAGATCCTCTTGATTCTACATCACGTCAATTAGACCCATTAGTTGTAGGGCAAGAGCACTACGATACAGCACGCCGTGTACAACAAACATTACAACGTTACAAAGAAT
The DNA here is from genome assembly GCF_047605385.1 of Legionella sp. Taxonomy (GTDB): domain Bacteria; phylum Pseudomonadota; class Gammaproteobacteria; order Legionellales; family Legionellaceae; genus Legionella. Next base: position 32,817 of record NZ_JASGFU010000024.1, on the reverse strand, counting down.
TGAAAGATATTATTGCGATTCTTGGTATGGACGAATTATCTGAAGAAGATAAACGGATTGTAACGCGTGCTCGTAAGATTCAACGATTCTTGTCACAACCATTCTTCGTTGCTGAAGTTTTTACCGGCTCTCCAGGTAAATATGTATCTTTAAAAGATACTATTAAAGGCTTTCAAGGGATTCTTGCTGGCGAATATGATGATTTACCAGAGCAAGCATTTTATATGGTTGGTAGCATTGAGGAAGCAATTGCTAAAGCGAAAACCTTATGAGGCAAGATGACATGACAATCACAACACACTTGGATATTGTTAGTGCTGAACAGGAAATATTCTCTGGTTTAGTAGAAATGGTTGTTGCTACTGGCGAATTAGGTGAGGTGGGTATTGCTGCAGGACATGCCCCTCTACTTACTGTTTTGAAGCCCGGCGAAGTCAGGTTAACTTTACCAGGCGGCCAACAAGAAATTTATTATGTTCAAGGTGGCATGCTGGAGGTACAACCTAACTGTGTTACGGTTCTTGCTGATGTAGTTGAGCGTGCGGAGCATCTTGATGAAGCAGCTGCACTTGCTGCTAAATCAAAAGCTGAAGAAGCAATGGCAAACAAGAGCGCTGAGATGGATTATTCTGTCGCTGCTGCTGAATTAGCACGTGCAGTAGCACAGATTCGTGCTATTCAAAAAGTTCGCAAAATAGTTAAATAATTTCTAATGCAACCCGCGACGACGTTCTTGGGTTGCACCTTTTAGCTAATCCCTATTTATGGAATATTTTAATATGAGCTATTATACTTGTGTTGATCTTATTAATGAACGACTCGATCAACTTCATAAGCTTACACCCTCCCTAAAGAAAAGGATTTTCCATTTTTTTTCAAAAAAAGCAAAAGAGAGCTACTTAAAAGAGATTGAAGAAGAAAAAAATTTATTATGGGATTTAAAGACAAGCCTCTTAGTAAGGAGTCATAAAAATGACTATACTAATTTACAAAATGAAATGGATAAAATTAATAATTATGGAAAGAGGAACTCGCTTATAAATTATCTGTATACAGACTTACATGTAATTGATACGCGCTTAAAAGACGTAAAAATTAGAGAAAAATATAGCCTTTTTTTATCTCGTCAAATTGCTGAACCATTTCAAGGGGACGGCAGTGAATCTTATCGTCTTGGACTCTCAAAAGGAGAATGTTATGGATTCACTTTTGCTATGGTTGATCCGGAATTAAGTCCTTATGAAAAGTGCTCCTCTAATAAAAAATTATACCTAAATCGGAAAATTCATAATTATCAAAAAAATCAAACTGATCGCCATAAAGATCAGACAACTATAAAAAGAAAAAGACTCACTCGTGAACTATTTTGTCCTGATTTCAAAAAGCAGGCAGAAAAAATTTTTGCTGTTGCAGAAAAAAATGTTGGCAAAGAAATAATGCTAGGGCTTAGATGTGCAAAAGGAAAACACGCATGCTATTTAAGCCTTCAAATAGATGGAAAAATCAGATACATGGATCCTAATTATGGGGCTTATTTATTTCACCATGAAAAAGAATTTATTGACTTTTATATTACCACTTCCGAAATGTATAAAGCAAAAGAGTATCATTTTAAATTTTATCAAATTGTAGAACTTATCTATGATAAAACCAATCAATTAGTCGAATCCAGATCATGGGCCGGTAAAATACGTTCATTACTTACGGGCAATAAATATTCTGGTAATTCTTTCCCCGGCTATACGTTTTATGAAGGGTTAATATTCGTTGGTTTCATTGTGGTGTATTTCATAGTAATTGCGAGCCTGATTATTTCATGGAGTAACATACCAATAGCAGGCCTACTCTTTGGATTAGGAGCAATGTTGCTGGGAGATTTAGGCGCACGGGCACTCAACGATGGGCATAGAGGTCTTCTTGCGATTTCTCACTACCTACAAGAGCGCGGGAATAATTTTAATGAAAACAAGATAAAGCCATTATTTAATTTTTTCATAAAAAAAATAAGTCCTACGGTTAAAGAAAACGCCTCTTTTCAAGAAATCTGCGGAGAAACTTCTGTTGCTAAAATACTACTCGCTATGCCCCCAGGCAAATGGAATCCACTGAGCATTTTCACGCAAGTTCACCTATATTCCAGGTAGAGAAATTAACCACTTCCTCGAAGTTGCCAGTAGAGCCTCAATATGATGTAGAATTTCGGAATGCGCTTTGTTGAGTATGTAGGTCGGGCCTCGGCCCGACAGAATCAAGATTATTCTCTGAAACAATTCATCGCCTGTGTTGTATTAGACCAAGCTTAATCATTGGTTACACATCCTCTTTGAATATATCTATAGATACTCGAGTATTGCTAATCAGAGGCTTTTTGGACATAACCATGCTTCACGGGGTTAAAATGAATATAATTTTTACATGGTGCTCGAAATATAATTCATCGTAAGCCCCCAAAAATCGCATCTATCTCCATAGTTTAACTTCACCTATTCTGCTGTTTTTTGAGAGAGGAGAGGTGATGTTAAGTTTAGAGCTCAGAGCAGTTCGTAGTAAAAGAAGGCTAACGAAGGAGGAGAAATTAGCCTATATCCAATATTGGCAGTCGTCTAATTCCGGCGAGAGAACAACAGTCTCAGGTTATACACGTAAAGCGAAGAATTCTCCTCGCGGCAAAACAACGGATTTAAGTCACTTGCCCACACTTTCAAATCCATCATGATTTGCAAGAAGGGAAAAAATCTGCGTCTGCTGCCAGGCGCCTTTGGCTTTGATAGGCAAAGACATCACTAAAAAGCTGGAAGTTTTACCACAAAAACTCTAGGCGAAGAGTTTTCCAAATTATGGAATAACTCTGCCGTTCGCCTAGAAATCCATCGACCTTCTGTGGCTCTTGGAAAATTTTTCTTGGTCAGTTTTACCGCATCAGCAATAGACATAGATTGAGCATAACTAATGAGTGTGCTAAGCGCATCAATTTTATGGGTTTTCAACGTCTTATTATAATGAATAGGCCAAGAGCTTTTTATCTCACACTTTAATTGCTCGATCATGCTATTAATTTGCTTTAACTGCTCTAAGCTTAGTGAAGAGCCATGATGTTTGATATTTGACTCAGCAACTTTGCTCACTTCAGGTAATCTAGAAGAGGATGGTTGTCTTAATGCTAGAGAAGGTACTGTCCACAATCCTATTGAAGTAAGTATTTTTGTAAAACCAGAAGTTTCATTTCTCGTATTTTTTATATCCTTATAAATAGCTTGATCTTTTTTTAATAAGTCGGATTGGCCTATCTTAAATTCTTTTCGCCACAACTCCGCATTCACCACCATATCTTCAATAAAGGCATGCTTTAAATCCTCATGTAACCTTTCCTTTAAAGTAGCTGTATAAAATATATTGCCAAATGGTTCTGCATAAGATGACCGCGAATCAGGCTCAAACATCGTGTCAATTTCTGGAGGATAGGAATAAATTAATTCTCCATCGATTAAAATATCATCAACAGGCCGGCTCTCTGGATTAATTTTATTTTTAGGATGATTTTTAGCGATCGCTGCTAAGCGCATCCTGGCTTTTGCAACATTTTCGGACATCGCCATCTCTCGCATTGCGTGATAAATATCATGCATAGCGCCCCCAAAAGCTGTCTCAGCAGGAAATCCATCAATGGTTGTTCTAAATCTTCCTTTCTTAGATTGATATCTAAGTTCTTTATTTTCTTCAGGTAAGTACAGAGCTAAGGCAAGTTTCCCTGATGCTTTTAAAGCCGCATACCGGTCTGCTTCAAGGTAGCCATAAGTAGGAACTAGCTCTACTGGTTTTCGTTTTAACGTATGGGCTTTCGCAATCAGTGCTGCTTGAAACATAGTAAAACTGGGTATCACCATGATTTTTTCAGGATGAAATCCATTTTTATGTGCAGTTAACCAATCAAGTACCTGCATGCATTTTAATACTTTTTGGATCAGCGAAATAATGCTTGACCAACAACCTTCTTCAGGGGCAATGAGAACTTGATAAAATTGTTCTGATTTTGGTGCTTTTGCCATTTCTTCACAAAATTTTAGCCATTCGGAAACATTCAAATTAAAAAAACGTTGTACTGGTGGTTTTTGCATGCGTTGTGGCAATGCAGATACTTGCATTCCGACTTTAGGTACAATGATATCTTCATAATTAAATTGTTTAACTGATGTTGGTATATTTCTAAGATGTGCTAATGTAAGTACGTTAATAGCATATACAATTTCACTTTCAGCGTTTACATAGCTATGAATAAAATACACCATGGGATTGATATATAAAGTTCGAATTGCTGAATCTAAAATATGTATAGAAGCTAATTGTGCCATAGATATTTTTCTATCTCTGACACTTTTGCAAGCAGCTAAAAATAATGTTCTTGATTCATCGATATTCACAACCATCTCAGCTTTGGATAATTGCTCTTGTAATTCTATAGCACGTGCAGTAATTATTTCGCTATCTAATTCAGCAATTAGATGAGATCTTTCTTCTCTTGGAATCGATTCAATTAGCTCGGCATAAAGCTCTTCTTCTGATACTGGCATATATTCTCTTTATCATCTTAAAAATAATTGATTATAACATGATCAATTTAGATTATGAATTGACATAAAGTACGTAGGTCGGGCCTTGGCCCGACAAATTAGTTATTTAGGAATGTTAATAAAATTTTGTCTCGCTTTTTGTAATAATTGTTGCAATCTTAGTAGGTTATGTTCTGTCAATTCTTGAGAGTTTAAAACAAACTTAGAAACGCTTATGGCAAAAAGCATTCGTCGCATGTCCCAAACCGTGTCTTGAAACTGTTGCAGTTTTTCTTTAGTTTGCGGGACAATTTGACGCTCCAGTGTTAAATTTTCAGAGCTGATGGTAATCGGAGCGCAATTGGCAATTACCTCAGTGCGTAATTTTTCTAAAAAGATAAAGGTATTAATGTTTTCTGGTTTTGTTTTAATAATTTGTTGAAGTTTATCTTGAAAAAAATTGTACACCATTCGTTGATGAAATAAATATAATTTATGCGAATAATGGTAGCCTTGGAATAAAAAATAATCACCTATTAAGATAATGGCTATACCAATTAAGGTACACACAGCACGATTTACTACCATAACAAAAGGACCTTCCGGTGAATGAAGGTCTGTTGTTTGTGCCAAAAGCAAAAAAATCAGGATGGTGGTAAAAAAAACAGAAATGTCATAACGTCGAGGATTCAACGAAGTCACTGATAAGCCAATGAGGGAGATGATAAAGACTACAGGGATCAACCGGTAATTTAATTGCATGCAATAAATTAAGGGGATTAAAACAGTTAATGCGCTAAACGTCCCACCAATACGATGAATCGCTCTTCTCACAATGAGGCCTGGCTCAATCCCGGCGCTTACTACAAGAACCGTAAGTAATACCCAAAATTTATGGGGAATGGTTGAAAACAAGTAAATAAACATGGCAATCATAAACATCCCGGCTAAATGAGTAAAGCGCGCATAGTCAAGCCGTTTTTTCATTTCTGCAGTAGATAACATAATTTATTCCAGTGAATAAAACCTTGTTGTAAGCAATTAATAATATAATGTTGTAATTTAGTTTCAGGCGCTATAGGCACTAGTAAGGGCGAGCAAGGAATATAGTGGTCCATATTCAGCCTTAGAGTTTCAAGATTTGCTTTTACTGCATACCAAAAAGGAATGTTTTTTGTTTCGTAATAGACAATATCTAAGGATTGCTGAATTTGCCGTAGATTGATGCCGACGCGATAAGCTTGACTTCTATATTTATGAGCAATCAGCTTGCGCATATTGCGAGCCATTCCAATGTGTGTAATTTCTTGTGCGAGACTTTTTCTTTCTTGGTTAATTGCTGATTCAATATCCTCTTCAAGACAGAGAATGAATTTTTGTATGGCCTTATTCCAGATCGTTAAATAATGATTGGGATAAATTTTTAAGGCAATAAAGGTTGTCATCATGGCTAAAGTAATGGAGGAAGCTAAATTGTAAGCAACTTGCCAATTACCTTCAGGCTGTGCGCCTAAGATAATAGTGCCATTAACAATTAACAGCATGGTCAGGTTTTTTAATGCATAAAAATAGTTTATTACTGTAAAATAAGTGACGGCGAGCACAAAAACAGAAAAAAAGAAAAAAGTGCCTTTAAATGGATAAACCAGATAAAAAGAGACACTAATTAGAATGAGCGCAATAGTAATAAAAATCAGCAAACGTTCTTTTTCTGCAAAAGAAACCAGAGCAGGAGATTCATAAAAAGCAACAACCAAAAATGAAGCGAAAAAACTTTGGAGGCTAACAGGCAAAAATATCCAATATACATAAGTGGCAATCGTTGCTACAAAAACTGCTTTGGACAACGCCATTCTTTGTAGCCCGTAAGGGTCATATTCTTCAAGCCATTGTTTAAACTTGGATGTAAACATAAGCACTGCTTCCAAGTCGAAGTGGGTAGTGAGGATCTGGGTCAGTAATTTTAATAATTACCGGCAAACGCTGAGGCAATAAAATCCATTCATTCTCATTGCCTACATTTTGCAACTGCGTACGTGCATCAACAATCTGGCGATTTGCTGCCCAATAATCAGATTCAATCACTCCATGAAACATTTTTTTGCCTAAATACATCCGTGGAAATATTAACACTCTGGAGCCTTTGTGCACGGCGCGCAGGTCTGTTTCATTAAAGTTCGCTTGAATGTAAATATCATCCGTATCGACTATGGAAAATAAAGGTTGGTTCACATTAACGGGTGTTCCCAGAGTGAAAAATAAATTTTGCACAATACCATTAGTTTGTGCATATACATCGGTTAGATTTAAATTAACCTTCGCATTTTTTAATTGCGCGCCAATGGATTTAATATCACTCCCCTGGGCATTAATTTCATGCTGGTCGATTTCCACCTGTTTTAAGGAGGCTTCCCAACGATTCTTTGCTGCCTTAGTGTCTTGTTGTGAATTTTGTAAGGTAATCAGGGAAACAGTGTGTAGACGATAGCCCTTTTGATATTTCTCATCATCTTGTTTGAGTTTAATATAATTTCTTTCTTCGTTTTCACTTAACTTAATATCGCGCTCATAAGTTGCTTTTAATGCGGCAAGCTTTGCTTGTGCACCTGCCAAATTAGCCGTGAATTGATCATGGGTATAGGCATAAGGTCTTTTAAATACGGTAAATAGTTTTTGTCCTTTTTTTACTACATCACCATTTTTTACGTAAAGATCAGTAATATAACCGCTGGTTAGTGCTGCTACTGGCCGTACGTTATTCATGACAAAGGCATTGTCAGTAAAGGGAAAAAGATAAGAAAAAATATAAACAACAGTAGTTAAAATACCAATAAAAATAATGACATTGGCTAAAGTGAACCATTTTTTTATGTGTTTCAGTTGTTTTTTTATCTGTTGACGAAACTTGGGAAAATTTTTCATATCTAACTCAAATCGTTTTAATGTGTTAACTCATTTGACAACAATTGATTGGTTGTTTCTTATCATAAGCATAACCACCAGCTAAATCTTCATACAACACCACCAAAGACATGGCCAACTCTAACTTAGCCTGATTTGTCTTCAGTGCCAAGCTGTCTAAATAGAGTTTACTTTGCAGTAATTCTTTATACGAAATTAAGCCTGTTTTTAATAAACTTTGTTGTAAGTGATATTTATGACGATAATCGGCTTCGGCATGACTGTACATAATAAATTGTTCATTCATACGCTTATTTGCAGAAAAATCAGTATCCACTTCACGTAAAATTTGGCGAATAGTTTTATAAAGCGCTGCAAATTTAGTGCTCGTAATTCCTTTGCTGCGCATAATGTTGCCAATAGAGCTGGGAATGAGATCCAAATCGGCATAAGCATCCGTCAGATTGGCAAATTGTCCTTTCGGTAAATGAATCTCCCCAACAAACTCATCTAATTGCACATATGGAAAAAAATCACTCCAAGCAACCAGCTCTCCAGTACGTGCGGCCTTTAATGCGTATATTGCCATTGTCATATCGGGGCGATGATTTAAAACCGTAGCGGGGAGGCTACCAGGTCTAAACCGGCTAAAATCCAAGTGGGCGAAATTGTTTTTGCTGTGAACCTTACCTGGATTTTCATTAATTAAAAAGCGCAGTGCATTTTCACTGTAAACAATGTTATGCAAAATGGGGTTAATTTGTGCTGCAATTAAACGTTCATCCGATTGTAATTGTGCCAAAATGAGGTCATTATCGAGCCCTATGTACACATCGTGAGTGCTTAATTTAATTAATGTTTGCAGATCGTTGTCTAATTGTCTCAAAAGTTTTATTTGTTCTCGTTGCGACATTAAGGTGAAGTAGGCCGAAGCCACTTGCCCAATTACTGCTAAACGTGCTCCATCAAGCGCCGCATGATAATATTGCAGGTTATAACTTGCCTGTTTACCTTGTGTGTAGAGTTTCATGATGTTTAAGGCATAATAAGGCCAAATACCATAAAACCCACCTGGAACCCCTAGTGCTGGGTTGGTTGAATATCCTGCAAGTAATTGAATGGTAGGAATCCAACTTAACTTAACTTGCAGCAATTCACCGCGTGCTTGTTGAATATTGCCCAACGCAATGTGAATGTCCATATTGTTGCGTAGAGCGGCCTTAATTAAGCGATTTAATTCTTGATCATGAAATTGGTGCCACCAGGCGAGGCAAGGTAGATCGTTTAGCGGCTTATAAGCTTTATTACTTGATGGAAATTGCTTAAATGTAGCTGGGGGTAGTTGTTTTATCGGTTTACAGCCAAACAATTCTATGACCAAGAGCATTAAGAATATTATTTTTTTTATCATCAATAGCTTATTGTGGAAATAGAAGTGTTTTCTTCATTCTAAGTTTAGTTGTCTTGAATTGTCCAGAAGGAGCATTGTGAAGTTCTTGTTTTAAAAATAAAAAATACAACATTACTCAGTTTATCCTATGCTAATACACAGGGTTATGCACAGGATATTCAAGACCATTACTGTGGATAATTTTTAAAATATATTAAAAATCAATAAGTTATTTTTTAATCGAAGGGGTGTGCGAAAAAACAAACAAAGTTATTCACAATTGTCAGCTTGTTTAGATTCCTCACAAAGGCATTCCTTTGTTAAAATTGCTTTGCAATACAGCGTGACGATGGTTAAATAGTGGTTAATAAGACGATGACGAAAAAAATTATGAGTGAAATTGCTGAACGACAGGCACTAACCGAATTTACAGAGAAAGCCTATCTGGATTATTCCATGTACGTTATTCTGGATAGGGCATTGCCTCATATCGCCGATGGCTTAAAACCAGTACAGCGCCGTATTATTTATGCCATGTCTGAATTGGGTTTGAAAATCACAGCCAAGCATAAAAAATCCGCCCGTACTGTGGGGGATGTATTGGGTAAGTTCCATCCCCATGGGGACAGCGCTTGTTATGAAGCCATGGTGCTTATGGCACAGCCTTTTTCCTATCGCTATCCTTTTGTTGATGGCCAGGGAAATTGGGGTTCGCCTGATGATCCTAAATCCTTCGCTGCCATGCGTTATACCGAAGCACGTTTATCTGCTTATGCTGATGTCTTATTATCTGAATTACAACAGGGTACGGTTGATTGGGTGGAGAATTTTGATGGCACTTTACTGGAGCCTGCACTGTTACCGGCACGATTACCCAATATCCTGCTTAATGGTGCTACCGGGATTGCCGTAGGTATGGCTTCTGATATTCTGCCACATAATTTGACGGAAGTGGCCAATGCCTGCGCTTATTTATTGGATAATCCGCAAGCAGATTTAGCGGCGATTATGCACTATATTAAAGCGCCGGATTTTCCTACTGCAGCAGAAATCATCACCCCATCCGAAGCCATTGTTTCTATTTATGAATCAGGCAATGGCTCGATTAAGATGCGGGCTATCTACAGCCAAGAAAAGCAAAACATTGTGATTACGGCGCTGCCCTACCAGGTTTCTGGTGCCAAGGTTATGGAGCAGATTGCTTTGCAGATGCAGCAAAAGAAATTACCTATGGTTGAGGATTTACGCGATGAGTCAGATCATGAACATCCTACTCGTTTAGTCATTATTCCTCGCTCCAATCGTGTGGATGTAGAAGGTTTAATGTCTCATTTATTTGCAACTACAGATTTGGAACGTAGTTATCGTGTGAATTTCAATATGATTGGCCTGGATGGAAAACCCAAGGTTAAAAATTTATTGAGTATTTTGTGTGAATGGTTGGCATACCGTGTTGGTGTGGTTAAAAGACGCTTGGAATATCGTTTAACTAAAGTATTGGAGCGCATCCATGTATTGGAAGGATTGCTCATTGCTTACCTCAATATTGATGAAGTCATTGCGATTATTCGTGAGCATGATAATCCCAAAGAGGGGTTAATCGCACGGTTTCATTTAAGTGAGCGGCAGGCAGAGGCAATTTTAGAGATGAAGTTGCGTCATTTAGCCAAATTAGAAGAAATCAAAATACGTGGAGAATTAGACGCTTTTTGTGCAGAGCGTAATCATTTGCACAGTATTTTAAGTAGCGAGTCTAAATTAAAGAATTTGGTTAAGGAAGAAATAATTCGCGACCGCGATACTTTTGGCGATGAACGTCGTTCACCCATCATTGTGCGCCAAGAAGCACAAGCCTTAAAAGAAGAAGATTTTTTACCCAATGAACCTATTACAGTAGTTTTCTCTAAAAATGGTTGGGTACGCGCCGCCAAAGGACATGATGTAAATGGTATGGAACTTAGTTATAAAGCTGGGGATGAATTTAAAGCCCAGGCTTTAGCCCGTTCTAATCAGCAAATTATCTTCTTTGATAGTGAAGGAAAAGTATACTCTCTTCCAGGGCATTCATTGCCATCGGCGCGTGGTCAGGGGGAGCCATTAACTGGTAAATTAAATCCTGCCGAAGGGGTTTTATTTGAAACTGTGGTTGGTGGAGAAGCAGAACAACGAGTGATACTTGCAAGTGATGCCGGTTATGGTTTTATTGCTAAAATTGGTGAGCTTTATGTAAAAAACCGCAATGGTAAGGCGTGTGTAAAATTGCCGGAAGGCAGTCGCATTTTATCCCCACGTATTATTCCAACTCAGGCAGAATTATTGGTGGCTTGCGCTACCAATGCTGGACGCCTTCTTATTTTTTCGCTTTCGGAATTACCGGAGTTGACTCGTGGTAAAGGTAATAAGCTCATTAGCATTCCTGCGGCTAAGGCAGGTACACGTGAAGAATATGTGATTGATGTACAAGTTTTATCTAGTAATGATTCACTTACCGTACATGCCGGAAAACGCCACTTTACTTTGAAAGGGGTGGATTTGGAGCACTATAAAGGTGAACGCGGACGACGAGGTAATCGTTTACCACGCGGTTTGCAAAATGTGACGCAATTACAGGTAAGTAGTGTGGGATAATTCATTGCATCTTAATGAATCGTAAAAGAATGGATCACATTTGCTTTAATGAATATTATAGGATCATAATTTATCATCTGGGCATGCCTGCATTTTGGTTTTCTTTTTACTCATTTGGTGGTAAAATGGGCAAATAATACACTTATCGAGGATAATACTAATGAGATTTTTTGCCCATGAATCAAAGACAGACAAACCTTTAAAAGAGATGAGCCTTCAATTACAAATCGAAAATGGTGAATATATTAGTGTTAAAACTGATAGCACAGGTCATTTTGAACTTTCTGACGAATATAAAGGGAAGAGAGTTTCAACATCTTTTCTTAAAGTTGGATTTACTCCATGGACTGTAGCAGAAGAAAATGCAACTTTAGAAATTGACACCCAATGCGACGAAAGAAGCGATATATATCATGAATACTTGAGTTCAGATTTACCAGAAGACACTGTTAGCCAACTTCTTAATCTTGAACTACCCGGGGTTTTTTAATGTCCAATTTTCAGCGCTATTACAATCTCACTCAGTGAATATTGCTATCTAAGAGTGATTGAAATGAGATGCTGACGCATCTAACATACTGAATTTTTCTTTGTTTTACCGACAAAAAGGAATTTCAATATGATACAGGAACGTCAGCTGATAACTATTTTTTGCAAGGATTTGGATAAAAATATTGCAGAAGTCTTACTGTCTGCTCCGGTAAAGGGAAACCGTGGGCCCAATTGCAGTGTGTGAATTAGCGAAATAATGACGGTTCAAATTTTGTTCCAAATGGTTGGTTATCGTAACTTTAAAACGTTTTATACTGGGTTTTTAACGCAATATTGGTCTCATTATTTTCCTAATTTTCCTGGATATGTTCGATTTGTATAATTAATGTCTCATTCTGTTTTTCCACTAACTAACTCTATTTACTCAGCTAAAATGTGGAAAAAAGACAGGGATTTATTACATCGACTCCAGTTGTCTTCCCGTTTGTCATTTTAAAAGATCAAAGCGACATAAAACGTTTGATACGATTGCTCAATATGGAAAAACATCAGTTGGGTTGATAGCATCACTATTAAGAAGCTAGGAATCATAAATAAGTGATGGTACAGTTGAGTAATGTTCTTTATATGATATTACTTTTCCAGTGACGGAAAAATGGCTAAACAGGGAACTATAAGCTTCATGTTAAAATTTTTTATCGTTGTAGCTTGTTTATTGTTGAATTCTTGTATGATGGTAGGCCCTGACTATAAAGAGCCGAAAAAACAAGTTGCAGCGCATTGGGCAAAGAAAGATGCATCTGTTAAGGAGGCACCGCTTAAGGACACTAAGTGGTGGGCGCAGTTCCGTGATCCCACCTTAAGCGTGCTTATTGCTCAAAGCTATCACAACAATCTTACTGTACAAGCTGCCGGCGTTAAAATTTTACAAGCAAGAGCCCAACTTGCGCAATCAGTCGGGCAATTATATCCACAACAGCAGGTTGCCTTAGGTAACTTTACCTATACTCGCATTGGCGGTACCTCATTGCAAAGTGTTTTACCCCCAAATTTTGATACGGTATTACTTGGGGTTTCTGCAAATTGGGAACTTGATTTTTGGGGTAAATACCGACGAGCCGTACAAGCCAGCGATGCTGCATTTTTAGAATCACTTGCTGCTTATGATAATGCCTTAGTGAGCTTAACTTCAGATGTTGCTACAACCTACATCAAAATACGTACTTACCAAGAGCAAATTAAAATCACCAAAGCCAATATTGTGGTGCAAAAAATCGGCTTAAAAATCGCTCGTGCTCGCTACAATGCCGGCCAGACCAGCCTGGTGGATGTGGAGCAAGCCATGACGGAATTATCACAAACAGAAGCGAGCTTGCCTTCGATTGTGACTAATTTACAAAAACAAAAAGATGCCCTGGCGGTATTACTCGGCACCATTCCTAATGGCATTGATGCGGTGATTGTCAAAAGTAAAGGCATTCCCAAAGCGCCACGCTCTATTGCTGTGGGTATTCCCAAAGAAGCAATGGCACGCCGACCGGACATTCAACAAGCGCGTTTAGATGCCATAGGGCAATCAGCCGCAATTGGCGCTACAGCAGCTAATCTTTACCCGGCACTTTCATTAAATGGTGCCTTTGCCTTTTCTGCAAATAATATTGGCAAATCATCACTTACAGATATCTTTCAATGGTCGAACCGAAATGTTATTGCTGGTCCAAGCTTTACCTGGCCTATTTTAAATTATGGACAAATCACGAACACCGTACGTGCACAAGATGCTGCATTCCAACAATCTTTACTCGATTACATGAACCTGGTACTCAAGGCACAACAAGAGGTACAAGACAATATCACCGCTTATATCGAAGCGAAAAAAGCAGAAAATTTCCTGGAGCAGGCCAATAAGTCTGCCGTTATGTCCTTAAAGCTCGCTTTAGTTCGCTACAAAGAAGGGGAGACGGATTTTACCCCTGTCCTTAATGCCGAGCAGCAACAATTAAGTGTGCAAACCTCCTTAGTCAATGCGCAAGGGAATATTCCCTTGGCTTTTGTGGCTTTATATCGTGCTTTAGGTGGAGGCTGGGATATTCGTGGAGGTAATGATGTGGTATCAGAGCAGATTAAAGCCGAGATGGCCACGCGTACTAATTGGGGTACTTTGCTAAAACAGCGCAATCATCAGCCACCAGCAACTAGAAAACAAAGATTAAAACAACTTTATCTACCAAAATGGTAATTCGTATGAACGTGAATCAACACTCAAAAAAAGTCAAAATGCTCGGGTTAGGTGCAGTTGCTTTATTGGTTTTTTATTTGATCGCTCATCATTTTACAAAACAGGGTGCTCCTGAAATTCCTCCACCAATGGTGGTAGTACAAAAACCACAAATTAAAGAAATGGTGGAATATGTAACACAGACAGGAACTACAGTTGCTTATAATTCGGTGAATTTGGTTGCGCGGGTGGAAGGTTATCTGGAGAAAATAGAATTTGTGGATGGAACGTTTGTGAAAAAGGGCCAGGAATTGTTTGTGATTCAACCAGAGCCTTATTGGGAGCAATTAAAAGCAGCCCAAGCAACGGTTGCTGCAGAAAAAGCCGCTGATGCATACAATAAATCAGAATATGCACGCCAACAACGCATGTATAAACAAAATGCGACTTCGTTAAATGAAGTTGAGAAATGGTTAGCCAAAACACAGGAAATTACGGCAGAAATTGATAAGGCAACAGCCCAGGCAGTTAATGCAGCCATTACCTACAGCTATACTCATATTGCCTCCCCCTTCGATGGGCGTATTGGCCGCCATTTGGTGGATATCGGTAATTTGGTGGGTAATGGTCAGGCAACTAATTTGGCTACGGTTGAGCAAATTAATCCATTGTATGTATATTTCAATTTGAATGAACTGGATTTAATCAAATTGCGTGCTGCTGCGCGTGCGCGTGGTATGAAACCTAAAGACATTAATACCATACCAATTTACATCAGTATGCAAAATGAAAATGACTTTAAATATCAGGCAACACTCGATTTTATTAATACCGGTTTGAATGCGTCCACAGGAACCATGGAATTACGTGCGCTATTACCTAATAAAGATTATGTTTTTCTCCCTGGATTATTTGTGCAGGTACGCATTGCGGTAACAAAACCAATCAGGCAATTAACCGTACCGGATGCGGCCATATTGTATGATCAGATTGGGCCTTATGTGTATGTAGTGGATAACAATAATAAAGTGGTAATCAAACATATTAAATTAGGTAGCTCGACACAAGGAAGTCGTGGCGTGCTTGAAGGCATAGATGCACAAGATAATGTGATTATCGAAGGAGTACAAAATGCCTCTGCGGGTAATAAAGTGCAGTTGCAAACCGCAGCAACAGAATCAAATGAGAAGGCAGGTGCACCGCAAAGTGAGAAAAAACCATGATCTCTAAATTTTTTATTGAGCGGCCAATATTAGCGAACGTGATTGCTTTATTACTGGTTTTATTAGGGATGGTTGCTATTATTGTTTTGCCAGTAAGTCAATATCCTGCCATTGTTCCTCCTACGATTCAGGTGACGACTACATACCCTGGTGCGGATGCTAAAACTCTGATTAAAACAGTGGCTTTGCCTATTGAACAACAGGTCAATGGAGTGGAGAAAATGTTGTACATGCAATCCACCAGTACGAATAGTGGTACCTACACTTTAATTGTTACGTTTGCAATTGGTACCGATCTGAATTTTGCACAAGTACTGGTCCAAAACCGAGTTCAAGCTGCTATGGCTCAGCTACCTGAGTCGGTACAAAAGCAAGGCGTAGTCGTGCAACAAAAATCCACGTCGATTTTGCAATTTATTACTTTGACTTCAGAGCATGGCGAATATGATGGCTTGTTTTTGGATAACTATGCTGCGATCAACATGCAAAATGAATTGGCCCGTTTGCCGGGGGTGGGGAATGTTCTTATCTTTGGCACTGGAACTTATGCCATGCGTATTTGGCTGGATCCGCAAAAAATGCTCTCTTATGCTTTAAATCCTGGTGATGTTCTCAATGCAATTAGTCGCCAAAATCAGGAGGTTTCTGCAGGGCAAATAGCGTCACCACCAGTCTCTGGAACACAGCCTTATCAGTTTACAGTGAATGTTCCGGGGCAGCTTGCCGATTCAGAGCAATTCGCTAATATTATTGTTAAAACCATAGCCACTGCGCCCAACCAAAATGCCAACAGCAGCACCAGTGCAAAAATTGTGCGTATTCGTGATGTAGGGCGAGTGGAGCTTGGTTCTTCCAGTTACAGCCAATTGGCCAAATTAAATAATAAACCCACTGCAGCAATAGGTATATATCAATTGCCAGGAGCAAATGCCTTACAAGTTGCTACAGAGGTACGTAACGCCGTAGCAAAAATGGCGAAAAAATTTCCTGTGGGAATGCAATACAGTATTCCCTTTGATACCACTATGTTTGTTAAAGCTTCTGTTAATGAAGTGTATAAAACGCTATTTGAAGCAGGCATTTTAGTATTAATCGTTATTCTTTTTTTCTTACAAAATTTTCGTGCCACATTGGTGCCAGCAACCACAGTTCCGGTGACTATTATCGGTGCATTTTTTGCCATGCTTTTATTGAGTTACTCTATTAATTTACTCACTTTATTTGCTTTGGTGCTCGCTATTGGTATTGTGGTGGATGATGCAATTGTGATTGTTGAAGGAGTGTCGCAACATATTGAGCGCGGTATGAATCCCAAAGAAGCATCGATTGAAGCCATGCGTGAACTATTTGGCCCGATTATTGGAATTACTTTAGTATTGATGGCCGTTTTTGTCCCGGCTGGTTTCATGCCTGGTTTAACCGGGGCAATGTATGCTCAATTTGCTCTAGTCATTGCGGCGACTGCATTTATTAGTGCGATTAATGCGATGACCTTAAAACCTACTCAATGTGCATTATGGCTGAGGCCAGTTGAGCCGCACAAAGAGAAAAATTTCATTTTTCGTTTTTTTGATAAATTGTATTATCCGGTTGAAGCAAGATACATTACTTTTATTGATCGCTTGGTGCATCAAAATAAGACTGTTTGCTTGGTAGGTTTTGCTTTGGTTTTGCTTGCCATTTGGGGGCTAAGTCGTATTCCCACCGGGTTTATTCCCATTGAAGATCAGGGCTATATGATGATGAATGTGCAATTACCTGATGGATCAAGTTTGGGACGAACAGAAGCGCTCTTGCATCGCTTAAGTGATGAAGTTTCTAAAATTGATGGTATAGAAAATGTCATTACTATTGATGGAATTTCTCTGTTAGACAATAGCGCAAGCCTTGCTAATGCTGGAGTATTGTATGTGATGTTTAAGGATTGGAGCGTACGCGGTACAAAAGAAGGATTATTACCGCTTTATCATAAGCTCAATGATATTGCACAAAAAACACTGGATGCCAACGTCTTGGTGATGTTGCCGCCACCAATTCAAGGCTTGGGAGCTGCTGGTGGTTTTCAAATGCAGTTGGAATTACAAGATGGCTCATTTGACTATCGCAAGTTACAAGCGGCAACGGATCAACTTATTCATTACGCCAGTCAACAACCGGAATTGCAGCGTTTAATGACTTCTTTTCGTGCTTCGGTACCTCAGGTTTCCGCACCCATTAATCGTACCAAGGCAGAATCGTTGGGAGTGAGCATTGGTGATGCAAGCGATGCGTTGCAAACTTATCTTGGATCTTCTTATGTGAATCTTTTTACCAAGTTTGGCCAGGTATTTCAGGTCTATGTACAAGCGGATGCACCCTATCGCATGACGATGGAAGATGTGCGCCACTTTTATGTCAAAAATCAGTCTGGTGATATGGTCCCTCTGGGGACTTTAACCGATATTTATCCTACGCTGGGACCTTCGATAATTTCACTTTATAATCTTTATCCCTCAAGTAATATTTATGGTATGTCTGCTGCAGGATATAGTTCAGGCCAGGCTATGGAAGCAATGGAACGTGTTGCCAGGCAGGTGTTGCCCGAAGGCATTTCTTATGAGTGGACCAGTACAGCCTATCAAGAAGAAGTTGCAGGTAATCTCAGTTATTATATTTTTGCCCTTTCCTTGATCTTGGTGTATATGATTTTGGCGGGTCAGTATGAGAATTGGGTGACGCCTTTATCTGTTTTATTTAGTGTGCCTTTAGCTTTAATTGGGACGGTTTTCGTTCTATCCCTATTGGGATTAGCAAATAATATGTACACGCAAATAGGGATTTTATTATTAATTGCCTTAGCCGCTAAGAATGCAATTTTGATTGTTGAAGTGGCACGCGAACAGCGTGAATTCCATAAAAAATCGATCATGGAGTCGGCTGTCATGGGCGCAAAAACACGTTTTCGTCCCATTATCATGACTTCTTTTGCCTTTATTTTAGGGGTATTACCCTTAGTTTTTGCTACGGGGGCAGGAGCTAATTCGCGTCGTTCTATTGGTATTGCTGTATGTAGTGGAATGTTGGCATCTACTTGTCTTGCGGTTGTATTTGTGCCTGCTTTTTATGTAATGTTACAAACTTGGCAAGAGCACCGACAAGCCAAAAAAATTGAAAAGCAGGGTTTACATGTGGTGGATGAACATTAATCTCATGACCTCTTGATGTTTCTCGTGAAACAATAACATTTTTGATGATCTGTTTGTTTTTTTGCACAAATAATATCTTTTTTGCAAAAAAATATAACCATAATGACTCAAATCAGATATAATGCATGCAGTTCATTACGGTGAGAAAGAACATGCCTTATTTAGTTAAGGGAAATGCACAGCAAGTTTTTTTAGCGTTTGGTCAATCTATAACACCAGATAATTCAATAAGTTCCGTTCCTGATGGCGATTTGTCTCGTATTTTATTTATCGGTGATGAAGAGCAAGCGAATGTGTATTATCAAGAATGGCAAAAGCCTAGTGTTACACCATACTATAAGCAAGGTAATCTAAATGCAGAGATACTGAGCCTACTATTGGGTCCTTTTCCTCTGCAAAAAGAGGATGAAGATTATGATGAATATGATGTTCAATATGCTAACATTTGCTTGGCCTATGTTGATGAGAATAACCAACCTTGTGCGGTAATGCTGATTTTCCGTCGTGATGATCTCAATCAATGGATGTTAAGTTTTACTCGCAATGCTCATCTTGAGCCGCAAAAAAGAGAGGTAATGCTCTTATCCAGTTTTGACTTTAAGAATTTTTTAGTACCCAGGTCTAAACTTCATGTGAAATCGGTTGCCTTTACACATAATACGCTAAAGCAGAATTTGCATTCACCGGTGATTACTGCATTGTTATCAAATTTGCTTACTGAAACTGAAGGAGTTAAGGTTCATGCAGAACGTATTAAAGTGCTCGCGCGAAAACTACAAATTAAGGAAGGACAAGTAACTCTTCCTGAGCCTATTGATTTTTCAAAAATAGACTATCCTTCTTTATTTGTGGAGAATCCAGCTCTGGATTTATTGATAAAGCATAACTGTTCTTCATTTCTCTCTTTAAATGGCATTGCTGATCTTTTAACTGAGTCAAGTGTCTTGGCGGATGAAATTGATAAAATTTTGCCAAGTGAAGACCAGCGATTGTATCGCAATTTATTGCGCATGACGGTAGCCTATTTTGAAAATAATACCTTGAAAGAAAATCGTAATTTACTTGCTGATAGGGAATTTCTCTCCCAATTTAGTGATTTAGCGGATAAGGAGCAGGTACACGTCGTCGCTTTTTTATATCGTAATCATCAACAATATCCTAAAGAGGTAATACACTTGATCCTCTTAGAACCTCGATATTTTAAAGCAGTGAACTGTTTGGTTCAAATGGGTTTTGCTCAGGATGTTTGTGAACTATTAACCGTTCGCCATAAACAAGATGAATTAGAATACATCGATAGTATTAGTAATGAAGATGCAAAGCGGCTATGCCTGGTTTTTTGGATTAAAGGAAAATTAACCATAGAAGGCTACAAAAAAATAGTAGCTGAAACAAAAAAATACCCATTCATGGCATCAACATTAGTTGCTTTAGATAAAGAAAATCTGGTTGAGAGGTGGATTGATGGGCTGGCAGAATTAGCGTTGAGTCCACAAAAACATTTGCCAGAATCTATTAAGTATCATTTTGATGTAAGTGATAAATTAAAACATCGGAGTGAATCTGAGCTTATGACTGCTCTAAAAGCACTGGATACCCTAAAGTGCTCAGATATGCAAAAGTACTTTCATTTGGTATTGGCGCAAGAAGATGCAGGAAATGCTTTGCGTTTATTTCTGCCACAGATTGCTGAGATTAAGGACACTGCATGCAGACAGGCATTAATTGAGATATTCGCTGTTAACTGTAATATTGCATCCATGGAACGGGCTATTGCCAGAATCAATAATCTCCAATGGAGAGCCTTGGCTAATGATTTAAAGCAACGTTATATGTGTGGACATTACTTGCGAGTTTTAGGGTTTAATGATGAAATGGTTACGTGGACTGTACAGGAAAAGAGTCTTCGAACAGCACGATTTCGTAAAATTATTATGAAGGTTGAAGAACAATATAACCTGATTACAGATATTGTATCGGAAAAAACTTCTTATCGGCAGATACAAAGCAGCTGGGAAGATAAAAAGGCTGATTATAGAAGGGAACTATACAATATTGTCTATAAGATACTCAGTAGTCCTAATACCTTTGAAAAAGCTTCTCTGGCTAAAGTAAAGAAGGACATTGAGGCTCATAAACAAAATATTCTTAAAGAGATTAATCCGCCAAGCGATTCTATTTTGCATGCTGTACTTGTTGGGCTTGCGAATATTGTCATTAGTATTTTAACTTTATTTATTGCGAATATTTATAATCTAAGAGAAACAGGTGATTTCTTGTTTTTTAATAAAAATACTCCTGCGACTAAGGTGTGCATACTCGCTAATCAGGTTATAACAGAGCTTGAATTGGAGTTTAAAGAAGACTCTCCCCACAACTGCATAGTGTAAGCAAATCTATTCTTATTCTTCCCATTTATTCATTTTGTGGTTGAGCTTTTATAACTTAACCACGCTATTTGTGTCATATAGGTGCAATATTGCACCTATATGACACAGCGCTCCTTGAACTTATCTAATATTTCTGCTTAATATGAATTATTAAATGTGGATGAATGTTGATTTAAGGGATTAAGTATGAAGATTCCAAAACAGGCATTGCGAGAGAGCGATCTTGAAATCGATTCTAAAGTTAGTGTTAGTGAGGGCACCCACTCTGTAGAGAAGGTTCAATTTACTATGAATGGCCGCTCGCAAGAAGGCTTTTTTAAAAAATTGAATACTGATAATTTTCCAGCGCTTTTAATAAAAATGAGTGTTGGTGCATCTGTTTATCTAGATTCTTTCCAGGGTAATGAAAAAACTGCAGCAGAATATTTAGTATTCAGTGATACCAAAAGTGATGAGGAAGTACCCAAAATCATTGGGCTGGTTTCTTCCGCTTTGAAAGGATTTACCCGTCTTAAATTCAGAGGAGAACCCTTAGCTGCGGGAGAGGATAAAGAAAAAGTCATTCCGAGCAGGGAAACATTGATTAAAGAGGACTATGTTAGGACTTTATTTTATCGTTTGCATCTAGGTGACGACGATACGCATGCTGGTAATTTTGGTCCTAAAGGTGGTTTTGATTATGATATGTTCTGGTACTGGTTCACTGTTCATATGAAAGGCGGCAGAATAGTCGTTGATCCACCTAAGATGAGGGTTGACTTTGACGTGACAGATTATGAGCAATTTCCTGATATTAAAATAGCAGCGCCTTATCATTGGCCTGCTTTTGATCATCCAGGGCAAAATTCCACATCTAAAGTGAAACTGCCAGAGAATTTAAAAAAAACTGCACTTGCTTGGATGTTGCCAAAAGTTAATGCGGATCCTAAGGAGTTTGTTGCTTTAGCTAATGATTCACGAGCTCATGCACAGAAGGTTGCAGCAGCATTACAAATATTGGTGACTTATCAACCTAAAGTGTTGCGTAAGCGCTTGGAAGAGCGTTTTGGTGATCTTAAATTTGATTACACTTCTTTAGAGAGAGATAATCCAGATCAAGCTGCCGGTAGAACAATGCGTATGCAATATGAGACCAGTTTTCCTAAGTTATGTAATTCTACAACAGATCAACAATCCTTCGTTGATGTTATAATGAATATGTATCACCAAATACATTATGATGAATTATATCGTGTAGTTGTTTTTTATATGGGGTGTAAAGATCACGGATTTAAGTTGCCAACGTATTTAGAGCTTTATAACAAACCTTCTATATACCAGAATATTCTTGCTTGGGTGGAAAAAGAGAACGCTTCTCCTACTCATACCTCACCTGATAATCTACTTGATTTACAAGAAATAAAAACACAATATCACTCTATTTGGTGTGGTTCTTTTGCTCCATGGATAAATCAATTAATTCTTAAATCACGTAATTTAGCAGAAAAATTAAAGGCTATTGCTACGAATAATAGTGAGTCGACTACTAACGTATCAGTTAAGCAGGCCGAAGCAGCTATCCAAAATCCCACTGAGACAGCTTTAACTGAAGCTTGGCAATTATTTACTCCATTGAATAATTTATCGCTAAGTTCGAGTACTATTCGTGTAGACAAAGACAGTAACGTGCACCAAGCAGCAGTCTTAGCAATTCAATTTACCAATGAATTACAAGACATCACCAAAGCCTACTATACCAAAAAGCCCGAGGAGTTAACTGAAGAGGATAATGATACCTTCATCTATGGCTTAAGACGTCTTCATCAAACTTATGAGCGAACCCTCCCCAATGCGCTTAATCATACAACCAGTTATGCTGAACAATTTTTTGACATTAGACACGAATTGCGAGAGCTTGACAAGCTGATAAATTTTCATGACCATTTGGAATCCAATGATCAGAGAATGCAACATATGAATTCCTTAGTAACTAGAAAGGAACTCTTGCCACTGAACCATCCTAACGTACTCGCTGAATTTAATGGCGCTTTGTTTGATTGGGTGGATAAATTATCTCCATTACTCTTTAATCAACAAATAAGCGAAATTATTGATGAAAAATATTCATCGCGTTTTGATATTTTTTCAACTCGTAAACGAGCTGTACCAGTTAAAGAATATTTAATGAAAAGTCCCGAACCAAACAGTGATAAATTGGCTTATATTTTATCTTCGGCTAAAAGTGGGGATGAAGGGGCTTTAAATGCATCTCTTATCGACGTATTAAGTTCTAAGATGTTGAAGGAAATGGAGGTAACAAGCGCATCTGATGCTCTGCGAGCAGGGACTTTTACACGACATTTAACGGATTTTGTTAAAGCATCAGTATTGTTTGCCAGTACGGATCAAAGATTCACGCACTTACGTACACTGGCAGGAGTTGAATTAGTTTGTAGCACCATGTATGAGTGGGTATCTAAGCATGAGCCCTCCGACTTATTCAAAATCATCACCATAGCATTGAATAACTATGAAAGGAGTTTGTCAACAACCAAGTCTTTTTTGTATGGAACGCTTTTGGGGGGAAATACCTCCAGAAAGCCTGAGATACAAAAGACATTTACTTTGCATTCTAATAATCCTGCACAAGCACTTGCGCTAACTTTTATGGGCGGCGACAAAGAGTCAACCGCATCTCTTTACATATTTAAAGGGATCATTCATGCAATGAAAGAGCAGATTAATGCTAATAAAGAATTATTAGCATATCCTGGTTATTATTTTGTTAATTTATTTGATGAAGATAATGATTCTAAATTTTATTTAGATAAAATTAAAAATAGAGTTACAGAATCCAGAACAAAAACTGATCCACACTATGCAAACAGTAGCACTTTAATCGTCTAAACTGTAAATTGTGGTACTATTTTATATACGTTATGATTTCATTTTTTAAAGTAGTGTATTTTATATGTCTTTAGATTTATTAAAAACCATTCCTCAATATCTTATTCCAAAACATGGCCTTACCATTTTGGCAGGTTGTTTAGCTGAAGTGAAACAGCCTGCGATAAAGAATTTTGTGATTCACAGTTTTATTAAAAAATTCCAAGTAAATATGAGTGAGGCTTTGGTTGAGGAACCAACAGCTTATGCTTGTTTTAATGATTTTTTTATTCGTCATTTAAAGCCTGAATCTCGGCCTATAGCACAAGCAGATCTTATTTCTCCAGTCGACGGTTGCGTTAGTGAAATTGGTAAAATAAGGGACGGTCAGTTAATGCAAGCAAAAGGGCGTCATTATTCAGTGATTGAGCTTTTAGCGTGTTCTGAAGAAACGGCGAGCCAGTATGTAAATGGTCAATTTGCTACCTTATATTTATCTCCTAAAGATTATCATCGTGTGCATATGCCCATCGATGCAAAGTTTCTTTCCATGACTTATGTTCCGGGTGCTTTGTTTTCAGTGCAACCAACTACAGCACGTGTAGTTCCTAAACTTTTTGCCCGTAATGAGCGGTTAGTGATTTCATTTGCAACTGCTGTAGGCCCAATGATAATGGTTATGGTTGGTGCAACCATAGTCGGGGCAATTGGTACTACTTGGCATGGTGATGTGACGCGAAGTAAACAAAAGACCCTATTTGATTACAGTCAGTCAGTAATAAATAACAGTCTTGCTCAAGGTGATGAGATGGGTTATTTTAAATTAGGTTCTACCGTGATTTTATTATTTGCAAATGGCGAGCAAGTTCGGTGGCGCGCTCACTTAAAAGCAGGTAGTACAATACGTTTTGGGGAGGCTCTAGGTGAAGTTATTTTGCGTTGAACCTTTGAGTCTGCTTTCATTTCTGCTCATTTTGTTTGGACATAGCGAATGTAAATCACCCTAAAAATTAATCGACATTCGATTAAACACTTTGTTATTATATGTGGCACTTTCTTTTTGCTAGGATTTATCTAGGATGCAGCAAGAATATCAAAAACATTTTAATGAAATACCAAACAATTATGGAGATGATTCCTCTTCACGTAGTGCAGGTATAGAATCCACAATAACTCAAGAATTGCGCCCAGAGCCAAAACAATGTAATTTTAAAGTAAATGATGTGCCACTTGATATTAATGATTTTGTGCATTTAGAAAATGCCATGGAAGCTGCGTGTTTAAATCATGGATACAGGTATTTAGCTAGCCATTATGAATCAAAAAATACCCTATTAACTGAATTACTTAAGCAATTTAAAGAGAATTATTCGGATCTTGGGCTTTGGGAACAGGCATATGCAAATGTCATTAATTTTATGAGGTTTGCTTCTGAACCACGTGGGGGCTGTGTGAATTTTTTTAAGGCTCGCTATGGAGAAACTGCTTCAGCGAAAGCTTTTTATACCATGCTCAATCAAGAAGGCTTGCAATGGTTAAGCAAGTATATTCAAGAAGAAGTTGCATTGCCTGATCATGAAGCGAGTGTGCCAGAACGAGGAATTTTTGGCTAGTTTTAGGTGTTGTTTTGCGTTATAGGTGTTTCGTTGAATGTTAATAAAGTAAAAGCAGCCATTATTACTAATTACTTAGTGAACTATATAGAAGTACCTAAAGGGACCGGTAAAGTTTTGCCTTTGGTGGTTATTGAATCATTAGCAATGTGTGTGGCCCATTTAATTTCTATTTATTTAACTAATGCGTTGCATTTTACTCCTTTTCAAGTAGGCAAATTAATTTCTGTTTTAGCTTTGGGCACCTGTGTTGGCTCTTTATGCAGTGGTTATTTAACAACACGAATTTCAGTGCTTAGAGTATCGTCCTTGGGCTTATTAATTTATGCTTTGGGTTTTTTGCTATTATTTTACGTTACTTCTTATCATTTTTTGTTAGCAGTGTTGTTTTTTTGTGGCTTAGGTGGTGTCTTTATGATGATTGGCAATTTAACAGCACTCATCAAATTGGCGAATAATGATTCCATGAAAAACCGGGTGATTGTTTTGCAAGCTGTAGTTTTTAATCTCTCTTATTCAATCAGTAGTTTTTTTATGAGTTATTTTTCTGCTCAAGTATTCAAAAATATTTTCTTAATCTTTGCAGTATTCTTGTCAGTTGCTGGAGTTTATCTGTTACAGCAAAAGGATAATACACCAGTGTTTATTACAGAAAAGAAACTTGTTCCTCTTAAAATCAAATGGTCTTTAACTGCTATCTTAATGCTGGCTATCTTTTTTTATGGTGTTATTTATTCGCTAATCAGAGTTTATTTTCCCGTTGAAGCTCTATCGCGTTTTCACAATCCATTTTATTCCTGGCTTGCATTATCGATGAATCCTTTAATGATTATTCTTTTTCAGCCTGTCCTAATTAATGCCTTGGGTAACAAAACGAACAGGGCTTTATTAATGATTGGCGCTTTTTGCTTAGGTATGGGGTATTTGCTATTTGGTTTTACCTCCTATCTACTGCCTAGTTTATGTTGTATTACCTTGGCTGCTGTAGGAGAGATGATCTTTTCGCCTATTTCTAAAAAATTAGCAGCAACCTCTTTAGGTGTAGGAAATGAAGGGATGGGCTTGGCCATATGGAAATTAACTTTTTATTTTAGTGGAGTTTTGGGCGCTACTTTTGTTGGTTATCTTGGTGAATATTATAAAGCCATAAATATTTGGTTAACCTGCATACCGCTCACCCTGGCCATCATTTTATGTGCTTTATGCTATCGGGATTCGTCCAAAGGAATACAATGTGCCTAATGTTGGCTTAAGCGCATTTAATCACATTGGTTGTTGGGAGAAGGAAGCAAATAAACTGAGTTTTCTTTAAATCATTCCTTGCAAAAATTATCAATATCATAGAATATTTCTAACTATTGGTACCGACTTTTATTGCAATGTTTTAATTAATTAAAATTTTCTTACATCAAGATGAAGTTTTTAAGGATATAGACATGAATCAAAATCATTTAAGAAACTTAATCTTCGTGGGAGCATCTGGATTAGTATTAATGGCCTCTGCTCAAGCAGGCACGGCGGTGTGGATATTCGCACCCGTTGCAGAATATCCGCCTTCGGTAACAATAAGCTCAGTAGGAGTGGCAACCGTCAAATACACGGTAACCAACCAATCGTATCAATCACATATGTTACAAATGAAGCCTGTTCAAGGGATTACCCCATCAGGATGTACTTCACCTTTGAAGTATCATCAATCATGTATCTTAACTCTTACAGTGAATGGCGGTGAGTTGAAAGGTGATGTAACCGGTGGTCCAGTATTATGCGACCAGAGTAATCCCAATCAGTGTTATCAGCCAAGCCAGACGAATGGCTTAGCCATTCGTTTAGTCCAGAAACCCTCTGTTCAACAATATACTGTCACCTCTTCTGCAGGCGCAAATGGTGCGGTTAGTCCGAGCAGTACACAAACAGTAAATTCAGGGACTACACTAACCTTCACTGCAACCGCGGATGCGGGTTATGGAGTGAATCAATGGTTGGTGGATGGTAATTTAGCACAAACGGGTGGAACCACCTATCAGCTAGCGAACATTACTTCCAATCACTCTGTAAATGTGACGTTTGGCACGGTGACGCTTACACCTAGTGTTTCAACAATGGCACTTTCAATCAACTGTCTACCTTCTTCTCTATGTGCGGCCACACAAAATGCGGCACTCACGGGTAATCCAAGACAGATTACTATCCAAAATACGGGTGCAATAAGCGCAACCAATGTGTCAATGAGTTCTTCAGGGCTTCCTTCAGGAACCAGTATTAGCAGCAACAATTGTAGTGGTACACTTAATGCGGGAAGCTCATGCACGATTATTTTAACTCCAGGCAATGTAGCAAGCTCTGATGCAAACAATAATGCGTGTACTTCAGGCACACAACCGATTGCAAATACGGTAACAATTACGGCGGATAGCGGGCTTTCCAGTTCAATTAATATTTATGTATTAGGCTATGGTTGTCAATATCAGGGTGGATTTATCTATTCAATTGATGATACAACCTCTAATACAGGCAGTATTGGTGGGAAAGTAGCCTCTCTGGTTGACCAGGCAGAGCCTTCTATTAGCTCTGGAGCTCAGACAACGAGTATTATTTGGAGTTCCAATGGAAATGGTACGGCATCTGCAGACACAAGTTACGATATACTCCCTGGTATTGATCAAACGTCTACCCCATCGAGTTCTTCACCAACTTTTTCTGCATTCCAAAGCTTTTTTTCATCGACTTATACCAATATAAATCCGTTTACTAGCTCATCTTTTAATGCATGCCAAGGAAACTCAGACGGTCAGTGTAATATTGGGAATATTTTAATGTTCTATAATGAATTGATAACGAATTATGATCCATTAGGAAGCGCACCATTTACTGCATCTAACGGCCCTACACCATTAACTGATTATGCCGCAGGGTTATGTAAAGCGACTATTAATAACTATTCTGATTGGTATTTGCCTGCTATTTGCGAGATGGATGCAGTTAGTTCCTCTGTGACTTGCCCTAGCGGAACACAAAGTATGCTATACAGCCTTTATTTCTTAATTGGAGACTTGGGTGCAGGAACACCAAGCACTTCATGTTCCCCACCTAGTGGGACTAATTGTCTTGCAGGCTACTACTGGAGCTCGACTGTGTCTTTGAGTCCTCCCCAGTATTTCGCGTGGGCCGAGGACTTCACCACTGGTAACAACCATCAGGATTCTAACATTAAGGGCACTCGTTTTGGGGTGAGGTGTTCTCGGGCTTTAACCTCTTAGCTTTGTAAGGGGCGCGCTACCTCGTGAAAGTATCGGTGCCAACATCTTATTTCCTTATAAACTGGGGAGTTTTTAACGAAGTAAATGTAATTGGTACCGATTTTTCTTTCAATAGTTCAATAAATTAAAAACTCTTACATCGAGCTGAGGTTAAATTAGAGTATATTTTTGAGCAATATACTATGCTTTCTCGTGCTCAAAAGCATGGAGCTAATTTTAGAGGTGTTGGGGCAGGTTTATTTCTTACAAAACAACGGGCTAGACTCTTAGATGCTAAAATTCGTGTAAAAAGTAAGGTGGGTAAAGGCTCAACTTTTATTTTCACTATACCAGCCAAAACAGATTTAAAAAATTCTTAGTCTGTTGTTCTCTTATTGTGTACAAAATGATAATAAATGTTCGGCTTTTTCTTTAGTTAGCGGTTTGGCAATAACTTCTTGCATTCCGACTGCGAGGTATTCTTTTATCTCATCAGGGTTGCAATTGCCAGTAACAGCGATAATGGGCACAGCGTTTAATTGGTTTTCTGCCTCGTATTTACGAATAATAGAACAAGCTTGTGCTCCTGAAATCGTCGGTAATCCTATATCCATGCAAATTGCATTATACTGATTTTTTTTAACTAAATTGATTGCCTTATCTCCATCATCAGTAAGTTCAACCTGGCAACCGAGCATTTCAAAAATAAATTGGGCCGTCTTTGCTGCGATCATATTATCTTCAACAACTAGAATACTTTTTTTAGCAGTACTCATTTGGCATTCCTTGGTTTGAATATTTACTAGTATAGTACATATGTGTGAATCAAAAGTCGAAAATAGGTGCTTCCAATATTTTTCTTTGATATTTTGATATGCTGCGTCGGTCTTAATTAGTTAACCTCTGATGATGTAACATTATGGAAAATAAAATAAGGAATTTGTGTGTCTTTTTGTTATTGGTTACCATCCTAAACGTAGCACATTCGGCTACAAAGATTTTAGTCTCTCATTATAAAAACTGGAGCCATCCAGTTCTAAATGTCTTTAATAAATACGATCTTTCTTTATATAAAATTCGTTTTTCTGAAGATGGAATATGTCCTACTTTTTACTTGAATTTTAAACATTCCCCTGTTCCTTACACCCAATACATTGTCGATTATCAAAACGTTTACTCCGAAATATTAAAAGCTAACTTTGGCTTTCCTTATGCTCTAGTCGATAAAGAAGATAACTTAAAAATTAATGTTGGATGGAATGATGAGAATAAAAAGGTAATGGATGTTAATTTGGCTAGGGCTGCTTCTCGCTCTTTGTGTAAAGGAGCTCATCCTGTTGATAGTGGCTTTGAGAAAGTTACTATTAATTCAAAATTAGAAAAATAAGATTGAGATAAAAAAATGGAATTGTCGGACTAAGGTTCGACTGAAGAAAGCAAGATCACATTAAGGATTTTATTATGTTAAAGCGCCCAATTTTTTTTATTATTTTAATCGTGTTCAATTTTATAAAGGCAACCAATTGCTTGGCTGTATCTTTTAAAGAATACACAATTGATGCTAAGTCCAAAATTTATAAACCAAGTTTTAATTGTAATAACGCCAGGACAAAAATAGAGCATGTTATTTGCCACTCGAAAGAACTTGCATACGCAGATGTTGTGCTGTCAACCCTCTACTATCGACTGGTGGATAAACAGCCAGTTGATTTTGTGACTCGGCAAAAAATGTGGCTAAGGGAGCGAGATTTTTGTTCTTACTCCATTGATATAGAGCGTTGTTTGCTAAACAAATATCAAGATAGAATTTTGCAGCTCAAGCATTTGAAAATAATTGTTCCATCAAAAAATATTCGAGTAGAACAACATGAACAATGGGATCATCCAGTTCTACCTATTTTACAAAAACACAATATTTCATTATATAAGGTAAGCTATTCGAACGATGGAACATGCCCTACCTTCTACGTGAAATTCAAATACCACCCACTTAGCGCAGAAAATGACAAGTATTCTAAAAAAGTATACGCTGAAATATTACACGCTAACTCATCGTTTCCTTATGCAATCGTTGATAAAGATCATAATTTTAAAGTCAATGTTGGATTTAGAAATAAAGCTAAAACGATTAATATAGTACGTTCCGCGGGGGGTTCTTCTCCTTCCACTTGCCTGGATGGTAGCAGTAGTCCGGATGCTGAAAAATTTACTGTTATCGCTCAAATGAAAAAGCAGATTTTGCGCTCTCCATTTAAAACACCCTTGCGCCAAGAAGATGGAAAAAAAATCATTGCTTATTTATATGCAGCAGACGAAAAAGCAGTTTCTTATGATTATACCGGGTGCACCACTGGTATAAAATTAAGAGCTAAAGCAAAAACAGGCCATTATTACATTTATTTATATGATGTAATTACAGACTATTTTTATCCAAGTCGCGTCCCAGTTTTCAACGGCGATAAACCAACTATTATGGGTATTGAAGGAGCATATTTCGTTACCGTTTCTGGTAAAAAAGCAAATCGGCCAGATACATTAGTAGTTAGTCAGCGCGACACTTGCCAAGAAAGTTTTTATGAAGCATATACCCTTTGGGAAGATCACACCTCATTGCAAAAACTCACTTCTTTTCATCATTACTCAGCTCTGGAGTTTTACCTGCAAGGTAACAAAAAAGATGCTGCGTGAGTAGCTAAAAAAATTTCACTCAATTTTATATTTGTTGTTTAAATTTTTTAATATTGATAATCAAAGGATAAATTATGGAAAAAATTCTTAAAGTTCTTCCTCGCCCACTTATTTTAATTACTGTTGCTATAGGCTTATCTGCTTGCGTTCCTATAGGATGTGTTCCGATTGATATAGACCAACGCAAAACAATTCATCAAACAAATGAAATGTTGTTCTCAGAGCAAAAGAATTTCGAAGCAGATAAAGTAGAGCCTGTTTATATTCCTGGAACAGGAGTTATTGGTGTAGTAGTTTTATCGGTCATTGCCAATCATGTAAACGCGGTAAATGAGCGTCGCATTAAGTCTCGTACTAAAGATGTGGATGGGGAGGTTTACAAAAAGCTGTTTAATCGTAATTTAGCATATGAATTAAAGGAAATAAAATGGTTAAATCTAGATAAAAGTAGTATTAAAGATCCTGTTAGGTATGGAGAAAAAAGAACTCTTGTTACAAACTTTCCAAAAGATGGCGATACAATGATTTACGTTGATTTGTCTTATCAGTTAACTCCCAATATTTATAATGCGTTATTTATTAAAGCAAATGTAGAAGCTTATAGAAAAAATGGTCCTAAAGCTACATTGATTTATAAAAATTACTTTGGATACATACACATACTTGAAAAACATAAAAATGCTGAAGAATATTTGGATATTTGGTTTAATAATAATGCGAACCTAATCAAACAACATATGAGTATTGCTGCGCATCGTCTATCCAAAGCTATTGTGAGTGACATTCAGGATTCCAATAAACATCCAGATACTAAGCACCCAACAAATGTTTTTTATTTAGATTTTGGATCCTCTGGGTTAATTCAACAGGCTGGTTATCTCGAAGGAAAAACAGATAATAAATATGTAATTCGTACCAAGCTTGGTGGCATTTTATTTACTGATGAACAAGTAAAAAGGAAGCATAACTGGCGTGAATAAAAATATCTTCTGTACTGGCACAGAAAGAATTCTGTAATTTTTTAACCAGGGTTATTTCGTGCCATTTGCAAAAAGAAATCTAGCGGAATAAAAACATTTGAAGTGCATACTAATTCACATCATCAAATTAGCTTCGTCAAAGATTAATAAGAGTATGACAGAGTATGCACAAACAAGTATTTTGCCAGTTCAAACCCAACATACAAATAACATCGTTGTTGTGGGTGTTAAAGATAGTTTTCGTGACGACGCGGCCTGCAGTAATGTTGCTGAGGTCATAGTCGTAATAATCGGTTTCACGGATCCAGCTCATCGTGTTGCTGCTTAAGCCATTGGTTTAATTCATTCATGGTGTGTTGATTAACGCGAATAAGTTGTTGATAAAGTGGCTCGAGTAATGAGCGATGGCCTGCTTTGAAATAGCGTTCGAGGTATTGGCAGGCATAGCGCATTTTTGC
>NZ_JASGFU010000023.1:0-41382 GCF_047605385.1 Legionella sp. | reverse complement strand
TTCCTTAACTTAATGACAGAGAGAAAGAGGAAATAGCCTTAAGTTGACGCCATTGCGTGAACGGTTACTATAAATTTTGCCCCATATAAAATAATTTTATTTTGTATTATTAATGCAAGTCACAATTTGCTCTAGATCTTCCTCCAAAGCTAATATATGAGCGGAATTGGGCAGCCAGTGAATGGTAACATTCGGTAGATTCAAAAACATATGTTCAACATCGGGTGAGGAAACTACTTTATCTTGCGTTCCCAAAAAGAGATCCACTGGAGTTTGTGGGGCTACCCATCGATGTTCCAATATGAAGCTAAGCATTTCAGTTATGCTGATTAGCGGGATCCTGCGATAAGAGATTTCTGCATGTTCATTGGTGACTAAATTACCTGCTGTACCACGTACTTCTTTAAAGCCTAAACGTATTGCTGTTTTGGCAAATGCGAGGTTCTTACGCTCATCCATGACTAATTTTAATGCAGGTGCTAAAAGAAAAATATGGTTGAATGAAAAATGCTCACTCAGTTTGCAGGTAAGTAATCCTCCTAGAGATAAACCAATAATATCTACCTTATGGTATTTTTTAAATAAATCCTCACAAATTTGCGTTGCATAAAGAAGCCAATCTGTGGCTGTTGTGCGCGAAAAATCCTCTATACTGCTGGCATGTCCCGGTAAATTAGGGCAGATAATGGCATCATAATGCTGCAATTGCGGAATTAAATCGCGATAAACTGCTGCAGAAGATGAAAATCCATGTAAGAGAATGACTGCATGATCAGTTTTTTTTCCATATTTATTTACTGGTTTTAAAAGGGAAAAATCACTGTTATTTAAATCGCGTACATGTTTTCCCCGTAACATGTAGCGAAAGTCGTTTTTATTCATAAGTCATTTTTTGCAAAATTAGTGTAAATTATGTTCATTACCAATGTTCCTAAAGGATAATCTTGATATGCTATTTTAATATATAATATCAGTTGCAATTATATATTTATACAGTAGGTTTTACTGGCTATGATGAGCAGCCATACCACGTACATTATTGGTAATAATGTGCTATCTTTAAAGTAGTAATAGTCGATTATTGAGGTTTGAGTTATGAGTACAACAGAACAAGACGCATCTCCAGAAAAAGGCTCTGATGAAGCTCCTGCCGAGAAAAAAAACACCACTGAGGCGCCAACTCCTAAACCTCAAGAATCAGCTCCTAAAGAGGCAGCACCAAAACCACAAGCCGTAGGTAACTCTGCTGAAAATCCTAAACAAGTGGATAAGAAAGAAGAGAAGAAAGAAGAACCCAAAGCTAATAATGCTCCTATGCCTTCCGGCCCCGGTGATGAGAAAGATGATAAAAAGGGTAAAAAGAAAGCCAGTTATGAGGAGTCAATGCAGGAATTACTTTCTGATCTTGAAGACTTTGTGTATGGGGTTAATAAACAAATCACTGATTTCCTTAAACAGAAAGGAAATGCTGTTTTGGATGCAATTAAAGACACTGGCCCGATGAAAACCTTAAATAAGGAATGGGATAGGGCGAAAAACGATATGGATAAAATGAAAGCTGAGTTTGTTAATGACGTAAAAAACACTGTGAGTGACGCAGCAGGAAAGGTCATGCAAGCCGTCGCTGATAAAGTAGATAAAGTGGAAAAATTTTCGCAAGGCGTACTTGGAGCCGCTTTTGAAAAAGCGGCTAAAGCAGTTGATGAGCTAAAAGCTCCCACCACACCTCAACAATTTCAATCCAAAGAAAGTAATACTGCGGCTCCTGTTGCTGCTTCTGATAACGCTTCCTCTGCAAATAAAGACCAGGCCGCGGAGCTTTCTGCTGCTTCTACTAACGATTCCTCGGAAAAGAAAAACTACGACAAGGACGGGAAGGAGATTGAACCTGTACCATCAACCAGGGAACCGGAACCGATAAAACAATCTGACTCTCCCTCCACATCGGCTACCCCTCCACCTACAGGTTATCCAGATAAAAATGCTACAGATCAAACTTCA
The DNA here is from genome assembly GCF_047605385.1 of Legionella sp. Lineage (GTDB taxonomy): Bacteria > Pseudomonadota > Gammaproteobacteria > Legionellales > Legionellaceae > Legionella. Next base: position 39,381 of record NZ_JASGFU010000023.1, on the reverse strand, counting down.
GATGCAACTAATGCTGCTTCCTCCCAGCCCACAGCCGATTCTAAGCCAGATGCTCAAGCGCCAATTAATGCTTCTTCATCTCAGTCCACGGCCGATCTTCAGCAAGCTGCTCAAACTCCAAGTCAGGATGCAACTAATGCTTCTGCAACCAAGACCGCAGCCGATAATGCAGGGAATACGCCTTCATCTTCTCCTCAACCTACACCAAGTAATACCAACGTGGGTTTGAATAATGATGGGAGCAAAGGTTACAACGGTGATGCTGAAGCACAAACTGCGAAAATCGCTGGAAATGATGAAGAAGGTCAGAATGCAACCGAAGACACAACCGTTTTAGGTGAAAATATGAATACTGCAGGCAATCAAAATGAAAATTTTTTCGAAAATCCGGCGGCTTCTCAATTAACAGAGCTACAAAAATCGGAGGAACCTGCAGCTGCTCCGACTCAAGATAATGATGTATCTTCTACCGCTGACGTAGCTCCACAGTAAAATATATAATTACCGCTCTAATAATTTATGCGGCAAACTTTCAATCCGTCCTGCTTGAGTCACTACAACGTAATTTAACTTGCGTTGTAGTTCACTTATCGTATCCGCGCCTGCATACGTAAGACCAGAACGTAAACCACCCACGATATCCGCAATAATAGCATCAGGATTGTCTTTGAATGGTACTTCTGTAGCGACGCCTTCCGCAGTTTTCCATTCGTGCATTTCTCCGAGGAAATCTTCTTGTGCTTCTTTGGATGCCATACCCCGGTAGCGTTTTACTTTTACGCCGTCTTCCTTCGTAATCGCTTCCCCTGGAGTGGGAGCTGTACCCGCCAACATGCCGCCAATCATGACAAAATCTGCACCAAAAGCTAACGCTTTAACAATATCCCCAGAGGTTTTAATACCTCCATCAGCAACAATAGAGCGATCTGAGCGCGAGCAATCTTGAATACAAGTCAGCATAGGGACGCCAAAACCGGTTTTAATGCGGGTACTGCATACAGAGCCACCGCCAATACCTGCTTTGATAATGTCTGCACCACAAGAGGCCAGGTAATCAGCACCGGCATAGGTTGCCACATTGCCTGCCATAATGCAGCGGTCTTGTAAGAGTTGACGTAAGTTTTTTAAGGTCTTACCCACGTATTTGGCATGGGCATGAGCCACATCCACACAGAAATAATCCGCGCCTGCATCACGTAAGGCTTCGGCACGCTCTAATTCTGCGGCGGTACAACCAATCGACACAAAGACAATGCCATTGCACTTTTTAAATTCTTTGATATTGTCTTCCACACTCATAAAGCGATGTAAGGCCCCCATAGCGCCCTTGCTGGACATGAAATTCGCCATAGTACTTTCAGTAATGGTATCCATGTTCGAACTGATTACTGGCAGGCTTAAGGTTAATTTGCCGAGTCTATCGGTGCTGGTTGTATCGACGACGCGTCGTGACTCATGATGATTGTATGAAGGGACAAGTAGAACGTCATCAAAAGTGATGGCTTGGAAAGTCATGGTGTATCCTCGTAAAACGCATACTATAAATGTTCTGCGGCATAAAATGCAAGCCTTGAGCGTTCTCCACGAGTTAGACTCATGTGAGCACTGTGTTCCCAATGCTTAAAACGGTCCACAGCAAAGGTTAATCCAGAAGTAGTTTCACTAAGATAAGGAGTATCTATTTGTTTAATATCACCTAGACAAATAATTTTAGTTCCAGGACCAGCGCGGGTTACTAGTGTTTTGATTTGCTTGGGTGTTAGGTTTTGTGCTTCATCAATGATGATGTAGCGGTTTAAAAAGGTACGGCCGCGCATGAAATTTAATGAGCGTATTTTAATTTTGTTTTGCAATAAATCTTGTGTTGCTCCTCGTCCGAAACTGCCGCCAACCTGGGAACTGTGTAACACTTCCAAATTATCCATTAAGGCACCCATCCACGGGGTCATTTTCTCTTCTTCAGTGCCAGGTAAAAAACCGATGTCTTCACCGACGGGAATGGTGACACGGGTCATTAAAATCTCATTATAGCGATTTTGATCCAAAACCTGAGTGAGTCCTGCTGCAATAGTCAATAATGTTTTTCCGGTACCTGCCGGGCCTTGTAAGGTGACAAAATCGATGTCAGGATCTAATAACAGGTTTAAGGAGAAATTTTGTTCGCGGTTTTTGGCATTAATCCCCCAGACAGAGTGTTTTGATTGAGTATAATCACGCACTAATTGAATCACCGCATGATCGTTTTGTAATTTTTTGACAATGGCTTGGAATTGGTTGTCTTCGGTGCTAATGCAGTCATTGGGATTCCATTGGCTTATTAGGGGGCCAGTGACCTTATAGAAGGTTTTACCGCTGTCTTGCCATGATTCCATATCTTTTGCATGGGTATCCCAAAAATTATTGTCTAATATATGCAAACCACGATGTAAAAGATTAACGTCATGGAGCACTTGGTCGTTGTAATAATCTTCTGCCAAAATGCCTAAAATTCCCGCTTTAATACGCAGATTAATGTCTTTAGAGACGATAATTACCTGTTTTTGACCATGATATTTTTTTTGTAATCCTAAAGCAGTGGCAAGAATGGTGTTATCCACTTTATGCCCGGGTAGGGTGGTGGGTACGACCTGGTCAAATTCATCGGTCTGAAAAAAGAGGCGGCCGCTGCTGTTTTTCTTATCGGAATTGAGATAACTAGGAATAGGCAAACCCGAAACAATTTGCTCGTGTGACATGTTCGTCATGAATTCAACCAACATACGATTGGTTTGCCGTACGTTACGCGCCACTTCAGAAGTTCCTGTTTTATGGCTGTCTAATTCTTCAAGCACGACCATTGGAAAATAGATATCATGCTCTTCAAAATGATAAATTGCGGTTGGATCGCTCATTAAAATGTTAGTATCAAGTACGAACAGTTTCTTAGTTGTAGTGCTGGTATCCATGATCCACCTCAATCGTATATCCTAACCGCTAAAAACAGGAAGAAATATCCTGTTGCTTAACTCTCATTGTGCAAAGGCTAAGTACTTGAGTCAAGAGCAATGTCAGGACAAACACATGAATGTTTAAAAAATGCTATCCTTCATCATCAAGCTCCTGTTTTTCAATTCTTAGAAAAATTCGTTCCGCAACAAATAGGAATTTGATTTTATTGGCCCGACCTACTTCTTTATTATTTGATTTATTTGTTTCAAGATTATACTTTGGGGAACTCGCCCCGCGTTGTTGTTAGCTCAATATAAAATATAATGTCAATTTAATGTGTTTATTGTACAATAAACCACTACATATATTTTAAGTAAGATATTTCTTAATGAGGAATAGATAAAGTGCCTAAACAATATAAATCAGAGCATGAGATAGAGTTTGATAATGCAATAGGTCATTATACACACAAACCATTTAATCATCCAAACAATCGATGGATTTGTCACTGTTGCAATATGACGTATAGAGTAACTTATAGAAATAGGCATGTAGAGAGTCAACATTCTGAAGAAAAAAAAATATATCTAAGTGAACGTTTAAGCGGAAAAAATGTTGAGATATGCCGTAAAAATCTATTGAATAAAAAAAATCCTTTAGATAATTCAATCGAAACACAAGAAAAAAACCTAAAAAATTCATCAATAAAAAAGCACGATTTACAAAAAAATGATGATTCTTCAATCACATATAAAAAAAGAACGGTTTCTTCAAATAACAATGATTTAAATAAAAAAAATAGTACTACTGCCTCAGATATAGCAACGCAAAAAATATTTTCACATCATTCATCAATAGTTTTTTCATATAGTTCATCTGATAGTTCATCTGATAGTTCAGATTATTCAGATAGTTCGTCTGATAGTTCAGATAGTTCGTCAGAATATTCAAGGAGCTCCTCGGCAAGATCTCGACCAATTAAATCGAAATATCGATATAGCTCAGCAGCAAGGTGTCGATCAACTTTGTTTATAAAAGAAAAAAATACCACAGTTTCAAGTACCTTAAACAATCCTTGTGTTAAACAAGAAGAGCAATTTGGTTTATAGAGCTAATTTTGCTAATAAATAACAAATGGAATATTATTTGGTCATATGATTTATTGGTAGTTCTCTTGGATAATAAAGATGGATGTTAATTTACAGGGGGCAACATTAGGTCGAAAACCCACTGATGAATTTAAGCACGCTTTTGCAACCATTTCTTGTTGTGCTACCAAAGTTAATTTAGGTTACAATGAGCTTTATCGAAAAACCGGTATTGAGTTAGCGCAAGCTTTTGCGGCATTTCCTCTCTCTGTAACCACAGTAGGGTTAGGAGGTAATCAGTTTTATATAAAAAAAGCTGCTGAGTTAGTACAGGCTTTTGCCGGGCTTCCTGTTTCTGTTACCACAGTTGATTTAAGTGGGAATGAGTTTCATATAAAATCTGGTGTTGAATTAGCGCAAGTTTTTGCGGGATTTCCTGCCTTTGTCACCACAGTTAATTTAAGTCGAAATGGATTTCATGAGAAATCTGGTGCCGAGTTAGCATGCGCTTTTGCCGGACTTCCTGTCTCAGTAACTACAGTTGATTTAAGTGAGAATGGTCTTCATGTGAAATCTGGTGCTGAGTTAGCACTCGCTTTTTCGGGGCTTCCTGCTTCTGTAACTACAGTCAATTTAAGTAATAATTTTTTTGATTTAAAAACTAGTGCTGAGTTAGCACAAGCTTTTGCTGGGCTTCCTGCTTCGATAACTAAAGTGGATTTAAGTTGGAATTACCTTAGTGGGAAAACCGGTGTTGAGTTAGCGCAAATCTTGGCAGCACTTCCTCTCTCTGTAACCACAGTTGATTTAAGGGGAAATGGACTTTATGCGAAGTCTGATATTGAATTAGTAGAAGCCTTTAAAGGACTGCCTGCCTCTGTCATCACAATTGATTTAAGCGAGAATGAGCTTTATCGAAAATCTGCCGCTGAGTTAGCACACGTGTTTGCGGCACTTCCGACTTCTGTCACTACGGTTAATCTAGGGTGCAATAAGCTTTATGAGAAATCTGCTGCTGATTTGGCACAAGCTTTTGCGGCATTTCCATCTTCAGTGACCTCAGTAAATTTGGCGCACAATGAGCTTTTTCGAAAAACTGGCGCCGAATTAGCACGAATTTTTGCAGCACTTCCTCCTTCAGTAACCACAGTTGATTTAAGTGGAAATGGATTTCATGCGAAATCTGGTGCTGAATTAGCAGAAGCGTTTAAAGGGTTTCCTGCTTCAGTAACTACCGTTAATTTAGGCGAGAATAGACTTCATGAGAAATCTGGTACTGAATTAGCACAAGCGTTTAACGGATTTCCTGTCTTAGTAACTACAGTTGATTTAAGTGGGAATGGGCTTCATGAGAAATCTGGTACTGAATTAGCACAAGCGTTTAACGGATTTCCTGCCTCAGTAACTACAGTTGATTTAAGTAAGAATGGACTTTATGAGAAATCTGGTACTGAATTAGCGCAAGCTTTTGCCGGGCTTCCTGCCTCAGTAACTACTGTTAAGTTAAATAGGAATAATCTTCATAAAAAAACTGATACTGAGTTAGAACAAGCTTTTTATAAGTTTCCCTCACATGTGACTACATTAGATTTTAGCAACGATGCATCACTTCAGTGCCTTAGTGCCCATCAGTTAAAAGCGTTTTTATCTGCTATTTCTGATTCAGTGAAACAGATTGATTTAAGAAATAATAATTTTTTTAAAGGCAAATCACCTAAAGAGCGAGATGAGTTTCTGCATACGTTAGGGGAGTTACGTGCCCATGGCCGACTTAATTTAGATGACAATGGTGAGGATGATATGACGCGAATTATGGCTTCATCACTTACTGCTTGCTTGCCACAACATCTTCCCACACAGGTGTCCTCAAAAATTATTTTTCATCTCTTTCCCGGAATTCAGGACCAAATCGAAAGTAAAATTCAACAAGCGCATTCAAAATTGGATTTATTAAAAAGTCGAGAGGAATTAATGAAGTTTATTAAAACCTTATGTAATGATGCTACTTTTTGGCAGTCCAAAATTCGTTTTTCTGCCAGTTCAATGAATAGACAATTCCCTAAGGGTATAAAACTTGTTCAAGATATTATTAAATCATATCCTAAAAACCATACGCAGTGTCTTTGGGAAATACAGAAAAGCATTGTTAAGCATCATGATGAGAAATTTCAGTGGGCTCATCATTTTTTTCGCGGACGTGATCAGCAAACAAATCGGATCTATGACACTTTAAAAAAGATCGATATTCAGGATAAGCTTAGTGTTGACAACGCCCTATTCGCGCTTACAAAAATAAGGCAGGAGGCAGCTACTCTCGTTAGCGAAGGGCACAGGCCACTGTTGTCCCCGCGTGAAGGCATCCATTTCTATGCAGCCAGAGCTAATATTGGAAATGATTTCTCACCTACTAAGATGTTTCTCTTAACGTAAACCCCTTAGACTGATCTTAATGCATTTAATACCGCTTCAACATGGCCTTTGACACTGACTTTACGCCATTCTTTTGCCAACGTTCCTTCTGGATCAATGATAAAAGTACTACGCTCTATACCACGGACTTGTTTGCCATACATGGATTTCATCTTAATCACATCAAATAATTGACATAATTGTTCTTCAGCATCACAAATTAATTCAAAAGGAAAATTTTGTTTGGCTTTAAATTGTTCATGAGATTTTAAACTGTCGCGAGATATGCCAAAGATTTCAGTATTTAATGCCTGAAATTGAGCATAAGCGTCACGAAAATCTTGGCCTTCAGTAGTACAGCCTGGTGTCGCATCCTTTGGGTAAAAGTAAAAGACAAGATATTTTCCTTTATAATCATGCAAATGCTCTTGCACACCACTGGTGGCGCTAAAGAAAAAATCGGGTACTAAATCACCAATATCCATTAATCTCTCCCTGTTTTTTTCATAATCCGTGAGCGATCTCGCTGCCATTCACGATCTTTGATGGTATCGCGTTTATCATGCTCTTTTTTACCTTTGGCAAGAGCAATTTTCAATTTAATCTTATTTTTTTTCCAATACATGGAAAGGGGTACTATGGTATAACCTTGGCGTTCCACACTACCAATTAAGTGATTTAGTTCCTTTCGATTTAATAATAACTTACGAGTACGAATTGGATCTGGAATGGTGTGCGTTGATGCGGTAATTAATGGCTGGATTTGCGCTCCAAGCAAAAAGGCTTCGCCATATTTAATAATGATATGCGCATCGGCAATATTAATTTTTCCTGCACGTAAACTTTTGACTTCCCAACCTTCAAGCGCAAGACCTGCTTCATATTGTTCCTCTATGAAAAAATTAAATCCTGCTTTGCGATTCAGAACGATGGTTGAATCAACTTGTTTTTTGCTCGTCATAAATGCCTGCGCTTATTCCTTGCCATGATCGTGTTTGTAATCTAATGGTAGTTGAGGATAGACGCGCTCAAGATTGCCGTCAACTGCAACACGATTATCGAATACAAAACACTGGCCTTCCCAGAGTGATTTTTCTTTGGGCGTATGCTCAATGTAGTTAAGAATGCCATCATGTAAATGGTACACTTGGGAAAAACCTAAATCCTTTAAATAAGCTGTTGATTTTTCACAGCGGATGCCACCAGTACAAAACATGGCGATTTTTTTATCCTTTTTATCGAGCAATTGCTCTTGCACATATTCAGGAAAGTTTCTAAAGTTTTCCGTATTAGGATTAATGGCGCCTTTAAATGTGCCTAATGAATACTCATAATCATTACGGGTATCAATAATGACTACATCGGGATCTTGAAGCAATTTGTTCCATTCTTCTGGGTTGAGATATGTTCCCGCATTATTTAATGGATCAACATCTTTAATTCCCATGGTAACAATTTCTTTACGTAGTTTCACCTTGGATTTTTCAAAAGGATTTTCTTTATCAAAAGTTTCCTTGAAATTTAAATCTGCTAAACGGGCATCTGCACGAATAATTTGATAAAAATTATTCATATGTTCTCGTGTACCACCAAAACTGCCATTGATGCCTTCGGCAGCAAGTATGATTGTTCCTTTAATCTGATGGGTGATCATTTGTTTTAATAAAGGCTCGCGCATTGCCTCATAGTTGTTCAAGGGAACAAACTTATAGAATGCTGCGATTACAATTTCTTGCGTTGAACTACTCATTTACTACCTAAAATGTAACCAAAATATTCGATAAAACTTACCATTTACTCACAATTTAATCAATAGGAATTAATAAAATGCACATGGTTGTCCTATTTTAATTTAAGCTGATGTTATTCAGTGCTCTCTTCTCCCTTGAAGGCGATGTGTTGCCACGGACAGATATAATACGCCTCTTATTTGCTTAATAAAAGAACGTGTAGTAAAATTTGTCATTTCGAAAAAAATGAGATAAATATGTTTACTTCCTTAAAAATAGCTTTTCTGCAGGAAAAATTTATAGAGTGTTCTAAAAAAAATTACAGATTAGAAAGTAAGAATTTTTTTCATGCAGGTGCACAACTGCTCGAATTGTTAATGTCTACAAATCTTTCTGATAATAAAAAAAATGAAGAAAGAGACATAATTTGTATTGGAACTTTGGCGATTGTTCATATTTGTGATGGTAATGAGGAATTTATTTCAGAATGGAACAATCCATTTCAGCAGGACTGTCTTAAATGCTGGAATGATTTTAAATGCTATATCGAACAGGCGTATCCTGATGTTTCCTCTTTTAAATTACCATTAGATAATAATATTGGGATTGCTACAAAACATGCGATGATTCTCAATATGGGTGCTCAGATTTTGAATGAACAACGTAGATGTTTCGATAAACTAATAGAAAGCACACGTCCCTTTAGCGATGAATTATTAGAAGCTCATAAGCGAAAGAATAATCAACCTAAGAATTATAAATACAAAAGTGTTTATATCGAGCGACAGCAAGATTATGCTGCAATCGAAAGTATTTTTGAAAATGTTTTGAAATTGTTTAAATTAAATACTGGAGGTAAAAAGAAAGAGTTTTGTAAGCTGATCGAAGAGTTAAAAGATAATACACTTAGAGATTTTATTTATCATGAAAAAATGTTTCACTTAGAAAACTGTAAACTTATAGCTAACGAAACACTCTTATTGGCAACAGCAGTTGCATCAGGGACAGTTGAGCAACGCCATTTATCGCAATTTTCACAAAAATTAAATAAGTTTTCCTCCTGTAAATGGTTTGAAGTAATAGCTTATACGATAATAACTTTAGCGATGGCAACTATGGCAGCGGCTGTTGGTGGTGTAACTGGGGGAATACCAGGCTCTGTTATTGGTGCATCGGCTGGAGCACTTGCGGGATATCGTCTCACAATGTGGGCTCATTTGAGTATGCATCCAATTACTAAAATAGCTCAAAGCGCTTATGATGCACAGGTCGACTGTGTTGGTGATTGGTCACCGAGCTAACGTTGCATGGCACCCTCATCTCTAACCCTTCTCTCGCAAAGGAGAAGAGAGTGGCTCCGTAAGCGTTCACGTAATGGCGTCAACTTAAGGATTTTTAAATAGAGTTGTAGGTTGGATCTTGGCCCAACATTGAAGCTGGTATCATCATAACCTATTGTTGGGCCAAGGCCCAACCTACGATTTTCCTTAACTTAATGACAGAGAGAAAGAGGAAATAGCCTTAAGTTGACGCCATTAAGCGTTCACGGGGTATGTAAATTTCCTCATTGGGAAGCTTGTTATATACCTGTCATTCCCGCGAAGGCGGGAATCAATTCAAAAAACTAGCACAGTGATCAATTCCTGAATGGCTCCCCGCCTTCGCGGGGACGACAAAGCTGTAAAATGTTCCTTAATTACATACTCCGTGAACGTTTACGTGGCTCCATACCAACTGAATAACATCAGATTAAATTTAAGATGGGTGATCAGTCACATTGACAAAAACTAATCAGTGCTCATACTGTTAAGTATGGCAGGGTAATTTATAAAAAATGATGACTTTGCTGCAAGGAATTATTTATTAAAATAAATTAATTAGTGCTTTTCTTAGTGATTTAAAGCAGTTTATGGCATAATTCTTGTCTTTTGTCTATTCATCCATAGCACGATTGTGTGAATGAGGAGCAGATTATGTGTGGGATTATTGGAGCCGTTTCTGAAAGGGACATCAGTAAAATTTTATTGGAAGGCTTACGCCGTTTAGAATATCGTGGTTATGATTCAGCAGGTATTGCGGTAATAGATACACAGTCACATTTAAAGCGCGTGCGTATTCAGGGCAAGGTGCAAAATTTGGCAGATGCCATGCAAGAAACCGCCGTGATGGGTAACACGGGTATCGCACATACCCGTTGGGCAACTCATGGTAAGCCTTCAGAACAAAATGCACATCCTCATTTATCACATGATGAAATTGCATTAGTACATAATGGCATTATTGAAAATCATGATCATTTACGCCAGGATTTAATTGCTAAGGGGTATGTGTTTACTTCCGAGACGGATACAGAAGTTGCTGCTCATTTAGTTCATTATTATTACTTACAGTCAGAAAATTTATTAAAAGCAGTGCAAAGCGCAGCTGCGGATATGGAAGGAGCATTTGCTTTTGGGGTGCTGCACCAACAGCGCCCTAAAGAATTAGTTGCTGTACGCAAAGGCAGCCCTTTGGTACTTGGCTTGGGTATTGGTGAACATTTCATTGCTTCTGATGGTTTGGCATTAAAATCATTTGCGCAATCGGTGATGTATCTGGAAGAAGGTGACAGTGCTTATGTCACTGCTAAAGACATTGTGGTTTATAACGCTTCCGGTGTACAGGTACAACGCCCTACTCACTTGCTAAATAATGAATCAGAACCGGTGAGTAAAGATGGATATCGTCACTTTATGCTGAAGGAAATTTTTGAACAATCAAAAGTATTAACCGATACCATTGAAGGACGTGTCAGTAGTGTTGAAGTGTTACGTGCCAGTTTTGGTGAGCGCGCCTCTCATGTATTTCCTTTAGTGAAGCAAGTGCATATTGTTGCTTGTGGAACAAGTTATCATGCAGGGATGATTGCCAAATATTGGTTAGAGTCTTTAGCGGGTTTACCCACACAGGTAGAAATTGCCAGTGAATATCGTTATCGCGATGTGGTTGTACCTAGAGATACTTTATTCATTACTGTGTCTCAATCAGGGGAAACAGCAGATACGCTTGCTGCTTTAAACAAAGCAAAAGTGATGGGTTATTTAGCCAGCTTAGCCATTTGTAATGTGGCAACCAGTACTTTAGTTCGTGAAGCCGATTGTGTGTTTTTAACCCGTGCAGGTACAGAGATTGGTGTCGCATCGACTAAAGCGTTTACCACACAATTAGCTGCCTTTTTAATGTTGGCTACAGCTTTATGTCCTGATGAGCGTGGACAAGAAGTATTACACCAATTACAAGAGTTACCAGCCGGCTGTGAACGTACCTTAAAAATGAATGAAGAAATTGAAGAGTTGGCGGCTTTATTTGTGAATAAGGCGCATGCTTTATTTTTAGGCAGAGGTGTACAATATCCTGTGGCTTTAGAAGGTGCTTTAAAGCTTAAAGAAATTTCGTATATCCATGCGGAGGCTTATCCTTCTGGTGAATTAAAGCATGGCCCTTTGGCTCTGGTTGATGAAAATATGCCAGTAATTGCCGTTGCTCCTAATGATGAATTATTAGATAAATTAAAATCCAATCTTCATGAAGTAAGCGCACGTGGCGGTCAGCTTTTTGTTTTTGTTGATGATGCCCATATGTGGAAGACAAATGGTGCGCGTTTAATTAAAGTTCCATCATGTGGTTCTTGGATTGCGCCTATAGTTTATACTATTCCTTTGCAGTTATTGGCATATCATGTTGCAGTAGCCAAAGGTACTGATGTGGATCAACCACGTAACCTTGCCAAATCGGTAACTGTTGAGTGATAATGTGGCGATTTTTTATTAAGTAATTTCGGGGATGTAAATGACTCAAGAAATGTTGACGTTAGCAGCAATTATTGCGCAAGAGCTTAATGTCAAAGTAGCGCGTGTTGAAACAGCGATTCATTTGCTGGATGAGGGAGCAACAGTACCTTTTATTGCACGTTACCGTAAAGAAGCTACTGAAGGATTAGACGATGAACAATTACGTTTTCTCGCAGAGCGATTGATTTATTTGCGTGAACTGGATGAACGACGAGAAGTGGTGTTGCAATCCATACGCGAACAAGAAAAATTAACTCCAGAATTAGAACAAAGCATACGTGCTGCGGATACTAAAACACGTCTTGAAGATTTATATCTTCCGTTTAGACCCAAGCGCCGCACTAAAGCGCAACTTGCTATTGAAGCGGGTTTAGAGCCTTTAGCACAAGCATTATGGAAGAATCCAACTTTGGATCCAGAAGCGCAAGCTGTAGAATTTATTAATACGGAAGCAGGTGTTGACGACGTTAAAGCCGCTTTAGAAGGGGCACGCCATATATTAATGGAACATTTTGCCGAAGACGCGGACTTAATCAGCGAGTTACGTGAATATTTATGGCAAAATGCTGTTGTGAAATCCGTAGGCAGCTCTAAGAAAAAAGAAGCCGTAAGTAAGTTTTCAGATTATTTTGCTTATTCTGAAGCCATCAAGAAGATTCCTTCTCACCGTGCATTAGCGCTATTTCGTGGGCGCCGTGAAGGAGTATTACAAGTTAATTTAACTTTACAAGAACAAGATCAAGCGTACGGTGAAGGTAAGTTAGCTTCTTATTTCAATATTGCAGATGAGCAACGCGCTGCAGATGCATGGTTAATGGAAACCGTCCGTTTAACATGGAAGGTCAAGTTATTTACCAAGTTAGAATTGGAATTGCTCACACGCTTACGTGAAATGGCGGATGAAGAAGCAATCAAAGTATTTTCCAGAAACTTACGTGACTTATTACTTGCAGCTCCTGCTGGCCTAAAAGTAACTATAGGTTTGGATCCAGGAATTAGGACGGGAGTAAAAGTTGTTGTTGTCGATGCCACTGGCAAGCTTTTAGATACTACAGTGATTTATCCTTTTGCGCCTAATAACGAATGGCATCAGGCCATTACTGATCTGGCAAAATTAGCCGTTAAATATTCTGTGAATTTAATCAGTATTGGGAATGGAACCGGCTCTCGTGAAACCGAGCGTCTTGTAGCGGATTTAATCAAAATGTATCCTGATTTAAAACTCACGAAAGTGGTCGTCAGCGAAGCAGGGGCTTCTGTATATTCAGCATCAGAAATTGCTGCAAAAGAATTTCCTGATCTGGATGTTACTTTGCGCGGTGCGATTTCTATTGCGCGTCGCTTACAAGATCCACTTGCTGAATTAGTGAAAATTGAAGCCAAATCCATTGGAGTTGGCCAATATCAGCATGATGTGAACCAGACTCGTCTTGCGCGTTCTTTAGATGGTGTGGTTGAGGATTGCGTGAACAGGGTAGGCGTTAATGTAAATACGGCATCTTCTGCATTGTTGACGCATATTTCTGGTTTGAACGATACATTGGCAAAAAATATTGTTCTTTATCGCGATGAGCATGGAGCTTTTACTAACCGTATGCAATTGCTGAGTGTAAATCGTATGGGTGAAAAATCATTCCAACAAGCTGCAGGTTTTTTGCGGATTATGAATGGCGAGAATCCTTTAGATGCGTCAGCAGTTCATCCCGAAACTTATTCTTTAGTGGAAAAAATTGTTGCCGATAAAAAGATTGGCATACACGAGCTGATTGGTAATAAAGAAGTATTACATAGTATAAATGCCAGCCAATATGTTGATGATCAATTTGGTTTGCCAACGATTCAAGATGTGTTACGTGAATTAGAGAAGCCAGGTCGCGATCCACGCCCTGAGTTTAAAACAGCACAATTTAAAGAGGGTGTTGAAGACATTGAGCATCTGCATGAAGGGATGATTCTTGAAGGAGTAGTTAGCAACGTCACTAATTTTGGCGCGTTTGTTGATATTGGTGTACATCAAGATGGTTTAGTTCATATTTCTGCGATGACTAATAAATTTATTACTGATCCTCGTACGGTCGTTAAAGCAGGTGATATTGTTACAGTAAAAGTTATTGAGGTGGATAAGGAGCGTAAGCGTATTGGTTTGAGCATGAAGCTTACTGAAGAATCTACTGCACCGGTTGTTCAGAAAAAAGGGAAAGCTCAAGAAATGAAAAGACAACCTGAATTGCAAAAAGTAGAGCGTAAGAAAAAACCTGAGTTTGTTAAAAAAGCAGAACCTGCGAAAAAAACCGTATTTAATACAGCAATGGCAGATGCTTTAGCCAAGTTAAAGCGTAATTAATCTTAGGCGATGAACACTGCTATTAAATTAAGCGCTTCATTGTCCTCTACGCAGGGGGAACTTATTCTTATGTAGGCACAAAGCCACATTGGGAATGGATTCCCGCTTTCGCGAGAAAAACACAATTGTATTGACTGTGGCTTTTTTCTCGCAACAAAAATAAAAACAGGATATAAAATTATGAAAAACTCTCCCAAAGGTGAGTTGAGCATACAAACTTTGGCAATGCCAGCGAATACAAATGCTAACGGTGATATCTTTGGCGGCTGGATTGTTTCACAGATGGACTTGGCTGCCGGAGTTTTAGCAAAAAAAATCGCTGCTGGACGTGCTGCTACGGTGGCAATTCATTCCATGAGTTTTTTAAAACCAGTGCACGTAGGGGATCTTATTAGTTGTTACGTTTCCTTAATTAAAAAGGGTAATACTTCTATGACCATGAATGTGGAAGTGTGGGCTCTTCCTGCAACTCAAGATGAACCCTATCAGGTTACCAATGGAGTTTTTATTTTTGTCGCAATTGATGAGAAAGGGCGACCACGGCAGATACCTAAATAATTATGACCAATGACTCAATAGAATTACAGCATTTGCTCACTGAAATGGCCGCTTTGATTGACCAAAAAGCTGAGCCTGATCCGCAATTGTATGCTTTATTTTTTCAACAACCACAACTGGCCTTTAAGTTAATTGATATTATCAATAATTTGGAAGAGCAGTTGGGTGAAGGGTTACCAGTTTATTCTGCGTGTATTTTTGCTTTAGATATTTGTGTGGCACAGTTGCAAGGTGCGGCAGAAGCGAACAATAAATTAAGTGCTAAGACTTTAAACCAATTGATGGATCATTTGGCAAAACTGATTAACTTTCAGAAACATTCTCTAAGTTTTTGGTTACCGATACTTAATTCTTTCTATGAAGCACATGTGGAGCTTATCGAAGATTTAAAAACTGCATACTTTGATTTAGCCAGCCATGAAGAAGAACTGCTTCCACACAGCAGTGAAAAGTCTCATCTGGATGCAATTCGTGATTTAATTCATGAACTTTCTGATCTTTCAGTGTTTGAGATTGCGGAGAATTTTTTCGCCCAAAGCTATGCTATGCCCGCAGATTTTTTTGCTGATCTGGTAGTGGATTTGTACAATATCGATGAGGGTGCGGATATTGCTTTATTTACCTTATTGCATCCAAAAGCAGAGGTCCGTGAAGTAGTGATCGAAACCTTAAGTTTAGTCATAGACAAAATTACTTTATCGTCTATTTCTTTATCGCGTTTGCAAACCATCATGTATTGGTATCCAGAGCGTGATCATCACATTTTTAAAAGTTGGATTAAAATTCAGCGTAAAAAAGGGGTTGTTTTTGTCCCTGAGGATGAAGGCGCTAAAGCTAAAATTCAAGCCACTGAAGTTGACGGTACTGGTTCACAAGGGTTATTCATTCATGCAAATAAAAAGCGCAAACATCGTTTGTGTGGTTTGTTATTGAAATATGATCAAGGGATTAAAGATGCGTGGATTACTCCTACTATTTCTACAAAAGAAGTAACGGAATATTATCACCAAGCTTTTGATGAAAATGTGACGTTACGTGAAGTGGATTTATCTTATTTTATTTTAATGGTAGAACACTTTTTAGCCATCACTATTGAACACAATGAAATTCCTAATATGCATTTTCTCGAAACTCAAGAATTATTAGGCTTACGCTTACGTCCGCGTAAATTAGATACGGAATATCTTTTTGAACTTTTGAGTGTACAAATTACCCCCTTTACTCAAGAGATTATTACTGAGTCATTACAACGTTCTAAATCGTGGCTAAAGAATAAAGCATTTACCGAGTCTTGGTATTTAGAAAATCCTTTAGTGGATAAATTAGTCAATCATAACAGTAGTTATGTGGATGGGGTCAGAGTGTGTCGTTTAGAGGATGCTATGACCGCAGTGTTTACTGAAGAAATGGAATTACATCGTAATAAATGGCAATTTCATTTTTTATGGGTTGCGCTGTGGATGAAAGCCAAGGCGCGCCCTAATGAGAAAGTATGGCGTGATAGCTTTCTGATCGCTTATATTATTCATGAAGGTATACCTCTAAAAGACATCCCGGTGATGCAAGAAATTTGTCGACAAACAGTGCTCAACAGCATTGAAACCATGCAAGAACGAAGAACGCATTTAAGCCAGGAATAATATGTTCAATGTGAGTGATGGATGCAAGGATATGTCGCACGCAAAACCTAAAGCATATATTGATTATATCAATGGCTTGAGAGCTTTTGCCGTCATCGCTGTTTTATTATTTCACTTGAATAATTCGCTCATTCCTGGTGGTTATGTTGGGGTGGATGTATTTTTTGTCATTAGTGGTTTTTTAATCACTCGCCTCATTATTAAAGAAATTACCCAAACAGGGTATTTTAATTTTATAAATTTTTATTGTCGTCGTGTTAAACGATTATTCCCTGCACTGTTTTTTGTTTTGTTATGTACTTTAATTGCAGGAGTGGTTTTACTTGCGCCTAGTAACCTGCGCTTTTTAGGCCGCTCTTTAGCTGCTGCCGCTTTATCTTTGTCCAATTGCTTATTTTGGCTAGAGAGCGGGTATTTTAACACTACTACAACATCGAAGCCTTTATTGCATACCTGGTCTTTAAGCGTTGAAGAACAATTTTATTTGCTTTGGCCATTCATTTTATTTTTAGTCGCAGTTAAATGGCAGAAGCGATTTTGGCCATGGGCAATTGTTTTTTTGGGAATAGTGAGTTTCAGTTTAAACCTTGCTTTGCAAAAAAGTCATTTAACTGCTTTATATTTTCTCATGCCATTTCGTGTTTTTGAGTTTTGTATTGGCGCGTTAATGGTATGGCTTATTAATCTTCGTCCAAAATCTGATTTTCCTAATGAATGTTTATGCCTGCTTGGCTTAGGCATGATGCTTTATGCGGTATTTTATTTTACTAAAGATACCGTATTTCCTTCTTATAATGCATTGCTGCCAACTATTGGTGCTGCTTTAGTGATTTATGCCGGTGGTGCCCGATATTCAGGAAAACTTTTTTCTAATAAACTGGCTGTTGGCTTAGGACTAATTAGTTACTCTTTGTATTTAGTGCATTGGCCAATTATTGTTTTCTATTCTTATTTTACCGCAGCAGAAATTACTTCTTTTTATATACAGATAATGGTTTGTGTAAGTGCAATTTTAGTTGCATTATTTACCTATCAATTTATTGAAAAGCCATTTAGGTATGCGGACACTTTAGATAAGAGAGCACAAAGAAAATTAATAGTACAATGGGTACCAAGTATTACGGTAACTGTCTGTTGTGGTTTTGCCTTATATATGAGTCATGGTCTTTTGTGGCGTATTCCTGCTCTTGACGGTGCGCAATTTAGCCCAGAACAAATTGCTCTGGATTACCATAAAGCTCATTTTGGCGGCCAAGGTTTTGCTTATCCTTTTGGTTGGACTTATAAAACATCCAGTAAGCGCCCTGACATTGTTTTATTGGGAGACAGCCACGCGCAAATGCTGCAGTATGGTTTAGCGCAAGAGATTGCAAAACCTTATCGTAAATCAATTTATATGGCAGGTTCCAGTTGCCTGGTACTACCAGGACTTTCACGTACAACACCGGGTGATGATTGGGATACTATTTGTCCTCATGTATTGCAGCAAGCATTGGCGCAGCTCAATAAAAAACCTGACTCCGTATTAATTTTATCTGAGTATTGGATTTTTCAAATTTTGATGGTGCATGAGCTAGGAAATCATGAAGCGTGGAATATTGATTTAACCAGTGTTAAGAAAAGCGATTATCAGCCATTATTTACAAAGCTGGCTAAACTACGCCAATTAATTGGGGATCATACTTTAATCATTATCGGTGATGTGCCCGGAGCGGGTATTAAAGACCCCTTTGCCTGTTTAACACGCCCTGTGATTTCGAAAACGCAGTGTATTGATAAGATTAATACTTTGGCACAGGCAAATACTAAAGCAATTAATGTGAATAGAGTACTTAAATCGTTTGCTAAAAATAACAGAAATACTTATTTCTTTGATCCCTATCGAGTATTTTGTACGGATACAATTTGCCATTCATTGAGTACACAAGGAGAGCCATATTACAGTGATGATAATCATTTATCGGAAGCGGGTTCGGCGTATTTTATCAGCCAAGTAAAAACAGAACTGTTACCGTTTTTTTATCATCAAAAATCGTAAGCGAGCACAAGTAGTTCCCTTGCGGTTTGTAGCACAAGGGACTACTTTAATCGATACACTTATGAGTATGGTTTAAGAAATAACGCAGGTACTTTGATTTGGCATCGACTCTTCTTTCTTTTGAGGTGCGGCAAGAAATCCATGGTTGTTTAATGCCTCTGCAATAGATTGTTGTTGAACCGCAACCGGCATATCCAGGGTTAAATTGCCTTCCAGAATTTTTTTACCATCTCCATCTTCAACAAAAATTTCAAGAGTTTCGCCCGGTTTGCATCTCTGGGCGTTAAGTTTGGCTAATTGTCCGCAATGATCAATAGTTATGTCGTAGGTATCTTGATTAGTTTGGTTATCTGTGCTGATTATCGTAAATGTCGATTTGAAAAGACTTCTCGCTGCAGCCCAATTTTTCATTACTTGGGGATCTTTCAATGCATTCATAAAATCAGCATTATTTGTTTCAATAATTTCACTGTTGAACGTTGTTGCCACCCTACGCATTAAATTATCTGTTCGAATATTGTAGCTAAATACAGTGAATTTATTTTTTGCTTTTAGATTTGGTTCTTGATCCATAGACGTCAATTGATTGATTAAACAAGAGGTAAACGTTTCTTGGTTGTTGTCATCACCGTCCGTAAATAATAAAATATTATTATGTGCTTTTGATTTTTGCACCAGTTCAATTAAATCACAGGTTGTTTCGTAGAGAGGAGTACCACCAGCAGCCTGGATGCCATTAACATGAGAGACTAATCTTTCTAAATCTGATTGGTTAAAAATGTCTAACTTATTTATGTTACTAGGAAAAGTAAGGATTCTAATGCGGGCATTGGGCTGAAAATCAAATAATTGTGTCGCCAGTGCAATGACACTGTTTTGCAAATTCTTTAAAGAGGAGCTCATGCTACCACTAGCATCCAATACAAAATGATAGTTTGGAGGCGTTGTTGATGCGGGAACAAAGAAAAATGGCTGTACTTGTGAACTCCCATCATCAAAGGGATCGATGGCATAAAATATTCTGTTTTCCAAAGCAGAGCTATTCAAAAATATAAAAGGGGCTTCGTCGGGGTTTATATTTTCAATGTGGATTATTTTTTCGGGGTAGTTTTTTAAATACTCTTTTATATCAAGAGTCGCTTTTCCATCGTTAGAAAATTTAAGGTTTGGATAAGTCAATAGATTGAACAGCGGCAGATACGCAGGATTTGGAAATTTGATTTCTAATGTTCCTGAATCTTGTGAAAAATGGACATTAACCCCTGTTTTTTTAAGGATTTCAAGTATAGCTGTACAGGAAGTGCGATTTAGTTCATCACTACATACAGCATTGGCTATTTCATCTGTCAATATCTTAGTAAATGAAAGTTGCTTTATGGTTTCTTGTTGTTCATTACCCTCAAACGCTTTTTGCAATTGTACAGCAAAGTCATTTGCCTGAGCTTTATCCTTACTGTTAAAGCAAAATAATCCTTCAATACTTGAAATATGAATATCTTCGGTTTGGATATGCATTGTCCGTAAAAATTCTTGCATGGTGTTTTGTCGTAGGATGTCATTACTTAAGCGTGGCATTAGAACTCCAACTATGTAGTTAAAAAACAGATACCAACCCGAATCATTGAAACCAGGAAGTATGAATGTTTGCTATCCTAGCATATTGATATAATTAATATCTACTATGTTTTAAATTGATCTCTATGGTTTTTTTGTGGCTTTCGTCTAAATTTTGTAACCAGTTCTTCGCATCCTTAAAACTAATTGTACGGGTTAGTTACGTCACAGCCAATTTAAAATATGCTATTATGGCTGAAATTTATGGTATTTTTTATGTTCAGGAGAATGAATGTTTACTGGAATAATAGAAACGACAGGCACGGTATTGAGTAATGAGCATCTCAATGGTGCTAATCGCTTAGTTATTTCTTGTAACTGTGAGCATTTACAAATAGGCGAAAGTATTGCCGTTAACGGTGTGTGTTTAACTTTACTTTCTTCACCAATGAATACGTTAAGTTTTGATGTTTCTCCTGAGACTTTACAATGCACCACTTTAGGCAGCTTAGCTGCCGGTGCTACAGCCAATCTAGAGCGGGCTATGCTGGCATCCACACGTTTTGGCGGGCATTATGTTAGTGGCCATGTTGATGCCATGGCAGAAGTCCATGCCATTAAAGAAATAAATGACTATATTGAGTTTGAGTTAAGTGGTTTTACTGCTCAGGCAATGTTATACCTCATTCCTAAAGGCAGTATTACGGTTGAAGGGGTGAGCCTTACCATTAATGAGGTGGATAACCAACAAATTAAACTGATGTTGGTTCCACATACTTTAGTAAAAACAACCTTGGGTCATTTAACTCCAGGGCAAAAAGTTAACATTGAATTTGATTATTTAACACGCATTATTGCTCATCAATTGGAAATAGCGGGTAAATTGAGGAAGGCTGAATGAATGTTTTGGTAACAGGAGCCGCAGGTTTTATTGGTTTTCATGTGGCACAAAAATTATGTGCTCGTGGCGATGAAGTGGTGGGCATCGATAATCTGAATGATTATTATGATGTCAGCCTCAAAATGGCACGTCTACAGCAATTAACGGTGTTTAAGAATTTTAAATTTATCCGTATGGAATTGGCCTCCCGTGAACAAATTGCACAATTATTTGCACAGTACCCATTTCAACATGTTATTCATCTTGCCGCCCAAGCTGGAGTTCGCTATTCATTACAAAATCCTCATGCTTATGTAGATAGCAATTTAGTTGGTTTTATAAATATCCTTGAAGGATGTCGCCATCACCAAATTGAACACTTAACCTATGCGTCATCAAGCTCTGTGTATGGGGCTAATAAAACCATGCCTTTTTCGGTGCATGATAATGTGGATCATCCTTTAAGTTTGTATGCAGCGACTAAAAAAGCCAATGAATTAATGGCACATACTTACAGTCATCTCTATCAATTACCCACTACCGGCTTACGTTTTTTTACTGTATACGGGCCTTGGGGTAGGCCAGATATGGCAATTTTTAATTTTACGCGTAAAATTTTAAGTGGTGAAGCCATCGATGTGTTTAATTTTGGTAATCATCGTCGTGACTTTACCTATGTTTATGATATTGTTGAAGGCATATTGCGCGTTCATGATCAAGTTGCTAAGCCTAATCTCAAATGGTCTGGTGAATTACCTGATCCAGGCACAAGTGCCGCACCATGGCGAATCTATAATATTGGTAACAATAATCCGGTACAATTACTACATTATATTGAGGTACTGGAAGAATGCCTTGGCAAAAAGGCGAAGATGAATTTATTGCCCCTACAACCTGGCGATGTGCCTGATACCTATGCTGATGTGGATGCATTAAAAAATGATGTAGGCTATCAGCCAAGCACCCCTGTTGAAGTTGGTGTAAAACATTTTGTAGAGTGGTACCTTGATTATTACGCAGTGCATAAAACTCAGAATGAAAATCAACAGGCTAACTTATAAGAGTGAGAAAGTGTAAATATGGAAGGCGGGGTTTCAGTATTAACATCAATTGATGAAAGAAAGCTGGCTATTATTGGATTAGGCTATGTTGGACTTCCTCTAGCAGTTGAGTTTGGTAAAGTTCGTTTGGTAATGGGTTTTGATATTAATGTGAATCGTGTTGATAAATTAAAAAAAGGCCATGATACCACTTTGGAAGTAAGCCAAACGCAATTGCAGGAAGCCAAGCATCTTTATTTAACGGCTGATCTTAAAGAAATTGCATTTTGTGATACGTATATTATTACAGTTCCTACACCTATAGATGAATATAAACGCCCAGATTTTACCCCTCTTATCAAAGCCAGTGAAATCGTAGGTAGTATGCTCAAGCCCGGAGATATTGTGGTTTATGAATCCACTGTTTACCCTGGGGCTGTTGAAGAAGTTTGTGTTCCTGTACTAGAACGTGTGTCTGGCTTGCACTTTAACAAGAATTTCTTTGCTGGATACAGTCCAGAACGAGTTAGTCCTGGCGATAAACAACATCGTGTCACTTCAATTATGAAGGTGACCTCCGGTTCGACACCTGAAGTTGCGGATGTAGTCGATGGTCTTTACCAGCAAATTATTACTGCCGGTACTCATAAGGTAAAATCTATTAAAATTGCAGAAGCAGCTAAAGTGATTGAAAATACGCAACGTGATTTAAATATAGCGCTTATCAATGAGCTGGCGATTATTTTTAATAAATTAGGTATTGATACCGAAGCGGTACTCAAAGCTGCAGAAACCAAATGGAATTTTTTGCCTTTTCGTCCTGGTTTGGTTGGTGGACATTGTATTGGAGTAGATCCTTATTACTTAACCCATAAAGCGCAGGCAATTGGTTATCATCCAGAAATCATTCTTGCCGGTCGGCGGCTTAATGATGGCATGGGCACTTATGTTGTTTCACAGTTGATTAAAGCGATGATTAAAGAGCGTATTCATGTACAAGGTTCACGAGTGTTGGTGATGGGATTGACCTTTAAAGAAAATTGCCCAGACATTCGCAATACGCGGGTAATCGATATTATTCATGAACTAAAAGAATATAATATAGAGGTAGATATTTGTGATCCATGGGCGTCTGCTGAAGATGTAGCCCATGAATATGGATTCAATTTGATTGAGCATCCAGCAAAAGAAGCCTATGATGGTATTGTTATTGCTGTAGCGCATCAACAATTTAAAGAGATGGGTATTGAGACGATTCGTTCTTTTGGCAAGATGCAGCATGTGCTCTATGATTTAAAATACTTGTTTGCTGCAGAAGCTAGCGATTTGCGCTTATAGGAGAAAAATGAATAACCGACGATTGTTGTTCATAGTCAATGACCCTGCGTTTTTTATCTCTCATCGTTTGCCATTGGCTATTGCTGCGAAAGCTAATGGCTTTGACGTGCATGTTGCCACACCTGAGGCTAAAGCCAGTGAAAAAATTAAGAAATCGGGTTTTATTTTTCATGCTATTCCTTTGTCACGTAGTGGTAAAAATCCGTTTAAGGAACTCTTAAGTTTGATGGCTTTATATCGCTTAATGCGTGAGGTAAAACCCGATTTAGTCCATTTAGTAACTATTAAGCCTATTTTGTATGGCGGCATTGCTGCACGGTTAGTGAACGTTCCCGCGGTAATTGCTGCTGTATCCGGATTAGGCTATGTTTTTACTTCTCCTGCACCCAGTGCTAAATTTTGGCGGTTGTTAATCAGCCGCTTATATCGATTAGCTTTAGGTCATACTCATCTTAAAGTGATTTTTCAAAATCCTGATGATCGGCAATTATTTTTGGAAAACAAAGCATGCTCTGCTGCCCAAACGGTGATGATTCGTGGTTCAGGGGTTGATTTAATGACCTATAACGCATTGCCCGAACAAACGGAAATACCGGTGGTGGTAATGATTGCTCGTCTATTGCGAGATAAAGGGGTATTGGAATATGTAAATGCAGCAAAAATTCTTAAAGCTGAGGGCATGCACGCACGTTTTTTACTTATTGGTGAGCCTGATGCTGGTAATCCAGCGTGTATTGCCCCCGCTTTATTAACACAATGGGAGCAAGAGAAAATAGTTGAGCTACTTGGTTTTCGTGAAGATATTGCCAAATTAATTGAACAAGCTAATTTGGTGGTATTACCTTCATATCGCGAAGGATTGCCCAAAATTTTAGTTGAAGCTGCTGCTTGCGGACGTGCAGTGATTACCACTGATGTTCCAGGTTGTCGCGATGCTATTGAACCTAATCAGACAGGTTTATTAGTCCCTGTGCGTAATGTAGATGCACTGGCTTTAGCAATTAAACAATTAATTGATGATCCAAGTTATCGTCAACAATTAGGCAAAGCAGGTCGCGCGCTTGCTGAGCGTGAATTTGCAATAGAGCGTATCGTTGCCAAACATTTGGATGTGTATCAGGAATTAGGTGCTTTAACGCAGGGGTATGCTCAATGATTTGGGATTTGCCTAATGTGCTAGTGTGCTTATCGGTTATCTTTGCAGCATACTTATTGGGCAAAATTAAAGGAACGCATGCGCTTGGTTTATCTCTGATTAGCTTTGTGCCTTTTTGTTTGAATAATGTTTTGTTTAATCCGATGTATATGCCAGATCAATTCACCTACTGGCATATGCTGCATGCCATTAGGGATTTTGATTATACTCCCTATATGTATAACACGCGAGTAACCGAAGCCTCGGTGATGTATGCTTTTCTGCCGCTGCCCTTTGTTGAAACAATCAATAGTGTTGGGTTTTTTAATAAATTTTTATTAATCGTTGTCTTTATCTGGGCCTCTTCTGTTTTAAAATTACGCGGTTGGATCCTGTGGTTTTTATTGCTGTATCCCAGTCTGCTTCTATACAGTTCTTTAAGTTTGCGGGAAATGTTGATTTGCACGGTCATGCTATTGTCTTTGTGGACTTTAATGCGTGGATGGTATGTACTCACTTTCATTTGTATCGGATTATTGTTTGAAATCAAAATGCAAAATGCGCTTTTAGTTACCATGTTTTCTTTGCTTTATCTTGCTAAGCGGTTTACTAATATTCAACTTACATACAAGAAAACGATTATTTTTCTGGGGGTATTGCTGGTTTTATTCTACTTTGCGTTTCCATTTTTACTCAGTAAAATTGAGTACTACAGGGTACGGATGTATTTAGAAGATGGTGGTGTGTTTGCTGAGTATCGCCCAATTAGCGGTTTCATTGATTTTATCCAAAAAGCAGCATTTGGTATTTTTCGTGCTTTATTTTATCCTTTGCCATGGGCTTGTAATAGCAAATTCCAACTAATCCAATCGCTTGAAAATATTGGTGTTGCATTATTACTTATCTGCTTTTCCTGGAATAATTATCGCGTTATTCCCAGACAAACCGTTTTTTGGTTATTCTTTCTGTTTGCCGGTTTATTGATGTATGGTTTGGTAGTAAATAATGTAGGAACTATAGTGCGTTATAAATTACCATTTGTCGTCGTTTATTTTATTTTTCTAAGCTATGAGCGCGTTCGATACAACCAAGGGATAGTTCGTGCTTCGTCTTATGCACTGAACAATGAATAGGAATGGAGATAACTGGGAGCACGATGGTGGTTAATAACCCACATAAAGTCATACATATTATTACTGGTCTTGATGTTGGTGGTGCAGAACAAATGCTAAAGCGTTTATTGCTTTCTGATCCTGAATCCAAAGCTCATGTTTTAATTATTTCTTTAACGGGGATTGGCACAATTGGTAAACATTTAGAAGCATCAGGTTATCAGGTACATGGCCTGGAGTTTCGCCGTCTGGCTTCTCTAGCGACAAATTTTTTTGCCTTAATGAAACTGATTCGAGCAAATAAACCCGCAACCGTGCAAACCTGGATGTATCATGCCGATTTTTTTGGTGGTTTAGCGGCACGGATGGCTGGTTGTCACAATGTGATTTGGGGCATTCGTAATACCTTTGTGCCTCTTGGTAGTAAACAGACTTATGTGCTCATGCGCTTATGCGCCATGCTTTCTTATGTCGTTCCGAAAAAAATTATTTGTGTTGCTGAAACGGCTAAGAACAAGCATATTGCTTACGGTTATCAGTCTAAGAAAATGCAAGTTATTCCCAATGGCTTTGATTTTGCCAGTTTTGATGGGGACAAAATTGATAAAAAGCGGATACGTAAGGAATTGGGGCTTGATGATGCAGCGTTTGTTATTGGCTGTGTGGGGCGCTTTCATCCTGATAAAGGACAAGACATTTTTGTTATGGCAGTAGCCTTATTGGAAAAAATACATGATAAGCACATTCATTTTCTTCTCATTGGGCGTGATTGTGATAAAAAAAATGAAGAATTAACCAATAGAATCGATTCATTTGGGTTAAATTCTTCTTTTATTTTATTAGGGGAACGCCATGATATTCCTGAATGCCTGGCTGCGATGGATGTATTTTGCATGCCTTCGCGTACAGAAGGATTTCCCAATGGCTTGGGTGAGGCTATGGCTATGGGCCTAGCCTGTGTGGCTACCCATGTGGGTGATACTAAATTATTAACCGGTGATGCGGCGATTATTGTTCCGGCCGATGATGCCATGGCGTTAGCTGCTGGTTTAACCAAAGTGATTTGCATGCCAGAAATAGAGCGTAAAGCCTTAGGGCAGCAAGCAGCAGCGCGTGTGCGTGAACAATTTTCTATCGATAATGCTCGCGAGCGCTTTTATACTGTATATCAGGAATTGACGGAGTAATCTTATTAATGTGCGGTTTTTCAGGTGTCTTGTCTCAAGTTGATTGGTCCTTTATGGCCGAGCAACTGTTGTCTTCAATGAGTCATACGATTGCACATCGCGGACCAGATGATTGGGGAATATGGTTTGATCCTCAAACAGGGATTGGGTTAACACATACCCGTTTAGCCATTGTTGATTTATCTCCGGCAGGGCATCAACCCATGATTTCTGCAAGTGGTCGTTATATCATTGCATTTAATGGTGAGATTTATAATCACCAAAAATTAAGAGCAGAATTAAACAACAGCAATTGGCGTGGTCATTCCGATACTGAAACTTTGTTAGCCGGTTTTGACGCTTGGGGTATTGAAGCGACTATTGATCGCACTGTGGGCATGTTTGCTTTTGCATTGTGGGATAAGCAGTCACAGATCTTAACCCTGGGACGCGACCGTGTTGGCGAAAAACCTTTATATTATGGCTGGCAAGGTGAGGTTTTTCTTTTTGGTTCTGAGTTAAAAGCATTAAAAATTCATCCGGCTTTTAAAAGTGAATTAAATAACGAAGCCTTGGCCTTATTTTTGCGCCATAATTATGTTCCAGCGCCTCACTCAATCTACAAGAATATTTATAAGTTATTACCAGGGACTTTATTACAACTTTCTTTAAAAAATCCACAGCCAGTAATTAAGAGTTATTGGTCTGTGGCGCAAGCCGCTATTCGTGGTTCTACAGCCCTTTTTAAGGGAGATGAGGTAGAAATGGTGGATGAGTTAGAGCGCCTTGGCAAAGAAGCGATTGCCCAGCAAATGATTGCTGATGTCCCTTTGGGTGCATTTCTTTCTGGGGGTGTTGATTCATCCACTGTGGTGGCTTTGATGCAAGCACAATCATCGTCTCCCGTACGGACGTTTTCTATTGGTTTTCATGAAGAGCAATATAATGAGGCAAAATACGCCAAGGCGGTGGCCCAGCATTTAGGGACGCAGCATACGGAACTTTATATTACAACCAAAGATGCTTTAAGTGTTATTCCTAAATTATCAACTTTATATGATGAGCCTTTTTCTGATTCATCACAGATCCCCACCTTTTTAGTTTCCGAATTAGCTAAAAAAGAGGTCACTGTTGCCTTAAGCGGTGATGCAGGAGACGAGTTATTTTGTGGATACAATCGCTATATCATGACCGCTAAATTATGGGGGACAATTAATAAGGTCCCTTTAGCCTTGCGTAGAGGCACTGCCAAAATGATGCGTCAAGTCTCGCCACGAGCATGGGAGCGTCTGGCTTTTGTAGTACCGGTATTAAAACGCTATTCGCAACTGGGTAATAAAGTACATAAAGGGGCTTATGTTCTTGCAAGTGCTTCTGCGAATGAGGCTTATCGGCGCCTGGTATCTCATCATGACAATCCGTATTCTTTACTGGCTATGGATGGTAGAGAACCCTCTACCTTTGTAGAGCAGCATAGCGAACAGTTGACTTCTTTGTGCAGTATCAGCCGGATGATGATCATGGATTTCATGTCTTATCTTCCAGATGATATTTTAGTGAAAGTCGATAGAGCTGCTATGGGTGTTTCGTTAGAAACACGAGTTCCATTTCTTGATCATCGTTTAATTCAATTTGCCTGGAGTATTCCCTTGGCGATGAAATTGCATACGGGCACGAGTAAATGGCCTCTGCGGCAATTGCTATATCGTTATATCCCTTCGCAATTGATTGAACGTCCGAAAATGGGATTTGCTATTCCTTTGCATGAATGGCTGCGAGGCCCTTTACAATCTTGGGCTGAGGTTTTGTTAGAGGAACAGCGTTTACGCCAAGAAGAAATCTTTAATCCATCAGCGATCCGTAGTTTGTGGGAGCAGCATTTAAAAGGTAAGGGGAATTTCTCCGCTTTATTATGGAATGTTTTAATGTTCCAAGCTTGGTGGGAAACGCAATAATTTAAAGGCTGACAGTCTCTCAGGCGATTTCATCAAAGATTAAAATCCAACCAAATAAAGGAAAGAAATAGAGAGGAGATGTTAAAAAGAGGTAGCGTAAAGAGCTAAAAGATTTTAGAAATCAGGCGCCTACGCTAAGGAGCGTAGATTATAAAAATCTTAAGAAGGAGCCTGATTGTGGAAAGTCCGCGTAAAATTGGAAAAAATCAATATTTGTTTCATTGTTTTTTATCAATCAAGGATCCTCGAGTTATTAACCTGATTTAGCTAATTTTTAAGGGTAAGGGCAATAAGTAAAGAAAATTCCCGTTTAATTTAATGGTAAAATTATTTTAATTGATAATGTGCGTCAATTGTACTAACATATAATGAGTAGAGATTATTTTGAGAGAAATATCATGACCAATGCTAGAAGGGTGGATAATACCAAAACACCTACGGCTAAAGACCCAAGCAGGGTGAACAGATCGCAATCAAGGACTGTACGTGCTAAAACTTCACGATTAGGTTTTCGTGCATCTGAATCGCAAGCCAAAATAATCCGGATGGCCTCGGATATAAGTCATAAGTCATTAACTGAATTTATAACGGATAGTGCGTATCAAGCTGCTGAAAAAATTATTTTAGATCAGAGACTTTTTATGGTTTCTGGCGATATCTTTAACCAATTTTCCGATATTCTAGATCGCCCAGAGCAAGATAATGAAGGGCTAAAGGATTTATTTTCTTCATCATCTCCATGGGATTTAAATGACGTTAAAAAAACCTGAACCTTTAAATAAAGATCATAATTTAATTGATTTTAATAGTAATTACCTAGAATTAGATGAATGGTTAAAAAAATATGCTTTTCAAGCAAAAACGTCTGGTTCTGCCAATACTTTCATAGTTGCTGATAATAATCTTGTGGTTGGTTTCTATAGTCTTACAGTAGGGCAAGTCGATGTTGATGAAGCATCTGAACGCATAAAAAAGGGAATGGGCAAATATCCAATTCCTGTGGTCATATTAGCAAGATTAGCTGTTCTTCATACATATCAAGGTAAGGGTATTGGAAAAGCACTACTTAAAGATGCAATATTAAAAACCTTGCAAATTGCAGAACAAGGAGGTGTAAGAGCTTTATTGGTTCATGCGATAGATGAAAAAGCGGAAACCTTTTATAAACGATTTGGCTTTGAACCATCTCCAATAAGAGAGAATCAACTCTTACTTCTTTTAAAAGACGCTAAAAAAGTAATATCTGAACACCGGTGACCTAAATTTCACGCCATCCTGCCCGGAGAAATAAACTTATCTTAATAATTTCTTAACAATTATCAGTTAAGATTGTTTATCATCTAACTAAAGAGATAATTGATTCTATGATTTATATAAGCATTCCTAACAACTGGGTCTTTGATAATACTACTTACAACTTTGATGCATTGGTGGATGGCTCTAAAGAAACTCCTAAGATTATTAATTTGCAAGAGCTGGTAAAAGAATGGTTACGCACTAAAAAAAGGCATGTAAGTTTGTTTACTTTTGATCTACAACAAACTCATAATGAAGTTATCACTGTATATTGTAAACGCCCACCAGATACAGAAGATATTTTTATTCAATATTTCCCTAATCAAAATGGGAAACAAAAATCAACACATGCGCTTGAAGTTAAGGGAAAAGATGTTCAAGGTACAAAACCAGTTCATGTAGTTGGTTCATTGTGGCATCAGATTCCAGAAAATCTAAGTGCGGTATCTTTGGAACGCCTTGACGAGGTACGAAGAAGATCTACAGAGCAAAAATATAATAGACAACATATAGGGAATTGTCCTTCTGCTACTTAAATAGAGGTATTCGCGAGTTATGGCATGGCATATTCATGCCGATTTATTGATGATGGCTCTTGATTTAATAAGCATTAAATTAAGGGAAACTGCCATTGCTGAGATAAATCCAATTTGCAGTATCAGATTCAATTTATTGGTGCTGAGAGTGAAGCAATAACACAAAGCAAAAACAGATAGAGTTGATAAGAGCACAATGGGTAATAAATCAATAAATAACCAACGCATATGGAATTGTTTGATGAAGCGATGATGGATAAAGGCGCTCCAAATGCTGAAAAAACTGATATTGGCTACAAACCACACCCAGGCCGCACCGTTCATGCCATAATGACTGGTTGCCCAGATAATGGCAGGGATGAGTAAAGCGGCAAAACAGGTATTACCGATGAGATGTAATTTCATCGTGCCATGGGCGTATTGGATGTAATATGGAAAAGTTGTAAACGCCAAGGCGGCATTTCCCAAGGCATATAAACGCAGTACCAAGGCCGTTTTTTGGGAAACAACAAGGTTATTAGTCCACAACCACAGTATTTGTTCTGGAAATAACGCCAAGACAAGGCTTGCAGGTATGGTGATGGAGGCAACAAACCGAGTGGCTTGCCTATATAATTTTAGCATTTCTTGTTCATTGTTTTCTGCATTCATTTTTGCCATGCGCGGCATCAGGACCATACTAAAAGGGGCGCTAAAGAGCATCACGCCACTTGCGGCAAGTACACCTAAAGTAAAATAACCATACTCAGTGAGTGAAAGCAGTTTGGAGAGAATTAATTTATCGGTTTGGGTGATGACAATCCAAATGGATGAAGTAATCGAGATACTTAGAGCAAAGGGAAGAATGGGTTTGATGCTGCTAATGAGCGCTTTAAGGTTATATTTTGGTGATTCATTTTTAGGACATATTGGAACGTTCTTAATTGCTTTGATAGCCAGAAATGCTAATTCAAAAAAAGAGACAAGGATTTGATAGAAAAAAAAGATAAAAGGTGTTGTGCCAACATAGATTAAAACAAGCAATACCCCAAGATATCTTAAGGTAGTAAAGATTCCTGTATAATAACCAAGCCAGACAAATTGCTCAGCACCAATAATAGTTGCGCGATAGATACTGCACATCCAACGCAGGCCAACGCTCACAGCCATTAATTGTACGGCAGTTTGTATTTCATGCACGCCAAGTTGTTGTGCATTAAGCCAGGAGTGAGCAACATAAGGAGCAATCATCAATAAAAAGCCTGCGCCAAGAATCATAATCAATAGAAAAAGTAATTGCAGAGCGTGCAGTAATGCACGGTAATCGTGAACATTAATTGCTCCGGCACGCATGCGTGCTGTTTCGCGTGAGATGCTTGGGCTTAAGCCAAAATCAAGTATATTAAACCAACTTTGTAAGGCAGTAAAAAACCCTACTAAACCATAGGCCTCAGCACCCATGTATTTTAAATACAAAGGTAAAATAAGCACCCCTGCCAAAGTCATGTAAATTTGACTGGTATAGTTCACAATAAGATTTTTTTTAAAACTCACATATATCCTGGATGGCAAGTGCTTAAGGTATGGTATTAGATGAAGACAATACGTAATTTTTTTTTGTCTGTCAATTAACAGGGATGTATGAAATAGGGGTTCCTTCCCCTTAAATAGCTACGGCTGTCAGCTGTTAGAACGCTGGTTCATTTTATATAAAAACAGTAAGTTATACTCAATTTTCGTATAGATCTCTCTGGTTTACAACCCACTATGCGTAGGTCTTGACGTGTGAAAAGATGCTAATTATTTTTTGACAAAAATAAGGTTCCTATTTAGTATCCATCATCAATTAATGGAACTTTTACAAGGGGTGCATATGGATCACTTAGATCTCCAGGCGCGAATCAGTTTATTTGGTTTGCTACATGAATTATATCGAAATAAAACGTTGCTGTTGCTAAGCTCCTTGTTAGGGTTAGTGATTGGTTTTGCGGTGATTTTTTTTAGTGAGCCCGTTTATGAGGCAAAAATTAGAATCAACGCACCGAATGAAGGAGGTATTGCTCCTCTAAATATAGGACGAACAGGGAAAGACCCAGTTTTAAAGCCAATACTCTTGGCGGATGCTTATTATATTTTTCGAAATGCTTTACTTTCTGACGCGGTGAAAACAGAATTTTTTAAGCGATTTTATCAACTTGATTTCCAGAAAATGCAAAACAAACCTTTATCGGTTGAACAACTGCGTGCTTCTTTGGCGCATAATCTGGCGGTAGTGGAAAATCCTCAAGCGCTGGGGGATAAGTATATTCATTATACGGTAGCAATTCGTGGGCATAATCCCAAGCAGGTTGCGCAATGGTTAGCGGAATATATTAATTTGGCACAGAAGCATGCTTTGCAAGCAGTGCTTAAAATGACCAGGCAGCAAACAGCGGTGCTGCTGGCACATACTCAGCAAAAAATTAACATTGCACGCACTCAAGCAAAGCAACAGCGTTTAGATAGGATTGTACAGTTAAAAGAAAAAATACATCTTGCGCAGTGGGAAGACATGAATGATGATTTAATGATGGATAATGAGCCTTATCCTGATAATCCGGCGCGTTTACGTGCAGAAATTAAAAATCTCAGTGAACGTAAATCCGATGATGCGTTTATTCCTGGTTTACGTTTCATGCAAGCGCAAGTGCAGTTTTATAATTCGCTGAAGATAAATACTAATAATGTTAGGCTCTATCGTTTAGATGGCATGATTGAAATCCCAGACTATCCTATCGCACCGAGGAAACGCTTAATACTGATGGTCTATCTAGCAATAGGCTTTTTAGTAGGTGTATTAGGAGTAATGTTTCAAATCGCTTTAAAAACTTCATCATCTTGATGATTGCTTAATATTGTACTTTACCGCGTAAATCAGTTAACACTCGACTGCCAGTACAAAACATAGCTACTTTAAGCTCATATTCAATTGTAAGCATTCTAGTAAGCACTTGCTCTGCAGATACCAAAGCTGCTTCCAACATTGGTTTTGCATAACCTACAGTACTGGCACCTAAAGCAAAAAGTTTGGCCGCATTAAGCCCATGAGTTACGCCGCCTGAGCCCCAAATTTCATAGTTGGGTTTTATTTCAGCTGTTTGCCGTACTGCAGTTGCGGTATCAATACCCCAATCTTTAAAAGTCATGGCTGCTTGATGGCGAATAGGATCTTTAGTTGCCGCTCTATGCCCTTCAATACGTCCCCAGTGTGTACCACCTAAACCACCAATATCAACAGCTGCAATGCCTATATTATTTAATCGCATCATGGTTGCTCGTGAAAAACCACAACCGGTTTCTTTGACAATAATTGGTATTTTAAGTTGTTTTACGGCATGTTCTAATGCATGCCATGAACCTTTATATTGGGTGGTTCCTTCTGGTTGTATACATTCTTGTAACGGGTTGCAATGAATAATTAGTGCATCTGCTTGCAATGCGTCAGTTAAGCACTGGATCTCCGCAATTGGAGTAGTGATCAGTTGTGCGATTCCTAAATTGCTATACAAGCTGACATTAGGAAAATCACGACGCAGAGGCTGCCATTCAAATGCCGCTTTAGGATCGGTGAGTTCACGTCGTTGTGAACCAACACCCATAGCCCAACCGCTTTGTGCACATGCTTCAATTAAGTGGTGATTAATATGTTTCGCACGACGATGACCAGCAGTCATTGAACTGACGACGAATGGCTTAGCCACCGTTTTACCAAATCGTAAACCCTCAATGACAAGTTCATCAAAATCAAGATCGGGCAGGGCATCATGTATTAATTGGATACTGTCTAAAGTACTTAATGCAGTGGTTTGATTTTCAGGCATCAAAGACAGTTTGATGTGATCTTGCTTTCGTTGTTCAAACTGTTCGTATTCGTTACTCATGGATCTTGCACCTATTTTACTACGATAATTGATTCAATAATTGGTGCATGGAAATGGCTGCATTGGCAAGTTCAGTACCTTTGTGGCCATGCTTGCCACCTATTCTATCCCAGGCTTGTTCCTTATTTTCGGTGGTTAAGATGCCAAAAATTACTGGGAGATTGTATTCTAGGGAAATTTGCATACAACCTTGGCTTACCATCGTACATACTAGATCATAATGAGTGGTTTCACCACGAATCACTGAACCCAAGGTAATGATTGATTGCACTGTTCCAGATATTGCCAAACGTTTGGCCACTAAAGGGATTTCTATTGCACCAGGTACCTCATAAACCCGAATATGTTCTTGAGAAAAACCTCGTTTTAATAATTGAGTAATAGTTCCTTCTTGCAATGCTTGGGTAATTTCACGATTGAACACGCCAACGATGATGGCAACAGGAAATGGTGTTACTGGTGTTGTATTTTCTGTTGTCAATGTTGTGTTTTGCATTATTCCTCACTTATTCATCTGCGCCTTGGTATTGATACCCATGCAATTTACCTGTTTATCCTGCTATTTTCCACTTATTTGGGTAGATGCATGGCCTTTAGTGCGTTATTTTTATTTATGTGGAATAATTATACTGTTTTTTATACTGAGAAACTGCAATTGTATTAAATTGACACAGTCAAGAGGAACTAATTAGATGAGTACATCCCGAATCGTTGTTGGAATTAGTGGTGCATCAGGAATAATTTACGGGATTCGCCTTTTAGAAATGTTACGTAAGGCTTCTATTGAAACTCATTTGATTGTTAGTAAATCAGCACAACTCACCTTAAGATATGAAACTGATTTATCGTTAACAAATCTTAAGGATTTAGCCGATACTTATCACTCCTGGAATGATGTGGGAGCAAGCATTGCCAGTGGTTCTTTTCAAACGAGGGGCATGATCATTGCGCCTTGTTCTATGAAAGCCTTAGCTGAAATTGCTCATGGTATTGGCGCTAATTTGATTGGGCGCGCGGCAGATGTTACCTTAAAAGAGCGACGCAAACTTGTAATTATGCCGCGTGAATCTCCTTTGCATTTAGGTCATTTGCAAAATATGGTTGCTGTAACTCAGCAAGGAGGTATTATTTGTCCGGCGATGCCAGCCTTTTATACGAAACCCAAAACCATAGATGATCTCGTTGAGTACAGTGTGGGGCGAATTCTTGACATCTTTGGTATTGAGAGTGGCATTCAACGTTGGGAAGGTTAACGCGTTGTAGTTAGCCACGGTACCAATACTCTTAACTTTATGGTAATGAGCACTGTGCTCATAAATCATTTTGAATTCAACATCACCCAATTGGCATAAGCTTCCATGAAATGGCATATGAATTTTTTGGTATCTTCGCTAGCAATATCACCTTGTTCATTGAACAAACTACCTGCTTGCCCTATATAGGCTTCCGGTTGTTGCAACACGGGAATATCTAGAAACACAAAGGTTTGACGTAAATGTTGGTTAGCGCCAAAGCCACCAATTGCTCCTGGAGAAACGCTAATTACCGCACCTGGCTTTTTGCCCCAAATGCTTTGACCGTAAGGACGTGATCCCACATCAATCGCATTTTTCAAGACACCGGGAATAGAACGATTATATTCTGGGGTAACAAAAATGACGCCATCACATGCTTTAACTTGTTTGCGAAAATGACTCCAAGCGTCAGGTATGCGTCCTTCATCATCTAAATCCTGATTGTATAAAGGTAACTCGCTAATTTCAATGATTTGTAGGTTTAAAGAGGAAGGGGCTAATTTCATTAGAGTATGAGCCATTTTTCGATTGAATGACTCTTTACGCAAACTTCCAACGATCACTGCGATTTTTTTGCTCATAATACTAAGTCCTTGTATCGGAATGAGAATTAATTATTGTACCGATTATTTAAGTGTGTGCAACTTGATAGTATAGGAGGGCATACGAAGAGATAATAAAAAAATACCCTGTTCAACCCAGAACATTACATTCCATTTTGAACAAGGTATTAAATAAGTTAATTATACCACTTCAACTTCTTCAGCTTGAGGCCCTTTCTGGCTTTCACTTGCTTTGAACATAACAGTAGCACCTTCAGCAAGGGTCTTAAAGCCATTGCCTTGAATTGCACTAAAATGCACAAAATAATCTTTTCCACCGCTTTCTAAGAAGCCGAAACCTTTAGACTCGTTGAACCACTTTACTGTACCGCGAATTTTTTCTGACATGTTAATTTCCTAAATTGTTACCACACCATTGTAGCATTATTTTATTACTTGTGCTGTTTTTTTATTAAATATTTTTATTTTTTTTCGATTTAAGGCCAAAACGCGCATCATGCAGGTGCATCATAGATGATTTTTTCTTAAATTTCTAATGATTCTTAGACTCTATAATTTGAGATTTAACTAATTCCTCGCCATCTTCTTTTTTTAGATTAAGAAAAATTATTCCCGAAATTAGAGTGAGTACGCCCAGCATAAAAAAAGTTTCGTGGAATGTTTTGAGGTTTAAAAAATGATGTGAGGAAAAGAAACTAATAAAAATGGCCGAGATGGCAACCCCAAAACTTTGCGTTAATTGTTGAATAGTGCTCATAATGCTGGTTGCAGCACTCATATCTTTTTCTTCTATATTGGCATAGGCTAAAGAATTCATGGCGGTATATTGCAACGCGATTAAAAAACCATAAGAAAAAGTTAAAAGGCCAATTTCATAAATCGTAGAGGAGGCGTTAATCGAGCAAAAAGACCATAAGGCAATGCTAACTAATAGGGTATTTAAAATAAGTAAGCGTTTATATCCTAAGAAGCGCAATATATAAACAGACATTGGTTTTACCAAAAACACACCAAGAGCTATAGGCGCGAGTAAGAAACCAGAGAGTTGCGAATTGTAATTTAAGCCAATTTGCAGCATGAGTGGTAATAAGAAGGGGGTACCACCAAAGCTTAGACGGCCAAATAAATTACTGACAACGGAAATGCAAAAAGTGCGAGTGTGTAATAGTTCCATTTTAATGATGGGATAATGCTTTTTGCGCGAATGTTGAGCATAAACGATGAGTAATAAAAGAGAAAGGATAAATAAGGTAACCGCATGGCTGCTATTGACATTAGTCTCGCTAAACATCGACAAACTAAAAGTTAGCGTTGCTAAGCCACTACCAAAAAGAATAAAACCTGATTTATCTAAAGTGTGAACTTTTCTTGGAGGCATGGAAGGCAATAACTTGATTGATAATAAGATAGCAACTAGGCCTAAGGGAATATTAACCCAAAAAATCCAGCGCCAAGAAAAATTATGGGTGATCACACCACCAAGCAAGGGGCCAAGTAGCATCCCTAAAGAAGCAACCATGACCACAAGACTCATTTTGGCGATTAATTCATGCCGTTCACAGGTGCGTAAAATAATAAGCCGCCCTACTGGCATGGTGAGTGATCCGCCCAAACCTTGTACTACACGAGCGATGATCAATTCCCATAAATTATTAGTAAATCCACACCACATAGAACTTAAAGTAAAGATGGCTATTGCAGAGATAAATACTTTTTTTATACCAAATTTATCCGCAATCCAGCCGCTGACTGGAATGAAAATGGCAAGGCTCAATAGATAACTGATCAATGCCAATTTAAGATCAATAGGATTAACGTTTAAGCTACGAGCCATCACTGGAATCGCAGTGTTGATAATGGTGGTATCAACCGCTTCCATGAGCATGGCAAAAGAAACGATGAGTAACGTTATGTTTTTTTTCATTAATTCAGTATATCAGTCACTTACTGATGAATTCTATGCTCTATGAGGAATTTTATATCGCAATAGGTTTATTGTTTAAAACTTGAAATGTACGGCAATTAGCCGTAATTAAGACGATTAGCAATTGATGAACGAATACAAAGACAAGGATTTGGTGAACTGTTGCTAGTAGATGCATTAAAAAGAGCCGGTAAATTAAGTAGTGAATTAGGCTCAATAGCAATGATCGTAGAGGCCTTGAATAGTAATGCTGTATTTTTTATGAACAATTTGGTTTTCAAAAGTTTTTAGATAAAATGGATCAACTATTTTTAACTATGGATGTTATTAAGAAAATTTAAATTATAAATGAATTGATTAAATGAGTAGTAAAATTTGTATCACGGTTAATTTATAAGCTATGCTGTAACTTTCCCTTTCATAAAGAGTTTTTTATGCCATCAATGTCACAATTTATTATAATTACTAAGGACGCAGAAATTCATTATCATCATGGGGATTTTTCTACAATGGCGTTGCCAGTGAAAATAACGGGTCTTTATGCTTATATTGCTTACAAAACGGAGGAAGATCAAATTTTTGTTGCATGCCCTTTTAAAGACTATAAAAGTATGCATTCAGGGATTGCCTTAGTATTTAATTCAGCAAAAAATAAACACTTATCATTTTTTATTCTTGCCGCTCAAGAACGAATAAAGAAATTTATGCATCAGGGACCTTCTTATGGAGGAGAGGTTTTATTTGAAGACGGAAACGTGCTTTTTTGGAATTTTAAAAGTAAAGCTTATTCTGCAAGAAATTTCGATTATAATGATTTTAATCCTGAACTGAATAAAGTAATTGCATCCTCTATATTTCCAGCAAACTCTTTTATGAAAATCAAAGATGCAGATGTCTTTGCAGAGCGCTACCTGAATAAGAATTTTTTTGAACAAGATGGCCAATATGGAACACCACAACAAATTGAAAATAAAGAAAAGATAAAGGATTTTTTAGCAACAATATTTTTAACAACTGATGATATTGCCAACGAAGCAAAAAGTGAACTGACTTTGGCAAATCAATCATCTGATGATATTGCCAACGAAGCAAAAAGTGAACTGACTTTGGCAAATCAATCATC
>NZ_JASGFU010000022.1:0-42656 GCF_047605385.1 Legionella sp. | reverse complement strand
CTGGTAAACATAATTTGCCAACTCAGTGGGTGAGATGGTTCATTACATTAGGGCGAATTATTCAATTTGTGTTGGGATATGATCGATTTATCAGAAGAATCAATTATCATCTCGGGAAATATTACTAAAAATAGTAATTCGCGATATATTCCTTTAAATAATGAGGCTATTAATATAATCAAAGATCTCTATAAGAAAAGTGAATTAAAAGAGGGTTTGGTTTTTCCTAGTAAAAATAATCAACCTTTTAACAACGTTAATAAATCCTGGTCTTCAATTTTAAAAAAAGCTCAAATAACACAATTTCGATGGCATGATTTACGACATCACTTTGCAAGTAAACTGGTAATGGCTGGTATAGATTTAAATACCGTCCGTGAGTTGCTAGGCCATTCAGATATTAAAATGACACTTAGATATGCTCATTTGGCGCCAGAACATAAAATAAATGCTGTTAAAAAAATTGAATGGTCGATGCAAGGAACAGTGTCATGATAAGTGTCATTCAATTAGTAACTCATGCGGAAGTGGCTGTTGATAGTATTGCTATTGGTTCTATTCAAAAAGGGATTATGGCTTTAGTTGGCATCGAGAAAACGGATAGCGAAAATGAAGCAGATAAATTATTTAATAAAATAATAAACTATCGGATATTTCCTGATGCCCAGGGAAAAATGAATCTCAGTTTGAAAGATATACGGGGCGGATTGTTGTTAGTTCCACAATTTACGTTAGTTGCTGAAACCACTAAAGGTACGCGTCCTGGCTTTTCAACAGGTATGCCACCTCAAGAAGGCAAGCAGTTATTTGAATATTTGGTCGAGCATGCCCAAAAACAGTACGATATCTCAATAGCCAGAGGTTGTTTTGGTGCCTGTATGCAGGTCAGTTTATGTAACGATGGTCCCGTAACATTTATACTTCAAGTATAATAAAGGGAACCTCAATGAAAAAATGATAGCTTTCAATATTCTTGGATGCGCTGAATTGGGAATTATATTATATGGATCCAACAACAAGTTTAATTGTTACTGCTGCAGTAGGTGGTGCAGCAGGCCGTTTCATAGAGCAAATTTCTTCCAATGGATTTAAGTGGCTTATTGATTTGGTGACGGCCCAATCTCCTGAGATGCAAGCTATTGCAAGAAAAAATATGGAGAATTTTGTAACAAGATTAGCGGAGAGAGTAGAGCGTCTTGAAAAAGAGATACCTGTTAATAAATCTGAAATATTTAAAAACTCCTTGAATCACCCAAGTAGCGCTTTGCTTATTAAAAATGCGATTGTTGATTCAGCAGTTACAGATAATGAAGACAAACATGAATTGTTAGCAGAGTTAATTGCCCAAAGACTTGCTGCTAATGCAGATGACATGATTGCCCTAGCTGGCGCAGCTGCTTGTTCAATTGTTGATTGTTTGTCAACTAGGCAAATCAAAATATTAGCTATTCTGTCAACAGTTAAAGATATAAGACCCCTACCAAAGATTAAAAATATTGATAATTATTTAGAAGCAAGCAAAATTTTAATTAATTGGTGGACTAGTAACATTTCGCCTCTAGTTAATGACGGAATTTTTGATGCCGCTACACCGCTGGATTATGAGCATCTCGCTGCAATGGGTTGCATAAGAATTAGTATCGGCACGAGTGATTTATTAACACTCCTCTCGAGCGAGATATTTGAATCTGTACATAAGTTGGATGAGCCTTTATTGCTTAATCAAAATTGGTACTCATCTCTTAAAAAACAGTGGGATGGGCTAGGGCATTCGACCGCTACTTCAACAGGTAGAATCATCGGCATTCTCCATAGAGACGCAAAACTAAAAACAAATACAAAAATAAACTGGTAGTAATTAATCTATTGTCTCTTAAATTGTTTAATTTAGGATCGTTTGCCTTGATTAAACAAAATTTGTTTTGCTTCTTCAGATAGAACTTGATCAACATTGATATCTTTAGCTACATCATATGCCCTTTGAACGGCAGGACGTTCCTGGATTTTTAAACACCAGGTTTTTAAAAAGGGGAAATCATTTAAATTTTGTTGTTGTTTTTCATAAAGGACTATCCATGGATAACAAGCCATATCAGCAATTGAGTATTCATTTGATATAAATTCTCGGTCAATTAAATGCTTATTCAAAACCTCATATAATCGGGCTGTTTCTCTGACGTAACGATCAACAGCATAAGTTAGATCTTTGGCATGCTGACTAAAGTGATGATTTTGTCCAGCCATTGGACCTAATCCTCCGACTTGCCAAAATAGCCATTGTAATACCTCATAGTGATCGTGCAAATTAGCTGGTATGAATTGCCTTGTTTTCTCAGCCAAGTAAAGCAATATTGCACCTGATTCAAATATAGAGACAGGCTTATCAGAACCTTGAGGATTGTGATCAACAATAGTGGGAATTCGATTGTTTGGTGATATACGTAAGAAATCTTCAGCGAATTGCTCACCTTTAAAAATATTTATTGGTATAAGGTTATATGGTAAACCAGCTTCTTCAAGGAATATTGTAATTTTATGTCCATTAGGTGTAGGCCAGTAATAAAGATCTATCATAGTATTATTCCCTTAACTGTTTTATATCCATGTCATGGAATGAGTGGCATTGTTTTTGAAAGCAAAATTTATCATATATATTATTTTTTGATAACGCTTTATTTTTAGGTGCAGCAGGTACTTCCATTGTGGTAACGTGAATAAGTTGAGCTAACCGCTTTTACTTGTCCCAAAATTCAGTTGAGATTAACAAATAGGGTTTTACAGGTGGCATACATACTCACCGAACATTTTTTTCGCAGATACTATCCTGGCATCTGCAATTTGATCAAGAATAAAGTCCACAGTGCTTTGTTTGGAGCCTCTTATTTCTCAGAGGTTATTCAGGTTTTATAAATTTCCAACGATGCCAGATCACTGGGGTTGCCGCTAAAATTTTCTTTGAAAAAATAATAGGATCTTCGATGGTTGTTTGCGAGTTTAAACAAACCAATGCATAGCCATTTTGTCTTTTCACTAAGCGGCGAAAATAAACTCCCTCACTAATTTCCACAACACAATCCTGTCCTATACACTCTTCTATGTCCGAAGTATTGAGATACTGAACTCCACCAACAAAGTCGCCTTTAGAGTAGATTGGTGCCATGGTGTCATCTGAAACCATTATAACTACAGCATTTGGGTTGTTGGTTTTAAAAAACTCAATTTCCTTTTGAATAGTATTTTCTTGCGTTATCAGAGAGGAAATATGTTTATTAACAGGATAGGGAGTGAACTCCGCATCTAATAAGCTCGGACTTTTACCCGAACCGTTTAGAAGCCACTGAGCAGAACAACTCACCCCTGTGCTATGAAATATTTCCACTAATTTTGATGCAGCTTTTTCAGTTATAGGATTCCTGCCTAACTCCCATGACTGAAGGGTATGCATACTAATTCCATATTTATTTTCTAAATCTTTGCGAGAGATACCTGCTAAGTTCCTCGCTTTTTTAATGCGGTACCCGGCGTTTACTCGCTGTTCTTCATTATTTTGTTCCATAACGGACCTTAATAAATTTTAAATAATACCAAGTATAAGTATATTTTATTTACTTATACGCATTTAAGGTATAATATGACTCTATATACGCGTATCTATTCAGTATAGAAAAACGTAATGCCTTTAATTATTGATTTTTACCAAGTTTTTAAAATTTTACTGACTCCAAATAGGTAATTAAAGGGAATAAAAATAATTTGCAGCTACTGTAATTAATTTATTTGAGTAGAGGCACAAAATCAAGTTGAAGTTAATTAGACAATGGATTGAGACAGTATGATGGATTTTCTTATTAATGAAAATGAGCTTGCTGCTCTAAGTGGGTTACTACACATTCAGCAATTAGCTTATTTACGAGGAATACGGCCTTATATGGACGTTAAAACGGGGATTGTGGGCGTGAAACGAAAAATAAGCTATCAGTCGCTTGCTGAACAACTTTATGTAGAACCGCATCAAGGGATAAAAAGCGAAAGCTTCTCTCGCGCACAAATTCGGCGTGCTGTCTCTGGTTTGGCACGAGTTGGGATTATTTCTTTTCAATCAGAAGAAAAGCATTTAATTTTAAAATGTAATTTGGCTACATTGGATTATTTTGTCCAAAATAAAGTCGTCACAAACCCGTCACAAAAAGCCATCACAAGGCCGGCTCAGGAAAACTGTGCTCATACGGGCTTTTTTGAGGGTTATTCTTCAAAACCCGGCACAGAAGAGCCTTCAAAAGCCGACATACCTCTATATAAAGATAATTATTATATTTTTTTATTATCCCAATTTGAGCAATTTTGGAATTTGTATCCGCTCAAAAAATCACAACAAAAAGCATGGGAACAATTTCAAGCGTTAAACCCTAATCAGCAATTATGTTCCCAAATACTGAATGCGCTGCAAGCACAGATCACATTTACCCAGCAGTTAAAAAACCAAGGTCAATGGGTTGCTCCATGGAAATATCCTGCGAATTGGTTAGCACAGCATTGTTGGAATGATGAATTAACACAGGATGAGCTACAGGAGAATAGTCATGCAAACAATCGGTCGCATTTTACAAAACAACCAGCAGGGGATGGCCTATGGGATTCGTGCAAATCAGGACTTGAAGACGAAAACAACGTCATTGATTTCTTCGGCCACCGATCCTGCACGCAAGCGTATTGACCGGTTATTTTTGAAGTTTGGTGCGTACTATGGCCAGTTATGGCGTAGCCAATTTAAAAATGAGGAGTTTATCGTGTTTATGAAAGATGAATGGTTTGAGGCACTAAAGCATATCGAGGACAACTATTTGCAAGAAGCGGTGGCTTATTGTCGGAGCAAGAAAGAATTTCCTCCTACACTACCTCAATTTGTGGAGTTATGCAGAGATGCTAAAAAACGCACTTTATTTCGTGAAAGAGCAAATCACAAAAAAAGTCGTCCAGAGGTGGCTGCGCTGCATCTGGAAAAAATGAGAGCCATGTTGAAATAAAACAAAAGGAGAGAGTAATGCTGGTATTAACACGGCGCGTCGGAGAGCAAATTTTAATTAATCAGGGCGAAATTCAGATCAAAGTTCTTCATGAGCATGATGGCATTATCGCTATAGGAGTTCAAGCTCCGTCTCATGTAGATATAGATAGGAAAGAGGTTTTTATCAGAAAAAAACTTAATACCGAGATGCAAAGTATGCCTGTTTTGTATCAGTAAGCATGTAGTGCATAAATCAAGAGGGAATAATAATGAGTGCCGCTTTATCGTATTGTCAGAAAGAATTTAGAAAATCGTTGAATAATGCTCGTGGTAAAACAACGATTTATGATGCGTTTGAGATGCTTGAG
This sequence comes from Legionella sp., assembly GCF_047605385.1. Lineage (GTDB taxonomy): Bacteria > Pseudomonadota > Gammaproteobacteria > Legionellales > Legionellaceae > Legionella. The sequence goes on along the minus strand of NZ_JASGFU010000022.1, from coordinate 37,283 downwards.
AAAGAAATTAAAAAGCTTGATGACATGACGCAACTTCATTTGTACTCGGCTACTACCCAATTTCTGGATAGTTTAATTCAAGAACCAGACGACCCCATCAATCCCTTAGAGGTATTCACTCTTCGTTGCCAATCGATTTTGGGTGAAGAGTACGAAGCAGTAAAAGCAATCGGTCTTGCTTTGGCGGTAATTGCCATCTCTGTTGCTGTTATTGCAACCGGAGCTGCATTAGGACTTGGAGTAGGAGTTCTTCTGGGGCTATGGCAAACCCCGCTGATGTTCCTGGCCTCCCTGATGGCTGCCGAAGCACCAGCTCTAGGCATTGCTGCCGCAAGCAGTTCGCTAGGTGTTACTGTGGGCGTATTTTCAGGATGGATGTTTTTTAAGGAACTCTCTGCCAAAACAGTCTTAAATCGTTGCATTGAAACAGTGAAAGAAAGCTATTTATCGGAGAGTGAGGTAACAATTAATGAGGAAAATAACAGTGAGTCACTACTTGCAAATCAATAAGTAGAAATAAACCATTAACTAAATAAAAGGAGGTCAGAAATGTTAGTTTTGAGCAGAAGAATTAAGGAAACCTTGGTAGTAGGTGATGATGTGAATATCACTGTCTTGAGTGTAAAAGGCAATCAGGTGCGTTTAGGGATTAATGCGCCTAAAGACACTAAAGTGCATCGTGAAGAAATCTACCTTCGTATTAAACGAAACGAGTTAAAGGGCTTGGAAAATTTACATGAACAAACCTCAATCCATTAAGTAAATAAAAACAAAAACTTTGAACATGGATAAACAAGGATTAGAAATGAAATTCGTTTATAAACCCATCTTGTTAGTTGCTGCCTCTCTTATTGGTACGAATAGCTTTGCTCAACCTACATCAAAGGAATATGTCGATATGCAAATTAGGGAAGTGGTACGAAGTGTTCAAGAGCAACTAAATCAACAACGAGCTAACATGGATGTTCGTTTGAAAGAGGTATCTCAGTCCGTTCAAGTGCAGATACATCAAATGCAGCATCAGGTTGGTGAAAGCTATCAGGGGGGCATTATTTTTTGGATGGATGAATCCAAACAGCATGGATTAATCGTAGCTAAAATTGATGCCTCTCCCGAGAGCTTGCAATGGAATAATGGAGATAGTGGTTATAAAGTGACAAACGCACGTGCCAATGGGTTATTTGCTGGGTTTTCGAATACGCACTTAATTATTTCAGAACAAACTATTGACGATCAGGAAGGTCAATTTGCGGCGCTTGTCGCTCAAAATTTTTCAATCCAGGAAGATGGCAAAACACCTTGTAATCAAGCGAAGCCTTGTTATGGGAGTTGGTATCTCCCCTCCGTATATGAATTGGTTCTTTTAAATAAAGCGTTAACTCCTTTAGGTCTTGGGAACTTTCGTCATGGAATCTATTGGAGTTCATCGGAGAGTGATACTACCCAAGCATGGCTTTTCGATTTTAATACAGGAGTATCACAGGTGGATGATAAATCAACGAATGCTCTAATACGTGCTATTCATGCATTTTAGGATAAGAAAATGAAATTAAATACAAAATTATCAGGATTATTTTGTTTATTGATGGCTGGTTCTTCTTATGCGGTGGATGATGATGAGTTTTGGTTTCGCATTAAAGGAATCTACAAATCACTGGAGATAATAGAAACTCAAATCAATAACATTCCAGAGGGTAAACCTGGTAAGCAAGGACCCAAAGGAGACAAAGGGGATAAAGGAGAGTCTGGACGTTATATTGCAGGAGATGGAATAAGTATCGAAGACAATGTGATTCAAATGGTTCCCCTACGCCATCAAATTGGCGAGGCCTATCGAGGCGGTGTCGTATTTTATGTAGATGAAACAGGTCAGCATGGATTAATTGCAAGTAAAATCGATGTCAATAATGAAGGTATTCAATGGCGAAATGGGATATCAGGAAATAAAGTAACCAATGCTCGAGGCGATGGAATAGGGGCAGGTGAAACGAATACACGTATCATTATTTCTCAACAGACCATTGATAATCAACGAGGTACTTTTGCAGCCCTTCAAGCAGCTAATTTTCAAGTCTTGGACGATGGTATAACTTCTTGTAAAACTCCCATTGTTGCTGGAGGTGTTTGTTATGGAGGTTGGTATTTACCTTCGGCCTTCGAGCTTCAATTGCTTCATAAGAACTTGCATTTAAATAACCTGGTTGCCTTTGCTCCGGAATTTTATTGGAGCTCCACTGAGCATAATGTCGCTGAAGCGTGGTTAATTCAATTTGCTACAGGGGAGCTTTTATCCAGTAGTAAATCAAATACGGTTGGTCGAGTTCGCGCAGTAGCACGCTTTTAACTAAGGATTACCATGAATAAATTATTGTTAGTGATGTTGTCATTTTTTATCAGTGCTGCGGGATATGCGAAAACTTGTTTTGATTGCTCAGGATTTTATTGGGGAATTTCAGGAAGTTTTGGCGGTACACAGTATCGGGATGCTTATGCTCAAGATGGTCGAAGTTTTGTGGGGCGTTTAAGCCTTGAGGCGCAATATGCGATGTCTGATTTATTCCATTTAGGATTGGAGTCTGGCGTTCAAAATGGCAATTCCATGCGTTTAAATATTCCCAAATCTACATTGGATGCTATGGGCGGAGAGCCGGTACATATTCATATAAAACCTTTTGTGGATGTATTGGGAACCGTGAAAATTACCCCTTTTAACTCAGGATTTTTAAGTTTTGTGAAAGCAGGGGTTGCTTACAGGCATTTGCAAGTCGACCGAAATGAGGTGAATGATATCTTGCGATGGACACCAGAGCTTCAGGCAGGCTTAGGTTATGGTTTTAATGACCACAGTTATTTTTATATTGGCTATCAACATCTGTTTGGTCATGCGGTGAATTATCAGATTAATACGGAAACAGAGCAAGGCACTATTGAAAATATCCCAACTCAGGATGCTGTTTTAATTGGGGTTAGTGTTTTATTTTAGGAATCATCGGAGTTTATGGGTCATGTCTCACATCAAAGAAAAACCAGAAACAGGATAAATAAATCCTATTCGGTAGTTTAAAAAAATTAGAATTTATATCGATTTGGAATGAGGCTTTTTGCATGCCTTGGTGGATTATTTTGTCTAAAAAAAGGAGAACGTCATGCTGGTGTTAACAAGAAAAATAGGGGAGTCCGTAGTGATTGGAGATGAGGTGTATTGCACGGTAGTTGGTTATCAGGATGGAGAGGTGCGCATCGCATTTGATGCCCCTAAATCGATGCCGATTCATCGCGAGGAAATTCAAAAACAAATTGTTCGCGACAGACGAAAAGAGTCCTGGTTTTTGGACGGCCTGCCTCAAAAAGAAAGCATCGTGGACAGGCTCATCAGGAAATTTAAACATCCGACATCCATGCACCATGGCGTGCAATAATCGTTAGGAAATAAGGAATAATGATGCTTGATCAGGTGGAACAATTAGTCACGGTAAAGGATAGAGCCAAAGAAAAATTAAGACGGGATTTAGGTCCTGTTATTTTGGAAGCGCTTGACGATTCCAAAACAGTTGAAATCATGCTGAATGCGGATGGTAAGCTATGGCATGAGAGATTGGGCGAGTCCATGAAATGCATCGGAAAAGTCTCTTTGGGACGTGCCGAATCAATTATAAAAACCATTGCAGGATTTCATGGAAAGGAAGTCACCCGTTATAAGCCACTATTAGAAGGTGAGCTTCCAATCGATGGATCGCGATTTGCGGGTCAAATCCCACCTGTAGTTATGGGGCCTACTTTTGCTATTCGTAAAAGAGCAAGTTCGGTTTTCTCTCTTGAAGAATATGTTGAGCGAAAAATCATGACTCGCTCTCAATATGACGCGATTAAGGATGCGGTGTCACTTCATCGTAATATTTTGGTTATTGGTGGAACAGGATCGGGAAAAACTACTCTGGTGAACGCCATTATTCATGACATGGTTTCTCACGATGCTTCAGAGCGTATCTTCATCATTGAAGACACTGGCGAAATTCAATGCCAGGCTCAAAATTGCATTCAATATCACACTACCCTTGATGTCACTATGACCATGTTACTCAAAACCACTTTACGCATGAGGCCTGACAGGATTTTAGTGGGTGAGGTTCGAGGTGCGGAGGCATTGGATTTATTGGATGCCTGGAATACTGGGCATGAAGGTGGTGCTGCGACCTTACATGCTAATAGCGCGCTTGCTGGGCTTACACGTTTGAAATCATTGATTACACGAAATCCGAGTGCACCTGCAGAAATTGAACCATTGATTGGCGAGGCGGTTCATTGCGTGGTTCATATTGCCCGAACCCCAGAAGGCCGCACCATCAAAGAAGTCATTCATCTGGGTGGGTATGTCAATGGTCAGTATATATTGAAACAACGAATTTAAAAGGATAGGAACATGACAAAAAATTTAAAAAGTAATTTGAGAGTTGTGAGTGTAGCAGGGCTAATCCTAGTGTTGTTATTGGGAATGTCTCATCCGGCACTGGCTTCTACTACGGGCGGAGGGCTTCCTATGGATGGTTGGTTTACCAAGGTGATTAATTCACTCACAGGCCCTTTTGCTTTTAGTGTATCGGTGGCAGGGATAATAGGTTCTGGTGCTGCTTTGATTTTTGGTGGAGAGCTGAGTGGCTTTTTAAAAGTAATCATCGGGATTGTTCTCGCATTATCTCTTGTAATCGGTGCAAAAGCGACGGTGACTGCTATTACCGGAAAAGGAGCTGAGATTACGCCTTTTGCCGTTCAAAAGCGAGTAGGCCAATGACTCTTAGAGCGATCCCCATAAGACGCAGTGGTGTGCGTCCGATCCTCTTTATGGGAGGAGATAGAGAGTTGGTGATGCTCTCAGGGCTTTTATGTGCCGTATTGGTATTTGTGACTTATGATTGGTTGGCTCTGATTACTGGCGTAATTCTTTGGTTCTTTTCTTTAAAAGGACTTCGTTTAATGGCAAAAGCAGATCCGCTCATGAGAGCAGTCTATCTCAGACATCATTATTACCAATCTTATTATCCTGCACGCTCCACTCCTTTTCGGGACAATAGAAAGGAATTCAAATGATACAGATGATTTCATTTAGTATAACCATTTTAGGATTTATTCTTTTATCGGTGTTGTATGGGCAGATAAGAAAGGAAAGTCGTGTTCATCATTTAGGAACGCATCGAAAACGACAAGCCGCTTTTGTTGACTTACTTAACTATGCGGCATTGGTAGACGATGGGGTTGTTGTAGGAAAAAATGGCTCATTTATGGCCGCTTGGGTGTATCGAAGTGAGGATGTGGCGAATTTGACGGATGAAGCCCGTGAAATGCTCTCATTTCGTATTAATAAAGCCTTATCGAGTATGGGTTCTGGTTGGATGATTCATGTGGATGTCATCAGGCGGGCAGCTCCTGGGTACAGTGACAGGGGGCAATCTCATTTTTCCGATTGGATATCCTATGCGGTGGATGAGGAGCGAAGAGGTTTTTTTGAGCAAATGGGAACCTTGTATGAGGGCGACTTTGTTTTGACCTTAACCTGGTTTCCACCAATACTTGCTGAACGGCGATTCGTTGCATTAATGTTTGATGATTCACAAGTCAATCGTTCAAAAAAAGAGCAAACAATCCAGCTTTTGGAAGAATTTAACCAAGCTTGTCTTCATTTCGAAACGCAAATGAATTTGGCTTTCAATTTAACAAGGCTTAAGGCTGAACAGGTTTTACAAGAAGATAATGCGTATCTTACTCAAGAGCATTTTTTAAAACATCTGCATTTTTGTGCTACGGGACTCAAACACGGCATCACTTTGCCGAAAAATCCTATTTATCTGGATGCATTAATTGGCGGTCAGGAGTTATATACCGGGGTGATTCCTAAAGTGGGTGGGAAATTCATTCAATGTGTGGCTATTGAAGGATTTCCGTTGGAGGCTACCCCTGGAATTTTAACGACATTAAATCAATTGCCTATCGAATATCGATGGAGTTCTCGATTTATATTTATGGATTCTTATGAAGCTGAAAAACATTTTCAGAGATACAGTAAGAAATGGCGACAGAAAGTTGTGGGATTTTATAGCCAATATTTTAAAACAAGTAAGGGTATTGTTGATAAGGATGCAGTGGATATGCTACAGGATGCTGAACATGCCATTGCAGAAACGAACTCCGGGATGGTAGGGCAGGGTTATTATACTTCGGTTATTGTATTAATGGATGAAGACCGCTCTTTGGTAGAGCAAGCGGCTTTATACGTTAAGAAAAATATCGATGCACTTCATTTTACTGCGCGCATTGAAACCATCAACACCATGGATGCCTTTTTTGGCAGTTTGCCAGGTCACGGGGTTGAAAATGTGCGTAGACCCATTATTAATACCATGAATCTGGCTGACTTACTGCCTACATCAAGCATTTGGACCGGTGAGAATCAATCCCCTAGTCCTTTATTTCCTCCACAATCTCCTCCCTTAATGCATTGTGTTACGCAAGGTAGCACACCTTTTCGACTAAATCTTCATGTCCGGGATTTAGGTCATGGTATTATGTTTGGTCCGACTCGCTCAGGAAAATCAACCCATCTTGCCATGTTGGCGTTGTCATGGCGTCGTTACAAAGAGGCGCGTATTTATGTTTTTGATAAGGGAATGTCGATGTATCCCACCTGTAAGGCAGTAGGTGGGGCACATTACACCATCGCCTCACAGGACTCTAAATTGGCATTTGCTCCCTTGCAATTTTTGGATACGAAAGAAGACAGGGCGTGGGCCATGGAGTGGATTGATACCATTTTGGCATTAAATGGTTTGAATACTACTCCTCATCAGCGTAATGAAATAGCTCATGCCATTATTAACATGCATCAAAGTGGGTCAAAAACGGTATCGGAATTTGTGATGACGATTCAAGATGAGTCAATTCGAGAAACATTAAAACAATACACTGTGGATGGCCTTATGGGGCATTTGGTGGATGCAGAATCTGATGAATTAGGATTGTCTTCTTTTATGACCTACGAAATCGAGTATTTGATGCGATTAGGGGAAAAATTTGCATTACCTGTATTGCTTTATTTGTTCCGGCGCATCGAAACTTCTTTAGACGGCCGCCCCACTTTAATTATTTTAGATGAAGTATGGCTTATGTTGGCTCATCCTGTTTTTCGCCAAAAAATCGCCGAATGGCTGGATTCGATGGCTAAGAAAAATTGCTGTGTCTTTATGGCAACGCAGCATTTATCGCATGCCATTAATTCAGGAATTCTGGATATTATTGTGGAATCAACTGCCGTTAAAATTTTCTTGCCTAATCCTCATGCTCGAGCACCAGAAACAGCCGCAGTGTATGCGCGCATGGGTCTTAACCCACGACAGGTCGAGATTGTTGCAGGTGCTGTGCCTAAACGCGATTACTACTATGTCAGCGAAAAAGGTCAGCGCATTTATCAATTGGCATTAGGACCTTTAGCGCTTTCGTTTGCAGGGGCAACGGATCTGGATTCCATCAAACGAATTAAAGAACTTGAAGCACAAAAAGGTGCGGCTTGGGTCACTTCGTGGGTAGCTGAAAAAGGAATTAACCCGAAAGAATACGAGCTTGGTTTCTATGGAGTAGCAGCATGATAGCGAATAAAAATAGATCTTCGAAAAAACCCAAAGAAAAAATTACCTATAATCCTTACTTCAATGCACGAAGAGCATGGAATGTACATCAAGCGGGACTCTTGAAGTCCTTACATCTTTGGCAATTGATTAGTATCAGTTGCCTGTTGATTGCGCTTGCCGCAGTAGGCGGTTTAATTTCAATTGGCAGCCAATCCAAATTCATTCCTTTAGTGTTTCAGCAAGATGCCCAAGGGAATACCTTATCGGTTACCAGGGCCGATAAAGTGGGCGAGGCAAGTCTTGATGATTATCGAGCAGCAGCCGCCCATTTCATTGAAAGCATTCGGTTGGTTAGCGCCGATATGGAGTTGCAGAGAAAGGCAATTTTTCAGGTGTATTCTTATTTGAATCAAAATGATGCTTCAGTCACGAAAGCCAATGAGTTTTACAAAGGAACGCCAGACTCCAATCCATTTGAGCGAGCAGCACAGGAAATGGTGAGTATTGAAATTCGTTCAGTTCTTAAAGAGTCAGAGTCCTCCTGGCAGGTGGATTGGGTAGAAACCGTACGCAATCGAGATGGCTCAATCAAGGAAAAACCCTATGGTATGAAAGCGTTACTCACCATGTACCAGGCTACCCATTTAAAAGGGGTGAGCCATGAGTCGTTACTAAACAATCCACATTTTATCTATATTCAAGACTTTAACTGGTCCCGACAATTCGGAGTTCATGAATGAAACATTATCTTTTAAGCGTTTTCTTAATTTGGCCCACTTTGGGAATGGCCATCACTCAAGACGATATGGCCGATAAATACTTTTCAAAAAAAATAATGCCGCTTAATCCACAGGAACGTAAGGCCATTGAGATAGGAAAAAAATGGCAAACGGGACAAGCGACAAGTAAGCCTGTCGCGGCATCTGATGGCTCTATTAGTTTTGTGTATGGCTCAGGCCAAACGCGTATCGTTTGTGCCGTATTGCAAATCTGTGATATTGCGCTACAAGCAGGGGAGCAAATGAATAATTTTAATGTGGGTGATCCCCGATTTACCATTGAGCCGTCAGTCACAGGCGTTGGTCCTAATCAGCGATTACATCTGATTATTAAAGCAAAAGCACTGGATGTGGGCTTGGACAGCTCCTTGGTGGTGACCACCGATCGCAGAACCTATCATTTTCGTTTGAAATCCACCCGCCATGAATTCATGCCTTATGTGTCTTTTATCTATCCTGATGAAGCACAAGCCAAATGGAATCTCATTCGTCAATTGCAACGCGAACATCGAGAAATGCATACCTTGCCTCAAACGCATGAATATCTGGGGAATCTGCATTTTAATTATCAAATTGAAGGTCGTACTCGCTGGAAACCTGTTCGTGTCTATAACGATGGGATTAAAACCATTATTCACATGCCAAAAACTATGTCTCAAACGGAAGCGCCTGTTTTACTGGTCATGCAAAAGAAAAGACTTTTTCAAAAATCAGAAGCGGTCATGGTCAATTACCGGGTACAAGGCAATCGTTACATCGTTGATAGTGTGTTTGATAAAGCACTTTTGGTGATTGGTAGTGGGAGTGCTCAGGAGAAAGTTTCTATTACGAGGTGTGGCGTATGAAGTATTGGTTAATCCTGTTGGGAGTTTTGGGGTTGTCCAGTTGTACCCGTGTCCACTATGGCAATTTTACGGATGGGCCATCCCATCATTTTAATGCAATGGCTAAAGATACCGTAACGCAGCTCGTCTCTATTTTTCCTCCGGCCAGAACTCAATTTTGTTTCAGCCAACGAGTTAAAGATGGTTATGGGATTGAATTGATTCGTTTATTGCGAGAGAGAGGCTATGGATTGATAGAGAGCCGATGTATGGGACAAGGTGTGCGCTTTGCTTATGTGGTGGACACTTCAATAAAGAAAGCTTTTTATCGGGTGACGGTCTGGGTAGAAAGTCAATCTTTAAGCCGTGTTTACTCGCTTAATCAGAGTCAATTGATGCCTGTTAGTGCATGGTCGTATAAGGAGTAGGTGAGATGAGTCAAAACGAGGATTGGTTGTCTGCTGAGAAATCTCCGGAAAAATTAGAGATTTCAGGGGTGCGCCGGGTCAATAATTGGCCATTGGTGATTATTTTGGGAGTTGCTTTACTGTTTGTTCTATTGATTGTCCTGGTTGCGATAAAACGCGCTGATGGGCAAACTAACACCGTGGAGGAGGTAAAACCTAATGTATCTGCCCAAGCAAATAACCTCCACATGGCCAATGAGATTGTAGGCAAATATGAGTCAGGTATTGTGCCTTCAGCAAGAAAGGCGATTCAAGTGTCTGAAACAGTCGAGATTCCCGTTGCCGTGATTGATAATCCCAATATTCCGCCTAAACCCTATGTGGAAGAGCCTATCCCGGATACTGAACTTGAGCGGATTCGTCAGGAGAAAACCCAACAATTTGAGGAAGCGGTTAAAGCAAAATCATCTGTACTATTTGATAAAGGATCCCTTACTCCTCAAAGAAGAACTAATCCCAATGGCGAATTGAGGAGTCATCGTGCATCATTCACAGCAGAAGCTCCGTTTAAAGAAATGGCTCAAGGTAGGCATTCTCATGATGAGAGAAAGCCTATGCCACTGGGTGGTGGTGAAGATGAAGGGCGTTGGCATCTTAATTCACGAGTAAGCGCCCCTGAAACTCCTTTCGTTTTAACCGCAGGTAGTGTCATTCCAGGAGCCATGATAAGTGGTATTCGTTCGGATTTGCCCAACCAAATTATTGGTCAAGTAACCCAGAATGTTTATGACACTGCAACGGGTCGGTATTTATTAATTCCACAGGGAACCAAACTACTGGGTATTTATTCCAGTGATGTAGCGTATGGACAAGATACTCTATTGGTTGCCTGGCAGAGATTAACCTTCCCTGACGGAAAAAAATTAGATATTGGGTCCATGCCAGGAACCGATGGGGCAGGATTTGCGGGATTTCGCGACCGGGTAAATAATCATTATGGACGAATTTTTGGCTCAGCCTTTCTTATGTCAGGCATTGTTGCAGGAATGACCTACAGCCAAAATCAAAATCAACCTTTCAACGGAGTTTCTTATCAACCTACAGCCGGAAGTGTGCTCAGTCAGGCATTAGGTCAACAATTAGGTGAAGTCTCTGCGCAATTGATTATGAAAAATTTAAATGTTGCCCCTTCTATTGAAATAGGTTCGGGGTATCGCTTCAACATTATCACGGTAAAAGACTTGGTATTTAAAAGGTCTTATGTGGCATTTGATTATTATTAAGGAATAAGAAATGAAGGCAAACAAATTCAAATGGACCATGCTGTATTATGTTGGAATGAGTTTGATTGGAGTCGGTAGTTTATGCCACGCGAATATGCCTGTAATTGATTGGGCTAACTGGTATCAAAATGCCCAAATGCTAACTACGCAAGCGAATCAATATAAAAATCAATTGGACCAATATAACCTGATGTTGGCCAATGGTAAGTCATTGACCTCTTATCAATGGGATGATGCCAATCAAATCATTACCAATCTGGTGAACACCACAAATACCCTGGATGAGTACAAACAACAAGCGGGTAGTTTGGATGCTTATCTTAGCCGTTATCAAAGTGAGGAGTACTACAGTAAAGGCCCTTGCTTTAATGGAAATTGCAGTAAGGAGGAATTAAAACGCCTCAAACAAAATCAGATGAATGCTTCAGTGGCGCAAAAAAAAGCAAATGATGCCATGCTTCGTGGCATTGACAGGCAACAGCAACAGATTAAAACAGATGCAGCCAGGCTCAAAATCTTGCAAGACCATGCACAAAAGGCAGAAGGTCAACAACAGGCTATACAAGCTGCATCAGAACTAGCCAGTGCACAATCCAACCAACTGTTACAAATTCGCAGTTTGTTAATTACCCAGCAAAACGCCGAAGCGACCAGGGCTGCTTCGCTTGCGAACAAAGAGGCGATACAAGCTGCGGGAGATGAGCGTTTTCGTTCGGGAACATTTCGTAAAAGTACGGGTAAATCCTGGTAATAAAAATCACTTAAAAAGGACAAATGATGAATCGAATCTACTTATGCCTCACACTAATACTGTTTATTTTGACAGGCTGTGACAACGCGCGAACCCAAGAAAATAAAAAAAATTCAATGACCGAGCAGTTAACCTGCGACAGCTCAAGGCAGGGGCGAACGCCTGCAGAACTTCAAATGATAGGGGATGCGTGCTTTAGAAAAGGCAGTTATACCAAAAGTCACCCGATGCAGTGGTAAGAACATGAATAACAAAATGATTCACATTCTTTTGCTGCTTTCATTAATAGGACTTTCCAGTTCGCTCTATGCTCAAGGTGTGGGCATAGATAGTGCCGACTTGTTTGATAATATTTTAAATCGTTTTCATACCACAGCATCTCATTGGGAAAGCCAAATGAAATCCTATGCCAATTGGTTATTTTGGGGATTAGTGATACTGAGTATGACTTGGACCTTTGGATTAATGGCACTTCGGCGTTGCGATCCCCAGGAAATATTGGCTGAATTGATCCAATTTCTTGCAGTCACTGGGTTTTTTTGCTGGATTTTAGAAAATGGACCTGAATTAACCAAAGCCATTATTGATTCATTGCGACAAATTGCCTCTAAGGCTTCGGGCCTTTCTAATACGATTTCGCCCTCTGGAGTAGTGGATGTGGGTTTTGATATTGTTTCGAAAACCATTGATAACTCCTCCATATGGTCCCCTGCCAATACTACCGTAGGCCTTCTTGTTGCAGGCATTATCTTACTTGTACTTGCCCTGGTTGGCGTGAATATGTTGATAGTTTTAATTTCAGGATGGTTTATTTGTTATGGAGGAATCTTCCTGCTTGGATTTGGAGGAGGGCGTTGGACTCAGGATATTGCCATTAATTATTATAAAACCGTTTTAGGAATTGCCTTACAAGCCTTTGCTATGGTGTTGATTATTGGGATTGGTAAATCCTTTATCGACCAATATTACGCTGCCATGTCCTCAGATATGACTCTAAAAGAGTTATTTGTCATGCTGGTAGTTAGTTCTATTTTATTGACTCTGGTTAATAAGATTCCGCCAATGCTTGCAGGAATCGTTCAAGGAGGCGGGGCTGGAGGTGGCGGTGGCGTAGGATTAGGGGCTGCCATGGGTGCCGCCAGCATGGCTGCTGCTGCCATGTCTGGTGGGGCTTCTGTAGTCGGTTCAGCCATTGCTAATGCCGCAGGGGTAGGCAGTGCTTTAAATGCGGCTTTTAAAGCCGCTTCGCAAAGTATGGGCTCAGGAATCATGGAACCCTTATCGGGAAGTCCTCAAGAACTCTCTTCAAATGGCCTCATGTCGGCACTGAGTAATGCTGGGCGTTTTGCTGCTTCATTTGGTTCTCATTTGTCTTCAGGTGCTTCGGATGTCATTGGTGATAAGGTCGATGCGCTAAAAGAATCGTTTACTGCTCGTGTTGGAGAAACGCCAGGGGGGCAAGTAGCTGATGCCATCCATCAGAACATGGAACATGATGCCTCATCATTTGATGATGGCGAAGGAATGGAGGGCAGCCTTAGCGCTGCGCCCGATGGTTATGGCGAGGAAGTAAATCAATTTGTTAATAAAGAAAGGCACGCTGGAGAATAAAATGTCTATATGGAGTCAAACACCGAGTATTCATCAGGAGCAAGTCGCCTGTACCATCATGGCGGCTATTAAATATCAGGTTCCCGCTAATATCCTGTTGGCTATTGCAGAGAAAGAATCTGGAAGACCTGGTCAATGGGTAAAAAATTCGAATGGAACTTATGATGTAGGCAGTATGCAGCTCAATACGGCCTACTTAAAAGAACTGGCGCAGTTTGGAATTAAACCCGATGATGTGGCAGCTAAAGGGTGTTATGCCTATGATTTGGCGGCCTGGAGGGTAAGAGGCCATTTGGTGCATGACGGGCAGGATTTATGGACGAGAGCTGCAAATTACCATTCTAAAACTCCAAAATTTAACCGTATCTATCGAGCCGATCTCATAAAAAAAGCCAGAAAATGGCAAATGTGGTTGAGCTCTCATTTTAATACGTATGCGGTGAACTCTCCTGGTACTTTCCCTGTACATATAAAACAAGTTCGCCAAGAGATAGGCCTTGATAAGTCCAGGATACGGTCTGTTAAACCATTGAAATCTACTCCAGGGGATAACCGGTTTTATCGAAATGTTGATGCGATACGTGCCCTGGATTCGATGTATCGTTCAGATAGATGGAGTAAGTCGCTATGAAAAAAGAAAAGACATTAATCGGGCCTCAATTAAGAAAAGATAAACCTAAAAAAAGAAAACTCAACGCGTTTATTTTGGTGTTAGTTGCCCTATTAATCAGTGCTCAATGTGCTACTCAGTATTTAGCATCTGTTTTTCATTATGCTCCTCAATTAGGGCATTCTATGGGTTATTTTTATGCGCCATGGAACTATTTGATATGGTGGTTTCAATGGCATGAAACCTACCCGTATTATTTCAATGGGGCAAATGGCATCCTGGTGATGACCGCCTCTGTCTCCTTAATAGGGGTTATGTTGGCCATTCGGGCTTTGAACCAGGAGGATATCAGCGAGTATCTTCATGGTTCCGCGCGTTGGGCTACCAAAGACGATTTAGTTCATGCAGGACTTATTGGACATGATGAAGGCGTTTATGTCGGGGCGTTTGAAGAGCACGGTCAAATTCGTTATTTACGGCACAATGGCCCTGAACATGTATTAACCTATGCGCCAACGCGCTCTGGGAAAGGGGTAGGGCTTGTGATTCCAACGCTTTTATCCTGGAAGCATTCGGCAGTGATTACCGATTTAAAAGGAGAGCTTTGGGCATTAACGGCGGGTTGGCGGCAACAATATGCAAAGAATAAAGTGATTCGCTTTGAACCTGCTGCGCGATTCGGAAGTGCGCGGTGGAACGCATTTAATGAAATCCGATTGGAGACGGAGTCTGAAGTAGGTGATGTACAAAATCTGGCAACACTCATTGCAGATCCTGATGGAAAAGGACTGGAGTCGCATTGGCAAAAAACATCTCAATCTTTATTAGTAGGATTTATATTACATAGTTTGTACAAACTTAAAGATAAAGGTGAGGTGGCTAGTCTTCCAGCCATGGATGAAATGCTGGTTGATCCTTGCGTGAATGTGGCTGATTTATTAATTGAGATGACTCAATATCCTCATTGCAATGGTAAACCTCATCCAGTCATTAGTGCATCTGCTCGAGATATGATTGATAGGCCGGAGGAAGAGGCAGGCTCTGTGCTATCCACACTCAAATCATTTTTATCATTGTATCGCGATCCAGTGGTTGCACAAAACGTTTCATCTTCGGATTTTTGTATCAAGGATTTAATGAATCATGATGTCCCCGTCAGTCTTTACATTGTGACGCAGCCTAATGATAAAGCCAGATTGCAACCATTAGTCCGGGTATTGCTTAATATGATTGTCCGACTCTCAGCGGATAAAATGGATTTTGAGCGCGTCACCAATCATGAGGGTGTCTCATCCATCCAAACGAAGAAAAATTACAAGCACCGATTGTTGTGCATGATTGATGAGTTTCCAAGTTTGGGAAAGCTCGACATTTTACAAGAAAGCCTCGCGTTTGTTGCAGGATATGGTCTTAAATTTTATCTTATTTGTCAGGACATCAATCAGCTTAAAAGCCGAGAGAGAGGGTATGGTCCTGATGAAACGATTACCTCCAATTGCCATATTCAAAATGCCTATCCCCCGAATCGCATCGAAACCGCAGAGCATTTATCAAAACTGACGGGCTTTACCACAGTAGTCAAAGAGCATCTAACGACCAGTGGAAAACGAATCAGCTTATTCTTAAATCAGATTTCTAAAACTACTCAGGAAGTGAAGCGTCCTTTATTAACAGCAGATGAGTGTTTACGAATCCCTGGATCTAAAAAGAACAAAGACGGACAGATTATTGAAGCTGGGGATATGGTGGTCTATATGGCAGGATTTCCTATGGTTTACGGGCGACAGCCACTGTATTTCAAAGATCCCATCTTTCTTGCACGTTCCTCCATCGAAGCACCGGCCAAATCAGATGTAATCCGTATGCAGTTATCTGAAGAGGAGGCCATTGTCTTATGAAAAAAATAGTCTATCTCATTCTTTATGGTGTCCTGCTAGCGTTTGGTTTAGGACTAATGCTCATTGTCATTGGTATCCGTATTAACACGAGTAACTCCATTCCCAAGGGGATTTATTTACTGAAACGTGGTCATCAATTAAAGGATCACTACATTATTTTTTGTCCTGAACCCAAGCCGGTATTTAACGAAGCTCGCTTAAGAGGCTACATCGATTACGGACTATGTGCTCATCGATTTGGCTATCTTATGAAAAAAGTGGTGGCTGTTCATGGTGATCAGATTTCAAGTACTTTATCAGGTGTTTTTATTAATGGTCAGTTACTTCCTTTTAGTAAACCTAAAATTCAGGATGGACTGAATCGTCCACTGTCTCTATGGCTTATTAAACAGTACCAATTGAAATCCGATGAGGTATTCACGATGACGGATCAAAGCGAGACGTCTTTTGATGGTCGTTATTATGGTCCGATTCACACTTCTCAAATAAAAGGAATTGTGATCCCAATGATTACTTGGTGAGGATAAGTTTCAGTAAATCAATAGGATAAATCTTTGGTGAGATGAAAAAAACAGCATTCTAATAACTAATAAAGGGAAATAATGAACAATAAAAATAATCAAAATATAAAGGAAATCATCTGCGATAAGTTGAATGATTTGATGATTCCAGGATTTGTTATTGAATTTACCCCAGAAGAGGCAGATACAGCAGGAGCTTTTATTGAAGATGCTTTGGATGAGCACGATGCAATGGAGGCTATTTATGGATAAATTGCCTTACCATCAACAGGTTGCAAACCAAATTATTGAACAATTAAAGGAAGGAACTGCTCCCTGGTTAATTCCATGGGAAGAAGGTCAAGGAGGCAGACTTCCTTTTAATCCTCTGACTGGCACACGATATAAGGGAATCAATGCACTTTATTTAATGGCTCACAATATACCAGATAATCGTTGGCTAACATACAAACAAGCCCAATCGTTAGGTGCTCAAGTTAAAAAAGGCGAAAAAGGAACAACCATCCAATATTGGAAATTTTCAGAAGAGCGGATTCAAAAAGATGAGCAAAATAATCCCATAAAGGATGAGCACGGGAATGTTTTAAAAGTGAGATGCTCACTTGAGCGGCCTCGTGTATTTTATGCGACTGTTTTTAATGCGACACAGATTGAGGGTTTGCCTCCCTTGATTGTTGAGGAGCGTCATTGGGCCTTACTTGATAAAGCAGAATCCATTCTTGCTGAGTCAGGTGCAAATATTATTCACTCTGAATCAGATAGGGCATTTTATAGAAAGTCGACAGACAGCATCCATCTGCCTCTTAAAAATCAATTTAAAACAGCCGCGCGATATTATGCGACTGCTTTGCACGAACTAAGTCATTGGACCGGACATTCCTCGCGCCTCGATCGCGATTTAAATCATCCTTTTGGAAGTGAAGGATATGCAAGGGAGGAGTTGCGTGCAGAAATCGCAAGTCTCATGCTAGGGGATGAATTAGGTATAGGCCATGATCCTTCTCAGCATACGGCCTACATCAAATCATGGATTAAACTATTAAAAGAAGATCCTTTAGAATTATTCAGAGCAAGCTCTGATGCAGAAAAGATTAGGACATATATTACTTCATTAATGATAGAACAACAGCATGAAGTCGTGCTGACTCAAGATCAACAACTCATGGATGAACTCAACAAAGCAAGGGATTCCATGAGCGTGCCTATCCAAAAAGAGGAGCGAATTTGGCTCAATATTCCCTTTCATCAAAAAGAAACGGTTAAAGAACTGATGAGTAAATCACCCAGTGGTGAATCGATGATCCTGTGGGATAAGGACATGAAGAAATGGTATGCCCATTCGTTAGCGGATTTGGAGCGTCTTAAGCCGTGGCGCGAAACTAATAGTCAGACTAATACGGAAGAAGTGGTTTTTGAGAAAACCTGGCTGGCTATTCCTTTTTCACAAAAAGATACTGCCAAATCGGTGGTAGGTCACTTGCCTGATGGTACACTTGGCATTGCGTGGGATCATCAAGAAAAGTGTTGGTATGCCAAACCTGGGGTTGCTTTAAATCGAATCAAACCATGGATTTCTGAGAACATAAAATCAAATCTAAATTCAAAACTTGATCCCATCACTGAATTCAAAGAAGCTTTAATGAGTTTAGGATGTATTGTTACTGATGAGCATCCGATAATGGATGGAAAAAAGCACCGTATTACCGCGGAAGGAGATAAAAATGGAGAGAAGGCAGGATTTTATGTGGGCCATTTAGATGGTATTCCCGCAGGATATATTAAAAATAATCGAACGGGTATTGACTTAAAATGGAAAAGTAAAGGTTATGTTTTAACAGAAGAAGAAAAAGCTCATTTGAAAGCCATCTCGATGGAAAAATTAAAAAATCGTGAAGAAGAACAAGAGTGTCTTCATAAAAATACTGCGGGACGGTTAATGAGTAAATTGAACCTGATGCAGACATTAACAGAACCAACTCCATACATTGAAGCCAAAGGGATCACTGTACATCCAGGTATTTATACAGATAAAGGCAAAAAAACGATGTGCATACCTGCATTCGATGCCGAGGGCATTTTATGGAACATCCAATATATTCAGGAAAATGGTACAAAACGATTTGCAAAAGACAGTCGAAAAGAAGGGTGTTTTCATGTGGTAGGGGGTTTTGATTGCTTGGCAAAGGCTCCAGTTATTGTGATCGCTGAAGGTTATGCTACAGCTGCCACCTTAAGTGAGTCGCTGGAAATGCCAGTCGTCTCTGCTTTTGATGCAGGGAATATGAAATTGGTTGCTCAAGCCCTCAACCAAAAATTTCCTCAAATACCTGTTTTAATTGCGGGTGATGATGATCGATATCAGGAAAAGAAGCAGGGCATGAATCGACCTGCTAATCCGGGGAAAGAACAAGCCATTGAGGCGGCAAGAAGTGTCAACGGTTTTGTGGTATTTCCTATTTTTTCTTCAGGAGAGCAAGAAAAAAATCCCAAACAATTCAGCGATTTTAATGATCTTGCTAAAAATAGTGTGTTAGGTCGAGATGGGGTATTACGACAGGTTAAACCTGTTATAGATAAGATCCTTGCTAATTTTAGATCTGTGCAGCAAAAATCTACTAATAAAAAAATTTTATCCGTTTAGATTTGGAGTCGAATATGAGTAAGAATTCTGGTATTTATCTATAACCTATCTAGTTGTTTTAATAGTGTTGGTTGTTACGTCTTGGTCAAGTCACAATATGGTTATTCTCTTAGTAGTATGTTTATGGGTTTTTCTTTGGCCTGCATTTTTTATTTATGACTTGGCTAAAGTGATTTTACGATTAAGAAACTTGAAAAAGGATATCATGTAAAACATATGTTATTGGGACGCCAAAATAATTGGCGTCCGATTGAGTAAACCCAATGTACATTCAGCCAATGATAAAATTAATGGATTGGCAGAGGCGTTCATTTTCCATTTCTGAATTTTCCCTTATAATTTCCCAAAAATTAACAGGAAATCACCAATTATTACATCATAGTGAAAATCTCTAATTTAGACTGCCACTAAATATGGGATGCTTACATGATGATTCTACGAATAATTGGAATTACCATTTTGGTGTCTTTAATTGATTAAATATAAAATATTATGGTTGCTCTTTTTTTTAATTCCAACAATAAGTTACAGTAATTGTCCTGAAATAAATCCAAGATCTCATCAAACACAAAACAATATGGGTAAAAGCTCATATCTGGATCCATTTTATTATGGACTATTTTTGCATACCATTAAAAAAAATTTGTTGGATATTAAACGGCCAATTTTAATAGCAGGCGGGGGGTATGGCGCTGAGCTTTCAGAATTATTCCAATTAGGAGCCAATACCATCTATTTCAATGATCTTGATAGCCACAATATAAAATGCGCAAAAAATTTCGTCGACAAAAATCTACCGAAGAAAAAAAATAAAGTTCGTTTCTTACTTGGAAATATATCAAATGAATCTGTTTTTTCTTCAATTTCTGACAGCTCGCTTGGTATGGTATATGCTAAAAATGTCATTCCATTTTTAAGCGCAATTCAGTTACAACAATTCATTAAGAACTCTAATCAAAAATTATATCCTAATGGTTTGTTACTATTTATATTTGAAAACCCCGTTTTAGTTCAACAGATAGAAATGGTCCATCAAATAAAAGAGGATGATAAAAGTTCTAATGCAATTCAAAGTAAAATCACACTAGATAACGCAACAAAAAAATATTATAGGACGTACAAAACCTGCCAAATTAACGACTATGAAAAAACTCCTATTACTTTACGTGAAGTTGGATTTCCATGCATCAATACCATAAAGGGGATATCTTTTAATATTTTAATGCCACTTCAAGTAGGCAATTTATTAGAAAAAAATGGGTTCATTGTTGTGGGAATAACAGCCCTTCAAGAGAGAGTTGATACCTTCATTATTGCTGCTCAAAAGAAAGGAGATATTAATTGTCATGGGTCTTGCAAAACTTGACAAATATTTATTTGATACGTTTTTTCCCTTCCTTACGTTTTAAACCAAAAATTGTCCGTCGCACTGAGTGATCAGATTGGGTTCTTTGGCACTCCAACTGAGGGTATACATTATTCGACAATAACATTTTACTTCTTCGGGAGAGCTGAACCATATTGAGTGAGGACATGTTTCGCAGGCTGTTTTTATTTTCGGGCGGCGGTTCTCTTCCAATGCGCTCAATGTTGGACTTTGTGCTTGTGGTGTTGTGAATTCCAATTCTTGGCTGTGTTCTATCTCCATCAGATCTTCTTGTTCTAATAGTTTCATTGCTGCTTCCAGTTGCTTTTCGATATGATCTTCTTCTCTGACATGATTGTTCATGGATTTCTCCTTTTATTTTGATTAAATGATTCCGTAATTGTTCCATCTTTGGATCTTCAAATTGAATGGGTATTTGATAATGAACGGCTATACGAATAAGTGACTCCTTGAATTGCGGTGTTCCAGTCACTGAGACCAATGAACCAAATCGTTCTTTTGCCATGTGTAGCGCAGTTTTGAGACTTTGAATTGAAGCTCCTCTATAAATCCCAATCTCTTTGCCATTATCTCGGATAGTACAATTATCGATTCGATAAATAGCTGTTCCTTCTTTGGTAATGCCATCTAATTGATGTTGAATTAAAGATGAATTAGATTCTTTTGGGCTTTTGAAAGAATAATATGAATTTGGATGTTCTTTTTTGTCACGCATGGCTGTTAATGCGTCTTTATTTCCTTGTAAGGATTGCTTTAATAACCAATCAGCCCAGGCATAACAACGATAAGTCTCAAAAAGGCGAGTGCGCTCTTGTAAGTATTCCTTTCGTATATTGTGCAACTCTTTTTTAAGAGAGCTACTAATTAATGAATATAAAATTTTTTTATTGAGGCGACTGCTCTTGGATAATTTCACAGTAGCCCTTTTAAAACGACCATGCCGTTTAGCTTGTTCAATGAGTCGTTCTTTGCGTTCGCGCGCAGCGAGTAAGGTCTGTGTTAATGTTTGTTTGTTATAAGATTGCTCCGCCTTATATTTAGAATATAAGAGCGAGGATTGAATAGTTCTTTTTAATGGTTGCAGCTCATAAGAGGATTGTTTAGATGTTCTGTTTTGATCTTTGCTATTAAAGGGTTTAAAGGACCCTAAACGAGATTCCAGTTTCGATTTTGATAGGTTACGTGATATGGAACTTGCTTTGACCGCAAGCCCTTTACTATCTAAAATAATTAATCCGTTGGCACATTCTTGGACCTGTAATCCATGTTCTGTAAGTATTTGATGAAACGTCATCCAATCGGAGCTATTTTCTAATTTATCCTTACAGGTTCGTTTAATCCAACCCAGTAAACTTTCCATGTGAGCATGATGCTCCATATCCTCTGCCAGATTTTCTGATCGGACTTTTTGGGCTTTATGATTTGTTTTTTGTAGCCCAAATTCAGTTTCAAGAATTTCTGCAATCTTGCCAAGAGTTTTATAGGCTCTATATGGCTCTACCATCGTTAATTGATGGGGATGAATTTTATTGATTGCCACATGAATATGCACATTATCAGTATCATAATGGATAGCGCTTATTCTCTGATGATTTGTAAAGCCAATTGAGTTGACGACACGGTCTTCAATAGTTTTTAACACGTTAGGAGATGGATTTTCACCAGGTGCAAATGAAATAAGTAAATGGTAGGTTTTATCTCCTTTGGCTCTTTGATTTTTGGCCTGTGTTGCCATAATCTCATGGGATGCCCAAGCAGGTTCCGTATTTAAACAATTAGAAACTCTTATTAGGCCAACACGTTCTTGTTTTCCTTGAGTGTTTGTAATGTATTGAGCTAATTTAAGAAAATTACTCTTTTTGACAGTGTTCATGGGTAAGTGGCGAATAATCATAAAGTATGCACTACCTCTAAAAGTTTATCCTGGGTAATGCGAATTCGCTCCAATAGTGCCATTATGGTCTTTTTGTCAAAATGTGTTACTCGTTTATCTTGCACCAACCATAATTTTAATAATCCACCTAACCGTCCTAGATCGGCATTAATTTTAGAGAGCTGCAAAATGGAGTCTTGGTCAATAATGCCTCGTATTTCATATCCAAGTCCAAGCCTTCGTAAGTATTCTGCTATTGAAAGACCAACTTTCTCTGCATTCTCTTTAATTTCTGTTTCTTCCAGCGGAAGAACGGGAACGCGAAGGTGGCGACCGTGTTTTCTTGTTGGGTTTTTACTATTGATATCCATAAGGATGCTTACCTCTTTAAAAGGGGTTGTGCAATCCTTTGAAAAAATGATGAGTACGTTTTAACCGTTGAGCACCGAAGGTGCGAATAAGGTTTTGTGATGTTGGGTAACCAGTTTACTGGTTAGCTAACTTCACCTATCTTGCCCAGCTTTCTAATGCCTCTATTTGGAATAGTATCAGTTTCTTTTTGGTTTTTATATGATTTTTCTTGTTCTTTTTTGTACGCCATAAGGAAAAGATCTCAGAAAAGGCATGCCAAGAACATTTATGAACACTTAAGATAGTAAAAGCTCGTAAAAAGAAAATAAAAGGGCAGAAAAGGGCGAATATAAAATCATTAAAGCTTGAGAAAATTAATAAAACTGAATACACTTTCTTTTATAAAATAAAAAGAATAAATCTCTGGTCACTTATGGAACAATCCTTGTCAAAGCGAATTGCAGAGCGCGAAGCCAAAAAAATAACAACTACGAATTCGAAAAATAAAGTGGCATTTCTGGCATTGAAATCCGATATTCAAGACGCTCTATCCGTTGGATGGTCCAAAAAAGTAATCTGGGAAACATTATTTGAAGAAGGTAAAATTTCGTTTAGCTATAAAACATTTAGAACTTATGTCTCTCAATTCATTTTATTAACCGAGTGTTCTGAAAAATCAGTTCATTCTAACTCAGAAATAAAAATGCCCAAGGATGGGGATGATAAAGAAAGTAAACCAATTAAGGGTATCCCTGCGTTTACTTTTAGACCTACACCCAACCCGGAGGAACTTTTATAATGAAAATACATATCACAATGCAAGGTAAAGGCGGCGTGGGAAAATCTTTTGTATCGGCCACTACTGCTCAATACAAAGTGCATAAAGGACAAAAACCATTATGTATTGATACCGATCCCATCAATGCCACATTTTATGGATTTAAAGCACTTGATGTCCAACGATTGGAAATTATGGATGGAGATGAAATTAATTCACGCCATTTTGATCAATTAATTGAGATGATTGCGTCAACGCAAGACGATGTGATCATTGATAATGGGGCTAGCTCCTTTGTTCCTTTATCGCATTATTTGATAAGTAACCAGGTTCCTTCATTGCTTAATGATTTAGGTCATGAGTTGGTTATCCATACGGTTATTACAGGAGGGCAGGCCTTACTGGATACAATGAATGGATTTTCTCAGTTAATTAATCAATTTCCCATAGAAACACAGTTTGTTGTTTGGTTAAATCCGTTTTGGGGAGCCATTGAGCACGATGGAAAATCATTTGAACAAATGAAAGTCTATCGTGATAATAAAGAGCGAATTTCTTCGCTTATTCATATTCCGGTGTTGAAAGAAGAAACCTACGGACGAGACTTATCTGAAATGCTTCAGAAAAAAATAACATTCAATGAGGCATTGGACGATTCTAATAAGAACATTATGACCAGGCAGCGTTTAAAGATAGTTCGAGATCAGTTATTTGGCCAGTTAAACAACGCCATGGTGCTCTAATGAGTGAGGAAATAGACGAGTTAATTAAGGAAGTTGCCGTGAAACACGGCATTTCCCTCGGAAAGGATGATCCCATTCTGATTCTTCAGACAATTAATGAAAAATTAATTGTGAATAATAAGAAAGCGCATCAAGATATGTTACAAGATTTTAAGGAAGAATTAGAAAATATCTCTGCACGTTGGAAGGATGATGCTAAAGATAAATCTGAGAAGGTTTTAAATGCTGCATTAATTTCCAGTAAAGAAATGATGGCAAAGTTGGTACAACAAAGTACGGCGCAAGCGGTCGAAGCTATTCAACTAATTATGAATAATGCCATAACAGAAATTAAAGAGGTGGAGCTAAGAACTAAAAATTATTCGATAGCTACCTTCATGGTATCAGGAGTAATATTAATTTCATTCATGTTAGTGGTAGCATTTTATTTCTTTTAAAAGATACTGACCTATTGCAGATAAAGGATACAAAAGGGACAAGGAGAAGCAAAAATGACTAATGTTATTATATTCCCTGAAAGAGTGAAACAGAATCAGAATAGACCTGATAACTTATTAGGTCTGAAATCATGCAAACCAAATAAGACAAGAGCTTTTTTTAAAGGTATCTTTATTTTTTTCAAACTTTGCTGGTTTTATTATGGCCGTTTACTCGGTGGTTTGTGTATTTGGATTTGATTTTAGTTTCTCTTAAGTTGTTTCTTCATACTAATAATCATGCTACTTTTGATTTTTTATTACACATTTTCATTATTTTGTCTGGAGTATGTTTCGTTTTTATTTTATCGACTAGGAGCGAGAGCAAGAAAGATGTATTCTGTCACTAATTAATTAAGGGAATTCACATGCTGGATATAAGCAATGAAGATATGGCCAATATTCATGAATCATCAAGACTGGTAGATAAATTTCATCTCTTACACAAAGAATGGATTGATATGTTGGAAAAAGTACGTCAAGGGGAGATGTCATTGAAAGAGACAAAGCCTAAGTATGATGAATATCTTGCTGCAGTTGAAGAATGGGATAAACATCGAAGTAAAGTAATCCTTTTTGAACAAGTACGAAATTAAAAATTTAGTTAACTCAGATAGACTTTATTCCTAATAATTTTAGTTTTAAGTTCCGCCTCTAAGCATAATATGTACACACCAAGCCTTAAAGGGCCCGCATCGTCATTTTTTATAGTTCTAAAATAAGAACAGTGTTGATTTTATATTGGCATGTGATTATTATTTCGTCAGTTTAGGAAATTAAGACGAAAGCTTACTCAACTCTATTAAGGAATACATCTCATGCCAGTTCCAATCGTTGTGATTACTACCTATTATGGTTTAACTGCGGGTTATACAATTTTATCCATGCTTGGTGCTGGAGGAGGCGGTTACGGAGTTTATAAAGGAATACAATGGTTTTCTGGGCGTGGAAAAAAATCGCAAGAAGAGGTGTTTGATGAGCAATCTCATCAGCGACAGGAAGAAATGCTACAAAAAGACTTTAAAACAACAGAAGAAAAGGAAAAGCGAGTTGAAGAAATTTTGACTCAACAAACCGATTGGACTCA
Organism: Legionella sp.; assembly: GCF_047605385.1. Taxonomy (GTDB): domain Bacteria; phylum Pseudomonadota; class Gammaproteobacteria; order Legionellales; family Legionellaceae; genus Legionella. The sequence goes on along the minus strand of NZ_JASGFU010000022.1, from coordinate 11,647 downwards.
ATTAAAAAAATTAATTAAAAATTTAGAGCGTAGCATGGGGCGAGTAGAGGAAACAGCACAGCTCATTGAAATGCGGGCGATGTTAGAGCACTGCAAACGAATTATTTCAACGACTGAAGAACAAAATAATAAATTAATGGGCCTTGCTGAGCAACTTGATACAGAAAATGCTCTTCTTTGTGAGAAAGTTGCCGAACTGGATAATTTACTACAGCGTATATCGGAAGCTTGGGCAGCTGATAAAGCAAAAATAAAAGAACTTGAAAAAAGTACCGTATCTAGCACCAATAAATCACGATTTTTTAAACAAGAAACGCCATTTCTCGACGATAGTGCGCAAAATCAGCCATCCCCTCTGGTTACGAAGGTTTAAGGAAAAAATGAAAATGAGTGGAACGAACAATAAAAACAAAGAAAAGCAATCTTGGTTAATGGCACAATTCTTTATCTGGATTTGGGATCCCATAAAAGCACACTGTTCTTGGTTGTTTATTAAGGAATTTGAGATTCCTGAGAATACATCAGGAGAGTTAATGCGTCGGACTCTGAATAAAAAAAGCTGGTTTGATGCACTGTGCGCGAATTGGGTTGAAAAGACATTCTGGTTCAAATTAAAAGCAGGGGCAACACTTATCATTTTTGCATCTTTATTGGGTATTCTCATCGGAGCGCCTTTCTTGATGGCCTTTTTTTCTGCTTTTGGTTCTGTCGCTGCTCATTTTCTTATTATGGCGCATGAGCATCATCGATATGAAACTGCGAAGTGCATGGCTCAGGAGGCGATTGCTCTGAACAAGGATTTGACGAAATTAAATCAAAGGGTTGCCGAAGGTGCTGCACACGTTGAAGAAATGGCTGAGAAATTAGATAAAGAAAAAGAACGAGTTCAAGAGACTCTTCAGGCAGTTGATCAAACTGTTGTTGAAATGGGCGTGCGATTGAAGGTTCAAGAATGTGATGTAAGTGAAGTGAAACAAAAAAATGAGAACATAGCTCAAGTGGATGAGTCGATTCATCATTTTTCGGAGCGATACAAATCAAGGCAAAATGCATTTTTTGCGAAAAATTTCTCATTAAACCATAGGATGAATAATCTTGAGGCTCTATTGCGCGACAATAGAGATGAGGTAACGGATGTAGTAGATGGTGATGAATCTTATGTGATGAGCGCATAGTTCTATAGGTTGTGAACGATAGACTCTTTTTATTTATGGTATTCGGTGAGTTCTCTTTGGGCACTAAACCATGAAGATGAATCATTCAATTGAGTTTCTATCGAGGTTCCTTAACAGAATATTGAGAATGGGATTTAAACTGAATTAAATCCAAGCATCAACGGTCCTTTGCGTCAAGACTACAAGAAAGTCATATTCATCCTGCGGGTGAATGTCCCGTGGTAGAAGGTGTAACCCGCACTACTATGTAGCGAGCCTTGTGTGCCTAGCGGCACCAATGGAACATAGTAAGGTTATCCTGGTGACGGGCCATGACTAAGGCCTTGGTTGTGGGTTTTAGATTGTTACGTATTCATTCTCAATTTATTGTGAATCCTGTCTGAAGAAGAGAACGGTGTAAAAAATTGATGATGATTGCGCCCATGCTCTTTGACTTGATAAAGTGCAATATCGGCACTCTTATACAGGGATTGGGATTCACTTCCTGCTTCAGGGAAATAAGCAATGCCAATGCTTGTCCCAATAGATACCGTATGAGTATTAATTTGAAATGGATGGCTCATCGTATCAATGATTTGTTGTGCAATAAATTGCACCCGATGAATGTCATTAATTTCAGTCAGAATCACGGCAAATTCATCCCCTCCTAATCGTGCAATACAATCGTTTTCACGAATGCAGGAACGCAGTCTTAGGGCTACTTCATACAATAGGCAATCACCTACATCGTGACCGAAACAATCGTTGACATTTTTAAAAAAATCTAAATCGATTTTTAATAGCGCAAAATGATGCTGTTGTTTTTGGGCACGCGTTATCTCGTGTTGTAAATCATGAATGAATTGCAGTCGATTGGGTAATTGAGTTAAAGAATCGTAATGAGCTAAGAAAATTAATTCTTTTTGTACCGCTTTTAAGTTTTTTATAGCCTTTATAAGAGAGGCATTTCTTGAATGTAGCTGTTGATTTCGTGCAATTAATTTTCTTATTTTATCTTGATTACGCAAAGGAACGCTCCAAGGATTCAATAATTATGGGTGCTAGAACTAATTTCCTATTTATTAGGATAAAATGATAGACATACCGTGTGGCTATATATCCATCATAGCACATATGCTTATTGAATGAAAAAGCAAAATGATTTAATTTTAATAGGCGAACAAATTCGTAAAATCAGAAAAGAGAAAGGCTTTTCTCAAGAAGATTTTGCTAATTTTATCGAAATGAATCGCGGGTACTATGGAACTATTGAACGGGGGGAAGCTAATATTACTCTGTTAAATGTTCTAAAAATCCTTAAAGGATTAGAGGTAACACCTAATGAGCTCTTTCCTTCATCAACGTATACAGACCCCCGGCCGGGATCCTGGTAAAAAAGGGTCATGTTCAATTTTTAATCTTTATTAATACCGAACTGTATTGGCATTGTCTGTCGTGACCTGGACAAATCAAAAACACCATAGCGGTTAATATTCTCCCTGAAATACGCTGATAAAATCGATAAATCATCCTTACTATATTTGACCTCCTCGGCAGAAAGCTGGTTCAAAACATTGGTTGTGTTGGCAACAGTGTAGAACATCACAGCATTAGCAACCATCCTGCCAAATGCGATTATTTTTTGCTGAATTATACTATTGTTTTCGTGAATAACGCCGTCTTTGCCAAAGGTTATCCAGTCAATAAAATCATTAAACTCTTCACTTTTACAAGTAGCTGCTTGAATCTTTTTACGAAGGTCAACATCAGCAATATAATTTAAAAGAAAAATGGTTCGCACTACTCGTCCCAATTCACGGAACGCTTGATGCAGCTTATTCTTCTTGCTATTGGAGCGCAGCTTTTTCAATATAGTTGACGCTTTGATTTTACCACTTTGGATTGACATAACAACGCGCAACATATCGTAGTATATTGACTCTATAAGTTGCCAGTTTGGCTCTTTCGATGTAAAAATATCACTGATATGTTGGTATGATTTTTCATTCATTCCAGTTGGTCGGTAAAAATTGAGATGCTTGAAACTACGTATTCTGGGCATAAGTGTTATTGCCAACAAATAAGCAAACCCAAATACTACTTCGTTTTGCGCATGTGTATCCCCATGGATTGTATCTGGACGTAAGGCTTCATCACTTTCATAAATCCCATCGAAAATGTAAATGGCCTCATAAACACCACACGGGATAAAGTTTCCAAACAAAGCAACATACTGATCAGAAACGTGATAATAGCCAATCCCACCATATTTTCCATAACGAATATGGTGCTCTGCCAGTAGATTATTGGTATACATATCCCAATAAGTCCCATCAACAGAAGCACTTTCACCATTGCCCCAAATATAAGGTAGCTCAAACTGTTTGTATGCCTTGATAATGACTTCACTAATTTTATTGAGACGCAGCTCAGTAATGTGGTGATTGAATAGCCAAGCAATTTGTTTACGTGAATACTTTTTCAAGCATCGTTCAGCTTGAACTGGGCCAACATTACAACCATATGCAAAACTGGTAGCAATAAACCGCAAATCATAGTCATCGATTTTGGGTTCGTATCCTGATAAAGGCTTTAAATGGCGACTGATACCAAGCCAATTTTCCACGTCAATAAGTACAGAAACGATATCTGTCAATGGCATTTTGGATGCTACCAAATTTGAAAATTTTTCTTGTTGCTGACTCACTTTCTTACTGATAGATCGCTTTAATACTGGCTCACCGTTGATAATGTTCAAATATTCATTATCGACAAAATTTTGATTCACCTTTTCAGCAGCTTGCTGATGCTCTACCTGTAGTTCTTTTACAAATAGCCCGGGATCGTCAGACTTATCTATCAGCTCAGTATAAGACTTTAGGTTTTGGTAAAATTCATCCCATGGAATAAATTGTTTATTAGGATCATCGTTCTCATAGCTGTTAAGAACAAAGGCATCGGCACAGTTAATTTCATCCATGGCAAATCTAAAAATAGCCATCTCTAACTTCTGTTTATTAACGGTTCGAATTTGAGTGGTGTAACGTTTGGTCTTGCCTTCGGTAATGAACTGAAACCATTGGTCATCAAGCCATTCTAAATTGCTAAACTCTTCTAGATTGATTTCAACATATTCTCCATGGCTTCGTTGATGTACCAATATGAATTTAACTAACTTTTCTACTAGTACATCTTTAGAAGCTGAATTGATCTCGATCTGCTTCAGTAAGCGAAACATAGCATGTCTTTTTGCTTGATAATACTTCAACATTAAAGGTAAATCATTATTGTCAGCATAAGCCAGATATTGTTCGCAGGCTTCAATTGAAGCATCGATATCATTTGGCAAGCTTTGCTCAATTAGCATTAATTTTTCTTCAGGTGTTGGGGCAGTTAGTCTGCTTGCGACGAGAACTTGCTTAAGGCTACCAATAAGTTGATCTGTTATTTTTTGGTTGGAATTTCTGATTTCCTGTAGCGCTTCCGCTGCATCAGTTTTTATTTTACGCAGCCAGCGAGTCAGCACAGTAACAATGCTATCAAGTGATTTTGCATACTGATGATATAACAACATGGCTGATAAAGCATATCGTTTGGCTTCTTTAATACGGCGCATATCGGCAATATCTAAAGCCATTGCCTCAGCAACATATTGATCTAAACGGTGTTCAGGAATATCAGAAAGATCAATTGGGCTTTCATCTCGCCACTTACGTAATTGTTCCAGGTAATCAGTAAATTCTCGAATGTTTGTGACAGATGGTTTTTTTATTTCTTGTTTAAGATATTCCCAGCCACTAGTGAACTCATGGATTGGTGAAGTGGAGAGCAATAACTGATCAAAAAATTGTTTAGTCTCATCAGTAAGTTGGTCGCTAACTTTTTGATACAGTACCGAGCTAACTATTGTTCGAGCAGCGCGTGCAAGTCTCAGTAATGTTGAAAATGCCGGAATTTCAAAATTATTTTTGATGAGTTCTTCGAGCATATCATTGATAATATCAGCTAAATTTTCTTTAATAGCCGCAGATTTTAAGCCAGCAGACTTCATGATTGACTTGCGTTGCTGCTTGCACTCATTGATGGACAGAAATTTGCGGATAACTGTTTTGTGACGCTTGCGTTGTTTGAGCTGCATGTAATTTTGTAGCTTTGCTTTATCCACTTTAATCTCAATGCAGTTGGCAATATATTCGATAATGGGTTTAGGAATTGTGTTGATTGAAATGTGATAGCCTAAACATTGATAACATTTTAGTGAAAGCATAAAACCAAGTCGGCTATGAGGTGATTTCTCACTGGTGCTTTTATTGAGTAATTCAAGCTCTGCCTCTGTTGGCAAAAAATTCTGTTTGAGTTCCTGTTCGTCAGGATTTGGTTTCAATCTTGGATAAGCGGTGTCGTGAATTGCAGTCATTGTGAATTTAAGGTATCTTTTGTGGTGGCCGAAAACAGTAGTTTATGGTCATGCAAAAATCAAGACTTCGGATCCTTATATTTAAAGGGTTTTCGATAGACAAACTTCAAGGAGTTTTTGGCCAGGTATGAAAGCAGGAATTTATGCCAGAGTTTCAACACATGATCAGCAAACATTAGCTATGCAAATTGAATCAATTAAAAAGTATGCAGATGCCCGTGGCTGGGTGGTCGTTTCTGAAATTACGGAAGTTGGTTCCGGTGCTAAAAATAACCCCAAGAGAAAAGAACTTATCAATGAAGCCCGTCGTCGAAATATAGATGTCATTATTGTATGGAAGCTAGATCGCTGGAGCCGCTCTGTCCATGATTTGTTTCAGACTTTAAACGAATTGAGCAACCTCGGTGTTGGTTTTATATCTTTGACCGAAGCATTGGACATGACAACTCCAACAGGCAGAGCAATGGCAGGTTTACTCTCCATATTTGCCGAATTTGAAAGAGAAATATTAAAAGAGCGAGTTAAGGCAGGAATTGCTCATGCAAGAGCTCTAGGAAAAAAACATGGACGTCCTCCTACTGCCAGTTTATTAGCAAATAAAGTTAAGACGCTTTATGATCAAGGAATGAGTAAGTCAGAAATTGCTAAAAAATTAAAGATTGGGCGTACTTCTGTTCGGCGGGCTTTAGAAAATTTGAATTGATTTAAATATAAACAGGAAACGGGCCTTTTCGTAGGAATTACCTATTCTGACGCATTTGAATTACTAATTCGGTAGGAAACACGAACCGTCAGCTCCCGCCTTAATACCAAGGCAACACTTTAAATGTTGCCTTGCGAAGGACCGCTTCCAATCTCAGCTTGTTGATCAGCTTCGTCAGAATCTTGTACCTCAACAAGCGGTACAGTAAAACCTGATTGCTTCAGTGTATTTCCTGGTATTTGAGAAGCTTCTTGAAAGAAATTGCTTTTTCCTTGGAAAGTCTTAGAAATAGAAGCTCCAACAACAACTAAAACACTCGAAATCATTGCAAGGAAACTATAAAAAGTAGATTTAATTTTTGCATCACTTTCAATAGCTGCTTTATGTTCAGAGCAAACAAGCGTTGTTTTTCGTTCAAAATTCGCGCTCTCTTTAATTTGCATAGCAGGAGAAAGTGCAAAATGCTGGTCAACCAAGGCTTTTAATTTCACATAAGCAGATTTTAATTCATCAGTATATGGATTTAAACCTCCTGTTAATTGTTGGATGCTTGCTTCAATCTCTGCTAATTTATCCCGAGCAATTTTTTCTGGATTAATGAAATTCTTTCTTAAAAACATCTCTAGAGCCATATTTAAAGCATGAAATGCTTGACTCTCTTCTCTCTCATCCGACCAGCTCAATTCACGTTTAAATGAGCCTAAAACTTCTCCAAGATGCGGATGAATTTTAATTCCGCTAACCGCAGGCTTTATAATGCTCTCCATGTGCGCCAGATATTTATCGGGCTCTAAACCATATTTTTTTGCTGCATCTTCATAGATTGCAAAAGACACCGATGTTAGAGCCCGTTGATTTTTTGTATCGTTAGGGTTTCTTAAATAGTTGATTAGTGCATTTCTAAATTGTTGGCTTAATTCTTTAGACATATTCTATTCACCATGAACTTAATTAATGCAAATAATAGCAAATGAATATTAAGCAAACGTTAACTAATGCGTAAAAACATAAAGACTTATGACTTACGATATGTTGCGGGTGGTGATGTCCATTCAAAATGGTAAAATTAAAGCCTCAACATTTTGCGGAAGCTATGCACGCAAAGCCGTAAGAATAAAATTTATCAGGCATTTCGTGAATTAGAGCGAGTAATTCGAACAATATTCTTGCTCAATTACATCAACGATATAATTAAGACGAGGTATTCATGCTGCCACCTGTAAAAGTGAAGAATTTAATAATTTCATTGATTGGGTAGCGTTTGGACATGATGGAACTATTGAAAATAATCTGCATGGAATTCAAAAGAAGATTATTAATTTTGGTCGTTTAGCCGCTAATGCCGTTATTCTGCATGTTGTAGCCAATATGACAAATGTGATTAATGAGATGAAAACTGAAGGTTATGAAATTAGCCCTGAAATGCTCAATGGTTTATCGCCGTATCACACAGGCCATCTTAATCGATTTGGCTTATTTCCTTTGGCGAAAAGAAGAGAAAAATTGAAAGTGGAATTTAAATTGAATTAAATATAAACAGGAAACGAGCCTTTTCGTCAGGATCCCGGTCGGACCTCTATTAAAAGATTGAAATTTGAACATGACCCTTTTTTACCAAGATCCCGGCCGGGGGTCTATACAAGGTAAATCCAAATAATGAATGGCTCAATGGGGTTTTAGTACGTGCATGGTGCTCGTTAATGGTTATTGTATGCTCGATTGGATGGTGTAATGAAGAACACAGTACTTAATTTTTTCGTTTAAGCCACTGGTTTAATTCATTTATAGTGTGTTCATTAACGCGAAGAAGCTGTTGATAAAGAGGCTCCAGTAATGAACGATGACCGGCTTTGTAATAACGTTCAAGGTATTGGCATGCGTAGCGCATTTTTGCTGTGCCCATATAGACCACGCCGCCTTTAATCTTATGGGCGAGTTCTTCTACTTTATGCCAATTGTTTTTCTGGTGTTCACTCTGTATCTGATGGATGTCTTTTTGGATTTCGTCAGATAAATAGGTTTGTACCAGAGTAATGAGTAGGTCCTCATCATGGATTTGTTCCAGTGCCTGATGTTCATCGAACAGGGGAAATGCATCGAGTTGAAACAACGCTTCTTCGGTATCCGGTAAATCTTGACCTAATGATTTTTTTGCAGACTGATTGGGACTCTGTGGTGCGGAAGTGGTCATAGGGAGTATCTGATGGAGGCACTGTTCAATCGTCTCAATTTGAGTAGGTTTGCTTAATACGTCATTTATTCCAGCCTGTTGACATTCTTCCCATGCTGCTTCTTTTGCATGCCCAGTCAGTGCAATGATAGGAACAGCGGGTCTATTTAGAGTCTGCTCCTGATGGCGAATACGCTGTGCCAGTTCAGTCCCTGAGATACCGGGTAACCCAATGTCGGTGATGATTAAATCAACTGAACTGGTTTGCAATAAAGTCCATGCCTCTTCTCCAGTAGTGGCTGAAACAAAGGCGTATCCATTTTTTTCCAACATCATTTCAAGAGTTTTTAAAGCAATAACATTGTCTTCAACCAGGAGAAAATGAAGCGGTGTTTGAGTGGACACTGATTGATTCGTTCTCTTAAAGGCATGGGATTTAGTAGATGATGAGGGTGCCTCACTTATAGGACATTCTACATCAAAATGGAATGTGGAGCCTTCGCCTACCTTGCTGGTTAAGGTGATATGACCGCCCAAGAGCGCCACATACGATTGGGCGATGTGTAACCCAAGACCATGTCCTGTATACACTCCTTTGTACGAGGAACTGACTTTAAAAAAGCGATTAAATACCTGAGATTGCACTTCTTCTGGAATTCCAATGCCGGTATCAGATACCGCAAATTTAATGTGCGCTGTCGCAGCATTTTGATGCAAACACTCTAGGCTCAGGGTAATGCTTCCTGATTGAGTGAATTTGATGGCATTGCCTAAAAGATTAAGTAAAATGCGATGAATTTTATCGCGATCACTGCATACATATCGCGGGACATCCGGTGCAATATCTGCTTTAAGTATGAGGTGCTTTACTGAAGTGGCAGGAGACTCCAGACGGATTAAATCATGGATGCATTGATGTAAATCAAAGGATTCATGCTTAATGTTTTGTTCACTTAAATGCTCCGCGCGTACATCATCCAAAATATTGTTGAGCATGTGAAGTAATTCTTCACCACTGTCGTGCAGCATGTGCGCTTTTTTTTGATCTTCTGGGTCACGCAGAGTATGTTCCAGTATTTCGGATAAACCAATGACGCCCGTAAGTGGCGTTCGGATATCATGGCTCATGTTGGCAATAAATTCAGTTTTGGCTTTGTTGGCTATTTCAGCCGCTTCTTTGGCGTCTCGTAACTCTGATTCAAGTTTTTTAATTTGAGAAATGTCGAGAGAAACTCCTAACATACCGATTATATTTTGATTCTCATCTCGTAGAGGTTCTTTATGTGATAGATAGGTTTTTTTTCCTTCTATAGTATCTACAGTTTCCTCTCGAATTTGAATTTTTCCAGATTGCATTACAAGGTTGTTTATTTTATTTAGCTCGTCAGCTTGATTTTTCCAAGGCATGTCACTATTTGTTTTTCCTACAATTTCATGACGGGAATTTAATTGGGCCGTTTTTGCTTGCATATTATTACAGCCTAAGAACTCGTTTTTTGTATTAAGCCAGTAAATATGGCCAGGAATTAGAGCAATAAGGTTGTCTAAAAATTTATTCTTTTGTTTTTTCTCAAAAAGCTGATTTTCTAAAAAATCTATCTTATTTTTTAATTGGCGGATTTCTAATTCATGCTGCTTATTTGTATTGGCCATAATCGTCTCTTTTGTTTTCTTTATTATAGAATCGATTTAATCAGTCGGCACGACAAAGTATCTATTGTTTTTATTTGGGTTAAAAATATACAAAAAGTTTTTTTATGATATAATTCTTTCCATTTAAGTTTAAATGGAGAAATGATGGTTAAAGTAAAAGGCTCTAAAGACGGTGATATTTTAAAGGCTCGTTTTGAGGGACAAACGAAATCATTATTTCCAAATCTGAATAAAACGAAATCGTTAGTACTTTTAAGTATTCGTGGCAATAAATATTGCACGGGCGAATATTTAAAGGCTATTGTTGAAAAAGCTGCTTCTGAATTTGAGTTTACTACTTTTTTGATAGCCGATGAGGTTTATTGGCACAATTTATGTCAGGATTTTGATGATGTTGCTCATCGGAAAGAAACACTGCAAGACGAAGCTGTTTTGTTGGGAAAAACTTATTTTGAGGAGCATTTGGATTGTTTTCTAAAACCTCTTGGATTAAGTTCAGGGGAGTTTGATGCTCATCTCGTAGAAATATTTCCGTTGGATAAAAAAGCGGCATTAAATAAAACAGCAAAGAATTATGAAGTGCTGTTTTGGCGGGATTGGCTAAAAAAATCCACACCATTTTGTAAATTTCAGTCACAAATTAGCGCCTTGTATCAATCAGAACCTACTTTATCTAAATCAGTGCATCAAGTTGCCGCCGATTTTGTAAGACGGCATTCTAATAATTCTGTGACAGAAGAATTGTTAATGCAGAGTTCTTCAAACTACCTTATAGAGGAAAGTCCGGCTGTAATGTGGATTGCCGCGTCATTAGGATATAATTTTATAATTTATCCTGGCGAGATAATTTCCTCCTTTTCTGCTTCACGAGATTATTTTATAAGAAATGATATGGATAACAATCCTTTGTTTGTGGATGCCAGTAAGCCTGAATTGCTGGTCAATTGGTTGGAGGTTTCTTTTATTCGCAGCCGATCTTCTGACAGCCATTCCATTAAAAATAATAAAAATAGTGGTGCTATAGATGAAGGTGAATTAACTCAATTAATGAAGGGAGTAACCGCAGGTATTTTTAGCCTTGCACTAAATAAAGAAGAAAAAATAGAGCTAATTACCGATGTAATCCTAAGTTATCAAAGTAAAAAATCCATCTCAGGCGGTGATAATTTAAGTGGTTTTATTCAAAAAATGAGCGGTATTTGTTAAAGAAGCCGTTGCAAAAACGAATATTAGTTTATATTGTAATCTTTAGATTTTGGAAAGCATTTGTCTGAAAATACTTCCCAAATGTCGTGCAACAAGTTGGCCCAATTCATGAATATTGATCGAAAAACAATCAATCGTAGGATGAATCCTACTTTAATTAAGATTCATTCTTCGCTGCGGATGCCTGAATGATGTACTCCACCAACTTTGGCAAATCCAATTGCTTTTGCTTTAATGAGTAGATTACAGAATGAATGATTTACGCGCAAAAAAGCAAGCTGGATGAGCACTCACTTTCCCTAGGCTACTCACAGAGTTATCCACAGATTTTGTGGATATGTTGA
>NZ_JASGFU010000021.1:0-44632 GCF_047605385.1 Legionella sp. | reverse complement strand
TGGGCCAAGGCCCAACCTACAACTCTATTTAAAAATCCTTAAGTTGACGCCATTATGCGAGCAATGACCTCATTTTTTTCTCAGAAATATGAAGTTTTATTTTAGAAAGTTCGTATACTTGATGTCGTTGATAGTCTTCTTTTAATTCAATAGAGCCTAATGCTTCAGTTATTACTTTTTTTGTATCCATAAAAATTTTGTTCATGGAACTTAGAGATAATTAATTTTATCATATGGACAGTCAATCTGAGCAATTATAATTATTTCCATGGCTTACTAGGTCTTGTTTGATCAGATTGTGTCTTTTGTTCAGACCGCTGGACATTCTTGTCAAGATTTTTAGGAGCAAAAAAACCTGTTCTGGCTTGAAGCATCGTCTTAGCAAATGAAGAACCTAAACCTACAGCTGTTGCTTCCATAGAGATGTTATCTAACATCAATCCCCATAATTGGCTGTGCCTCCCCATTTTCCGATAGTTTTCTTGTAGCTTGTATTTAAACTCTTCTCTTATGACGAGTAAATCCTTACTTGTAGCGCTTTGTTTTCGTACTTCAACGAAACGATTAACTAGTTCGCTCAGTTGCTTTGCTTGATTTATTGCATAGTGACCATGTTTATTAAGCTCAGTAATGCAGCGATATAATTTATCGACTTTTATTGCATTTTCTGCACTATGAATAACGCTTATTAATATTTTATCAGATCGGCTATCCGCTGCCAGTCGTGCATTTTCTTTCAAAGCTACATTTAGAATTTTATTCAGTGTTCTATATCTGGCCGGTTTTCTGTGGTGAGATTACAGATAGACAATAAAACCTCCCACTTCTTGGAGTTTATAGCACTCTCTAGAATACTATCTGTTTTATTTTTTAACATATCTTTTATTTGTTTTACTGGATGCCCCATGATGACAGCGATGTCATAAGGCGTCATTGCAATCTTATTTTTATCTTGATGCTGCTCAAGAAACGAGTTCATTCTGGAGATAACCCCTAGTCCTTTTGATTTAACCAATGTCTTGAAATTATAAGATGAAGTGATGAACGCTCGATTTAAATCGGCACCATTCTTAACGAGCTCGGCTATGACTGGAACATTACCTTCTCGTGCTGCAATGTAGGCTAAACTTACTCCAGCATATTCTCTTGATGCTTCCTTTTTGGTTATTTCATGAGTTGATTGAAATAATGCTAATTGCTCTGCCAGCTGGGGTAATAATGTATTATTTTTTGTTGTGAAAATTCTAGCATTAAATGGGATTGACAAGTTAAAAAGGGAACCCCAGAATTGAAAAGGAGATTGATTAACATTCATTTCATTAAGGAAGCCCTCCTTTATTTTTTTTGCGAGTAACGCTGTATCTTCCGTCTTAAATAATTGTGAAGGATATTGATTAATATCCATCAAGCTCCACCCAATCATAGGCTTATAGTTCAATGCAATGGTGTGATTAGAACTACCTAGAATCACTCCGAAAGTTTCTGTTGCTTTATCAGAACCTTCTCGTAAAATTGAACCTAAGTGATCTAAATAGTCCTTTAATTCCGCTTCTGTAAGAATCAAAGGCTCAGAATAAACCTGAGCCAAACCACCTAAAATACTAATTTGCTCCGATGCTGCAAAATTAGAATGAAAAGCAATGTTATCCTGGTTACTATGATAAGGTAGATTAAACAGATCAGAATGTATGTGCGGTAAATGATATAATTCTAAACTATCAAAAAAAGCAAGAACATCGAACAATTCCTGATCTTCTTTCGTTAAATTTTTGCCTTTTTTTGCTTTAACCGCACTAACTAATTGAGTAATGTCTTCACCTGAAGAAATGAGATGCTCAATGCGTTTAATTCGAGCATCAAACAACCGCTCTTCCCCTAGAAGACAGGCTTCTATCCATCGAACAGAAATCCCATGACATACGCCATTTCTATTTAATGTCGAATATCCAAGTTTTAAAACAACGCCAATAACAGAATCATGAATGGACATTTTGAAAAAAAATAGTATTATTTTGTTTTAAATCTGATTTCGATAGAAATACCTCATATTCATATAATGGTGTTGAGGTTATATAAAAAAGGACATTAGAATGGAGAAACTTTCTATTGAACTTTATTTGGATAATGAGTTTAAAAACACAAAGAGGCATTCTAGAAGAGCCCTCTCTGGGTTACAGGTAATAGCTCAGAGGCCCTGAAAAGTCCCGTCATCCAAAGGATGTTTACGACGAAAAATCTCTTAAATAGGGTACAATACTCATACACAACGTCTATACTACATTCAGGATCGGGATGACGTACTCCACGTGACCAACATCAGTGATGGGAGGGGCTGAGCTATTACCCAATGTTTGTACAGTTAATAGCATTGTTACCTATAATTGCGACATAACGCGAACAAAATTAGGTACATTAGGCGAGCCCACACCGACTACATCATTCCAAAATTGACTCTCGATAATACTAAGTACACCATCCCAATTAAAGGTAATAATATCTGCGCCCACAGTAAGATTAAACGCAGAATTAGGCGGTGTAGAACCAACAGGAGCATTGTTTACCGGTGTTGCACCACTGATTATTTGATGAGGTGGTGTGATGAGATTTATTGCTTTGTCATGAAGTAACTGATTATTAAAGGTGTAAAAATAAGGTGCTGCCAAACCTATTGGTTTTGGCACATCATTGTTTAAAAGTGTACGCACCTGATTAACCAAAGTAAGAACACCAGAAAATAATGGTGTGGACTGACTCGCCCCGCCTGTTTTGTAAAAAGAACCTCCCTGATAAATAATCAATCCTGTGTAATAATCTGCATCCATAGCAATATCAGGAATCGCTCGATTGTGACTACCTACCACACCATAACCACCTGCGATAAAATTACTAATAGGCGCTTGCCAAGATGGGAAACTACGCCATTGACTGATTCCGCCCATACTCCCTGAATAGGGATGACCATTTCGGTAATTACCCCAACCTGATTCAAATGCATAATTATAGTGAGCATCAACAAATAAACTGGAGCCGGATACTGCGGTCACATAAGCAGAACTCACCGGATATTGGATTGAAGGACTGCTGCCATAACTTGAACAAGACCAAGAGCTATTATAGGTTTGATCACCACAATCACCCGCTGCAAAATTAAGACTTAAACCCATGGCTGCAGCCGTTTGCAATGTGCTATCCAGAGGTTCATTCTGTGAATCATCATTATTATCCCAGCTATTAGAAACCACATAAGCATTAGGAAAACCACCAAGAGAGAATTGATTATCAATAATTGTATGGATTGCTGTTGCTACTTGGGTATTGTTCACATCATTGGTCATTACCAATACAATATTGGCTCCTGGGGCCATCGTATGCGATGCTTCGACATCAAGAGCGATTTCACCGTCCCAATCAGAGGCGCCACTACACGTTATAGAACCTCTGACATAGGGCTGACCTTGATAGTCAACTACTGCAAAATTACTCACATTAAACTGTGGTAACGAATTGGCGTTATTATAATTATTGGCCTCGTTCATAATGTCGTCGGCAGTACCTGTACCACAACCATCAACAATAATAATCGTTTGCCCACTACCATCAATGACTGTCTGATTAATCGGAGCAACATTAGCAACATTATAAGCCATTCGTATTTGCTGACCGGTAAAACCTTGCAAAGAAATTGTTGTAGGAATAGCTGTAGGCACAAATGAATCCCACCGCAAATTCAGTATTTCTACTTTTTGGTTTACTTGCGATGCTATTTCTTCTGATGAGCGACGATGGATTTTAGGATGGCCGTAAGAAATATTACTGAGATCACTAATGTTTGATACATATTGAGCAATATCAAAATTTAGTTTTGGTTCAGAAGCATTTCCATAAACAAGTTTATTCTTATGGCGATAATTATTAAAGTTTATCTTTAATACTTGTTCAATTTTACTCGCAGTTCCTGTCACCTGAATTGTTGTGTAAACCCTTTTGGTTTGCATTCCTTGGGAGCGAAAATAATTTTCTACCTTTTGTGCTGCCTGTGCATCCGGAGCATAATTTGTATTATATTCCTGTTTGGTTAAAAATTTTTGATAAGAAAAACTCTGTGGGTTATATAATTCACTGATAAATTGCTCAAGCTGATTTTTATTTCGGAGTTTAAGCCAAACGGTGAAGGTTATTTCTTGTTGCGGATTGACAGGCCCAATCAATTGCGCCTGTTGCAATGACGAAAACTCAACATTATGAAAATTCACTTGTTTTATATCCACGTTAGCCCAAGCATCAGGTATAAGCAAAGCCAATGAACCAATAGAAATGATGATTCGGAGTATTGTAAACATTAATTACCTCCATGGTAAAAATTGGGGTTTAATATTCTTTATCCCCACACACTATTAATTGGGCTATAGGTAATGAAACCAAGCTCATTACCGCTAACTAATGAGAAGACGTAACCCCCTTGAGTACCGGCATTGATTATTGAGCCATTTGCATTAACAAATAAGCTGTATACTGTTTGTGCATAAGAAGTCCAGGTACCACCACCAGCTAAGGCTGTACTTGTGTATACATACTCATTTGCAGTTCCTACATATAAAGTATTTGTAGCAACATATACTGTTTTTACTGCACTGCCATCAGGTTGGCCATTAATAGCGCTCCACGTAAGCCCATTGTTATCAGAATAATAAACATACCCGTTTGCGCTTGCCGCATACACCAGATTAGCCCTTACAAAAACGCTATTGACTGCAGAGCCTGATGCAGGTGAAGTGGTAGGTAGACAATTAGTTCCATTAAGAGCGCAAATAAAGATATAACCATTTGCACTAGCAACATAGAGTTTATAATTTGCAGAAATATAAAGACCATTTACCGCAAAACCAGGGGCCGGTGTCGCAATAGACGACCAAGTTTGACCATTATTGAATGAAGAGTAAATGCGACCATTCGCATTACCCGTATATAATATTGTGCTCGTCGCGGTAATACTATTAATGGCATTACCTGCTGCCGGAGGATTAGTCGCAGTCCAGGTATTGCCTTCATTTATTGAGTAATACACATTCCCAGCTTGTGTGCCCGCATATAAAATAAGAGGGTGCGCTGTAGCCACACTAATATTTAAAATATTTGCCGGGCTTGGTTGATAACATTGATACGGACTGGGTTTCCCATTAGGCCCTTGTTGGCATACTTTGGGTCCTCCAACTAAATGAGAGGATATTTGATTACCATAAATCTGTAAGGTAAGCGTACAAGATTGCCTAGCAGCAAGAATAAAAGGACTGGGACAATTCCCAGGGCTTGTTATTTGCGTGATACCAGATACAGGCATCATCATCAGTGTATGAGCCTTAGGCGACATATTTGTGACTATATATTGAACAATGGCATTTTCATTATTGGCTATGGAAGCGGTCGTGGGGGTTAGTGCTGCAAAGGTAAACATTGGTGTTGATGTTGCATGCGCAAAGACTGTCATGCATAAAGAATAAGTAAAGCAAAGTATTCTTAAAAAGAATTCATTTTTTTTCATAGCAAATCCTATGCTACCTTAAGTTTTATAGTCCGTTAAATTGAGTGACCATTTATCATAGAGAATAGCTAAGCACTATGCAACAGTGTCAGGCTACGTTATGATTAACCTTTTGCAATGAAGGCTAAGCAATGACTGTTGAGAGCACTGTAATTCACCTATTAAATACCCTTAAAGATCCATTTCTGAACCTCACAGGCAAAGAAATGAATTTACAATGCGCCCTCGATATCTCAGGAAATCAATTGCTAATTAATTTGCTAGCCGGTTTTCCTACACAATCATTGGAAAAAAATTACCAACCTTTACTACTAAAAGCATTGCAGGCTATCTATCCTGACTATGCGATCAGCATCAATATCGAACAATGGATTAAAGCACATAAAACACAATTAGTTGGTAAAGGTTTACGTGGTGTAAAAAATACTATTGCCGTTGCTTCAGGAAAGGGAGGTGTTGGCAAATCTACGGTGACCGTAAATCTTGCTATCGCTTTAGCGCGATCTGGTGCACGAGTGGGAATTTTGGATGCTGATATTTATGGGCCAAGTATCCCTTTAATGTTAGGTAAGACAAAACCAGTACAAGTTAACGATGATCGTTATGTCCCTGTGCAAACTCACGGCATTCAGGCCATGTCTATTGGTTATCTCACTACTAATAATGAGCAGGCTTTGATGTGGCGTGGTCCCATGTTGGCTAAATCCTTAATTCAAATGTTAGACATTACGCTATGGGATGAATTGGATTATTTATTTATTGATCTACCCCCAGGAACTGGAGATATCCAGCTCACTTTGGTACAAAAAATTCCATTGACAGCAGCAATCGTAGTCACTACTCCGCAAAACGTAGCTACTTTAGATGCACAAAAAGCATTAAGCATGTTTTCAACAACGAATATTGACGTCTTGGGAATTGTGGAAAATATGGCAACACATATCTGTAGTCAATGCGGTCATGAAGAGGCAATTTTTGGTGCTGGTGGCGCTGAAGCTTTATGTGCTTCTCACCAATATATGCTACTTGGTCAATTGCCGCTAAATGCGCAAATACGTCAAGATTGTGATATAGGCTCCCCTACAGCTACACACGAACAAAATGAACTAACTGATGCCTTTATAAAGACAGCAATACGCAGTGCTATTGAGCTCGCAAAAAAACCGCTTAATTATGCAGATAAATTTCCCAAAATTGTAGTTGAGTGAATACAATTCTGATGAGTATAATGCTGAAAAACAATAAAAATTTGAATCATGCAACGACTATTCATCCTCATGTTAAGTATGCTGTCTTCTTCTGTGATTTTGGCGGCAAAATCAGAGTACCAAATTGATCTGATTATCTTTGCTCAACATCCTACAATGCTGCGTAATGATGCACTTCCCAAAGATGCACCACTTATTCCAATCAACAAGGGTGCTATTTTCTTAAAAGTAAGTTCTAGTAAGCCTCCTAGGCCTTATGCTTTACTACCTAAATCCTATTCAAGCTTAAGTGATGAATATTATCAACTTAGTCGACGTTCTTCTTATCCTATTTTAGCTTATTACTCTTGGCGTCAACCTGCAAATAATCAAAGTACCGTTACAATACCATTAACAGAGCATAATGGCTGGCAAATACAAGGTACGCTTCGAGTAAGTCAAACTAATTACTATACCTTTGATGCTTATTTGCAAGTATCACCTCCGAGTAATCCACAGTCTTCGTTTACCGTCGCGCAAAAGCACCGATTAAAAAAAGATCAAGTTTATTATTTGGATAATGATCATATTGGCATGATCGTTAAAATTCATCAAATCACTTAAACTTTTGATAGACACTCATAGCAAACAAATGAGGAAATAGACCAAAACAACCCCAAAAATCATATAGGTCAAAATATAATTTTAGACATCTACCTATTTCT
Source organism: Legionella sp. (assembly GCF_047605385.1). Classification (GTDB taxonomy): domain Bacteria; phylum Pseudomonadota; class Gammaproteobacteria; order Legionellales; family Legionellaceae; genus Legionella. The sequence continues at coordinate 37,181 of NZ_JASGFU010000021.1, read as the reverse complement.
GAAACAAGAATCAGAAAACAATCGCTCTTAATGCTTACTAATTAACCAGCATGAATAATAATAGAGGAATCAAAGATTAAAATAAATTTACACATCATATACAATCCTATATATTCCGTCTTTTATTTAAACAAAGCGGATAATCGTATTGAATTCAACACCAGTAAGTAGCCTGCAAAGAACCATTATTTGGTCAGTTGGCGTTTCTTTTTTATTGTTCCAGTTCTTATTGCAATTATCTTCAGGCATTGTCATGGGTGCCATCATGCATGAGCAAGGTTTCACGGCATCCATTGCAGGACTGTTAAGCAGTTCATTTTATTATGTGTATACCAGCATGCAAATTCCTGTTGGGTTACTTTTTGATCGCTTTAATATCCGAACCTTATTGTCCTTAAATGCCCTGCTATGCGCATTAGGCTGTTTTCTTTTTGCCAGCGGTCAAAGTTTAACTGCCCTATTTTGTGGCCGCTTAATTATCGGTGCGGGTTCTGCGTTTGCCTTTGTGGGCATGAGCCGTATTTTACGACAACACTTTCCGATCAGGCAGTATGCATTTATGATTGGCTTATCGGAGACATTGGGATTTACAGTAACCGTTACCTGCATGATTGGCATGGGTTCATTAATTAGTCATATTAGTTGGCGATATTTTCTCACCATCGCAGGCATTGTTGGCCTTATCATTGCCTGTTTATGTAGAATCTTTATTCCTAGCAGTAAACCCATCAATAATGACCCACAAAATTACAAGCAACAGTTTCTAGTGATACTCAAAAACAAATTAATCTGGATTAATGGTGTATTTGTAGGTTTAGAGTTTTCTGTAATTACAGTCTTTGCTGCCATGTGGGCCGTGCCTTTCACACAACATAAGCTAGACTGTGATATTCAAATGGCAAGTATTCTAACTTCATTAATCTTATTTGGAACAGGTTTAAGTTGTCCTCTGTATGGCTGGCTATCTATACATCTTAGCCGACGTAAACCACTAATTCACATTTCATGTTTGACTACTGCAGGATTAATGCTACTTGCGCTTTTTATCCCTATACATAATGCCTTTATTCTAGGCTTTCTCTATTTTATGATTGGTCTATGTTGTGGCGCATATATGCTTGCTTTTACCATAGCCAATGAACTCGCTCCGCCTGAATCTCTATCAGCATGTACTGGTTTTACCAACACCTTAGGAATGTTATCAGCACCACTCCTACAGCCTGTTGTCGGTTACTTATTGGATTATTTGAGTGGAAAACCTGGCCATTACTCTTTGGGGAATTATCAACTGGCCTTGCTTATTATCCCCGCTGCTTTGGTGCTTGCGAGTATTCTCTCGCAGGACTTGCCTGAGAAGACAGAATAAAAATTAATCTAACCAGTAAAATTCACATAGTTGCACCCTCTCTACTAATCTTCATTTTGTAGTGCTACTCTGGCCGCAGGAGCTACGTGCACAATTACAATCAGCCCAGGCAACAACGCCACCTCGAGCTGCAATACAGGGATTGCGCCAACACCGAGCACGATTACAGTGAGTGCCACCAATGTTGTCACAGCAGTAACGAGCGATGTTGTGGTATTGGACTATGGCTGCCAATATCAAGGGGGGTTTCTTTATTCGGTAGATGATACGACAGCCAATACAGGCAGTATCGGCGGTAAAGTGGTATCACTGATAGATCAGGCAGAACCTTTCACCACATCACCCAGGCAACGAGTATTATTTGGAGCTCCAATGGGGATGACACTACAAGTGGTGATGTGGATAACACAGCCACTCTTGGAATCGATGAACTGTCGACCACATCGGCCCCATCCCCAACTTCCCCACTGGGTTTCTGTATAACGTGATTTTTTCATTGCAATTTACATGCTTATTTAGAGAACTTTTCGGCAACAGGTAATTTGAGGCAATTCGATTAACTCCTCAACTGGTTTTAAATCATCCATTTTAGTCATTTTATGATGAACATAGTAAATAGGCAATCCATTTTCTGTCTCAGCTTTAACGCAGAGAGTATCTTTTTTAATTGAAAATTTGGCTATTCTAGCAAAATAAGTGGTACTCATGTGAATCCAGTGCTTTTTTTCAGCATCTGAAAGAGCATTTAGAGTATCTTGCTCATATAATGGGATGCCACCTCCCAGTACATTATCATTTTCATTGATATCAAGACCTACCAGTAATTTTCCTTGGGGTAAGGTAACAAGTTCAGCAGAAATATTTTTGGTTTTGAGTTCCTCTAATTGTTGTTCAAGATAAGATGCACTATGAGGCTCTGATAAATAGGTGCTAAAATTTTTGGCAAAAAATCCAACTCCGTTTATTAGAGGAGTTCTTCTTATACTCAACAACGTTAATCTTGATAACATAATCTCTCCATTAGTCAAAAACTGTGTATGCAACTGAATTAATTAGAATTTATATCATAGGTAACTTGTATTTCCACATAATGCTCCAATACAAAACCTTATGGCCAATATATTAACACAAGTAAGTCTTTCAGGGGGCCCCCTTTAAGAAAAAATTTATAAACTATTACATTGAAGGCTTGTATTCAGCATTTTCTTCTTTAATAACATGTGCTTCTTTTATAAGCTCTTCTATTGGGGTATGAATTAACTTTTTAAACTCATTCCAATTGAGAGGCTTTTTATTTTGATCCACTGCCGTTGGCCTCCATTGATCTGAATGCTCATGCCCACTCACTCCTTTATTAAAAGCAACCTGAATTATCTTCCATATTTGGTTTTCATTAGGAATACTATGAGTATATATATGCTTAATTATGGGTACTAAAGATTTGAAAAATTCTGGTTCAATACATACACCCATTGATATTGCCTTCTTGTTTATAACATTTTGCCATCCCGGCATAAACATTACTGCATGTGCCTCTGTAGTGGGTATTTCACCCTTGATTTTATGTTCAATTACCAAACGATTCCTTGCCATATTTCCATCTGGAACTTTTGTACCACGCATATCATCTGCTTGTATTATTTGCTGTCCTTGTGCATTAAGATATTTTTTTAATGCTTCCGGACTCGGTGCCGTATCCACAGTAGTAACCTTATGTGAGGATATAGAAGACGTTAAGCTTGTATCCAATTCTAATCCTTTTGCTGAATAAATTTCATTATTAGGAACACGAATGTTTAATTGTTTACCTGTAAATTTATCTTTGCCCTCAATCACTATTGAATCTTCCAACACCTCCCACCTGCATTCTTCGAATTTAAGACAACCATGAAGTCTATCACGTAAATCTGGTCGCTCCCTGTCTCCTTCAAATATTAAATGAATTACTCGAGAAACCCCTTCTATATCCCGAAGAGCCCAATCCAAATTAACACCACTACCTGCAACAATTATTCTAAGATATTCCTTATGTTCTGCTTTAGATTTCGAATAAAAGCTACCAAAGTGACAAAGTTGAAATTGCTCGATACCCTTTTGTCGACGCCCTGCATGTACAATATGGAAATCATCATGACTAGTTAATGGTACTTCCTTGCCATGAATAGTTGCTATCAATGCTCCTTCCTTAGTTTCGGTAAATCGTTCAATATGTTCAGGGATGACCTTTACACCAATTTTGGTTAATTCTTGTCTTCCAATTTGTAAGAGTGTACGCATCATGGCAAAAGTTAAAGGTTTATCAGCAGGATAAAAAGGAAATTCCTTCATCGCAATGCCTTTGGCGAATGGTGGTAGATATTCACTCGATTGCCCCCAAGGAAGATTATCCCAATCTGGATGAATTTGTTCTATCCATGTTAACGCACTAAGCAAGGTAAAATGTGACGATGGATCTTTCTTAGCTAAATTAAATGCAACTTGGTGCATCGCAGGGCCACCTATAAGAAATAGCTCCTTGGTCTTTGGAACTATACGTTCTTCGGTTGTTTTGGGAAAAGAGAAAGTACTAGGCCCTACCAAAATAGGTGGCTGAAACGTTGCCTCTGTACTATACCCTCTTATAAAACGTGTCAATTTGGTACCAAGATAAGGCTGCTTAACTAACATTTGAACTAATGGTTTCATCATGATCTCTTTTTGTAAATGCTTGCATTTATTTTTGCTATTCAAGCAAAGTCAGGTCTAATAAAGTAAATAGCTACTTTTAATATAGATCAATTACAATCAAAATGCCTTTTATTTAATCATATTATGTGTATTTCAGCAGACTGTATATAATATAAATAAGGAACTGTGTTTTATTCATAAGGTAAAGAGAAGCGCGAATCATGAAAAGAAATAAGGAATTAGCTGTTGTTATATTACGTCCTAAATCAATCTTTTATGCTTGGGTAACCGAAGTTACTTTATCACTTGAAGAAAAAATGCCAACAAATACTGAGGAAATTTCCTCAGGAATAACCGTATTAATAATTCCGAACGGCCAATCATCAGAAGTATTTACCCTTTATATGGTTAGCCATGTAGAACAAATTTTGAGAAGCGAGTTTTCACGTTGGACAACGGATGAAACACTGTGGCCTCCTCGTTTTGATCTTGAGTTACTGTATCAATATTTTGATGTGGAAGTTCATACAACAGTTATTGACTATCGAAATTGCCTGGAGAACATATGAATGTTAAACAACAATATCTTATTGTAGTCAAACCAAAACCAGCAATAAAAACGTGGCTAAAAAAGATTTTTATTTCCAAATTTGAATTGCCAACTCAAATAGAGCAACTCGATTTTTCTCTTCTTGAACGAGATGCAACCGTTTATTTGCTACCACAATCCGTAGATTCTGTGAACAAATGTACTGAATTTTTGGTGAAAAAAGCAGCCCCTATGTTAGAATTTGAATTGGAACAGTTTATTAAGGATGAGAAACTTTGGCCAGAAAAGCGCTCTTTTAATTTATTTTCTGAATGGTTTGAATTTGAAGTACTTTCTCGAGTGTTATCTTAGAAATATTATTTATACCGTAGCATGTTCCTTAAAGCTGTGTTCCGTCACAAAACAAAAAGCTCCTTTACTTTCTTTAGAAAAACCAGCAATTGAATGAGAAGGATTATCTGATTTTAAGGTATTCAATAATTTTAAAGTTAATTTAGGCAAACCTATATGCAAAACACTTTGCTTCTTATCTAAAGACTTAATCGAAACAAATTGTGACATTTTTATGCGATTACCCGCAGGATCCAACCAACCAGCAATAGCTGCACTGGTCGCATCTTTTTCTTTAAGATTTGCAGAATAAAAGCCATTATCATCATTCAAACGGCAAAAAGCAGTACTGACATCGTGTGTATCTTTTTGACCATCACTCAATACTAACTTGCCAAACCAAGTTTTATTACCGGTAACAAATTGCTCTTTATCATCTACTTGCACATGACCATTTAATTGACTTGTCTGCAAAGCTTGCAATTGGACACCAGGACGTAACACTAACGTTTCATTGCGGTGATTGTCTTGCTTTAGCATGTCCACTTTAAAATTAAATCCTTTTTTATCTTTGCCCTTAACTCCAAAGATCCAACTGTCATTAATAGGATTAAAACGCAAAAAAGAACGCCCCACGTGCCAATCAAAGGGAATGCTTGGTACGATTTTTTCATCGCCTTCGTAATAAAATACTAACTGATTTGTCTGCCCATCAATCAAGGCAGCTTTAGTATGAAAATCAGTTCCTTGACGCTGCATTTCAAAAAAATAACCGTATTTATCACCGCTTTCATTATTCACCATGCCCGAAAAAGTCCAACTACCAACAGAAGGTTCTACCAGTTGTAGTACCTCAGGCTTCGCTTCTAAAAGTTCGGTTGCAAACAAAGGGGCACTGATGAAAAAAATTATCCCAAATAAAAAAGCACAAGATCGAATAGGCAACATAATTAGCAATAACCTTTTAACTGTTGATGTGACCACAATGCGTTCCAAAATGCATCATCCAATACTGCATTTACAGGTAAATAATACATATTATCCGTGCCAAACGCTTGGCACTTCACTGCATCTTTTTCCGTCATGATAATGGGTGATTGCACATAATCCAAGTCATGGGGTTTAAACTGGTAATGATCCGGGTAAGAGCAGGTATCGAATTCTATCCCTATTTGGTTTAAAGTGGAATAAAAACGTTGCGGATTGCCAATTGCAGCGATGGCCTCCCATCGACCTTTAAATGTACCAGCTTCTATTTCAATACCAGTTGTTAATTGCGTTATTTTACCAGGAGTTAAAGCCATAGGATATGCATTTTTCCATGTTCCGGAATTAACTACAATAAAATCAGCATCCTGTAACCGTTGTACAGGTTCGCGTAAAGGGCCCGCAGGCAAGCAAAATCCATTCCCTAACCCTCTTGTACCATCAATCACAACAATTTCAATTGCCCGTCCCATACGATAATGCTGTAAACCATCATCACTAACAATGATTTGGCTGTGATGTTTTTCTAAAAGATAACGTACAGCATCAAGTCGTTTAGGCGCAATCACTACAGGGCATTGTGTTCTTTGTGCTAATAATAAAGGTTCATCACCCACTTGAGTTGCGGCATCATCTTGTTGCACTTCATAAGGAAAATTGTCTATGCGAGCCCCATAACCACGACTAACAATCCCTACCTTTAATCCTTTTTCCTGGAGTTTTTTTGCTAACTCAATCACCAGAGGCGTTTTTCCTACGCCACCAACACTAATATTACCAACAACAATCAAGGGTACTGGACATTTCACTTGTAAAAAACGCTGCAAAAACCAACGCCTTATAAAGACGATATGATGGTAGACTAATGAAAAAGGACTAAGAATCCATTGAAGAAGATGGTTTCCATACCATAAATTATTCAAGAATGAAGAGATCAAATTAATAGTTCCTCATGCATCATATTCGTCTGTTGCACTCCATGAAGTTGTGCATAATATCCTTGTAAATTCATAAGCTCTTGATGGGTCCCCTGTTCGACAATTTCCCCTTGCTGCATCACAATAATTTTATCTGCATTTTTAATAGTTGATAAGCGATGTGCAATAACTAAAGTAGTTCGGTTTTTCATCACCTCTTCCAAAGCGATTTGAATGTAGCGTTCTGATTCGCTATCCAATGCAGAAGTAGCCTCATCAAGAATTAAAATCGGTGCATCTTTTAAAATAGCGCGCGCAATAGCGATTCGCTGACGCTGACCACCCGATAAGAGTACCCCATTTTCACCAACCCGTGTGTCATAACCTTGAGGCAATTTACTAATGAACTCATCGGCAAAAGCTAATTTTGCCGCATGAATCATTTGCTCACGAGTCACATCATGACGTCCATAGGCAATATTATTGGCTAAAGTATCATTAAATAAAGTCACATGCTGACTTACCAACGCCATTTGTTCGCGCAAACTGACAGGGCTTATGTGGTTTATTGGCGTATTATCAAGCGTAATTTCTCCTGAAACTACTTCATAAAAACGCGGTAATAAGCTGGCGATGGTGGTTTTACCGCTTCCTGAGTGCCCTACCAGGGCAACCGTTTTACCTGCTTCTATTGTAAAACTTACAGCATGCAATACTTCCTGGCCTTGTCGATAAGCATAGGAAACTTTTTTAAATTCAATATCTCCTCTTGCTCGAGTTGGCAGCACAATTCCTGCATTTTTTTCGATTGGCTTATCCAAAAGGTTAAATACACTTTCAGCACCAGCGAGTCCTTTTTGGATAACGGCATTTAAAGTGGTTAATGTTTTCATCGGTTTAATCAATTGCAACATTGCGGCAATAATGGCTAAAAACGAGCCTGCTGAAATAATGACTAGAGTAGACAATTGAATGGCCGCAGCAATAATGACAGCAATCCCAATGGCAATGACAACCTGTACCCCAGAGACATTAATGGCTTTACTCACAGCAACTTTCATGTCATTTTGTCGTGAGCGTTCAATAGCTTTGCCGAATTTTCCAGATTCATAATCAATACCACCAAAGATGCGCACCACGCGATAACCATCAATGGCCTCACTAGCAATTTCCGTCACCTCACCCATAGTTTTTTGTACTTTATGACTGATGCGACGTACTCTCTTGTTGGTATAATTAACAATAATTCCGACAAACGGGATGGTAAGTAAAAACATTAAGGACAGTTGCCAACAAATTACCATCATTACGGTAAGTAAGCCCATAATGAGACAGGTATTCTGGACAAAATCAGTTAGTGCTTCGGCACTTACTTGCGCTACTTGCTCAACATCATAAAGAATTTTCGAAAGTAATTGGCCGGAAGTTGCCTCATCATAAAAATCAGCAGGTAATCGTAGCACGTGATTAAATACTTTTTCACGCAATACCTTAACCACAGAACGCGCAACCCAAGTCATACAGTAACTACCAAGAGAGCTGACTAGGCCTCTTAGAGTAATACCAACCAATACGATGTAAGGGATTTTTTTAATGAAACCCATATCGATATTGATAAATCCTTTATCAAAAAAGGGACGCATCATGTAGGTAAACCCAGCATCAATTAATGAGTAAAGAATATTAGCACCAATGCCTAAAACCAAGATTGGCCAAAACGGTTTGACATAAGAAAGCAGGCGTTTATATAAGATGCTGGTTTTAACTGTGAGTTTCTTTTTCATCAACTGGGACTTGTTTTGCTAGCAAATGGGACGAATTGTACCTCTTATTGGTCAGAAGTGCTAATTTAATCTTAACCTCTATCTATAAACAAATTAACGCTCCAAGGTCATCTTAATCCGTGTATAAACGCACTGAAATCCAATTTTTTGTACATTTGCGTCCGAAATCGTACCAGGCTCTGTAGTCACAATGGCCCAAGACAGCCCGTGTTCTTGCGCAAAATTCAACCGAGCTTGTAACAATTTCTTTTGTAATCCCATCCCTCGGTACGCAGGCGATGTACTAGTGACTCCCAAATCACACAACTCGCCATACATAGCAATGACAGCCCCAGCAACCATTTCTTCTTGTTTATAAACAGCAAAAGTATGCACACCATTGGCTTGTACGTAACGATAAAATTGTTCTTGTGCTTCAGGATAGCCAAACCCCAGCGCAACATGCATTGCCCAAGTCTTTAATTCATCTGCTTGCACTTTGCGAATCATAAATTGCTTTTCTTTCACATCCACTGATCGATAAGTATTTAAACTCAAGGCAGAAACATTATTCATTTCACTGATCTGATAACCGCGTTGACTTAAAAAAATCGGTAAATCATTTCCAATGAAGGGACATAACTCAATATCTACTCGCTGATGTTGATGTTTTTTATAAAAGTGTTCTATCTGCTCAATTTCAGATTTAAACTGTTTAGGCAAAGTAGCAAAGCCCCAACCTACTACCTGTGATAAATACGAATCAAAACCCGAAAAACAGGCTGCACCGCCACTAAGCTCCAAGAAACGCCCGTGCTCATACTGCTTTGTTACTTCAATATGAGTTTGTTTAATGCACCCTTCCATTTTTGCTGCCATTTCCTTGGTAATACATTTCATTTTCTATTTAGTCCAACTGCTAAGTCACGAACAAGCTGTGGCCCTTGATAAATCAAACCACTATAAATCTGAATTAAAGATGCGCCGGCTTCTAATTTAGCTTGGGCACTCTCACAACTATCAATGCCTCCAACGCCTATTAAAGTAACTGCATCGCCCACATAACGTTTTAACAAACGTAAACACTGCAAAGATAATTCGTGCACCGGCCGACCACTTAAGCCTCCTGATTCATCACCATGACGCAAATGATTAACTCCTTCACGACTACAGGTTGTATTGGTCGCAATAATGCCAGCAATCCCCTGAGTTAAAATGACATCTGTCATTTGTTTTAACGTTTCTGGATCTTCATCAGGAGAAATCTTAACAACCAAAGGAACATCATGTTGATGTCTTTGTGCTAATTGATTCTGTTCTGCCACTAATTGCTTCAGTAAGTTAGAAAAATACTCTCTTTGTTGTAATTGACGTAAATCAGGAGTATTGGGCGATGAAATATTAATTGTTATATAAGAAGCATATGGATAAACCTTTTGTAAACAATAACGATAATCTTCTACCGCCTTATCCAAAGGTGTATCCTTATTTTTGCCAATATTGATCCCTAACACACCTTGATATCTAGCGCGCTGTACATGAGCAATTAATGCATCCACACCCTGATTATTAAATCCCATACGATTGATAATGGCCTGAGCTTGAGGAATACGAAACAAACGTGGCTTGGGATTACCAACCTGTGGTTTTGGTGTTACCGTTCCTAACTCAATAAAAGCAAAGCCTAATTTGGCTAAAGCATCCAAATGTTCGCCGTTTTTATCCAGGCCCGCAGCCAAACCTACTGCATGAGGAAATTGCAGGCCCATAGAATGAACTGTATTAGTAGAAATTGGTTTAAAACAGATTTGAGGTAAATAATGTAAGGCAGCTAAGCTAAAGGAATGTGCCCTTTCTGCATCCATAGAAAACAATAAAGGGCGTACAACAGAATACATATTAAACATCACACTTCTGAGCCCATACTCGCAGCATGGCATTTTCTGCTTTATGTAAATGGTAATCTACTTCTCTAACTTCAACACCGTAATTTTCCCGTTGCAGGTGTAAAAGCACTGGATTTAAAAACTCTGAAGTTTTTCCATTGCAATCGATTAAAGGGAAAATTCGTACTTCTTTGGCCGCACGTGCTAACTCACGAATTATCTGCACATGAAAATCAATCGATTGATTCTCCAAATCAGCGAATAAATAATGGGCGCTAAGTGCATAGTCAAAAGAAAAATCAGGATAAGGTAAGTGATAATCAGCAGCTCCGTAGTAACGCTCTTCTTTCTTGCCTTGCTCATAATCAGCAAAGAACTGTTTCATTCCATTTTTGCGCTGCTCAATAAGTTGCTCTAAACTTCCTATACGACTGAAATCAAATTGATGCTGTGCCTGGCGAACTTCATCGACCATTTGGGCAAAAATCATCACTGATTTAGATAATAAGGTATCTTTATCTAAAACAAATAAGGGATCACAACTAACTGCTTTGTGTGCTTCATGAAATTGCTGTGTATTCACAGCGCTTGGGCCGCATCCGTATTCTAAAATCCGGGAACTCATATCCTCTTGAGACAAATCAAACATCTCACGATACTCATCAACACCGTGTCCCCAGAGTACTAATTTTCGCATAAGCGACTCTCCTAAATGTCTAAAATGTTACCCCTAAACGTTGGTTTAAGATTAGGCGATTTTTTAAATCAGGTAAAGAAGCTTTTAAAAAAATAATGTAAAAAATGTACAATCAAGGAAATATACATATCATGGCCGCAGGAAGTACAATTTTTGACGGCGACAGTATTGCTATTACAGAATATAAGTAACTAAATTATCACAGAATCTAAATTCTGGTTGCAAGTTCAATTTGATGAGGTATAGTCTAAAGTATTTACAAAAAATCACAGGAAGTTACCTATGTATACTGGGCCAAACTATCTTTTGGGCGAAACCTATGATCTATTGCGTGATAGTGTTCGTCAATTTGCCCGCACTGAAATTGCCCCTATAGCTGCAGCAATTGATGAAACCAATACTTTTCCTAATCATTTATGGCGCAAACTTGGAGAAATGGGGCTATTAGGTATTACCGTGAGCGAAGAATATGGTGGTGCCAATATGGGCTATCTAGCGCATGCAATTGCCATGGAAGAAATTTCTCGCGCTTCTGCCTCTATTGGTTTAAGTTACGGTGCTCATTCCAATTTATGCGTGAACCAAATTTTTTTAAATGGAAACCGTACGCAAAAACAAAAATATTTGCCTAAACTTATATCTGGAGAATATGTGGGTGCTCTAGCTATGAGCGAATCCAACTCAGGTTCAGATGTTGTCAGCATGCAATTACACGCCGAAACTTCAGAGAATCAATTTATTCTTAATGGTACCAAGATGTGGATTACTAACGGCCCGGATGCGGATATTTTAGTGGTTTATGCCAAAACAGACAAACAAGCAGGCAGTAAAGGCATTACTGCATTCCTGATTGAAAAAGGAATGCCAGGATTTAAGACAGCTCAAAAACTGGACAAACTAGGGATGCGCGGTTCAAATACCTGCGAATTGGTCTTTGAACAATGCAAGGTACCTGCTGAGAATGTTTTGGGGCAGATGAATCAAGGGGTTAACGTTTTAATGAGCGGTCTTGATTACGAACGCACTATCTTGGCAGCCGGACCTGTTGGCATCATGCAAGCCTGTATGGATGTAGTCTTACCCTATGTGCATGAACGCAAACAATTTGACCAACCAATTGGCGAATTTCAATTCATCCAAGGTAAAATTGCGGATATGTACACGGATCTCGGCGCAAGCAGAGCCTATTTATATGCCATCGCTAAGGCCTGTGATGCAGGATTAGTAAGTCGTAAGGATGCTGCAAGTGTAATTTTATACACAGCAGAAAAAGCAACACAAATGGCCTTGCAAGCACTACAAATTCTTGGTGGCAATGGATACATCAATGAATATCCAACAGGGCGTCTATTACGTGATGCTAAACTGTATGAAATTGGAGCAGGCACCTCAGAAATCAGAAGAATGCTTATTGGACGTGAACTTTTTAAAGAAACTGAATAAGGAAATAGTAAATGAATCAAAATGAGATTGTAATTGTTGCAGCCAAAAGAACACCTATGGGTGGTTTACTAGGCAATTTATCTGCCTTTTCAGCTCCAGAATTAAATGCCTTTACCCACATTGCCGCATTAGCACAAGCAGGAATCAATCCTGCAGAGATTGAAGAAGTAATCAGTGGTTGTGTATTACAAGCAGGAATTGGCCAGGCTCCAGCAAGGCAAGCAGCACTCAAAGCAGGTATTCCTGATGCTGCGGGGGCAACAACCATCAATAAAATGTGTGGTTCTAGTATGAAGGCAGTCATGCTTGCTCATGATTTAATCAAAGCAGGCTCTGCCAATGTCATTCTTGCCAGCGGTATGGAAAGCATGACTAATGCTCCCTATTTACTGCAAAAAGCACGTGCAGGATACCGCTTAGGTCATGGTGAAATCAAAGATCATATGTTTCTGGATGGGCTTGAAGATGCCTATACTCCTGGCCAATTAATGGGTTGTTTTGCTGAAACAACCGCAGAACATTTTAAATTTACCAGAGAACAACAAGATGCTTATGCTGAACAATCCATGAAAAAGGCTTTAAGTGCAATTGAAACGGGTGCCTTTGCTGAAGAAATTGTTCCTGTAACTGTAAACTCACGTAAAGGTGATGTCACTATCTCTGTTGATGAAGGCCCAGATGCAAGCAAATTAGCAAAAATCACTCTTTTAAAACCTGCATTTAAAGCAGATGGTACTGTAACTGCAGCGAACTCCAGTTCAATTTCTGATGGTGCTGCCAGCTTAATTTTAATGACTGCAGCTCAAGCTGAAAAACGCGGCATTCGTCCTATTGCTCGCATCGTTGCTCATGCAAGCCATGCTCAAGCACCACAATGGTTTACCACAGCACCAATTGATGCCATACGCAAGGTAATGAATAAAGCCGGGTGGCACCAAGGTGATGTGGATCTGTACGAAATTAATGAAGCATTTGCTGTAGTTGCAATGGCAGCAATCACTCAGCTTGAATTAAATCCAGAACAAGTTAATATTCACGGTGGTGCTTGTGCCTTAGGCCATCCAATTGGTGCTTCTGGTGCACGTATTTTAGTAACTTTAATTCATGCCCTGAAACATCAAGGTAAAAAACGCGGTATTGCCTCATTATGTATTGGTGGTGGTGAGGCAACCGCCATGGCCATTGAATTAATGTAAAAATCGACATGGTTTACTGCCATTAGGTTAAGAGTTTTGTCTTTAACACTTTTAATTCAATGGTAGTAAAGCCAGGCCCGACTTAGACATAATAAAAATAAAGGATGTACATGCTACGACAAAGCCTTGTCTACCTGGTGTTCAGCATCTTGGTAGTTATTTTCGCAAAATACGCTCATCTTCTTGTTGTTTATATCGATATGTTTTTCACTTATGTGAATATCAAACTCACCCCAATATTCAGTCACACTGGCTGGGGGCTAGTGATTCGCAAAATTTTAGTTCTGACCATTTTGCCAGTAATTATTACTGCCGTACCAGCGCTTATTTATAAAGCAATTAAAGGCAAAGATATGCCTCATTTTATCGCAATCACCTGGACTTTATGGACAATCATTGTTTTAAGCGACATTTTAGCACGGTAAGGATTAAGGCATGGCCAAATTAATCAGTCAAATCAACACTGAAAGTCAAGAATTCAAAGAAAATCAGTCTACCATGCAAATACTGGTTAATGAGTTACATAAGCACTTACAAAACATTGCCTTAGGTGGTGATGAAAAAGCACGCTCCAAACATTTAAAGCATGGAAAACTATTGCCTAGAGAGCGTTTACAGCAATTATTGGACCCTGGAAGCCCCTTTCTTGAATTATCACAGCTTGCTGCTTTTCAAGTCTATGACGATGTGGTTCCTGCCGCGGGTATTATTACTGGAATTGGATGGGTTGCCGGTATGGAATGTGTCGTCGTAATTAATGATGCCACAGTTAAAGGCGGTACATACTATCCCTTAACCGTTAAAAAACATTTACGAGCGCAAGAAATTGCGCAAATAAATAATCTCCCCTGCATCTATTTAGTAGATTCTGGTGGTGCATTTTTACCGTTGCAAGATGAAGTATTTCCAGATCGCGATCACTTTGGACGAATATTCTTTAATCAAGCACAAATGTCAGCACAGAATATTCCACAAATTGCGGTAGTCATGGGTTCTTGCACTGCTGGCGGCGCTTATGTTCCTGCTATGGCAGATGAATCCATCATGGTAAAAAACCAGGCGACCATTTTTCTTGGCGGCCCACCACTCGTTAAAGCAGCTACTGGTGAAATAATTAGTGCTGAGGAATTAGGCGGTGCTGAAGTACACTGCCGCCATTCAGGGGTCGCGGATCACTATGCCGAAAATGATGCCCATGCTCTGCATTTGGCTCGTGCTGCAGTAGCCAATTTAAATCGCTGCAAACCATTACAAATCAAACGCATAGAAACCATAGAGCCATTTTATGATGCTAAAGAATTAAATGGCATTATTCCAGCTGATCCTCGTAAACCATTTGACATCCATGAAATCATCGCTCGTATTGTCGATGGCTCTGAGTTTGATGAGTTTAAAGCACTTTATGGTACTACCCTTGTTTGTGGCTTTGCTCATATTTATGGCTACCCTATTGGCATTGTTGCTAATAATGGTATTTTGTTTAGTGAAAGCGCACTTAAAGGCAGTCATTTTATTGAGCTTTGCTGTCAACGCCAAGTCCCTGTGCTTTTCTTACAAAACATTACTGGATTTATGGTTGGTTCTAAATATGAAGCCTCAGGAATTGCCAAGCATGGTGCCAAAATGGTTACCGCCGTGGCTAATGCCAATGTCCCCAAATTTACGGTCATCGTCGGTGGTAGTTTTGGCGCCGGCAATTATGCCATGTGCGGCCGTGCCTATGCGCCACGTTTTATCTGGTCATGGCCTAATGCCCGCATTTCCGTCATGGGTGGAGAGCAAGCAGCAAATGTGTTAGCTCAGGTTAATCGCGATAAACTCAGTAAGCAAGAACAAAATTGGCCTGTTGAAGAAGAAGAGCAATTTAAACAACAAATACGTTCTCAATATGAGGCTCAGGGTAACCCTTATTATGCCAGTGCGCGATTATGGGATGATGGGGTAATTGCCCCTCAAGATACACGAAAAATTATAGGATTAGGCTTATCCGCAGCCTTAAATACTCCAACAAAGTCAACACGCTTTGGCGTGTTTCGCATGTAAAGGACAAAACGTGAGCGACTTATTATACGAAATTCAAGACCGTCTGTGTTTACTCACCTTAAACCGAGTAGCAAAACACAATGCCTTTAATCATCATTTATTAACTGAAATGCAAAACCAACTTGATGCAGCAATTGCTTCTACACAAGTACGCGTTATTATCCTGAAAGCAAATGGCAAACATTTTTCAGCGGGCGCCGATTTAGCTTGGATGCAAGACATGGCACGGTTTAGCGAAGAAGAAAACTTAAAGGATGCTTTAGTTTTAGGTAAATTGATGTATACCCTAAACCAAAGCCCCAAGCCAACAATCGCCATGGTACATGGTTCTGCTTTTGGTGGTGGTGCTGGCTTTGCTGCTGCTTGTGATATCAGTATTGCAACCAACTCAGCACACTTTTGTTTTTCGGAAGTAAAACTAGGATTAATTCCAGCAGTAATCAGTCCTTATGTGATTAACGCAATTGGCGAGCGCAACGCTAAAGCTTTATTTATGAGTGCTGAAATTTTTGATGCAGCCAAAGCCTTGGCATTAAATCTGATTCATTATTGCGTATCTGAAGATCATTTATTGGAATTTACCCTAAATTACGCCCAACAAATCAGTAAAAATGCCCCAGAAGCAGTAAGTGCCTCAAAAAAATTGGCTACCTATGTTGCTCACCAAACTATTGATAAACAATTAGTTCACTACACTGCTGCATTAATCGCGAAAAAAAGAGTCTCTGCGGAAGGACAACAAGGCTTAAAAGCATTTTTAAATAAAGAAACACCCAACTGGAACTAGAGGATTGCATGTTTAATAAAATTCTTATTGCTAACCGTGGTGAAATTGCTTGCAGAATCATTAAAACTGCACGTTCTATGGGCATTCATACTGTTGCTATTTACTCTACAGTTGATAAAGACAGTATGCATGTGCATCGTGCAGACACTGCTTATTGTGTAGGCAATGCGGCTGCAAAAGACAGTTATTTGAATATTGAAGCCATTATCCAAGCCGCTAAGAAAAGTGAGGCCCAAGCCATCCATCCCGGTTATGGCTTTTTATCTGAAAATCCTGAATTTGCTCAAGCCTGTCAAGAAGCAGGAATTATTTTTATCGGCCCCCCAGTCGCAGCCATGAAAGCAATGGCCTCAAAACAATTAGCCAAACAATTATTGGAAAAATCAAATGTGCCTCTAACTCCTGGCTATCACGGCAGCGAGCAATCAGAAGAAAAATTATTGGCAGAAGCGAAAAAAATTGGCTTCCCAGTTTTGCTTAAAGCAGCCAACGGTGGCGGTGGTAAAGGAATGCGTACTGTTTTTGCGGAATCAGAATTTAGCACCGCTCTAGCAGGTGCAAAACGGGAATCCATGGCAAGCTTTGCTGATGATACCATGATTATTGAAAAATTAGTGCAGCACCCACGCCATATCGAATTGCAGATTATGGCAGATAACCATGATAATGTAGTACACCTCTTCGGACGTGATTGTTCCATTCAACGCCGCCACCAAAAAATCATTGAAGAAGCACCTGCCCCGAATTTATCCCTTGCTCTGCACCAAAAATTAGCAACTGCAGCCTGTGAGGTTGCTCGCTCCATTAAATACAGAGGTGCCGGAACAGTAGAATTTCTCGTAGATCATGAGGAACACTTCTACTTTATGGAAATGAATACACGCTTGCAAGTAGAACATCCGGTTACGGAAATGATTACCCGAATTGACTTGGTTGCTTGGCAGTTAAAAATCGCAGCCAATGAACCTTTGCCTTTGCGCCAAGAACAAATCCAAGCACATGGCCATGCACTGGAATGCAGAATTTATGCTGAAGATCCTTTTAATGGATTCATGCCTTCAATTGGACAAATTAATTTTCTGAAAGAACCTACGGGCGATGGAATACGTATTGATACTGGAGTCAGTAAATCATCTCAAATTACCATGTATTATGACCCAATGATTGCCAAACTTATTAGCTGGGGAGAGAATCGTGATGAAGCATTACAACGCATGCAACAAGCATTGCAATATTATTTTATTGGGGGTTTAAAAACTAATATACCCTTCTTGCAAGCAATTTGTCAGCACCCTAAATTCTGTCAAGCGCAATTGAGCACTGATTTTTTAAACACGGAAAAAATTGATATTGTGCTTCCCGATAAACAATTAGCTCTTCTTATAGCAGTTAGTTTTGATTATTTAGCAACCGTAACCGCCATTCAAGATCCATTATTGCGAGATACATTTGCCTGGCAATCACAAAAAACAAGCAATTGGATTTGTCGCTATCATGAAGAAGATGAAGTCATTGAGGCCTTAATCAATCCCATCAGTACCAGCGAGTTCACCGTACATATTCACGAACAAGAACACCACATACATGCCAAATTGCATTCAGAACAGTTGGTTTTATGGATAAATGGGCAAAAATATCAAGCTAACATTGATAATCACCATGAGCGTTTAATCTTATATTTACCTCAAGGACAAGTCACGATTGAGCGCTTTAATTGGAATACTCTGGGCGCCCATGCCACTACCCATAAAGGGCAATTAACTGCACCCATGCCTGCCACAGTAGTTGCTATACTAAAAAATATCGGCGATAAAGTAAAAGCAGGTGAGCGTCTGGTTGTGCTTGAAGCCATGAAAATGGAACATACCATCCATGCACCTTCTGATGGCATCTTATCAGAAATATTCTATTCGGTAGGCTCTCAGGTTAATGAGGGGCAAGAATTGTTGTCATTGGTAGACGAAAACTCATAGTATAACGAAGAGATAAATATGGATTATCCGCAACACGTGACAATTATTGAAGTAGGACCTCGTGATGGCTTACAAAATGAGTCTGCTTTTGTTGCCACAAAACACAAAATTGAACTCATCGATGCTTTAAGCCAAACCGGACTAGAATATATTGAAGTGACCAGTTTTGTATCTGCAAAGGCAATTCCACAATTGGCAGATCATGATGAAGTCTTTCGTGCTATTAATAAAGTACCGTCAATACATTACTCCGCTTTAGTTCCCAACGAGCTCGGCATGAATCGTGCCATGGAAGTTGGAGTTAAAGAGATTGCCGTGTTTACTGCTGCAAGCGAGTCATTTAATCAGCGCAATATCAATTGTTCTATTGAAGAAAGCATTAACCGTTTTAAGCCAGTGATAGCATTGGCTAATATCAATAATATTAAAGTACGCGGTTATATTTCTTGTGTTTTAGGTTGTCCCTATGAGGGTAACATTCCTCCACAACAAGTAGTTACCGTAACAGAAAAATTATTGGATTTAGGTGTAGATGAAATTTCCTTTGGCGATACTATAGGCGTAGGCACACCGCAACAAACTAAACTACTTCTTGATAAAGTACTCAACCATTTATCCTTAAACCAACTTGCCATGCATTTTCATGATACTTATGGGCAAGCAATTGCCAATATTTATACGTCCTTAAGTTATGGAGTGCACCGCTTTGACAGTACAGTAGCTGGTTTAGGAGGCTGCCCTTATGCTTTGGGTGCAACAGGAAATGTGGCCACTGAAGATGTTTTATATTTAATGCATGGCTTAGGGATTGAAACAGGTATCGATGTATTTAAAATCGTAGCTGCTGGCGATAAAATTTGTAAGATTTTAGGTCGCAAAAATCAATCAAAAGTTGCTAATGCCTTATTGGCAAATCCATATCATTAATGGGAAATAATTATTATGTCCTGTATGCAATGAAGCAACAAACAGGCTGCATTACTATAAAAGAGAGAATAAAATGAGTGAACTTGTATGGAAACCTAAACACCCACAAAATAGCCGGATGTGGCATTTTATGGAGTTTGCCGCTCAGAAACATTGCCAAATTTTTGACAATTACCAAGATCTTTACACTTGGTCAATCAAACATCCTGATTCTTTTTGGCCAACACTTTGTGAATTTTTTCATTTAAAGTTTGATACTCCACCTCACCAAATACTCAATTATTACAGCGAAATGATGGAAGCGCATTGGTTTTCTGGCGCTAAATTTAATTTTGCGCAAAAACTTTTATCACGTCGAGATGAGCATCCTGCACTGGTTAGTTTAAACGAAAATAATGAACGCCATGAATTAAATTATAAACAACTGTATACTGAAGTAGCACAATGTGCCGAAGGACTCAAAGCAGCCGGAGTAATTCAAGGCGATCGCGTAACCGCTCTGATGCCTAATACACAATACACAATCATTGCCATGCTCGCCACCACCTCTTTGGGAGCAATTTGGTCTTCTTGCTCTCCTGATTTTGGAGTCCAGGCAGCAATTGATCGTCTTGGACAAGTCGATCCTAAAATTTTATTTATTTGCGATGGGCATCAATATAACGGCAAAAAATTCGATGCTAATGAAAAAATTAAACAAATCAATGAAGCTATTCCTACTTTAAAACAGCTTATCATCTGCCCAAACATCCATGAAGACATAGAAATTCAAAACTTGCCTAAAGCGAAGCATTGGGATGATTTTATCCGTCCTGCAAAAGAATGCGAGTTTGTTTCTCTGCCTTTTGAGCATCCGATATATATTATGTTTTCTTCAGGAACTACCGGCAAACCTAAATGTATTATCCATGGCGCAGGAGGTACGTTACTCCAGCACATCAAAGAACTTGGTTTACATTGCTCTCTGCAGGCCAAAGATAATTTATGCTTTTATACTACCTGTGGTTGGATGATGTGGAACTGGACTGTTTCTGCCTTAGCACTTGGTACAACCATTACCTTATACGAAGGCTCACCAACTTACCCCAATAGCAATCGCATGTTTCAATTACTTGAAGAGGAAAAAGTTACCGTTTTTGGTACCAGCGCCAAATTCATCTCCTCCATTGAGAAGGCAGGAGTTAAACCAAAAGAAGATCATGATTTAAGCCATTTACGCTGTATTCTTTCTACAGGCTCACCTTTGCTACCGAAAAATTATGATTATGTCTATGAACAAATTAAAAATGATTTACAACTAAGCTCTATTTCCGGAGGAACAGATATTATTTCCTGCTTTGCACTAGGGAATCCAATGCTTCCAGTGTATCGTGGTGAATTACAATGCTTAGGTTTAGGCATGGCAGTCGAAGTGTTTAATGAAAAAGGCCTTTCTGTCAAAGAAACTCGTGGTGAGCTCGTATGCACTATGCCCTTTCCTTCCATGCCCATAGGCTTTTGGAATGATAAGGGGCGCGAGGCTTACCGACAGGCTTATTTTACACATTTCCCTGATGTTTGGGCGCATGGTGACTTTGCAGAAATTACCACACATCATGGTCTTATAATTTATGGACGTTCTGATGCCGTACTCAATCCTGGTGGTGTCCGTATCGGCACTGCAGAAATTTATCGCCAAGTAGAAAAAATAGATCAAGTACTAGATAGTATTGTCATTGGCCAAGATTGGCAAGATGATGTACGCATAGTTTTATTTGTTAAATTACGTGAAGGCATCACGCTTGATGAAGGGTTGAGCAATAAAATTCGTACGACTATTCGTCAAAACGCTTCACCAAGGCATGTGCCTGCGAAAATACTACAAGTCACAGATATTCCACGCACAATTAGTGGTAAAATTGTTGAAATAGCAGTAAGACAAATAGTACACGGCGAAGAAGTTCAGAATCTCCAATCTCTAGCCAATCCCAAGGCTTTAGATTATTTTAAAAACCGTTCTGAATTAAAAGATTAAAATAAACTATTAGATATAACTCTTTGAACAATGAATTGAATTAAAAAATCATGATGTAAGTAACAAATACATCTTTGTTTAAACTAATAGTTTGTGTATACTTCAAAACAGCGTTGATTTGAAATTCAGCTTGCGGACGCTCAAAAAAGCTACTTTTTTGAAAACACGGCTAAAGCGGGTATTCTATCATTCCCCCCCAGCCATTATTGCAAGCAAAATACATAATCTTAGGTTATAGCGATGATTGATTTAATTGGATTAAGCAAATCCTTTTCTGGTAAACCCGTGTTGCAAGACATTGATCTGTTTATTCAGGAGGGGGAAATTTTCGGTATCATTGGTAAAAGTGGAGCTGGAAAATCTACTTTATTACGATGCATTAATTTGTTAGAATGTCCCAATGCAGGCGATGTAATCATAGATGGCCAAAATTTAATAACTCTTACGCCAAAAGCTTTAGCTTTTGCTCGCCATAAAATGGCTATGATTTTTCAGCAGTTTAATCTACTCCATTCCAAAACTGTTTATGACAATATTGCTTTGCCCATGCGCATTCAAGGGATGAGTGAAGAATCTATTCGCGACAAAATTGAAGAATTACTTCCCATTGTTGATCTAAGCGATAAAAAATTCACCTACCCCAATCAGCTCAGTGGTGGCCAAAAACAACGCGTAGCTATTGCTCGTGCGCTAAGCTGCTCACCCAAAATTTTACTTTGTGATGAAGCAACCTCGGCTTTAGATCCAGAAACAACGGATTCTATTTTAACCTTACTTAAAAAAATCAATCTCTTATATGGAATTACCATAGTCTTAATCACGCATGAAATGAATGTAGTAAAACGAATCTGTAACCGTTTGGCAGTGATTGAACAAGGTAAATTGATTGAAACTACCGCTTTGGCAAATGTTTTCACTAAAAAAGAGAGTGTGGCACGCAGCATGCTTTATGCACAACTTAGCCCCGAGCTTCCTGAATGTCTTATCAATAAACTTTCCTCTTATGCGACCGAGCAACCGCTTCTGCGTCTTTTTTTCCAAGGAAAGGAAGCAACAGTACCATTTATCAGTCAAACCAGCCGTGAATTAAACCTAGACATCAATATCTTATTGGCCAATATTGACCGTTTCGACACAGTGACCTGCGGCGTTTTAATAGTAGAATTGACCGCTCATCAATTTCTTTTGGAAGCATTTATTGAGCGCTGTGAACAAGCTAAATTAACTGTGGAGGTTATAGGTTATGTCCTTCCCGATGGCATATGATTTATTAATAGCAACCGGCGAAACCCTATATATGGTAGCAATCAGTACTGCATTTTCAGTCATCTTTGGTTTGCTCTTAGGAACTCTGCTTTATTCATCAAATCACATTAAATCACAACCAAGAGTGCATAAGTTTTTATCGATACTGGTTAATATGGCACGTTCTATCCCTTTTATTATTTTATTAGTTGCCATTATTCCATTTACCCGTTTTATTGTGGGTACCTCAATTGGCATAAATGCTGCCATAGTACCACTTACTATTGGTGCCATCCCTTTCTTTGCTAGACTCGTAGATAATGTTTATCAAAGCTTACCTATGGGTTTAATAGAAACAGGACATGCCATGGGAGCAAACACCAGGCAAATTATCACTCAAATTTTATTACCTGAAGCAAAACCTGCGCTAATCCATGCCATTACGGTCACAGCAATTACCTTAGTTAATTATTCAGCAATGGCAGGTACTGTTGGTGCTGGCGGTTTAGGGACCTTAGCCATTAACTATGGTTATCAACGCTTTAATGCTGGAGTAATGATCTCAACGGTAATTGTACTCATTATTATGGTACAACTCATGCAAATGTTTGGTGATTATTTGGCGAAACGCTGTACTCATTAACCTGATACCTATTTTATATACTATTGACTTTGGAGTGATTAATGCGGATTTTAACTTGTATCGTGTTACTTTTTAGCTTGGTTGCTTGTAATAAGCCATCATCAAACACACTAGTAATCGGCGCTATTGCTGGGCCAGAAACTGAATTGATTGAAACGGCTAAAGAAGTAGCCAAAAATAAATACAATTTAGATATTAAAGTGGTGTCATTCAATGATTACAATTTGCCTAATGAAGCGTTGCAGGATGGCAGCTTAGATGCTAATGTATACCAACATTTACCTTATTTACAAGCAGCCATCACAGCGCATCATTACACTATTGAACCTATTGGCAGAACTTTTGTGTACCCAGTCGGTATTTATTCTAAAAGATATAAAGAGTTAAAAGATCTTCCTGAAAACGCCACAATTGCGATTCCTAATGATCCTAGCAATGAAATGCGTGCCCTACAATTGTTGGAGAAAGGGCATTTAATTACTCTAAAAAGTACTAATAACACTGGCTTACAAGACATTGCCGATAATCCTCATCACTTCCTATTTAAAGAAATGGATGCCGCCCAATTGCCTCGTGTATTGCCTGATGTTGACGCCGCAGTAATTAATACAACCTTTGCATTGCCCGCTGGATTATCTCCTTCTCATGATGCCTTATTTATAGAAGATAAAGATTCACCTTATGCCAATGTTATCGTAATCCGCAGCGACAGTCCTAAAAAAGAACAATTAGAGCTGTTTGTTAAGGCACTGAATTCAGAAGAAGTTAAAGAAAAAGCAAAACAATTATTTGGAGATGCAGCTATTCCAGCTTGGTAATTCTCCAATAATTATATCACCCAAGAGTTATTAGAAATCACATTTAGCTTAATTCTACCTTAATGGAATAATGCTATAATTTATCTAAACTAATATTTTAGAGGTAGAATTATGCCAAGTTTTTTTCAGTATGTTCGAGAAATGTTATTATCCGATCCATCGTACAGTAACTCCAATTCTAATAAGATTTCTGAACGAGCTGCAATAAATAAAATCATAGGTGATTCTATGCCTTTTCCAGAGCGTTACTCCCCACAAGCCCAACAGGCGCTCTTAACAGAATATCAGCATAATATAGGCCTCCCCAAAGGCACTACCTTTAGTGCTGAAGCATATAGCGTCTATACCAAAAACAGAGCCGGGGATTTTTCGGATCTAGAAAATGCAACTACCCCATCTGATGTAATCAAAAAACTTAAAGAAAGCAAGAATCCAGAAAAACAAAATGCTATCAATGCAGTGCAATCTGGTCTTAATGAAGTACTGCAATTATCAGATGATTATCAAAAAGCGCAAAATATTTATGAAGGAAATATAGGAACTTTTAAACAGTTACTTGAAAAGGTACCCAATGAGCGTCAAGCTTCTAGTCTTATTGATACTATGAGATATACTGTCGATGAAGGTAGAAAAGGAATTGAAGCCCAGCAAAAACTAGAAATTCAGCGTCTAGAAAAGAAATTTACTGATGATAATGCTTTTAGGGAAAATATTAAAAAAGCGCTTAATGTCTCTGATGCTCAACTGCCGAATGTAAAAGAGAGCATCCAAAAAGATTTGCAAGAAAAACATAAGCAAGCCTTGGCTGATTTTGATAAATCCACTCAAGAGTCACTTAATAAACTTCATAATGCTTCTCAAAATGAATTAAAAGCATTTTTACTCATCGCCAGTTTGCACAAAGACAATGCAAACATGCGTCGTATAATCGAGCGTATTGCTTTTGAAAACAAAATGAAACTAGGGGAAGCTATTGATCAAAGACTGCAAGTGCATGTGACCCCAGACAAATACTCCATTACTTCAGTAAAATTAGAACAACTTGAGGTTATTCAGACCTTAGGTGGTAAGGAGATAAAGCAAAAATATAAAGATCCGCTCAAAAAAATTTCTTATGATCCGCCTGTATTTGAATTAACACTAGACAAAAGAATTACTAGTCCTTACTACTACTTTCGAGATAAGGAAGAAGATGATTTGCTTACTTTGGCACAAACAGTACGTGCTTCAGGAGCAGATGGCATCATGTTCACCCTTAGTGACTTTGGCAATCAAGAAATAGCAGAAAAAAGAGCACGTCAAGCATTTGAAGCAGCACTTAAATGTGGATTTCCTCCTGACAAAATTAGATTAAATGTTAACGGCAAAATGCTGCTTGCTTTTGATGCCATAGAAAAAGATGAAAAAGACGGTAGAAAGTATGATTCAATTAAAGAAAAGCTGTATAGAGGTAGAGAACATGAACTTCAAGCAATTCTTAGTCGGGCTGAAGCTATTCGTAAAGAATTAGAAGGAATAAAACCCATTCAAAAAGCATCCAACAAAGATGATTTAGCTGCGATGAAAAAAACAATGGAAGAGCTCAGACTTAAAGGCGAAGAAAAAGCTAAAGAAAAACCTCAAGAAAACGTAAGCCTTGAGACGAAATCAATACCAGAAGATGACGAAGAGCAAGAAAAATACCAGATTAAATAATTTGAGTTACTTCCTTCAAGTTCTTGGTTCTCTTGATTCAATGCAAGAGAACCACAAATTTACTCTCTCAGACGACTATGCTTAAAAAATTTCACTACTCCTCCTGATTAAATTCTGTTATTTTATAATGGATTAAACGGACCTAATGCTAAGGAGTGGCTATGAGTACTCGCGGTTTTGATGAAGACGAAAATGATCAAGAAGATTTTAGTGCCAGTGCAACGATAACAACAGAAGCAAATCCCTCTACAAAATTAGAAAGACGCAGAAAAATAGAAGATTTATTTGAAGAAAAGCGGTTAAAAGAAGAGTTAGCTGAATTTGGTTAAAAGTCAGTGATCAGTCCTCCTGGGTTATAACTGTTGGTTTCTACCCAGGTTCCAAAGCCATGGCAATCGCACTCAATTTTGAAGTATTAAAAAATTAAATAGCTCGCGCAAGCGCTCATTCACGTGAACGTTTACCTGCCCGTTTGCGTTCCCGAAATAATGTTGCCCCCAGTAACTACTTTTCAGTACGAACTTGTGCCCATGGATGAACGATTACAGACGTCTTGGCATTTATTATTGAAGCCCTACATCAGTGGGCTTCTCCTCAAAAAAATTTAGCTGTTTTGCAACCCGTGTGAACGGTTAATGGCGTCAACTTAAGGCTATTTCCTCTTTCTCTCTGTCATTAAGTTAAGGAAAATCGTAGGTTGGGCCTTGGCCCAACAATAGGTTATGATGATACCAGTTGGGCCAAGGCCCAACCTACAACTCTATTTAAAAATCCTTAAGTTGACGCCATTGTGTGAACGGTTACCAGAGAAATAGATAAAGCACTTTATAAGGAACGCTTTCTAATCGAGGCTTTTTTCTCTAAATTGAAGCATTTTCGCAGAATTTTTTCTCGCTTTGATAAAACTACTTACGCTTTTTCTGGATTTTTGCATTTGGCGGGAGCCCACATATGGATGCGGTAGAAATTTTCACAGAACCTAGCAAAATAAATATCAAAACGTATCGTTTTACCAACAATAAACGCATCTGCTGCTAATAAGGGTTTCTTATTCTGCGGCCATTTAACCACAACCCGTTGCTTAACTCGTTTTACCGCCATACCAATTAAGTCTAAGGCATCTTCATCTGCACCAATCATTTGCTGTAAAGCCTGCATTTCTTTTTTTACCAACGCAGATTTACTCCGCTCAGGATGCATAGGATCGATGTAAATTACATCGGGATAATCCTCTGGCCTTAAAGCATCTAAAAATGCATAAGCACTTCCCTGATGCAACGATAAAGGTAATTTCTGTTGTTGCTCAGTGCTATGCCGCAACGCATCAGTTAATAAAGCAGCCATAACTGGATGACGCTCAATCATCAGCACCTCCGCACCACAACTGGCTAATACAGCCGCATCTCTCCCCCACCCTGCGGTTGTATCAATAATTTTCAAACCCGAACTAGGCTTACATGCACGTACTAACCCTTGTTTTTTTCCTTCTTGTTTTCTCTTATTCCAGCTGGCCGCTTCCAGCTCAGGATAGAGTAAAGAAAAGTGTGGAATTTTTAAAGTCAGCCGTTTTGTTGTCACAAAAAGACAAGGATTCGCCTCCTTGTCTAAAGTAAAATGAAGTGATTCCGCAAGAGATTGTGCTTTATCTCGTAGGCTTTCATGCTCATAGCCTACGATAGAAATATCCATCATGAGAGCTGTAACAGAGAAATATCGGCGACACCTTGCAATAAATCCTGCAAGCGTACCAATAATGCTAAACGATTAGCTTTTATCTTCTCATCATCTACCATGACCATCACCTGATCAAAAAAAGCATCTATAGGCTCTTTTAGGCTAGCAAGCAACTTTAACAAAGAACCATATTCTGCAGAAAAATATAAAGGCTCTACAGATTGTTCTATTTTATTGATATGAATGTATAAAGACCGTTCAGCGCCTTCTTCCAGAAATTGCTCATCGACCTCAACAGAGAGAGCTTGTTTGCCGGCATGATGCAGCAAATTATTTACCCGCTTACATGCAGCGGATAAAGTTGCTGCTTCTGATAAATTTACAAAACTTTGTAACGCATGTAACCGCTTGTTTAAATCATAAAACCATTCATCTTGACGCGCTCGCGCTGCATGAACTAAATCCACACTAAAGCCTTGCCCCTGATAATAAGACTGCAAGCGCTCGAGAATAAATGATTTTAAGTTACTTATTAAATCAGGAGCGATTGTTAGTGAATTACCATAATGAGTCACTGCCTGTTCAAGAAGAGTACTAAGATTTAGTGGTGCTGAAGTAGACACTAACATACGAACTACTGCCAAAGCGTGGCGTCTTAATTTAAAGGGATCTTTTACTCCAGAAGGTTTTTGACCAATGGCAAAAATACCCACTAAAGTATCAATACGATCAGCTAAAGACAAAGCAAGACCTAAATCAGATTGAGGCAATTCATCTGCAGCAAAACGAGGCATGTATTGCTCATTTAAAGCGTGTGCTACAGCAGGTGCTTCACCATCATTAAGCGCATAATAATACCCCATCAACCCTTGCAACTCTGGAAACTCCCCAACCATACCCGTCATTAGATCGCATTTACTTAACTCAGCTGCGCGTTGTGCTTGTTGCAAAGGTAAGTTCAACATCGAGCTTAAATCAGTCATTAACGCTTTAATACGTAAGGCCTTATCCTGCAAGCTACCTAGCTTTACTTGAAAAACAACCTGTTCAGTTGCCAGAATATGCTGGCTTAAAGGTTGCTTTTTATCTTGTCTATAGAAAAAAGCCGCATCACTTAGACGAGCACGCATCACTTTTTCATTACCTAATATCACCTGCTGTGGATTCTTACTGACAATATTAGAAACCGTTATAAAATGCGGCAGTAACTTACCTTGAGCATCTTTCAAAGCAAAGCATTTTTGATGCGATTGCATGGAAGCAATTAAAGATTCTGCTGGAACCTCAAGAAACTCTTCTTCAAAATTGGCCAGCAAAGCTTGTGGCCATTCAACAATAGAAGTCACCTCATCCAACAAATCTTCAGGCATTACTGCTGTAGCCTGCTTGGACAGGGCTAACTGCTCGACTTGCTCTTTAATAATTTGCTTTCTCAGTGCAAAATCAGCAACAACAAAGCCTCCCTTCAGCTGGTCTTCATAACTTTTTGCAGACCTAATCGTAATTGCCTGAGGATAATGGAAACGATGCCCACGACTGTCTTGTCCAGTTTTAATGCCTAAAATCTGATGCTCAATGATTTCATCACCATACAGCATGACTGCCCAGTGCACCGGTCTTGCAAATTCATCATCACCAGCTCCCCAGCGCATGGGTTTTGCTATTGGTAAGGCCGCTAAAGATTGGCTGACTAAGAGTGGTAATAAATCTTTGGTTTTGTTACCGCTAGTTTGCGTCTCGAAGACAATCCAATCACCCTTATCTGTACCAATTTTGGTAAGCTTATCTAACGCTACACCGCAAGATTTAGCAAACCCCATTAACGCCGATGTTGGATTACCCTCTTTATCATAAGCAGCAGCAGCAGCCGGGCCACGTCGGGTAATGACTTGTGGGCGTTGTTCCTCTTGTAAATCACTAATCACTAAGGCAATGCGACGTGGTGTAGCGAAATGTTTCACTTGCCCATAGCTTAATTGTGCTTTGTCTAAAGCTGCGATCATTTGGTTAGCAAATTCATCAGCCAAAAGCCAAACAGCACCGGAAGGCAATTCTTCGCATCCTAATTCAAATATAAAATCTTTGACCATTACACACCTTTTGCCATTGGAAAACCCAAAGCTTCGCGTGCTTCATAATAAGCTTGCGCCACTGCTCTGGATAAGTGCCTTACTCGTAAAATATAACGTTGCCTTTCAGTAACTGAAATGGCTTTACGTGCATCAAGAAGATTAAATGAATGCGATGCCTTAATGACCATTTCATACGCTGGGAGAGGCAATTGTAAGGCAATCAACTTTTGTGCTTCACGCTCATAATAATCAAATTGTCTAAATAACTCATCGACATTCGCATGTTCAAAATTATATGCCGACATTTCCACTTCATTTTGGTGGAATACATTGCCATAAGTCACAATACCATTTGCCGTTTTGCTCCAAGGCAAATCAAATAAATTATCCACACTCAAGATGTACATTGCCAAGCGCTCTAAACCATAGGTCAACTCGCCAGTAACAGGCTTGCAAGGTAAACCACCTGCTTGTTGGAAATAAGTAAATTGCGACACCTCCATACCATTTTGCCACACTTCCCAGCCTAAGCCCCAGGCACCTAAAGTCGGCGACTCCCAGTTGTCTTCAACAAAGCGAATATCATCAGCTAAGGGGTCAACACCCAAAGCACACAATGAATCCAGGTATTTATCTTGAATATCTAATGGCGATGGTTTGAGCACCACCTGAAATTGATAATAATGCTGCACCCGATTGGGGTTATCTCCATAACGACCATCTGTTGGTCTCCTTGAGGGTTGTACATAAGCAGCAGACCATGGCTCAGGGCCAATAGCTCTTAAAAAAGTTGCAGGATGAAAAGTACCCGCTCCCACTTCCATATCAAAAGGTTGCAAGATAATACAACCCTGAGCAGCCCAATATTGCTGCAAAGTGAGAATAATATCTTGAAAGGTCATTGGTTTTGTCATGAAGATCTCAAAATTAGCACTGATTAACGCAGAATTTGTGCTGGTGACTATCAATTCCCACGTAGGTTGAGCCTGGCCTATTTGTTGAGCCAAGGCCAAACCTACAGTGTATCAGTTCCTATTTCCTCCTATTAAAGGAGAAGCACAATTCGATGTGCCACAGCCATGCAGCACATCCAATTTATCGATTAAATCAGGAATTACCCGCAGCTTTTTTAATTAATTCTTGTAGTGATTCTTCGCTTGCTGCACCGGGAACAAATGAAGGCTCAGAACCTACTTTAAATTGACCGTCTGGAGTAGAAGCTACGATAAATGCAGGAGTACCCATCAAATGTAATTTTTCAGCTAAAGCACGGTTTGCTTCTAATACATCAGTTACTTCTTTGCTGTCCATATCGGTTTTAAACTTCTTCATGTCTAAACCGAGAGACTTAGCAAGATCCATAATGATTTTATCATTTAAACGTTTATCAACGCTGATTAAAGCATTATGCATTGCTTGATATTTATTTTGCATGCCTGCAGCCAAAGCAGCTTTTGAAGCCAACTCAGAGCTCTTACCAAAAATTGGAAACTCTTTGTATACTACTCTTAAGTCACTGTCTTTTTTGATTAAGCCATTAATCACAGGTGACATCTTTTTGCAGTGAATGCATTGATAGTCAAAAAACTCAACAATAGTTACGCTTCCCTTTGGGTTACCAACAACTGTAGTTTTACCTTGGAATAATTGTTCTGGATTTTCTTTAATCGCAGATTGAGCTTGTTGTTGCATGTTTTGTTGTTGTTTTTGTTGCAACGCTTGAGAAGCTTCTAGTAATACTTCTGGATTAGCCACTAGATAATCATGCACAATCTTTTCAAATTCTTTTTTTTGTGCCTCAGATATCGAAGGAGCAGTATTGTCATCTGCCATTGCAGGTGATGCTAAAGATGCTGCAAGAGCTCCTACTGTTAATAGTTTTGTTAAGTTCACACAGTTCCCCTTAATTATAGTTATAAAACTAACTTCAAACGCACCCTAGCATCCACGAAAAAAAAATTCAATAGGGTCTGTTTATATTTCGCTAACAAGATTTTATGATTCTAACGCTAAATTGGCATAAGCTAATACCAGCCACTTCACACCATGCTCACGAAATTTAATTTGCACTCGAGTATGAGCACCACTCCCTTCTACAGCCAAAACCACACCTTGACCAAATTTGGTGTGAGTCACCCCTTGTCCCAAAGGTAAACCAATTTCTTGCGCTTGAGTTTTTACCATCACTTGCTCTTTGCTGCGAGAGCGCACTTGTGCTGATTGGAAATGTGCTTTAACACGTACTTCATCGAGTAATGCCTTAGGCAATTCACGTAAAAATCGTGAAGGGCGATGATATTCTTCACGCCCATATTGGCGTCTGACTTCAGCATAAGAGATAATCAATTTCTGCATAGCACGTGTCATACCCACATAACATAAACGTCTTTCTTCTTCTAACCGTCCAGGCTCTTCTAACGATTGCTTTCCAGGAAATACGCCTTCTTCCATTCCAACAAGAAAAACTATGGGGAATTCAAGCCCTTTGGCTGCATGCAGAGTCATTAAATGAACGGAGCTCTCATGATCTTCAGCTTGCATTTCTCCGGACTCTAAAGAAGCATGAGCTAAAAACGCATTCACCAAAGGTAATTCCTCCTCTGCGCTCTGTTCATAACGAAATTGTTTTGCAGCGTTAATTAACTCTTGTAAATTATCTAAACGTGATTCTGATTTGTCACCTTTAATTTTACCAAAATGAGCGTATAAGCCACTTACCTGGATCACTAAAGACAATTGCTCATCTAACTCCATATCAGCAGTATTGTGTTGCAGCTCTTCAATCAAATCAATAAACTTAGCTAGAGCAGAGCTCGCTCGCTGTGGCATTTGACCCGACTGTAATAAAGTTTTTGCAGATTGCCATAAAGAACATTGCTCTGACTTTGCATAACTACGGACATCATCTAATGTTTTTTCACCAATACCACGCGTTGGGAAATTTACTACCCGCTCAAAAGCAGTATCATCACCTGAATTAACCAATAAACGTAAATAAGCCAAAGCATCTTTGACCTCTGCGCGATCAAAAAAGCGTAAACCACCATAGATTTTATAAGCAATGCCAGCGCGCAATAAGGCTTCCTCAATTACTCGTGATTGCGCATTTGAACGATATAAAATGGCAATCTCATTCGCACTAACGCCTTGATTGATTTCCATCATAATCCGTTCACTCACAAAGCGTGCTTCTTCTAATTCATTAAAAGCATTAAACACAACAATTTTGTCACCAGCACTGCCCGCAGTCCACAAGTCTTTACCCATACGTGAGCTGTTATGAGTAATTAAGGCATTGGCAGCTTCAAGAATGGTTCCGGTAGAACGGTAATTTTGCTCTAAACGAATAATATTGGTGTCTTTAAAATCATTGATGAACTGGTGAATATTCTCAACCTTAGCCCCACGCCATCCATAAATGGATTGGTCATCATCCCCTACTGCTAAAACTGCAGTGTTATCACCAGCTAAAAGGCGAATCCACGCATATTGAATGGTATTAGTGTCTTGAAACTCATCAACGAGAATGGCTTGAAAACGTTGGCGATAATGCGCCAAAAGTTCAGGATTATCTCGTAATAACTCATGAGTTCGCAACAACAGTTCTGCAAAATCAATCACTCCTGCTGTTTGGCAAGCTTGCTCGTAGGCAGTGTAAATAGCAAGTAGAGTTTTACCAGGACCATAATTTAAAGTATGTACATGCTGCGGACGTACTCCTTCATCTTTACGCCCATTAATAAACGATTGTGCTTGTTTCACAGGCCATTGCTCTAAATCTAGATTTAAGGAAGCGATCACCCGTTTAATTACCCGTGCCTGATCTTCAGAATCTAAGATATGAAATTGCTCTGGCAAATTCGCCTCCTGGTAATGACGGCGCAACAAGCGATGGCATAATCCATGGAATGTTCCAACCCATAACCCTAAAACAGGAGTAGCAAGCATACTGTTCAAACGCGCTCTCATTTCACCTGCCGCTTTATTTGTAAAGGTGACCGCAAGAATTCCATGCGGTGACAAATGCTCTTCTTTAATTAACCAGGCAATACGACTGACTAAAACCTTAGTCTTACCACTACCCGCTCCAGCTAACACCAAAATATTACCTAAAGGTGCAGTCACTGCTTCGCGCTGTCGTTCATTTAGGCCTTTGAGAAGTACATCGGTCATAGAAGCTTATTCCAACAAAAAAAGAGAGGCTATTATCATCAATTTAAAGGATAAAAACAAAGAGTATTTGATGTACAATTTTAGCATATTACTTTCACGATTAGGAGCACGACCTCTTGCATAAAAGAGATTCCAAGCGCAAAATAAGAGAATTTGATAAGACTGATTCTTAAAGGATTAACATGCACTCCCTCTACCCAGCAATTAAACCTTATGCACATCATGAATTAAAAGTCAGTGATATGCATACACTTTATGTTGAAGAAACAGGTAATCCTGAAGGAATCCCAGTCATTGTTTTACACCCTGGTCCTGGAGCATGTAACACCGAAGGTTATTTAAGACGCTTTTATGATCCACAACATTATCGCATTATCCTTTTTGATCAACGCGGTTGTGGACGTTCAACTCCTCATATGGAAACACGTGAA
Source organism: Legionella sp. (assembly GCF_047605385.1). Classification (GTDB taxonomy): domain Bacteria; phylum Pseudomonadota; class Gammaproteobacteria; order Legionellales; family Legionellaceae; genus Legionella. The sequence continues at coordinate 2,884 of NZ_JASGFU010000021.1, read as the reverse complement.
AATAATACAGCTTTATTGCTCAGCGATATTGATACCTTAAGAGATTTTTTAAAATTATCAGAATTTGTTTTATCCGGTGGCGGTTGGGGTTCTTTACTTGCTTTACTCTACGCACAAAAATTTCCACAACAAATTAAAGCTCTTTTGCTACATCAAGTTTTTTTAGGCCGACAAGAAGATATTGACTGGTTCTACAAACAAGGAGCAAATTTAGTTTATCCTGATTATTGGCAAGAATTCATCCACCATGTCCCTGCGAATATGCTGAATGCAATTCCTGAATATTATGCGCAATGCCTGCAAGGCTCTAATGAATTAGCACGTATGGCTGCGGCTAAAAATTGGGCACTTTGGGAAGCACGTTGTTGCAGTTTGCATCCTCATTTGTACGTTATTGATCAGTACAGTGACCCGCATTTTGCCTTAGCTCTTGCTACCTTAGAATCTTATTTTGTCACTAATCATTTCTTTATTAGAGAGAATCAGGTTTTAGAGAATATCCACAAAATAAGACATATCCCTACTTATATTGTCCATGGGCGTTTTGATTTAATTTCCCCATTAGCAGGAGCTTATGAACTACACCAAGCAATTCCAGCATCCAACTTACGAATAGTTCGTGATGCAGGGCATTCCGATCGCGAATCAGGAATTATTGACGCATTAATCTATGCAACTAAAGAAATTTCCAAACAAGGGCCAGACGCATGCTGATTGTGGTTCAACGAGTCTCACACGCCAATGTTAACTATTTGCTGAACTGGAACGTTACTTAATTAGCCTGTAGCTTTGGTTAGAAGCAACAGACATATTTTTAAGATAGATGATATCACGTAAAAAATTGGATAAGACATCATGATAAATCGTGATGTTTTTTGCTTGGTAAACATTCAACCTCTTTGTAAATAAAAGAAATTTTTTATACAAAAGGGCTGAAACGGTTACAATTCATCTGTGCAATGATGGCCCAGTGACCTTGTTACAATGTTAACACTTGAGTGCCCTATAATTAACGACATGAAAATGATGTATTTGTATTTTCCATGTTTATTGCTCCTTTACTCAAAAGAAGTTTTTCAATAGGACTAGCCATTTGAGCATAATAAAGTGGCGAATTACCTTCTCTATCAGGCTGATTAAGAAGAAGGGATTCATTATTGACTATCCAAGATACCATGGCTTCATCTTCTCTAATAACTGCATGATGCAAGATGGATAATCCCTGATAGTCAGTAAGCAGAGGATCGGCTCCTTTTTTAATCAATAACTCAAGAGCGCTTTGATTGCCTACAGATGCAGCCCAAAGGAGAGGAGTTCTTTCTTCATCATCACGAATATCAAGATCTGTAACCTTACAGCAAGACTCCATTATGCCAAGAGAGCCGTGACAAGCAGCATAATGCAAGGGAACAAGAGCGCGGCTATCTTTCTTGGTTGCGACTCCTTTAACAGCGAGTAGCAAATCTACAACTTTTTGTTGCCGATTTAAAATGGCAATATGAATAGGATAGTGGAAAATATTATTTTCCCAAAAAACCAGCTCTTGGTAATCCTGAAGTAGCTCTGCCATAAGTTCATGAAATGGGCCCGCTGCCATTAAATGTAACAATGTATTTCCATCACCATCTTTCATTGTAAGCAACTTGGGTGACTTAAGCGCTCGAAAAATAGCTATCTTGCGCTGAATCAATCCCTCATCATAGGATACAGGGAGCATCAACGTGCTATGTATAGGAGACTGTCCTTGGGCATTTACTTTGCTCGGATCAGCTCCTTTAGCTAATAATGCGCACATACTAAATACAAAACCCTTGATAGCACTATAATGCAAAGGAGTCATATCATATTTATCTCCTTTATTAATTACCTTCTCGGAAGAAGCAGGTAATTCAGAAATAAATCGATCATAGCCTTGTTGTGCTGCATATTGAATAACATTAAGATGATTATATTGAGGCATTTTTTGGGCAAGATTTTCAGGGATCTGAGGTAAAAAATTATTCAGATAGTCAGAAGCCAATGTCAAATATTTTAGGTATCGCTCGGCATCAGACCCATGGTAACGTATATCTTGAGATATATGCTTATAACACCATTTTTCTAAGTTCAATAGTGAAGACTGATGTTCATATGTCGAAGTTAAATTTAGTTGTTTACATAATTTGGTAAATGTATTCATCATCATTTTTTATCTCACAAGTTGAGGGCGTGTCCTCATTTGGTTTTTATGTCATATTTTTAGGGTCTATTTACTATTATTACTTACAAGGATTTGAATCAACTTCCATATTTTCCTCTTCGGATATCGGATCTTCCATATCTTTATCCACATGCTCTGGTAACCTAAAAAATGTTAAATTTAATTTTTGTCCATTGATTTCATGCTTAATCATTTCTATCTCCTGAACGTTGGTGGCTGCCCTAATTTTAGTTTGTTGGATTACGATGAAGGACTCCATTGTATTTGTATCATTTTTATTTAATCCATAATGCCTCATATTTTCCAAAAGAGTACAACATACGGTTTTCTCACGCTCCAGAACGAATTTTTTTACTTCTAATAGCTTGGCATTCAAGTCTTTCTTTATATTGAGAAGTTCTTCAATGCGATTAGACTCACTAATTTTTATTCTTTGTGCGTTGATATACTCATTTTTTTGAGTATCATAGGCTCCTAAGCTATTAGAAGATAGCTGTTTTAAAAGTTCATCACACTGTGCTTTTTCAAATTGAAGAATTTCCAATAGCTTGGTACTCAGATCTTTCTTTATGTTGAGAAGGTCTTCAATGCGATTAGACTCACTAATTTTTATTCTTTGTGCGTTGATGTACTCATTTTTTTGAGTATCATAGGCTCCTAAGCTATTAGAAGATAGCTGTTTTA
>NZ_JASGFU010000020.1:0-44832 GCF_047605385.1 Legionella sp. | reverse complement strand
TGGTAGAGCAACTGACTTGTAATCAGTAGGTCCCGGGTTCGATTCCTGGTGCCGGCACCATCTTAATTAAGTTGGCCGTTAACTAAATATTGACATTCGATTCATCTTAAAAGAAAATGGCGTTCTTTTTGGAGGGGTTCCCGAGCGGTCAAAGGGATCAGACTGTAAATCTGACGGCTCTGCCTTCGAAGGTTCGAATCCTTCCCCCTCCACCAGATTAAAAAAGAAGATAGAAAGCGGGTGTAGTTCAATGGTAGAACTTCAGCCTTCCAAGCTGATAGCGTGGGTTCGATTCCCATCACCCGCTCCAGAATACGGTGTGAAGATGTTTGCTTGCTTTTTAGTAGTGTGCAAGCATGTTTAAGCCCACATAGCTCAGGCGGTAGAGCACTTCCTTGGTAAGGAAGAGGTCGTTGGTTCGAGTCCAGTTGTGGGCACCATGATATATTAATTTAGCAAATGGGGAGACTTTCCAATGGCGAAGGAAAAATTTGAACGTACGAAGCCACACGTTAACGTGGGCACTATTGGTCACGTTGACCATGGCAAAACTACATTAACTGCAGCGATTACAACAATTATGGCAAAGAAGTTTGGTGGTACAGCAAAAGCGTATGACCAAATTGATGCTGCGCCAGAAGAAAGAGAGCGAGGTATTACAATCTCTACAGCTCACGTTGAATATGAGTCAGCTACACGGCACTACGCTCATGTTGACTGCCCAGGTCACGCTGACTATGTTAAAAATATGATCACCGGCGCAGCGCAAATGGACGGGGCGATCTTGGTAGTATCTGCTGCTGATGGTCCAATGCCGCAAACAAGAGAACATATACTGTTGTCACGCCAGGTGGGAGTACCCTACATTGTTGTGTTCATGAATAAAGCAGATATGGTTGACGATGCAGAATTATTAGAACTGGTGGAAATGGAAGTACGCGACTTGCTAAGCAGTTACGATTTTCCTGGAGATGATATTCCAATTGTTGTTGGTTCAGCGCTGAAAGCGTTAGAAGGTGATGAGAGTGACATCGGAGTTAAAGCCATTGAGAAATTGGTCGAGACAATGGATTCTTATATACCTGAGCCTGTTCGTAATATTGATAAAGCATTCTTGTTACCAATCGAAGACGTATTCTCAATATCTGGACGTGGTACAGTGGTCACTGGCCGTGTTGAGAGTGGAATTGTTAAAGTTGGTGAAGAAATTGAAATCGTTGGTATCCGTGATACTCAGAAGACAACATGCACCGGGGTTGAAATGTTCCGTAAGTTGTTGGATGAAGGGCGAGCTGGCGATAACGTTGGTGTGTTATTACGAGGAACTAAGCGTGATGAAGTTGAGCGTGGTCAAGTATTAGCTAAGCCAGGCACAATTAAGCCACATACCAAATTTGAAGCAGAAGTGTACGTGCTGTCAAAAGAAGAAGGTGGCCGACACACGCCATTCTTTAATGGCTACAGACCCCAATTCTATTTCAGAACCACGGACGTAACAGGTACATGTGACCTACCAGCTGGTGTTGAAATGGTAATGCCAGGTGATAACGTACAATTAATCGTTAATCTACATTCGCCAATTGCGATGGATGAAGGTTTACGTTTTGCAATTCGTGAAGGTGGCCGTACTGTAGGCGCGGGTGTTGTCGCTAAAATTATCGAGTAAGTAAAATCCTTGGCATGAGCTATGATAAACTCATGCCAATTAAATTTAGGCCAGTAGCTCAATTGGCAGAGTGGCGGTCTCCAAAACCGCAGGTTGGGGGTTCGATTCCCTCCTGGCCTGCCAACTACAAGTGAATATGAAAAGCTCAAACGAAAATCAAAATAAGACAAAAGATATATTATATTGGTTAGCCGTAGTTTTACTAACTGCGGGTGCTTTTTTTTGTACGTACTATTACGCTTTTTCAGGACCAGTTCAGTCTATAATATGGCTAGGATGGTTCTTATTGTCATTATTTTTTGCTTATCTAACGACTACAGGTAAAAAAATTTACCAATTTTCTCAAGAATCAAAGATTGAATTGTTAAAAGTGGTTTGGCCAACTCGGCAAGAAACGTTCCAAACAACTACTATAGTTATAGTTATGGTAACATTAACCGGATTTATTCTTTGGGGAATAGATTCAATGATGATGTGGGCAATTGCTAAAATAACACATTTAGGGTGAATTGAGTGGTAGAACAGAAATCAAAGCAATGGTATGTTGTACATGCCTATTCAGGGTATGAGAATTTTGTTATGCGCGAAATAACATCGCGTGCAATACACCACAATTTACAAGACAAAATTGGTGAAGTTGTAGTGCCTTCCGAAGAAGTAGTTGAGATGCGCTCAGGTCAAAAACGCAAAAGTACACGCAAGTTCTTCCCTGGTTATGTTTTAGTAAACATGATTATGGATGATCAAACTTGGCATATGATTAGAGCAATTCCTCGTGTGCTTGGTTTTATTGGTGGAACTAGTCAAACCCCTACACCAATTACAGATAAAGAAGCACGTGCGATTATGCAACGTGTTGAAGAAGGTGTTACAAAGCCAAGGCCTAAAATTCTCTTTGAGCCAGGTGAAGTTATTAGAGTTAAAGAAGGTCCATTTGTTGATTTTAATGGTGTTGTTGAAGAAGTGAATTATGAGAAGAATAGACTACGAGTAGCAGTCTTAATTTTTGGTCGTTCTACGCCAGTTGAACTCGAATTCAGTCAAGTAGAAAAGACATAAATTTGTTAAGTACCAGGCTAAATGTTTTTACCGTAGAAATTTATACTGCAGTATTACTTTGGCCTGGTTTTTTGTAAAACTGGGGAGCTAGTTCCTAAGCTAAGCAGTTATGTGATGGCTGATGTCTAGTGCTTGACCCATAAGGAGTAAATATGGCAAAAAAAGTAGAAGCTTATATTAAATTGCAAATTCCAGCAGGAAAAGCAAATCCAAGTCCACCGGTAGGTCCAGCATTAGGTCAACGTGGTGTGAATATTATGGAGTTTTGTAAGGCATTTAATGCAGCTACACAATCATTAGAGCAAGGGTTGCCTATTCCTGTAGTTATTACAGTATATAGTGATCGTAGCTTTACCTTTATTACCAAGACACCTCCTGCATCGGTTCTTCTGAAAAAAGCAGCAGGCATTCAAAGCGGTAGTGGTACACCTAATACTAAGAAAGTGGCAAAACTCAAAGTCAGTCAACTTGAAGAGATTGCGAAGCTGAAAGCACCTGATTTAACTGCAGCCGATTTAGCAGCAGCTGTCAGAAGTATTGCGGGTACAGCACGTAGCATGGGTATTGAAGTTGAAGGTTTAGAATAAGGGGTTGCCATGTCAAAAGTTACTAAAAAGCAAAAGAAAATTTTAGAAGTAATTAAACCGAATCATTTATATACTGCTACTGAAGCTATTACTATATTAAAGCAATTTGCTTCTATTAAGTTCCGTGAAAGTATCGACATTAGTGTTAACTTAGGTGTCGATCCACGTAAATCAGACCAAGTTGTACGTTCTTCTACTAATTTACCGAAAGGTACTGGTAAAACTGTACGCGTTGCGGTATTTGCACAAGGTGATAATGCTACTAAAGCTAAAGAAGCTGGTGCTGATATTGTGGGGTTTGAAGATTTAGCTGAGAAAATTAAAGGTGGCGTTATGGATTTTGATGTGGTGATTGCCACTCCAGATGCAATGCGCATTGTAGGTCAGTTAGGTCAAATTTTAGGCCCAAGAGGTTTAATGCCTAACCCTAAAGTGGGTACCGTAACTACTAACGTTGAAGCTGCTGTTAAAGATGCTAAATCAGGTCAAGTACGTTATCGAACTGATAAGAACGGTATTATTCATTGTACAATTGGTAAAATAGATTTTACTCCAGAAGACATTATTGAAAACATTGTTGCTTTAATTGGTGATTTGAAAAAAGCAAAACCATCTTCATCTAAAGGACAATACTTGAAGAAAATCTCTTTATCAACCACAATGGGGCCAGGTTTAACTATTGATATTACCTCATTACCTGTGTAAAATAAGTACCCATTTTTTAGAATTCACGGCATAGATTTGGTTCGATGCCGTCGAAGACCGCAGGTGCTAACGCTTAATATCCTGCGCAGACGGTGAACCGGCTCCAAAGAGACGGCCACCATAACTGGCAAATCCTTGTGATTTGTATAATTAGGAGGTCAGTAACGTGACGTTAAATTTAGCTGCAAAAAAAGCTGTAGTTGAAGAAGTAACTGAAGTTGCTTCTAAAGCTATTTCGGCAGTTGTTGCTGATTATCGTGGTTTAACTGTTAATCAAATGACGCAATTACGCAGTGAAGCGCGTAAAGCTGGTGTTTATCTCCGCGTTGTGAGGAATACTCTTACTCGCAGAGCATTTAAAAACACTGAGTTTGAATGCTTAAATGATCTGCTTGTGGGTCCATTATTTGTAGCCTTATCTCTAGATGCACCTAGTGATGCTGCAAGACTGCTCAAAGAATTCACTAAAACATTTGACAAATTAGAAGTTAAAGCATTATCCGTAGGCGGAAAAGTATACCAAGCAAATCAACTTGATGTTGTTGCAAGTTTACCGACTAAGGATGAAGCGATCGCTAAGTTGATGTACGTGATGAAAGCGCCAATTGAGAAATTTGTCAGAACTCTTGCTGAGCCTCATGCTAAATTGGTGAGAACCATAGCAGCAGTTAAAGATAAAAAAGCAGGTTAATTCACTTTAATCATTAATTAATTTTTTTAAATCGGGAGCTAGTAATGGCTGTGTCAAAAAATGATATTTTAGATACCATAGCAAATATGTCTGTTATGGAAGTTGTTGAACTTATTGAAGCAATGGAAGAGAAATTTAACGTCTCTGCTGCCGCTGCAGCTGTTGCAGTTGCTGCTCCAGCCGCTGGTGGTGCTGCCGCTGCTGCTGAAGAGCAAACTGAATTTACAGTTGTTATGACAAGCTTCGGCGCTAATAAGGTAAACGTAATTAAAGCGGTACGTGAACTTACTGGTTTAGGCTTAAAAGAAGCTAAAGACTTAGTAGAGGGTGCTCCTTCAACAATTAAAGAAGGTGTATCAAAAGATGAAGCGGCTAGCATTAAGAAGCTTCTTGAAGAAGCTGGTGCTTCAGTAGAAGTTAAATAATAAAGTTGTTTCAGTGAGATAGGACCCAGCTATGTTTTCATGGCTGGGTTTACGTGTTTGAAGTCATCAATAATTTACAGAGGAACCACCATGGCCGTTGCAGAAGCTAAACCTCAATATTCACATGCTGAGAAAAAACGATTTCGCAAAAGCTTTGGTAAGCAGGCCGATAAAATGGCAATACCAAATCTGCTTGAAATCCAACTTAAATCCTATAGAGATTTTCTTCAGGCGGATAGCAAACTAAGCGAACAATTTAATACAGGCTTACATGCCGCATTTTCTTCAGTGTTCCCTATCGAAAGCTTTTCTGGCAATGCAAGGCTTGAATATGTGGGCTATAAATTAGGTGAACCAGCATTTGATGTTCGCGAGTGCAAGTTACGTGGTTTAACTTATTCTGCACCATTACGGGTTAAAATAAGACTTGTTGTTTTAGATAAAGATGCAAGCGAAGAGCCTAAACCAATAAAAGATATTAGAGAGCAAGATGTTTTCATGGGTGAAATACCCTTAATGACAGACGTTGGTACCTTTGTTGTTAACGGTACTGAACGTGTTGTAGTTTCTCAGTTACATCGTTCTCCTGGTGTTATATTTGAACATGATAAAGGTAAAACTCACTCATCAGGAAAACTCCTTTATTCTGCACGTATTATTCCTTATCGTGGATCTTGGCTAGATTTTGAATTCGATCCCAAAGATTGCGTTTACGTACGTATTGATAGAAGACGTAAATTACCAGTAAGTATTCTTTTAAGAGCTTTAGGTTACGAGACAGAAGATATTCTTAGCGAATTTTTTGAAATGACTAGTTGCCATCTCAAAAAGGGTGAATACCATATTGATCTTATTCCTCAACGTCTTAGAGGTGAAATCGCCTCCTTTGACATTCATGTACCTGAAACGGGTGAATTGATTGTTGAACAAGGTCGTCGTATCACTGCGCGCCATATTAAGCAAATGGAAAAAGCGCAAATGCAAGATCTTATCGTACCTAGAGATTATTTAATAGGCAAAACATTAGCAAAAAATATTATTGATACCCTAACGGGTGAAGTGATTGCTAATGCTAATGATGAAGTAACTGATGAATTGCTTGATACAATGGCATCTCATGGTATTCATCAGTTTGATATGATCTACACGAATGATTTAGATCATGGCTCTTACATTTCTGACACCATTAAAAGTGATCCTACCTCTAGCCAATTAGAAGCATTAGTAGAAATCTATCGCATGATGCGCCCAGGTGAACCACCAACTAAAGAAGCTGCAGAAGCATTATTCAAGAATTTATTTTTTGTTGATGAGCGTTATGATCTATCTGCTGTGGGTCGAATGAAATTTAATCGACGTGTTGGTAGAAAAAATGATGATGGTCCTGGAACCTTGACTAAAGAAGACATTATGGCGGTGATCAAGACATTGATCGATATTCGTAATGGTATTGGTATGGTTGATGATATTGACCACCTAGGCAATCGCCGTGTTCGTAGCGTTGGTGAAATGACTGAAAATCAATTCCGCGTGGGCTTGGTTCGTGTTGAGCGTGCAGTTAAAGAGCGTTTAAGCTTGGTTGAGTCAGAAAACCTAATGCCACAAGATTTAATTAATGCGAAACCAGTTTCAGCGGCAATTAAAGAGTTCTTTGGCTCAAGTCAGTTATCCCAATTTATGGATCAAGTAAATCCTCTATCTGGAGTTACACATAAGCGCCGTGTTTCTGCATTAGGCCCAGGTGGCTTGACTCGTGAGCGTGCTGGTTTTGAAGTCCGTGACGTACATACAACACATTATGGTCGTGTATGCCCAATTGAAACACCGGAAGGTCCAAATATTGGATTGATTAATTCGCTATCAGTGTATGCACGTACGAATGATTATGGTTTCATTGAAACACCATGTCGTAAAGTAGTAAACGGCCGTGTGACTGATGAAATAGAATATTTGTCAGCAATTGAAGAAGTTGATCAGTATATTGCACAATCAAGCGTAGCTCTTGATGAACAAGGAAATATTCTTGCTGATTTGGTTCCATGTCGACATCAAAATGAGTTCTCATTAACTACACCTGATAAAATCAATTACATGGATATTTCTCCAAAGCAGATCGTTTCTGTTGCGGCTTCATTAATTCCATTCTTAGAGCATGACGACGCGAACCGCGCATTGATGGGCTCAAACATGCAACGCCAAGCAGTACCAACATTGCGTTCTGAAAAGCCATTGGTTGGAACTGGAATGGAACGTATTGTAGCTTCTGACTCAGGTGTTTCTGTCGTTGCGAGACGTGGTGGAGTTATTGATTTAGTTGATGCTTCACGTATCGTTGTGCGTGTCAATGATAACGAAACTACTGCAGGTGAAACAGGGGTAGATATTTATAATTTAACTAAGTACTTTCGTTCCAACCAAGATACTTGTATCAATCAAAGGCCAATTGTTAAAACAGGTGATATCATTCAAAGAGGTGATATCCTTGCTGATGGTCCTTGTACTGATATGGGGGAGTTGGCATTAGGGCAAAACTTATTAGTAGCGTTTATGCCCTGGAATGGATATAACTTCGAAGATTCTATTCTTATTTCTGAGAGGATAGTACAAGAAGATCGTTTTACAACTATTCATATCGAAGAGTTAACGTGTATTGCTCGTGATACTAAATTAGGTACCGAAGAAATTACTGCTGATATTCCTAATGTTGGTGAGTCAGCACTATCTAATTTAGATGAATCTGGTGTTGTATACATTGGCGCAGAAGTTAATACCGGTGATATTTTGGTAGGTAAAGTAACACCCAAAGGGGAAACTCAATTAACTCCAGAAGAGAAATTATTACGCGCAATTTTCGGTGAAAAGGCATCTGATGTTAAAGACTCTTCACTTCGCGTTCCATCTGGTATGAATGGTACTGTAATTGATGTACAAGTATTTACACGCGATGGTTTAGATAAAGATGCTCGGGCGAAAAGCATTGAAGAAGAGCATTTAGCACGTGTTCGTAAAGACTTAGTAGACGAGCGCAGGATCCGTGAAGAAGACATTTATCATCGTGTAGCAAACCTTGTCTTGGATAAAGTAGCTACTGGTGGACCAGGAAGTTTAAAACCTGGCTCTAAAGTAACTCAAGAGTACTTAGATAAAGTTGAAAGACAGAAATGGTTTGATATCCGTTTAGATGATGATGCAATCAGCCAGCAATTAGAGCAACTTTCTAAGCAATTAGAAATGTTATCTAAAGAAATGGAAAAACGTTTTAACGACAGTCGTAAGAAAATCGTTCAAGGTGACGATTTAGCGCCTGGCGTATTGAAAATTGTTAAAGTGTATCTTGCTGTTAAAAGAAGAATTCAACCTGGTGATAAAATGGCAGGTCGACATGGTAACAAAGGGGTTATCTCTATTGTAGTACCTGTTGAAGATATGCCACATATGGAGGATGGTACAGCTGTTGATATCGTACTTAATCCACTTGGAGTACCCTCACGTATGAATATCGGCCAAGTATTGGAGACTCATCTTGGCTTAGCTGCAAAAGGTCTGGGTAATAAAATTGCCCAAATGCTTGAAACGAAGCAGTCTGCTGCAGAGATTAAAGGATTTTTAAATAAGATTTACAACCACGATGGTGTTCAACGTATTAATCTTGATTGCTTGAAGGAAGATGAAATATTTCGTTTAGCAGATAACTTAAAAGCAGGTGTACCAATGGCTACTCCTGTATTTGATGGTGCTTCTGAAGATGAAATTAAAGGCATGCTACAGTTAGCAGATTTATCTTCTGATGGTAAGACCACTTTGATTGATGGTCGTACCGGAAATAAATTTGATAATCCAGTAACTGTAGGTTACATGTATATGTTAAAACTGAACCACTTAGTTGATGATAAGATGCATGCTCGTTCAACAGGTTCTTACAGTTTGGTAACGCAGCAACCACTAGGTGGTAAAGCACAGTTTGGAGGACAGCGTTTCGGAGAGATGGAAGTGTGGGCACTGGAAGCATATGGTGCAGCATATACATTACAAGAAATGTTGACTGTGAAATCAGATGATGTTGGCGGAAGAACGAAAATCTATAAAAATATCGTTGATGGCGATCATCGTATGGATCCAGGAATGCCAGAGTCATTCAATGTATTATTGAAAGAGATTCGTGCATTAGGTATTGATATCGAATTAGATCACGATTAACTATTCAACAAATATACTGATTAACTAATTTTGGAGACATAGACTTGAGTACTCTAAACGACGATCCAATAAATGAACCTATAAGAAAAGCTCCTGTTATGAGTGACTTGCTCGGCATCCTCAAACAACAGGGACAAAGTGAGGAGTTTGATGCAATTAAAATCGCATTAGCTTCTCCAGATCAAATTCGTTCTTGGTCATATGGTGAAGTAAAGAAACCAGAAACGATTAATTATCGTACTTTTAAACCAGAGCGTGATGGTTTGTTCTGTGCGAAGACATTTGGCCCAGTTAAAGATTATGAATGCTTGTGCGGTAAATATAAACGGTTAAAGCATCGTGGTGTCATTTGCGAAAAATGTGGTGTCGAACTGGCTCTTGCTAAAGTTCGCCGTGAGCGGATGGGACATATTGAGCTTGCTAGCCCTGTTGCACACATTTGGTTCTTAAAGTCACTACCATCCAGAATTGGTTTATTACTGGATATGACCTTAAGAGACATTGAACGTGTTCTATATTTTGAAGCATTTGTAGTTGTTGATCCCGGAATGACTGAATTAGAACGTGGTCAATTGCTCAATGACGAAGTTTATCTTGATGCAATGGAGCAGTATGGCGATGAGTTTGATGCGCGTATGGGCGCAGAGGCAATTCGTGACTTGCTACGGCAAGTTAATCTTGAAGAAGAAATTAGAAATTTACGTGAAGAGTTACCCACCACAAATTCTGAAACGAAAATTAAGAAAATTACTAAGCGCTTGAAATTACTGGAAGCATTTTATGAATCGGGTAACAAGCCTGAGTGGATGATTATGGATGTATTACCAGTTCTTCCACCAGATTTACGTCCATTAGTACCTCTAGATGGTGGACGTTTTGCTACATCTGATCTTAATGATTTATATCGACGTGTAATCAATCGTAATAATCGTTTGAAAAGATTGCTTGATTTAAATGCTCCTGACATCATTGTACGTAACGAAAAACGTATGTTGCAAGAATCAGTTGATGCATTATTGGATAACGGTCGTCGCGGCCGCGCAATCACCGGAACGAATAAGCGCCCGCTTAAGTCTTTAGCAGACATGATTAAAGGTAAGCAAGGTCGTTTCCGTCAAAACTTGCTTGGTAAGCGAGTTGATTACTCAGGACGCTCTGTAATCGTGGTAGGTCCTACATTGAAATTACATCAATGTGGTTTACCTAAGAAAATGGCTTTGGAATTATTTAAACCTTTTATTTTCAGTAAATTAGAATTTAGAGGTTTAGCTACGACAATTAAAGCAGCCAAGAAAATGGTTGAGCGTGAAGAATCAGTGGTTTGGGATATTCTCGATGATGTAATTCGTGAGCATCCAATTCTTTTAAACCGCGCACCAACCCTGCACCGTTTAGGTATTCAAGCGTTTGAACCCGTGCTTATTGAAGGTAAAGCAATTCAGTTACATCCATTGGTATGTACTGCATATAACGCTGACTTCGACGGAGACCAAATGGCCGTTCACGTGCCTTTAACTTTAGAGGCTCAGTTAGAAGCACGCTCATTGATGATGTCGACTAATAATATTTTATCACCTGCAAATGGTGAGCCAATTATTGTTCCTAGTCAGGACGTAGTTCTTGGTTTGTATTATCTAACACGCGAAAAAGTAAATGCTTTAGGCGAAGGTAAAATTTTTGTTAGCGCTCAAGAAGCACAAAATTTTTATGAGTCGGCTCATCTTGATATTCATGCGAAAATTAAAATTCGTATGCCTAAAGAGGATGGTGAAGGATATCACTTAGTAGAAACAACAGTAGGTCGTGCGATTCTTGCAGAAGTGTTACCAAAAGGTATGCCATTTGCAACCATCAACCGCACAATGACTAAGAAAGTTATTTCTAAAGTCATCGATGGCTGTTATAGAAATTTCGGCTTAAAGGAAACTGTTATTTTTGCTGATAAATTAATGTATACCGGCTTTAAATATGCAACTCGCTCTGGGGTATCCATTGGTATTGAAGATATGGAAATTCCAGATGACAAAGCAAGCATCATTGAAAATGCCGATAATGAAGTTCGTGAAATCGAATCTCAATTCCGTTCAGGTCTTGTTACCAACGGTGAGCGCTACAATAAAGTTATCGATATTTGGTCTCGTACTAATGAACTCGTTGCTAAATCGATGATGTCTAAGATTGCAACCGAAGAAGTTGTAAATGCAAAAGGTAATACTGTTCGCCAAGAATCATTTAACCCAATTTTCATGATGGCAGATTCGGGTGCGAGAGGTTCTGCAGCACAGATTAGGCAGCTTGCTGGTATGCGTGGATTGATGGCAGCACCAGATGGTTCGATCATTGAGACACCAATTACTGCAAATTTCCGTGAAGGTTTGAATGTATTCCAATACTTTATTTCAACTCACGGAGCACGTAAAGGTCTTGCTGATACGGCGTTAAAAACGGCAAACTCAGGTTATTTGACACGTCGGCTTGTTGACGTAGCTCAAGATGTAGTGATTACGGAAGATGATTGCGGGGTAGATACTGGTATCTTAATGCAACCTCTAATTGAAGGAGGAGACATTGTTGAGCCATTACATGAACGCGTACTCGGTCGTGTTGTTGCTTCTGATGTATATATTCCAAATCAGACTGAGCCTGTGGTTAAAGCAGGTACATTATTGGATGAGGAGTGGGTTGAGAAGCTTGAAAAACAAGGTGTTGACCAAGTAATGGTGCGTTCACCAATTACCTGTCAAACACGCTTTGGCCTATGCGCGATGTGTTATGGACGTGATTTGGCCCGTGGTCATCTTGTTAACACTGGTGAGGCTGTAGGTATTATTGCTGCACAGTCAATTGGTGAGCCAGGTACTCAGTTGACAATGCGTACGTTCCACATCGGAGGAGCAGCATCAAGAGCAACTGCTGCAAATAACATTCAAATTAAGACTAAAGGGGTTATTCGGTTACATAATATTAAAACAGTAACTCATGAGAACAAAAACTTGGTTGCGGTATCACGCTCAGGAGAAGTAACCATTGTTGATGAATTTGGTCGTGAGCGTGAACGTTACAAGTTACCTTATGGTGCTGTAATCTCTGTTCAAGATAATTCTTCAGTTGATGCTGGACAGGTTATTGCAACTTGGGATCCTCATACTCACCCAATTATCTCTGAGGTAGCTGGTTATGTGAAATTTGTTGACTTAATTGATGGCATTACCATGAATCGTCAAACAGATGAGTTAACCGGTTTAAGCAACATTGTTATTATTGATGCGAAACAACGTAGTGCTGCAGGTCGTGATTTACGTCCTATGGTAAAACTAGTAACTGCAGATGGTGAGGACATTTACCTGGCAGGAACTAACGTTCCAGCACAATACTATTTACCTGTTGATGCGATTGTTAATTTTGAAGATGGTGGTCAGGTAGGAATCGGGGATGTTATTGCCCGTATTCCGCAAGAACGCTCTAAAACACGCGATATTACAGGAGGTCTGCCAAGGGTAGCCGACTTATTTGAAGCTCGTAAGCCTAAGGACTCTGCTGTAATGGCTGAAGTTTCAGGATTAGTGAACTTTGGAAAAGAAACTAAGGGTAAGAGACGACTAATTATTAATGTCTCTGAGGATCAATATCATGAAGAATTGATTCCAAAATGGCGTCATATATCTGTGTTTGAAGGAGAACACGTTGAGCGCGGTGAAATCATCGCCGAAGGAGCGCTCAATCCGCACGATATATTACGATTATTGGGTGTAGGGGCATTGGCAAATTACATCGTTAATGAGGTACAAGACGTATACCGTTTACAAGGCGTGAAGATCAATGACAAACACATTGAAACCATTGTAAGACAAATGCTACGTAAGCGAGTGATTACATTTGCTGGTGATTCTAAGTTTTTAGCAGGTGAGCAAGTTGAAGAAAGCATGATGCTTCAAGAAAATGACAAACTGATTGCTGAAGGAAAACAGCCTGCTCGTGGTACTCCAATCTTATTGGGTATTACTAAAGCATCTTTGGCTACTGAATCATTTATTTCTGCCGCTTCATTCCAAGAAACTACAAGGGTTCTAACGGAAGCAGCAGTAAGTGGTAAAATTGATGATTTACGAGGCTTAAAAGAAAACGTGATGGTTGGACGCTTAATTCCTGCGGGAACGGGCTATGCTTATCATCAAAGCCGAAAGGCAAAAAGAGCAAAGGCTGCAGCAGGTGAGCACGTAGTGCACACTGTTACTGCAAGTGATGTTGAACACGCGTTAAGTGAAGCTTTAAACGCAGATAATCAAGAACACTAGTCCTGATTCTTAAATACGACAGATTTAAACTTGACAAATCTGTCGTATCTATATAGAATCCGGCCTCCTTATGCATTCGAAATAATCACAAGAGATAGATCGGAGTTATGTACAAATGGCTACTATTAATCAGTTAGTAAGAAAGCCTCGTGTGGACGTAAAGAAGAAAAGTAACGTACCTGCACTAGAGTCATGTCCACAGCGACGCGGTGTGTGTACACGCGTTTACACTACTACACCTAAAAAACCTAACTCAGCAATGCGTAAGGTTGCTCGTGTACGTTTAACTAATGGATTTGAAGTTTCATCATACATTGGTGGTGAAGGACACAACCTTCAGGAACACTCTGTTGTTCTTATTCGCGGTGGTCGTGTTAAAGACTTACCAGGGGTGCGCTACCACACAGTAAGAGGTAGCTTGGATACCTCAGGTGTTAACGATCGTAAACAAGGTCGTTCTAAGTATGGTACTAAGAAACCAAAAGATAAAAAATAACTGATTGTAGGAAATTGAAATGCCTAGAAGAAGAGAAGTCCCCAAAAGAGAAATTTTACCAGATCCTAAACATCATAGTGAACTGCTAGCAAAATTTATCAATGTACTGATGGTCAGTGGTAAGAAATCAACTGCTGAAAAAATCATTTATGGTGCACTTGATCTGCTAGAAGAGCGCGTGAAAAAAACCAAAAAAGATGATGACGAAGGTGACTCCGGTTCGGCCAGTGGTTCAGGCGCTGTTCTTCGCTATTTCGAAGATGCCTTAAATAATGTTCGCCCAAGTGTCGAAGTACGTTCACGTCGTGTGGGTGGAGCTACTTATCAAGTCCCTGTTGAAGTCAGACACGATCGTAGTATCGCTTTAGGCATGCGTTGGATTGTTCAAGCGGCTCGTACTCGTGGGGAAAAAGGTATGATGCTACGCTTAGCAGGGGAGCTGATGGACGCTTTTGAAAGCAAAGGTTCAGCAGTGAAAAAACGTGAAGATACTCATAAAATGGCAAAAGCGAACCAAGCATTTGCGCATTTTAGATGGAATTAAGAGAGAGGTAATCCGTGTCTACTCCATTAAAACTATATAGAAACATAGGCATTGCAGCGCATGTTGATGCTGGTAAGACAACAACAACTGAGCGTGTATTGTACTATACTGGTATGTCTCATAAAATTGGTGAAGTGCATGACGGTGCTGCAACAATGGACTGGATGGTTCAGGAGCAGGAACGCGGCATTACCATTACATCAGCAGCAACAACTTGTTACTGGCCAGGTATGGACAAGCAGTTTGAGCCTCATCGTATTAACATCATCGATACTCCAGGACACGTTGACTTCATGATTGAAGTAGAACGTTCTTTACGTGTACTTGATGGTGCTGTAGTTGTATTTGACTCAGTATCAGGTGTTGAACCACAGTCTGAAACTGTATGGCGTCAAGCAAACAAATATGGTGTACCTCGTATTGTATTCGTTAATAAAATGGATAGAATGGGTGCAAACTTCTTGCGCGTAGTTAGCCAAATCAAGCAAAGATTAGGTTCTAACCCTGTAGTCGTTCAGTTACCAATTGGTGCTGAAGAAGAATTTAAAGGTGTTATTGACTTAATCAAAATGAAAGCTATTGAATGGGATGAAGAAAATAAAGGTATGACCTTTAAATATGTTGATATCCCAGCTGATTTGAAAGATCAATGCGAAGAATATAGAGCATTAATTGTTGAAGCCGCTGCAGAAGCATCTGAAGAGTTAATGGAAAAATACCTTGAAGGTGAAGAGTTCACTGAAGCTGAAATCAAAAAAGCATTACGTGAATTGACTGTTACCAATAAAATCGTACCTGTATTCTGTGGCTCAGCCTTCAAAAATAAAGGTGTTCAAGCGGTATTAGACGGTGTGGTTGAGTATTTACCTGCTCCAACTGATATCCCTGACGTTCAAGGTCATACAGAAGATGGCGATGAAACAACTCGTAAAACAAGTTACGATGCACCATTTTCGGCATTAGCATTCAAAATTGCTACAGACCCATTCGTAGGTACTTTAACATACTTCAGAGCTTATTCAGGTATTTTAAAGAGCGGTGATACGATTTATAACTCTGTAAAATCCAAGAAGGAGCGTATTGGTCGTTTATTACAAATGCACGCTAACTCTCGTGAAGAAATTAAAGAAGTACGTGCTGGTGATATTGCTGCCGCAGTGGGTTTAAAGACTGTAACAACTGGTGATACTTTATGTGATATCGATGACATTGTAGTCTTGGAAAGAATGGATTTTCCCGATCCAGTAATTGCTGTAGCTGTTGAACCAAAAACTAAAGCTGACCAAGAGAAAATGGGTATTGCCCTTGGTAAGTTAGCACAAGAAGATCCATCGTTCAGAGTACATACTGATGAGGAATCAGGCCAAACCATTATTGAAGGTATGGGTGAATTACATTTGGAAATTATTGTTGACCGCATGAAGCGTGAGTTTAATGTGGAAGCAAATGTTGGTAAACCTCAAGTGGCTTATCGTGAAACGATAAGACAAACTGTAGAGCAAGAAGGTAAGTTCGTAAGACAATCTGGTGGACGCGGACAGTTTGGACACGTGTGGGTGAAACTTGAGCCTCAAGAGCCAGGTAAAGGTTATGAGTTTATCAACGAAATCGTTGGTGGTGTTATTCCAAAAGAATACATTCCAGCTGTTGATAAAGGAATTCAAGAGCAAATGCAAAATGGTGTTATCGCTGGCTATCCGGTAGTGGATGTAAAAGTTACATTGTTTGACGGCTCATTCCACGAAGTAGACTCCAGTGAAATGGCATTTAAGATTGCTGGCTCGATGGCATTCAAACAAGGTGCGCTAAAAGCTAAGCCTGTTTTACTCGAACCCATCATGAGTGTGGAAGTTGTTACTCCAGAAGACTACATGGGCGATGTTATGGGAGACCTAAACAGACGCCGTGGCCTAGTTCAAGGCATGGAAGACTCTCCAGCGGGTAAAATTGTTAGAGCTGAAGTACCTCTTGCAGAAATGTTTGGTTATTCGACCGACTTACGTTCTGCTACCCAAGGAAGAGCGACATATACGATGGAATTTTCTAAGTATGCTGAAGCTCCAAATAACATTGCTGAAGCAATTATTAAGAAACAATAAAAAAGTTACGAGGTTATTGAAATGGCGAAGGAAAAATTTGAACGTACGAAGCCACACGTTAACGTGGGCACTATTGGTCACGTTGACCATGGCAAAACTACATTAACTGCAGCGATTACAACAATTATGGCAAAGAAGTTTGGTGGTACAGCAAAAGCGTATGACCAAATTGATGCTGCGCCAGAAGAAAGAGAGCGAGGTATTACAATCTCTACAGCTCACGTTGAATATGAGTCAGCTACACGGCACTACGCTCATGTTGACTGCCCAGGTCACGCTGACTATGTTAAAAATATGATCACCGGCGCAGCGCAAATGGACGGGGCGATCTTGGTAGTATCTGCTGCTGATGGTCCAATGCCGCAAACAAGAGAACATATACTGTTGTCACGCCAGGTGGGAGTACCCTACATTGTTGTGTTCATGAATAAAGCAGATATGGTTGACGATGCAGAATTATTAGAACTGGTGGAAATGGAAGTACGCGACTTGCTAAGCAGTTACGATTTTCCTGGAGATGATATTCCAATTGTTGTTGGTTCAGCGCTGAAAGCGTTAGAAGGTGATGAGAGTGACATCGGAGTTAAAGCCATTGAGAAATTGGTCGAGACAATGGATTCTTATATACCTGAGCCTGTTCGTAATATTGATAAAGCATTCTTGTTACCAATCGAAGACGTATTCTCAATATCTGGACGTGGTACAGTGGTCACTGGCCGTGTTGAGAGTGGAATTGTTAAAGTTGGTGAAGAAATTGAAATCGTTGGTATCCGTGATACTCAGAAGACAACATGCACCGGGGTTGAAATGTTCCGTAAGTTGTTGGATGAAGGGCGAGCTGGCGATAACGTTGGTGTGTTATTACGAGGAACTAAGCGTGATGAAGTTGAGCGTGGTCAAGTATTAGCTAAGCCAGGCACAATTAAGCCACATACCAAATTTGAAGCAGAAGTGTACGTGCTGTCAAAAGAAGAAGGTGGCCGACACACGCCATTCTTTAATGGCTACAGACCCCAATTCTATTTCAGAACCACGGACGTAACAGGTACATGTGACCTACCAGCTGGTGTTGAAATGGTAATGCCAGGTGATAACGTACAATTAATCGTTAATCTACATTCGCCAATTGCGATGGATGAAGGTTTACGTTTTGCAATTCGTGAAGGTGGCCGTACTGTAGGCGCGGGTGTTGTCGCTAAAATTATCGAGTAATTACAATGAGTAATAATCAAAATATTAAAATAAGATTAAAATCTTTTGATCATCGGTTAATAGATCTATCAACCGAAGAAATCGTGAATACTGCAAAGCGCACTGGTGCTCAAGTTCGAGGTCCAATACCTTTGCCGGTTCGCATAGAAAAATATACTGTATTGACTTCACCACATGTGAATAAAGATGCTCGTGATCAATACGAAGTGCGTACTCATAAACGCCTGGTCGTTATCGTTCATCCCACTGAAAAAACAGTAGATGCTTTGATGAAACTGGATCTGGCTGCTGGGGTTGATGTTCAGATAAGCCTTGATGACTAATTAAGGTGAAGGATATTAAAGAGGTGTTACAATGATGATCGGTTTATTAGGCCGTAAAATCGGTATGACTCGGGTCTTCACAGCAGAAGGACTTTCTGTTCCTGTCTCTGTTGTTGAAGTTCACCCTAATAGAGTTTCTCAAATTAAAACTCTTGAAACAGATGGATATACCGCTGTTCAAATTACTGGTGGAACCAAAAAATCTAGCAAAGTAAATAAAGCATTGACTGGCCACTTTGCTAAAGCTCAAATTGAAGCGGGTGATATGCAAGTAGAATTCTGGGTTGAGTCAGAAGATGCATTTCAATTGGGGCAAGTGATTTCAGTAGCTGATGTATTTGTAGATGGACAATTTGTTGATGTTTCTGGAACATCTAAAGGTAAAGGCTTTGCTGGTACTGTCAAGCGTCATAACTTTAGAACTCAAGATGCCTCACATGGTAACTCAAGATCACATCGTGTTCCTGGTTCGATTGGTCAAAATCAGACCCCAGGCCGTGTATTTAAAGGTAAAAAAATGGCTGGGCATATGGGTAATGTTCGTCGTACAGTTCAAAGTCTCGAACTAGTGCGTGTTGATGCTGAAAGAAATCTTCTACTGATTAAAGGAGCTATTCCTGGTGCTCCTGGTTCGCGAGTAGAGATTAAGCCTGCGGCTAAAAAACAAGCGCGAGGTGAATAATGGAAATTACTACTATAGATAAAAAGTCAAAGATAACTTTGAATCCAGAAGTTTTTGGTTATGCGTACAATGAAGGTTTAATACATCAAGCAATTGTTACCTTCATGAATAATGCTCGTAGTGGTAATAGCGCTCAAAAAACTCGTTCTGAAGTACGTGGCGGTGGTAAAAAACCGTGGAATCAAAAAGGTACAGGTCGTGCACGTGCTGGTACAATTAGAAGCCCACTTTGGAGAAGTGGAGGTGTGACATTTGCATCTAAGAAACGAGATTATTCACAAAAAATTAATAAAAAAATGTACAAACGTGCATTACGTAGTATAATCTCCGAGCTTTATCGTACTGAAAACTTGATGGTCGTTAGCGATTTTCAATGTGAAAGCAAAAAAACCAAGGATTTCGTTGCAAAAATGAATCAATTGGATGTTAATAATGCTTTGATTATTATGAGCGAAGTTGGTGAGAATGAATACTTCGGATCAAGAAATCTAATTGACTTCGATATCTGTGACGTTGCGACTATAGATCCTGTTTCTTTACTCAGATTTGAGAAAGTTGTTGTTACAGAAGCTGCAATTAAAAAAATTGAGGAACAGTTACAATGAATGCTGAAAGATTGTTGATGGTTCTCCGTGAGCCACATACTTCTGAAAAAGCAACTGTCTTAGCAGATAAGCTAAAGCAGTTTACTTTCAAAGTATTGAAGACCGCAACTAAGACTGAAATTAAAATGGCGGTAGAGCATGTGTTTAACGTTAAAGTTAAAAATGTATCTGTTATTAATGTGAAGGGAAAAGCAAAACGTTTTAAGCAGACTGCTGGTAAGCGTAGCGATTGGAAAAAAGCATTCGTAACTCTTCACGCTGATCAAGATATTGACTTTACAGCTACCGAATAAGGCAGATTAAGATGGCACTATTAAAATCTAAACCTACATCGCCCGGTAAGCGTGGCGAATTACGTGTGGTTCATCACCATATTCATAAAGGAAGACCACACGCTTCTTTAGTTGAAAAACTAAAGAAAACAGGCGGACGTAATAACCAGGGTAGAATCACTGTAAGACATATCGGTGGCGGTCAACGTAATCAATACCGTATTATTGACTTCAAACGTATTAAAGATGGTATTGAGGCAAGAGTAGAACGTATTGAATATGATCCTAACAGAACTGCTTTGATTGCGTTGATTGTCTATAAAGATGGCGAAAGAAGATATATAATCGCTCCTGCTAATTTGAACGTTGGTGATAAAGTTGTAAGTGGTGCTGATGCTCCTATTAGTGTGGGAAATTGTTTACCACTTAAAAATATACCTGTTGGTAGCACAATTCACTGTGTTGAAATGAAGCCAGGTAAAGGCGCACAAATCCTACGTAGCGCAGGTGCTAGTGGTCAATTAGTTGCAAGAGAAGGTATTTATGCAACTTTAAGATTACGCTCTGGAGAGATGCGTAAAATTCATGTTTTATGCAGAGCAGTTGTTGGGGAAGTAAGCAATAGTGAACATAGCTTACGTTCATTAGGTAAAGCAGGTGCTAAGCGTTGGAGAGGTATTCGACCAACGGTACGTGGGGTGGCGATGAACCCTGTTGACCATCCGCATGGTGGTGGTGAAGGCCGCACTTCTGGTGGACGTCATCCTGTGTCTCCATGGGGTGTACCTACTAAAGGTTACAAGACCAGAAGCAATAAACGTACCGATGGTTTTATTGTCAGAAGACGTAAAAAGAAATAATTTTTGAGAGGATATCAAGTGGCTCGTTCTATAAGAAAAGGTCCATTTATTGACCAGCATCTGCTTGTTAAAGTTGAAGCCGCAGTTGCAAACAAATCAAAAAAACCAATTAAAACTTGGTCTAGACGCTCAACAGTCATTCCTGAAATGATTGATTTGACTATTGCTGTTCATAACGGCAAAGAGCATATACCTGTATTTATTACAGATAATATGGTTGGCCATAAGTTAGGTGAGTTTGCCATGACTCGTACGTTCAAAGGCCATTCTGGTGACAGAAAGGCTAAAGGTAAGTAAGAGGATATGATGAAAGTTACAGCTAAGTTAAAAGGGGCTCCACTTTCTGCTCAAAAAGGCAGATTGGTAGCAGATATGATACGAAATATGAAAGTATCTGGTGCACTTGATGTCCTCAAGTATACACCAAAGAAAGGTGCTCAATTAATGCTTAAATTATTAGAGTCAGCAATTGCTAATGCTGAAAATAATAATGGGGCAGATATTGATGATTTGAAAGTTGATATGGTCTGTGTTGATGAAGCGACAACTTTAAAACGCATTAGTCCCAGAGCTAAAGGTCGTGCAAACCGTATTTGCAAACGTACCTGCCATATCACGATTAAAGTATCTGATGAGGAATAGCAATGGGACAAAAAGTTAACCCTATAGGCATACGCCTAGGTATTATTAAAGACTGGAACTCAAAGTGGTTTGCAGGTAAGAAGTACGGTGAATTCTTAATTCAAGACATTAAATTACGTGCTGAATTAAAGAAAAAATTAATGGCAGCTGCTGTAAGTCGTATTTTAATTGAACGTCCAGCAAACAATGCAGTAGTTACAATTCAAACAGCTAGACCTGGTGTGATTATTGGTAAAAAAGGTGGCGGTATTGAAACTCTACGCAGCGAAATCTCTAATAAATTAGGTGTGCCAGTTCACTTAAATATTGAAGAAATCAAAAAACCTGAGCTTGATTCAACGCTTGTTGCTGAAAGTATTGCACAGCAATTAGAGCAACGCGTTATGTTCCGACGTGCTATGAAACGTGCGGTAACTTCTGCTCTTAAAGCAGGTGCTAAAGGAATTAAGATTTGCGTAAGTGGTCGACTTGGTGGGGCTGAAATCGCTCGTAGTGAATGGTACAGAGAAGGTCGTGTTCCATTACATACATTTAGAGCTGATATCGATTATGGTACAGCAGAGTCTAAAACTACTTACGGTATTATTGGTGTCAAAGTTTGGATTTTTAAGGGTGAAATTCTCCCACAAAAGAAAAGATCTACTGACAGTGCCCAGTGAGTGAGGATTAAAAATCATGTTACAACCAAAGCGTACTAAGTACCGCAAACAAATGAAAGGCCGTAACAGAGGTTTGGCCTTACGTGGTAGCAATATTAGTTTCGGTGAGTTTGGAATGAAAGCGATAGAACGCGGACGTTTGACTGCTCGCCAAATTGAAGCAGCACGTCGCGCCATGACTCGTCATATTAAGCGTGGCGGTAAAATTTGGATTAGAGTGTTCCCCGATAAACCAATTACTCAAAAGCCTCTTGAAGTTCGTCAAGGAAAAGGTAAAGGTAGCGTTGAATATTGGGTTGCTCAAATACAACCTGGTAAGGTTTTATTTGAAATGGAAGGTGTGTCGAGAGAGCTTGCGATGGAAGCTTTTAATCTGGCTAAAGCGAAACTTCCTTTCAAAGTAATGTTTGAAGAAAGGGAGGTGATGTAATGAAAACCCTACAAGAATTACGTGATTTATCAGTTACAGAGCTGAATAACGAATTGCTTTCCTTGCGTAAAGAACAATTAAACTTACGCATGAAAAAAGCAAATGGTTCACTGGATAAGACACATCTCATTACTAAGGTGCGTAAGTTGGTGGCACAAGTTAAAACAATTTTGACTGAAAAGGCAGGTAAGTGATATGTCTACTAATGAATCAAACGCCAGAACAATGGTTGGAAAAGTAGTTAGCGACAAAATGGATAAAACTATAGTTGTGATGATCGAGCGTTCAGTAAAGCATCCAAAGTATGGCAAAATTATAAAGCGTAGAACCAAGTTACATGCACATGATGAAAATCAAGTGTGTAAAATTGGTAATATGGTGAAAATCCGTGAGTCAAGACCGCTCTCTAAAACAAAAAGCTGGGTATTAGTCGAAGTAATTTCCTAATCAACTTTGTTGATGTACTTTTAAAACCCTAAAAGGCCTGATATAATCAGCAGCCTTTTTCTGGTCTAAATCAGAGCTGGAGTAAAATAATGATCCAAATGCAGACTGTGCTCGATGTAGCTGATAATAGTGGAGCACGTAAGGTAATGTGTATTAAGGTTCTTGGCGGATCACACAGACGTTATGCGCGTGTTGGTGATGTGATCAAGGTAAGTATTAAAGACGCAATACCAAGAAGTAAAGTAAAGAAAGGCGCTGTAATGAAGGCTGTTGTTGTTAGAACAGCTCAAGGTGTGCGCAGAGATGACGGTTCTTTGATCCGTTTCGATGGCAATGCCGCAGTGCTTTTAAATAACCAAAACGAGCCAATTGGTACTCGTATATTTGGCCCCGTTACTCGCGAGCTACGAGAGAAATTTATGAAAATTATTTCTCTGGCAGCAGAAGTATTGTGAGAAGGATTAAATATGAAACGTATTAAGACAGGCGACATAGTAATTATAATCGCCGGTAAAAGTAAAGGTCATGTAGGTAAAGTCCTACGAGTAACAGACAATAATCGTATTGTCGTTGAAGGTGCTAACTTAAATAAGAAACACGTTAAGCCTAATCCTCAGAAAGCTGATGGTAAAGGTGGCATTGTATCTATTGAGGCACCAATACACGTTTCAAACGTTGCTCATTATAATCCTACCACTAAAAAAGCGGATAAAGTGGGTTTTAAGTTTATAGAGAGTAACGGTGTTAGTATTAAAGTAAGATACTTTAAATCTGACAATGAAATAATTGACCGTGTTTAATTAGGTGATTCAAATGGCAAGACTTAATGATTTTTACAAGAAAGAAATCGTCCCTATGATGATGAAGCGGTTCAACTATTCCAGCATTATGGAAGTGCCAAAGCTTGTTAAAATCACCCTAAATATGGGTGTTGGTGAAGCTGTGGGCGATAAAAAAGTTATGAATCATGCACTCGAAGACATGACTCTAATTGCTGGACAAAAACCTGTTGTTACCAAAGCGAGAAAATCTTTAGCTGGTTTCAAAATCAGAGAAGGTTGGCCTATTGGCTGTAAGGTAACACTTAGACGTCAGCGCATGTATGAGTTTTTAGACAGATTAGTATCTATAACTTTACCTCGCGTAAGAGATTTTCGTGGTCTAAATCCTAAATCTTTTGATGGTACTGGTAACTACAGTATGGGTATACATGAGCAGATCGTGTTCCCCGAAATTGACTATGATAAAACTGACGGCATTCGTGGATTAGATATTTGTATCACTACAACTGCTAAAACTAATGAAGAAGCAAAAGCTTTATTAGAAGCGTTTAATCTTCCATTAAAAGACAGAGACAAAAAATAGAAGGGTGACATTGTGGCTAAGAAATCTATGCTTATGCGCGAGTTAAAGCGTGCCAGGCTTGTAGAGAAATACAAACAACGCAGAAATGAACTGAAAAAGTTAATTAAGTCATCTGATGATTTTCAGGTGATTATGGACAGTCAGGAAAAGTTAGCAAAATTACCTGTTAATTCAAATCGTGTGCGTTATAAAATGAGATGCCAATCTTGTGGTCGTCCGCATGGGGTATTTCGTAAGTTCCGTCTTTGCAGAATTTGCTTAAGACAGCAGCTAATGGTTGGCAATATACCAGGCGGCAGAAAGTCCAGCTGGTAACATTTTTGGAGAACGATTGTGAGTATGCATGATCCCATTGCTGATATGCTGACCCGAATTAGAAATGGTCAACAAGCGAAACATCAGCAAGTAACATTAACTTCTTCTCATTTAAAAGAAGAAATCGCTCGTGTTTTGAAAGAAGAAGGTTATATTCAAGATTTCTTCGTTGAAGCATTAGATAATAATCTTAAATTAATGACGATTAAGCTGAAGTATTATCATGGTAGACCCGTTATTGAGTTAATTAAGAGAATTAGTAAGCCTGGATTAAGAGTATATAAATCTTATAAAGATCTAACTTCTATTCCTGGATTTGGCGTGGCTATATTGTCCACATCTAAAGGCATAATGACTCATGTATCTGCAAAGCTGAAAGGCGTTGGTGGCGAAGTCATTTGTGAAGTGGCTTAATACTTGAGAGGAATGATATGTCTAGAGTAGCAAAAGCCCCCGTATCTCATCCCGCTAATGTTGAAGTTACATTGGTTGATGGGGAAATAACAGTTAAAGGGCCGAAGGGAACATTAACCCAAAAAATTAATAAGTTAGTGAAAGTCACTAAAAACAATGAATCAAAGCATCTTGAGTTTGGCCCTGCATCTAATGATCCAAAAGCTTGGGCTCAAGCAGGAACCGCTAGAGCATTAGTGAGCAATATGGTTCATGGTGTTACTGAAGGCTTTGTAGTAACACTGGAATTAGTGGGGGTTGGTTATAGAGCGCAATCTAAAGATAAATCCGTAACATTATCCTTAGGATTCTCACACCCAATCGAATACGTATTACCAAAAGGTGTTACTGTTGAGACCCCTAGTAATACAGTGATTTTACTAAAAGGTATTGATAAACAAATTCTCGGACAAGTTGCTTCTGAAATCAGGGCATTCAGACCACCAGAGCCTTATAAAGGAAAAGGTGTTCGGTATGCTGGTGAGCAAATTGCTCGTAAAGAAGCGAAGAAAAAATAAGGTCTAAGTTATGAATAATAAGCATAGCTCGCGTGAAAGACGTGGATTAAAAGCAAAAGCTCTGATTCGTAAATCAGGCAGGGTACGTTTAGTTGTTTATAGAAGTGGTGTGCATATCTATTCACAAATTATTCAAGCTGATGTGCTTGGTGATAAAATATTAGCTTCTTGCTCAACTAATGATAAAGAATTAAGAGCCAGTTTAACCGGTAAATGCAAAGTAGAGCAGGCAAATCTTGTAGGTAAGATGCTTGGAAAGCGCGCTAGCGAAAAGGGTATTACTCAAGTTGCATTTGATCGTGCTGGTTATAAATATCATGGCCGCGTGAAAGCCCTTGCTGAAGGGGCACGCGAAGCTGGGTTAGATTTTTAAGGAACGATTATGGCATTCGAAGAATCACCTAAAACAGATGGCTACCAAGAGAAGTTGGTAGCAGTTAACCGTACAGCAAAAGTTGTTAAAGGTGGACGTGTATTCGGCTTTGCAGTTCTTGTTGTTGTTGGCGATGGTAAAGGTCGAGTAGGCTTTGGCCGTGGTAAAGCACGTGAAGTGCCAATTGCTATCCAAAAAGCAATGGAACAAGCTAAGAAAAATATGGTTTATATTCCACTTAACGGAACAACTATTCACCATGAAATTACTTGGAACTATGGCGCATCTAAAGTATTTATGAAGCCTGCTAGTGAAGGTACTGGAATTATTGCTGGTGGTGCAATGCGTGCAGTACTTGAAGTACTTGGCGTACAAAATATTTTAGCTAAGAGCATTGGTTCTACTAATCCAAGTAATATTGTTCGTGCAACAATTGGTGCTTTAACAAATATTGGTACTCCTGATTACGTTGCTGCTAAACGTGGTAAAACTGTTGAAGAAGTTATGGCGGGCTAATTATGGAAAAGAAAATTAAAATTACTTTGATTAAAAGTACTATAGGTAGAAAGCCAAAGCATGTTTCAATTGTAAAACAATTGGGCTTAGGTAAAACTAACTCGGTGGTTTATCATAATGATAACCCAGCAATACGTGGTCTGATTAATACGGTTAACTACCTGTTGCTTGTTGAGGAGAGTGCGTGATGAATTTAAATTCACTATCACCAGATCCAGGTTCTCGCCGCCCTAAAAAACGTTTGGGACGTGGCATTGGTTCTGGATTAGGTAAAACTAGTGGGAAAGGGCACAAAGGCCAAAAAGCTAGAGCAGGTGGGTTCCACAAGATCAACTTTGAAGGCGGTCAAATGCCAATTCAAAGACGTCTGCCAAAAATGGGCTTTAAATCTCGTGTTGGTAAAACAATTGATCAAGTATGTTTAAATGAACTTGATAAATTAACTGCTGAAGTAATTGATCTAAAAGTATTACGCGAAGCTGGTTTAATTAACTGTGCGATTAAAGATGTAAAAGTTATTTTATCTGGTGAATTAACTAAGGCCATCAAACTGAAGGGTTTAAGGGTCACTAAAGGAGCTCGTTCAACCATTGAAGGTTTAGGCGGCAGTATAGAAGAGTGACTATGAAAAACCAAAAACATAATGGAAGCCAATCACGTGGTGGGTTGGCTGAGCTTAAAACAAGATTGTTATTTGTTATTCTTGGGATTTTAGTTTATAGATTAGGTGCGCATATTCCAGTTCCAGGATTGGATCCTGCACGCTTGGCTAATTTCTTTAATGAACAGCAAAATACGATTTTTGGCTTATTTAATATGTTTTCTGGTGGCGCCTTATCGAGAGTGACAGTATTTGCTATTGGTATTATGCCGTATATCTCTGCGTCTATCATTATCCAGCTTTTCTCAGTTGTTTCACCAAAGCTTGAACAATTGAAAAAAGAAGGAGAATCTGGCCGCAGAAAGATAAATCAATATACTCGATATTTAACTTTGGTACTGTCTATATTTCAGTCCTTAGGAATGGCGCGATGGTTAGCAGGGCAGCAAATCGCACTTCATCCTGATATTTCATTTTACTTTACTGCAGTAATTACTTTAGTTACTGGTACAATGTTTTTAATGTGGTTGGGTGAGCAAATAACTGAAAAAGGGGTGGGTAATGGTATTTCCCTAATTATTTTTTCAGGTATTGTTTCAAGCATGCCTAGTGCAATTGCTTCAGTGCTTCAGCAAGTAAAAGAAGGACAGATGCAAGCGCTAACATTAATTATTATTGCGGCAATTGTAGTTGTTGTTACAGGTTTTGTGGTGTTTATGGAGCGAGCTCAAAGACGTATTAGAGTCAATTATGCACAACGAACTCAAGGTAGAAAAGTTTATGCGGCACAAACAAGCCACCTGCCTTTAAAGATAAATATGTCTGGTGTGATTCCTCCAATTTTCGCATCCAGTATTATATTGTTACCAGCAACACTAGCCCAATTTTTTTCTCATACTAAAGGTTTAGGCTGGTTATCGGATGTTGGTATGGCTTTATCACCAGGTCAGCCTTTGTATCTAATTGTGTATGCAGTTGCTATATTATTCTTTGCGTTCTTTTATGCCGCGCTTGTATTTAACCCTAAAGATACTGCGGAAAATTTAAAGAAATCTGGTGCATATATTCCAGGAATTAGACCTGGTGAACAAACAGCTAAGTATATTGATGCAGTAATGACTCGTTTGACTCTGGTTGGTGCATTATATTTAGTTTTAGTTTGTTTATTGCCTCAGATTTTGATGTTTACATGGCATGTCCCTTTTTATTTCGGAGGAACATCTTTGCTGATTATCGTTGTGGTAATTATGGATTTCGTTGCACAAGTTCAAGCACACTTAATGACACAGCAATATGACTCTTTAATGAAAAAGGCTAATTTTAAAGGTACCAAGTTACCTGGTCTACTATGATCTTTGTCGGAGTTATGAATGAAAGTTAGAGCATCTGTAAAGCGAATTTGTCGCAATTGCAAGATTATTAAAAGAAGTGGCATTATACGTGTTATTTGTAAAGATGCCCGACATAAGCAAAAGCAGGGTTAAGATCCTGCTTGATTTAATTTTATAAAAATAGTATTCTTCTGTCCCTTTCGACAGAACAAATAACGTTCGGAGAAGTTAATGGCTCGTATTGCAGGAGTAAACATACCAGATCACAAGCATGTCGTAATTGCTTTGACAGCTATTTATGGTATCGGTAAAACTACATCCTTAAAATTATGTTCAACAGTAGGTATCGAACCTTCAGCTAAAGTTTCGCAACTGTCTGATGCTCAATTGGAATCATTGAGAACGGAAATTGCGAAAATTACTGTAGAAGGTGATTTGCGTCGTGTAATTACGATGAACATTAAACGCCTAATGGACCTGGGATGTTATCGCGGATTAAGACACAGAAGAGGTTTGCCCTTACGCGGACAACGTACGAAAACTAATGCTCGTACTCGCAAAGGTCGCAGAAAAGGCACTACTAATTGATTTTTTATGTAGGAAAGTAAGATGGCAATAACAAAGTCAAAACAGCAAAAAGTACGCAAAAAGATAAAACGTGTTGTGTCTGATGGTATCGTTCACGTGCATGCATCTTTCAATAATACAATTGTTACTTTCACAGACAGACAAGGCAACGCTTTGTGCTGGGCAACATCAGGTGGTTCTGGTTTTAGAGGTTCAAGAAAAAGTACACCTTATGCTGCACAGGTAGCAACTGAGCGTGCTGCTGCTGTTGCAAAAGAATATGGTATGAAATCAGTGGCTGTGTTTGTACGTGGTCCTGGTCCTGGAAGAGAATCCACAATCCGTGAATTAATCGCACAGGATTTTAAAATTGTAGAAATTACCGATGTTACGGGTATCCCACACAATGGGTGCAAACCACCTAAAAAACGTCGCGTGTAAGACTCAGGAGTAATTAATGGCTAGATATCTTGGTCCAAAGTGTAAGTTATCACGTCGTGAAGGTTGTGATTTATTACTAAAAAGTGGTGTTCGTGATCATAAGTCAAAATGTAAGTCTGAAAAATTACCAGGGCAACATGGTGACAAGAAACCACGCCTGAATGGCTATGGAATTCAGTTAAGAGAAAAACAAAAAATTAGAAGATTATATGGTGTTCTCGAGAAACAATTCCGTGGTTATTATAAAATGGCTGCTCGTATGAAAGGTGCTACTGGTGAAAACCTAATGACTCTTTTAGAACGCCGTTTAGATAATGTTGTATATCGTATGGGGTTCGCAAGTACACGTGCTGAAGCGAGACAACTAGTTGCGCATAAAGCAATACTTGTTAATGATAAGGTAGTTAATGTTCCATCGTATTTAGTTAAACCTGGTGATGTAATTACTGTTCGTCAAAAAGCAAAAGGTCAGGCTCGTATTCAAGCTGCTTTAGCTTTGTCTGAACAAAGGGCGCCATGTGACTGGATTACTGTAGACACTTCTACGTTTAAAGGAACTTTTTCTACAGCACCAACGTTAACTGACTTATCTTCAGACTACAACGTTAATCTAGTTGTAGAACTTTACTCTAAGTAAGCTCGGAGAAATAGCTGAATGTATACTGAAATCAATGAAATGCTGACACCTACTGTTCTTAAGGTTCAGGCTGAGTCGCCGTATAAAGCTAGAATAGTTTTAGAGCCTTTGGAGCGTGGCTTTGGTCATACCCTCGGCAATGCTTTGAGACGTATATTACTGTCATCTATGCCCGGAAGTGCAATTACTGAAGCTTCAATAGATGGTGTTCTTCATGAGTACAGCACTATTGAAGGCGTGCAGGAAGATGTTGTTGATCTATTGCTGAATCTGAAACTAGTTGCAATTAAATTGACAACTGGTGTAGAAGCTGTAGTAACGCTTAATAAACAAGGTCCTTGCCAAGTTACAGCAGGTGACATTCAACTTACTCATGGTGTTGAAGTAATTAATCCTGAGCTTGTCATTGCTAATTTGAATGAAAAAGGCAAATTAAATATGACATTAAAAGTTGAAAGAGGAATTGGATTCCATAGTACTGATTCCTTCATTAGACATTTTGATGATGAAATCGAAAAGAAATCAGTTGGTAAATTAAAGATCGATAATACGTTTTCACCAGTTAAAAAAGTTGCTTACTTTGTAGATAGTGCACGTGTTGAAAACCGTACTGATTTAGATAAGTTAACTATTGAATTGGAAACTAACGGAACAATTGATGCTGAAGAAGCAATTCGTATTTCTGCAAGTATCCTTCAAAGACAGCTTCATGCATTTGTTGATATGAAGTTTGAAGAGTCTCGTTCTGATAATAAAGAACGTAATGATTTTGATCCAATACTATTACGTTCTGTTGATGATCTAGAGTTAACAGTTCGCTCTGCTAATTGCTTAAAAGCAGAAAATATTCATTATATAGGCGATTTAGTACAACGTACTGAAAATGAATTATTAAAAACTCCTAATCTCGGTAAGAAATCTCTAACGGAAATTAAGGATGTTTTAGCTTCACGTTCATTATCGCTGGGAATGAAACTTGAGAATTGGCCGCCAGCTAATCTTGGCGAGTAATGTTTAGGAGTTTTTGTTATGCGTCATCGTAATTCTGGCCGTAGTTTTGGCCGTACAAGTAGTCATCGTAAGGCGATGTTCTCAAATATGTGCTGTTCTTTAATTGAGCATGAGTTAATCAAAACTACTCTGCCTAAAGCTAAAGACTTACGACGCTATATTGAGCCATTAATCACTGTAAGTAAAATTGATTCAGTTGCTACACGTCGTCATGCATTTGATATTTTGAGATCCAAGTCTGCAGTAGGCAAATTATTTACTAATTTAGGCCCACGTTTCCAAAAGCGTCCTGGTGGTTACATCCGTATCATCAAGTGTGGTTTTAGAGAGGGTGATAATGCACCTATGGCAATTGTAGAGTTGCTAGACAGACCAGTTGCTGAATAAGCAAGATTATTGGTATAAAAAAACCCGCTAACGCGGGTTTTTTATTTTATAAATCATTTAATAATGGCCTCACACTTTAGGAGAGTTTGTTGAGGCAAAACTCTCCTAAAACAAAAACGTCACGGCCTCATTTCTCTCGAATTGAACTCATCGAGATGTTTTCTATCAGAGCATGATGAGCTAGCTAAGAGACTATCCTTTGGTAGTAAGCAGGATATTTGCTGGACAATTCGGTGCCACATCAAATAATGAAAACCCATATTTTTATAACCTAATCACTTGCTTTTTCAATCAAAAAATAAATGAAAATGCCGAAAATCTAGTTAAACGAGAGCTGAGGTTATATAAAAACAAAAAGCCCTTGTATTAAAGAGCCTTAAGCGAAATAATTAACAAAATTTATAATGATGGAAATTAAAATGGGACGTCATCGTCCAATTGATCAAATGCATCATGTGGTATTTGCTGTGATTGTGGCGACACTTGTGCGGGTCTAGAATTTTGCTGTGGTGCGTACTGAGCCTGAGGCATGTCATCATAACCACCCATAGAACTGCCTTTGCTATCGAGCATTTGAATATCGTTAGCAACGATTTCAGTAGTGTAGCGGTCCTGACCTTGCTGATCTTGCCATTTTCTTGTTCTTAAGCTGCCTTCTACATAAAGTTTTGTGCCTTTGCGGACATATTCACCAGCAATTTCACCTAAACGGTTAAAGCAGACTACACGATGCCACTCAGTGCGGTCTTGTTTTTCACCAGTGTTTTTATCTTTCCATGATTCACTGGTAGCAATTGAAAGAGTGGTTACTGCATTGCCATTAGGTAAATAACGTACGTCTGGATCTACTCCGACGTTACCAATCAAAATGACCTTATTTATTCCACGTGCCATTTGTAATCTCCTGTATGCGAAAGTTAGGTAAAGAGTATACCTAATTTAGGTAGCTCTTGCCCAGCAATGTATTAATCAAAAAGTGTTAGGGTTGAGTGAAACATATGCTCATAAAGCCGTAGTATCTGCTTTTGCGTTACTCTGTGTGTTGATAGTGGAGGTAATTTATCAACTGCAAAGAAATCTACTTCAGAAATTTCTAAATTGGGTGTTGCTTCTCCTGACAATAACTCACAATGAAAAAAGCATTTGTACGCATGTGGCCATTGTGGTGGATGATCATGCTTTAGCTTATCCCATAAAGCAAGTAAGTGTATTGCCGCCACATCAAATCCTGTTTCCTCTCTGGTTTCACGAATTACTGCTTCTGATGGTGATTCATTTACATCGGCCCAGCCACCAGGTAAAGTCCACAAATTATCTACTCGTTCTCTTACTAATAATAGCTTATTCTCATGCAGGATAAAGGAGCGCACATCCAGCTTGGGAGTAGCATAGCCCTCTTCTAGTAAGAACAAATTTTTTGCTTTTGTTAAATTGTTTTCAGAATAATAGGCTGCAACTTCCGCTGCTAATTCACGCAAACGAGAATAACGTTCTTTATCAAAATCATTTTGCGAAAAGGTTAATCCGTTTTGGGCAATAGTTTGAATTTCCGTTATCCAAGATAGCCAGTTTAAATTTTTATTGGTCATTTTTTGCTCTAAAGGTGTAAGATACGTTCAACACTTCCATCGATATAATATTCCTTATCTACGCGGACATACAGTACTTGCTCTTCTTGAGCAAAAAACGTATCTACGACTCCGTGGGTCTTGCGAAGTTGAGCCATGATGCCTTTATTTTCCTGAGACCAAGGACACGAGATAATTAAGGTAGACAGGTAGACATTAGGGTTCATGGAGCATGAGATGGCAAACCACAATAAGCCTAACAGTGCATTAACAATGAATACACCATAACTACTATTCCATTGGTATAAAATACCAGCAAGTGCTCCACCAGCAAATAGTCCTAAAAACTGACTGGTAGAATAAATCCCCATGGCTGTTCCTTTGCTGTTTGGATGAGCTTGCTTGGAAACTAAAGAGGGTAACGCTGCTTCAAGTACATTAAAGGTGATGAAAAAAGTAAGCATCAGTAAACACAGAGCAAACCAATTTTGGTAACTATAAGCGAGAAATAATTGTGATAAAGCCATCACCAAGACTGAAGTTAGAAAAACAGGTTTCATTAGTTTTTTCTTTTCTGCAAGAATAATAAAGGGAATCATCAATAAGAATGAAATTACCATAAGGGGTAAATAAAAGTGCCATTGAGCATGTATATGTCCTTGTGCCATTTGCTTCTTTAAAATAAATGGAATAGCAAAAAAGGTCGCAGTTAATATAAAATGCTGACAAAAGATACCCACATTTAAACGTTGCAAATGGCAGTTACTGATTACTTGCTTAAATAAAGCCGGATTAGCCTCACTATCTTTATGAAAGCGTTCTTTAGCCGGTTTAGGAATGACTAAGTGGAGCAAGATTAGACCTAGAAGTGACAATCCGGTTGTTAGATAGAAAATACCAGCCAAACCATACCGATGGGATAACGCAGGGCTAATGATCATTGCTAAACTAAAGGAAGTGCCAATAGTCATACCAATTACAGCCATGGCCTTAGTCCGTTGAGTGTCAGGAGTTAAATCTGCCAATAAAGCAATTAATACACTGCCTATAGCACCGGTGCCTTGTAAGGCACGTGCAAAGATCATGCCATAGATGGAGTCGGTAAATGCTCCTAACATGCTACCACAGGCAAAAAGAATTAAGCCTATGGTAATCATGGGCTTACGGCCAACTTTGTCTGAAAACACACCAAACGGCATTTGCAGTAGGCCTTGGGCTAAACCATAAATTCCTAAAGCTAGGCCTATTAGGGTTGGGGTCGCTCCCTGCAAGTGTTCAGCATAAATACTAAATACTGGAATGAGTAAAAATAAACCCCACATACGAA
This sequence comes from Legionella sp., assembly GCF_047605385.1. Classification (GTDB taxonomy): domain Bacteria; phylum Pseudomonadota; class Gammaproteobacteria; order Legionellales; family Legionellaceae; genus Legionella. The sequence continues at coordinate 10,526 of NZ_JASGFU010000020.1, read as the reverse complement.
AGGCAAAAATCGCAGCAATGGGAAATACAGTTTTAGACCAAGGGTACTTCATTCATTAATAGGTGGTTGTTGTATCGTGTGTCGATAGTACAAATTTAGGCTTTGAGAAACAAGTTATTTAAAAATTTTATGCTATAAACATTGCATTGTTAGTCAATAAAAATGAAAATGTGCGTATTTATTTTAAGCGAGAGGATCCTCTAGTGAGTTCAATTTTCACAGGTAAGGTAGGATTAATTACTGGCGGAGCCCGTGGTATTGGTAAGGCGACTGCATTAAAGTTAGCGCAAGCAGGCTCTGATATTGCCATTGTGTATTACAATAGCTCTGATGAAGCACAGGCTTTAGTTGACGAATTGCAAACAATGGGGCGTAAGGCGGTAGCCTTTCAAGCCAATGTGGCTGACCATACTTCTGTTAAAGAAATGTTTGCACAATTTCGTGAGCATTTTAGTCATTTGAATTTTTTAATCAGTAATGCAGCAAGTGGTGTTTTAAAGCCAGCTCTTAAGATGTCAACTAAGCACTGGCGTTGGTGTTTAGAGACTAATGCTTTGGCGTTAAATCATTTATCAGTGGAAGGTCGCTTTTTAATGCCTCGCGGTGGTCGAGTATTGGCTTTATCAAGCTTGGGTGCACATCGTGCAATTCCTAATTATGCGTTTATTGGTGCTTCTAAAGCAGCTCTTGAAGCATTAGTTCGGGCATTAAGTCTCGAATTGGCGGCGGATGGTATTACTGTGAATACTATTTCTGCAGGTGTGGTGGATACGGATGCCTTAAAACATTTCCCAAACCGTGAGCAATTATTGGATGAATATCAGGCGCATTCATTAAGCGATAGACCATTGACCCCTCAGGATGTTGCTGATGCTGTTTATTTAATGTGCTTGCCTGAAGCAGCAATGATTAATGGTCATACTTTATTTGTGGATGCCGGATATAGCCAAATAGGTTAACAATATCTGACGCTTAGGCCTTTTTCCGTTAACTTTGTGCCTTTAAAGAAATTTATGGTATACTTTGCGGCTTTGTAAATTGCCGCTCTCTGAGGAAAAAATAATGAATGTAGCTGATGTTTATCCTAAAGTTAGAGAAATTATTGCTGATGTATTAGTGATTGATGAAGAAGAAATATCACAAAATAGTCGTTTAATTGCTGATTTGGGTGCTGAATCAATTGATTTTCTTGATTTAGTTTTTCAATTGGAAAAAGAATTCAAAATAAAGATCCCTCGGGGTCAATTAGAAAAAAATGCACGTGGTTCTTTAGCTGAAGATGAATTTGAAAAAGGTGGGATAATAACTGCTCAAGGTTTAGAGGTGTTGAAAAGCTATTTAAGCGAAGTTCCTGCAGATCAATTCAAAGCCAACATGAAAGTTAATGAAATCCCAATGCTGTTCACTGTTGAGACCTTTTGCAAGCTTGTTGTTTCTGCAAGACAAGAACAACAAGTTTCAGCGTGATGAACAATGCGATTTTTGTTCGTTGATCGAATTGTGCAATCATCTCCTGGCCAAGTTATCCGGGGGATTAAGCACATTACACGTGATGATGCTTTTCTAACTGTTGATGAAGAAGGCCTCCCTTGTTTTATCTCTTCTTTAATTGGTGAAACATTAGGTCAATTGGCAGCTTGGAATGTAATGCAGCATAATGGTTTCTCACAGCGGCCTGTTGCTGGCATTGTTGCAAGTGCTCGTTTGTACCGTCCTGCCTATGTGGGAGAAACTTTATTGCTCGAATCGTATATAGACAACATAGATGAACGCGCAGTAGAGTATCATAGCATCGCTAAAGTAGGCGAAGACCTTATTTTTAGTGTTGAAGGGGCTTTAGGCCCTTTGCTCCCCATGGCGGATTTTATTCACATTGATGAAGTCACCCAGCAATACAATGAAATTGCTAGGCCCGGTGATTGGGACTTAATTTGTACTACAAGTTCTGTGGTTAGCAAAGAAGAGCTGCGCACCCATTCTGGGTTGGCTATGGTTCCCATGACTTTTGACCGCATCTGCTCGAGTGAGGCAGGGATTAGTCTTGTTGCGGAAAAGCGCGTTACACGAGCAGCTCCCTATCTATCAGACCATTTTCCTAAAAAGCCTGTACTTCCTATGACTGTATTGCTGGAATGTAAATTAAGTTTGGCACGCGAATTTATTGTTCGTGCAGGCTATTCGCAACAATATCGCGTTCGTGAGTTGCGAAAAATTAAAATGAATGAATTTGTTCATCCTGGCGATGTAATTGAATGTTGTGTCACCGTCAAACAACATACGGAAGAAGAATTAGTCTTGGCTTACCGCAGTGACGTTTCGGGTAAACGAGTATGTGTTGCGGAAGTGATACTTGTTCCTTCGAGGTAAATAACATGAAACAAAGACGTGTAGCGATTACAGGTTTAGGGGCTGTGTCTCCCTTAGGTCACAGTGTAGAATCCACTTGGTCAAATTTACTGGCTGGTAAATCAGGAATTGCCTCGATTCAGCATTTTGATGCAAGTGCATTTCCCACTTATATTGCAGCTGAGGTGAAAAATTTTCAACCGAGTCCTGCATTAAAAAATAAACATACTCGTTTTGCAATGCCTTTTACCCAATATGCTTTAGAAGCAGCACAACAAGCCTTTGATGATGCACGAATTTTGCCTACAGAACAAACCGCTTCACAGTGGGGTGTGGTGACTGGAAGTGGAATGATGACTGCTGAATATGATTATTTGCATCGCTTCCAACAAGTCTGCGCATCCGAGGGTGAGATTAATTGGCAGCAGTTACAACAACGCACGTGTGAATTTTATAAATTAGCTGATTTTGGGAAAACCACTACTAACTCTGGTTTGTCTTTACTTATCCAACAATTTGGTATTCGTGGCTATGCTTCTTCGGTTCATACTGCATGTGCTTCAGGAGGACAAGCTTTAGGTTTGGCAATGCACGTTATCCGTCGTGGTGATGCTGATTTCATTCTTGCTGGTGGTTTTGATTCAATGATTAATCCCATTGGTTTATCCAGTTTCTGCTTACTTGGTGCGCTTTCTACGTATAACGATACTCCAGAAACGGCCAGTCGTCCTTTTGATGCAACGCGTAATGGCTTTGTGTTAGGCGAAGGTGCCGCATTCTTAATTCTTGAAGAATGGGAAAAAGCAAAAGCTCGTGGCGCGCATATTTATGCGGAGCTCGCAGGTGAAGGAAATTCTTTAAGCTCCTATCGAATTACCGATTCACATCCTAATGGTGATGGTGCTATTCAAGCCATAGAGCGTGCATTAACGGATGCGGGAGTGCGAGCCTGTGATGTGGATTATATTAATGCCCATGGCACATCCACAAAAATGAATGACTTAAGTGAGTCTAATGCGGTTAAAGCAGTATTTGGTGAGCATATAGCGCGATTACCAGTAAGTTCCACCAAGGGACAAACAGGGCATTTGATTGCAGCTGCTGGTGCTTTGGAGGCGGTTATTTCGGTTAAAAGTATTGAACAAGCACAAATTCCAATGAATGCGAATTTAAAAATACCAGATCCTGAATGTGATTTGGATTACATTGTTGATGGTCCACAAGAAAAATCTTTAGGGGTTGTTCTCTCTAACTCTTTTGGATTTGGTGGTTCAAATAGCTGCTTGTTATTTAAGCATCCTGAATTTGACGGAGCAGGCCGATGAATCAACAAAATAAAGTATTTATCACCGGCCGAAGTGCTGTAACTGCCTCCGGAAATACTGCGGATGCTACTTGGAATGCGATTTTAATGGGCCAAAGTGGCATTGCTGAAATCGCCCAGTGGGATTTATCAGAGTGGCCAGCTCGCCTGGGAGGGGAGCTAAAAGAGTTTCATGCAGCAAAAATGTTACCGGATCGCAAATTAATTAAAGTGATTTCACGCCAAGATGTGATTGGGATTAATGCCGCTGTGCAGGCAATTGAGCATAGTCAAATGCTTTCTTTTCGTGATTCATTAAGTGATACTGTAGAGTTTAATGAACAAACCGCCATTTTTGTCGGTTCTCCTGGAAATAAGTATTTTCAGCAATATGATTTTTTACCCTTATTGGCTAAATCACAAGGGCAGATGCAATCTTTTGCGCAGCAATTATTTGATGAAGTCCACCCGATGTGGTTATTACGTATTTTGCCAAATAATGTCTTAGCTTATGCGGGAATTACTTATGGCTTTAAGGGGCCTAATCATAATGTGACGAATCATGCAGTGGGTGGTACACAAGCATTAATCGAAGCCTATCATGCCATTAGTAGTGGTCAGGTTGAGCGAGCGTTAGTAGTTGCTTATGACATCGCTTTAGAACCACAATCTTTATTCTATTACGAGCAATTAGGTGTATTAAGTCACCAACATTTAAGACCATTCGATGAAGCTCATGATGGCACTATTATGGCTGAAGGTGCCGCTGCTTTGGTTTTAGAAAGTGAGGCTAGCGTACGTATGCGTTCGGCTAAATGTTATGGTGAGGTTGTTGGCGGTTTTGCAAAGAGTGAAGTAGCTGGATTATTTTCAATCGAAGAAGATGGGCAGCAATTAACAGAACTAATGAAGCATACTTTAGATAAAGTAGCACTGACTCCTCACGATATCGATTTTATTGTGGCACACGGGAATGGTAATATTAAGTCTGATGATAGTGAGGCTCAAGCAATCAATGCGGTATTTGCTGAGCAAAAAATACCAGTTACTGGATTTAAATGGTCTATGGGGCATACCATTTGTGCTTCTGGATTAATTGACACTGTTATGTCAACGTATGCACTTGAATCGCAGTGTATCCCTGGTATTGCCAATTTAGAACAAGTGGCGCCAAGTTGTAGCTGCTTGGCAGTAAGCACAGCGCATCAATCTTTGGTTGGACCCGCACATGCATTAATTCTTAATAGAGGGTTTGCCAGTATGAATACTTGCTTGGTGATTAAATCCTGTGAGTGATTTAGAGAAGCAAATAAATGAATTGCCGGTAAGTTTTCTTGGCCGTATGATTTATAAGTATATTCCTTATAAGCGCCAAATTATTATGGAGAATATTGAGCGTGTGTACGGTGATCGTTTAAATGCCACAAAAAAAAAGCATCTGGCAATGGCGTATTATTCTCACTTACTTAAATCATTCAAAGAAGCTTTGCAATTACGCTTCATGAGTGAAGCAAAGCTTCGCGATTTAGTTGAAGTGCGTGGTCATGAGCATATGCTTTCTGTTGTTGCGCAACAGAAGGGTGTTTTAGTTTTAACTGGGCATTTTGGTAATTGGGAAGTAGCTCCCATTGGTGGTGTTTTAAACTTTAAAGAATTTCAGGGGCAGTTTCACTTCATCCGTCGCACTTTATCGATTAAGGCCATTGAACGTAGTTTATTTAAGCAGTATTACCAAGTTGGCTTAAATGTTATTCCTAAAAAAAATTCACTTGATAAGGTTTGTTCTGCTTTAGAGCAAAACCATGCTGTTATTTTTGTTTTGGATCAACATGCATCCTTAGTGAATCGCGATGGAATTGCTGTCGAGTTTTTTGGCGAAAAAGCTGGAACGTATCGTAGTTTAGCAACTTTATCACGCTACACTGGTGTTCCTGTTATTCCTGCTGCAGGTTATCGTTTGCCTAATGGAAAGCATGTTTTAGAATTTTACGATCCTATTCTTTGGAAAGATTATGATTCTGCTGCTGAGGCTTTATATCAAAATACTTTAGCATATAATCAAGCACTGGAGCGTATCATTTTAGCTCATCCAGAGCAATGGAATTGGATGCATAAGCGTTGGAAGCTTAAGAAACATCAGTTGAGCGGAACTCGTTAAAAATTCGGACGACTAACTATTTAACTTTTATTACTCCCTCCTTTGCTAAAAAATGCAAGAGCGTTAGATTATAGAAATGAAGAAGCCACTTGTCCTTCATAAACTAGAATTGCTGGACCACGTAAAATAATATTTTGGGTAAAATCAGGCCAATTAATAAGCAAGTCACCTCCAGGAACGCTTACTCGCACTTCTTTATCTAAGTGATGGTACAAACGACCAACGGCGACGGCAGCTACTGCGCCACTACCACATGCCAATGTTTCTCCGCAACCACGCTCATAAACCCGCAATTTAATATGGTGTGGATTAATAATATGCATAAATCCGACATTGGTTTGTTCAGGAAAGCAAGGATGGAAGCTAATTTGATGGCCTAAGGTGGTTACCGGGGTAGTTGCAACCTCAGGAACTATTAGAACAGCATGGGGATTGCCTACACTTAGCGCATGCAGGGATACTATCGTTCCATCGTCGAGAGATAATTGGTATTCACATGCTTGTTGCTGTGCTTTTAGGGGAATTGCGAGAGGGTTTAACTGGGGCACACCCATATCCACACTAACCGTGTGGTCAGCATTAATATGCAAACTCATTTGTGTGGTTTTTGTTGCTACTTTTAAGTGATTTTTAGTAGTTAATCCATGATGTTTGGCAAATATGGCTAAACAACGTGCACCATTACCGCATTGTCCCACTTCTTGGCCATCGGCATTAAAAATACGGTAATTAAAATCTATATTATCCTGAGTACTTGACTCTATTAATAATAATTGATCAAAGCCTACACCAGTATTTCGTTGTGCCAGTTTAGCGATTTGTTTGCTGGTTAAATCAATATCTTGATTAATGCCATCAATGACCATGAAATCATTACCTAAGCCATGCATTTTGCTAAAGTTTATACTCATTATATTATCCACTGTTTCAGTATCTTATTTTTCGGAGGCTGTCGCACTTTTTGCTGTTTGTGGTAGATAAAGAGGCCCTTTTTGCCCACAACCAGAAAGAACAAATACTGTTAGCATAGCAGTTAAAATTAGAGGTAATTTCATGAAATAGTCGGTAAAAATTATTTGATCCTACGTTTAGCCCAGAAGAAATGCTTCCCCTAGGCTAGTATTGCATACTATATCACACAATTTAATAATATTATTTAAATATTATTGAACTACAGAATTATGTGGGATAATCGCATAACTTCTCATCAAGCTTTCGGCTTTCAAACCAACAGAACCCGATCCTCCTGGAATACCAACAGTGTCTAATGAACCATTACCCGCATCAAATACAGGAGCTGCAGCTGCAACAATACCCCAGGCTGTCGCACTTGCCGTTGCTGTTGCAGCGGGGATTCCGTCGCCACGAATAGTCAAGGTTATATTTGGATAAGCAGCAGTGGGTGGAGTGTAGGTTATAGGTGCTGTAGCAGTAGTTGCAGGAATAGTAGTGGTAGTGACAGAGTCATAAACAATCGTACTAATAGAACCTACAGTTGTTTTTAATGGCGTAACAGCCACAGAAGTAATACCTGTGCATGAAGTAGCGCTGTGAGTAGCGGTAGAACTCCATTTAACAGTTAGCGTACCCATATAAGCAAGGGTTGCCGTAGTAGAACATGGACCAGTGCTGTCTGAAACCACAACAGAAACGCTAGATGCAGAAGAACCTGCGTTACCAGTAGGTGGAACGTTACCAAGGCTATTGATTATCACTAATTGTCCGCTAGTTGCGTTAGCTGCAAATACAGTACTCGAAGCGAATAAAGCAACTGCAATTGTAGATTTTAAAAATGTATGTCCCATAATTTAATACCATACTTCTTTCTTAACTTAATTGGTCTTTAAACATCTGATTTAAAATAATAATCCGTGGAACACACAGCAGCCCACTCGCCTAAAAGTCTAGCATCACATTTTTGATTCTGCAGTAATTTTTCGAAGAATATTTTTCCTGCTTTTTCTTGACATGATTGGGCCGCAGTCAGTTTGATTTAAAAAGGATATGGGTATTTTGTAAATGAACAAGATTATTTTGAATCAGTACTTGCACATATGACCGTAATAAAGGATAAGCCACCTGTATGCGTGGAAATTTTAAAATTGCATTAAGTTACGGGATTTCGTGATAAATCATTAAAAAAGGTCAAAGTCCAAGCGAGTAAATCTTGATAAAGTGATGCAAATTGAAGTTACTCGGTATTTGCTTAACATAATGGCTTGAACTGTGTTGTTGCATTGGCGATAATTTGTCTTTTGTATTAAAGGGGATTGTTTTGAGTGTTTATATAAGAGAGTCTCAAGTGCCAGCGCAAGCTTGTGTTATTTGGATGCATGGTTTAGGCGCTGATGCTTCAGATATGGAAAGCTTGGCAAATCAGTTGGTTACGATTGATGTAGCCTTGCGTCATGTATTTATCAATGCTCCAATGCGCCCAGTAACGCTTAATAATGGCATGGTAATGCCTGCGTGGTATGATATTCTTGGACTGGAGCTGGTTGATAGACAAGATAAACAAGGGATTGAACAATCTGAATTAATTATTCGTAAGGTCATGGAGGAGCAAATCAAAGATGGATTTTCTTTAGAACAGATTTTTCTGACAGGTTTTTCTCAAGGTGGTGCTATGGCATTGCATACGGCATTGCATACGCATGGGCGTTTGGGAGGGGTAATTGCTCTCTCTGCTTATTTGCCTCTCGCCGATCATAATCGTCCGGTTCTTGATAAGCGCACACCATTTTTTATAGGATCAGGAACATTTGATCCTTTGGTTTTACCTAAATGGGTTGAAATGAGTAAAGACTGGCTATTAAATAATGGGTATACACATCTTTCTAATCATCAGTATCCTATGGAACATTCTGTCTGTATGGAAGAAATTAGAGATATAAGCCTTTGGCTAAGTCAAAATGTTCCTGGGAGTATCATATGACTATAGTAAAAAAATCAAGAACCGTTAATTACACCTGTGAGCAAATGTTTCGTTTGGTTAATGAAGTAGAGCATTATGCGGAATTTTTACCTTATTGTACTGAAAGCATAGTGCATCACCGTGATGCAGATGAAGTGCAGGCAACGTTAGTAATTGGTGCTGCAGGAATGAGTAAATCCTTTACTACTCGTAATCGTTTGCAAGCTAATAAGATGATTGAAATTCGTTTGGTGGATGGTCCTTTTAGCCATTTGGAAGGTTTTTGGCGTTTTGATGCCGTTGAAGAGGGGTGTGCTATTTCATTTGACTTGGAATTTGAGTTTGCTGGACGGATGTTTTCCATGCTACTTGGTCCGGTCTTTGAGCAGGTTACTGATAAAATGGTTGATTCTTTTTGTGAACGTGCTCAGGCTTTATATGGTTAAGATTGAGTTGATCTATGTAAATAAGGCACGTAAAACGGTTCACTTTTCTTTAGAGCTAAACGATGGAGCTACGGTTGCAGATGCTTTGGATGCATCTGCAATCTATAGTTCCCATCCAGAAACTAAAGCAATGATGGTGGGCATTTATGCGAAACAGGTTGCGTTAGATACACTACTCAAAGATGGAGACCGGGTAGAAATTTATAGACCTTTGCTTTTAGATCCAAAAGATAACCGTAGGCACAGGGTACACGCGAAGAAGTAAATTTTCTTAAGTGGGCCTATCCTTAATGCTTAGTTAGGCCCAACAGATAAACTAAGGATTACGCTCAATGCGTTTTAAAGTACCATTAGCGAAATAAAGGCTTACGGTAACCATGATAATATTGCCACGGCCTTTACGCCAAGTGTATGCATAATCCCAACGATTGTCATTAAAGGTTGAACTTAATAAGCTGGTTCCCATCAAGATGGCAACATCGTTTTTACTCATGCCAAGTCTTAAGCGGTCTACCTTCTCTTTGGGGATTAAGTTTCCTTGTTGTGCTATTCGACGTGCCAAGTCAAAAGATGAGCATTGGGTGAGTGTATAAGTGCATAAAATACTAAGAAGAAAAATTATTATTCGCATTTTTTTGCCTACCATTAAAAATTTCGCCATAATAGCACGTCATTTGCTGAAAGACATCTGAAAGGTGCGCGGAACTACATTATACTAATCATAGCCATTAAATTTTTAGGGCAAAGCCCCGGGAGCTCTAATGGATGAAAGTAAACAATTAAAAAGTGCGGGATTAAAAATTACTTTACCGCGCCTAAAAGTATTACAAATCTTAGAACAATCCTTGCAGCATCATTTAAGTGCTGAAGGAGTATATAAAGCATTGCTTGAGACTGGAGAAGATGTAGGATTAGCCACGGTTTATCGAGTACTTACTCAATTTGAAAATGCTGGATTGGTTGTACGTCATAATTTTGAAGGCGGACATTCTGTTTTTGAATTGAGTCAAGGTGCTCATCATGATCATTTGGTTTGTGTCAGATGTGGTTGCGTCGAAGAGTTTGTTGATGAAATTATCGAGCAAAGGCAAAAAACAATTGCAGAGCAGGCAAAATTTAAAATGACAGATCACGCTTTAAATATTTATGGAATTTGCCCGCGTTGCCACTAGTTGCAGCTTTGGTTAAATTACAGAAACGGGCAAATGCGAATTAAGATCTTAGTTTTGTATAAAATAAGTTGTAACCGTTCAGACAATGGCGTCAACTTAAGGATTTTTAAATAGAGTTGTAGGTTGGGCCTTGGCCCAACCTACGATTTTCTTTAACTTAATGACAGAGAGAAAGAGGAAATAGCCT
>NZ_JASGFU010000019.1:0-46237 GCF_047605385.1 Legionella sp. | reverse complement strand
TGTTTATCTGCTAATATACGCACATCGTGTTTTACAGGGTGTGCGGGCATGTGATGACCAACAACTGGTTTACTCACTTTAGTAGCCGGTTTTGCTGCTTTGGCAACCTTTTTCACACTCGCTTTGGTTTTTGCAGCTGCTTTAACAACTTTCTTAACAGCGGGTTTAGTTACTGCTTTTTTTGCTGCTGTTTTCAAAGCTGGTTTAGCAATTGATTTTGTAGCAGCTTTTTTAGCTGTGGTAGATTTGGAAACTAATTTAGCCGCAGGTTTAGAAGCTACTTTACTCGCTTTTTTTGGTTTAGCTTTCACACTTGAAGAAGTTTTTTTTGCAGTACTTGCAATTTTTTTAGCCGCAACTTTAGCAGTTGACGCACCTGTTTTTAATGTTTTTTTAGCAGCTGAAGAAGTATGATGCATTACTTTTTTTGCGCTTTCTTCAGTTTGTTTTGAAACATGTAACCAGTGGTTTTCTAAAATAGTAAATGTATCTTTCATGTAGTTCAGAGCCATTTGGCTATTTTGAATGAGTACATTCATATTGCGTACAAAAATATCTTCTGGTTTTTTCAAATTCAATAACTCGCTTGTCTTAAAATAAGACATGCCTTGAATTGTTTTTATATTTAATTCCATCAATTTTTGCAATGGGATTTCCATACCACTAAACACTTTATGATCAAAGTTAATGTTTTTCATTCTATCTCCTTATGGTGCATCGCACAACTCAAGATTAGTAATCAACGTCCATATTGTCAAGTTTATTGCATCATTACGCCCATATTGTCGAACTACAGTGTTAAATTCTAGTAAATTTAATTCAATATGGCCAATTGAAAAACTTAATAATTATTGCAAGAACTTTTTTATAGATGAACAATCATTTCCTTAGAAAATAGCTGCTTATCAGATTATAAAAGCTGTTGCAAAACTTGAACGATTTGCAACTTTTAACAAGCCTTACTCTGTCTGGTTTAAATTTGTTGCAAAAATCAGATGCAAAAGTCTATTGTTTTGCGATATGATTTGAAAATTGGATACGCCAGAGTTTCAACTGTAGATCAAACAACTTCGCCCTGATGATGTAGTGTGGAAACTGGACCGACTAGCCCGCTCCCCCATCACTTACTGGAATTTGTAGAGCGAATAAGAATAGCTGAATCCTCATTTTTATCCATTTCTGAACCATGGGCAGATACAACTTCTCATGCAGGCAAAATAATTATGACCGTATTTGCCGGTATTGCTGAATTTGAACGTGACTTGATTCGCGAGCGAACTTCTGCTGGACGTGTGGCGGCTAAACAACGCGGAATTCGATTTGGACGCCCTGAAAAAATGAATGAAGAACAAAAACTGTTCGCCAAAAGATTAATGGGAGAAAACAAATCTGTCAGTGAAATAGCTAGAACATTTAATATGCATAAAGCAACAATTTACAGATTGACCGATTGACTTACCAGAAATAAATCAAACAGGTTTAATAAAATTAATAGCAATTAATAAGGAACTTATTATGAAAAATAAATCCGATTACCTAAATGTTATGATTGGATCAGTAAACTCTCCAGACATGATACTGGATTATATTTATAAAAATGAAAATGAAATCGATTTTTCCTATATTGACAATAAGGAAAACTCTTTTGTACATAATACCCTCATTTCTGACAGCGGTTTAGGTGGTGGTTGGGCTTATGATGAGAATGCGTTAATGAAAATCGTTCCTGAATTACTCAAGCGAAACATTGAAAATATTAATGCTAAAAATAAAAAAGGCGAAACTTTGATTGATCTTGCAGTAGGTACCAGATTTTCGATGAAACTACTAAAAATTCTGCTGGAAAATGGCGCAGATATTCACCAAACCAAGGATTTGAAAAAAGTACATGATACTATTGAAGTATGTAAAACAAAATATAGACATAATAAAGGTTATCCTAAATTTCTTTCGTGGGCTGCAGCACAGAGTGAATCGCATGAAGCACTGATGAAAGAAATCGACATGCTCATCAATGAAAATCTTGTTCCCAGTTATCAGCGTAACCTTTAATTGGAAGATATTGGAACTGAGGAGCGAACAAGTCTTCGGTAGAACTCCAGTAGTTGCCTGCAGAAGTACTAAGACCACTAATATTTATCAAGCTGGATTGAAACATTGACACAAGATCAACTTGATAAATATTTTTACTTGAATGATAAAGTTACGTGATACACCAATTCCTTGATATTTAATCACTACCTCACAGTGTATTCAGTTTAATCAATCCTATGTTTACATCTCTATCGAATAAATAAATTCCTTTTGTTTGAAAAATTAAACTTATAGATTATATTTATAACATAATGGAATTATTTAATACGAGAAAACGTAATGTTAAAACCAATCAAAGAACATGGAAAATTATTTAGTAATTCCCGTCATCAAATACAAAAAATAAATTACTACATTGAAAAAATAAATCTTTATCATAAAGCAAAATCGCAAGAAGCATTAAATTATATGGATAAGCTACTTGATTACCTAAAAAAATTAGCTGCAGAAAAAAAAATATCAACTGCTGTAGAGTATTGGCTTGCAGAAAATTTACCAGAAGAAGCCAAAAAGAAAATTGAAGAAACATTGCAAAATACCAATGTTAGAAAAAACATTCACCACATATCAAGCAAAGCTCAATTGTCGACAATTTATAGGCAATATCATAGCAAAGAGAGTTTTAGGAGTCTGATAAAAAATAAATTAAATCAAATTGATGCGAGCTTTGAAGTGGAAACAATAAAATCAGGAAATAATCCCCTAGTGCAAGTACATAATGACACCATCTCTTTTGTGGTACGCCTCATCAGAATGAACAAAAAGGAAGAGGAGAACGACGTCTCACCAAGACAAATTCGTGAAAAATTAGGTAAAAAAATGCCACAAATTACCCAACCTTTTTTAGTAGAATTTGTACATGATGATGGGCAAGAAATCACCTACATCGAATATAGTGAATTGTATACCGACGGCAATTTACACTCCTATTTTGAAAACTTACGTGAGCAAAGAGAGCAAAAAAACTTAAGTGCTGACGAATTTGATAAAGCACTTTTTCTTTATGCACAACAAATGATAACAATGTTGACTGGTCTCAATGATCTTAATATATGGTATACTGACTTAAAACCGAGCAATATTTTATTAAAAAATAGTCAGATTAGCGTAAGCGACATTAAAGGTTTAATAAGATCAGAGAGTATTTTTATTGCAAGCAATCGTACCAATACCAGTAAAGCCTACTTTCAATCAGACGTTTTTTATCAAGAAAAGATTGATTTAGAATTGCTACAATGCCAAACCTTGGCAACAACTCTTTATGAACTTGCTTGTGGCGAATTACCAGAGCAACTAGAAATCGATAAACTGTCTTGGAAGAGTGCTTTAAAATTTAATCATCCGGTTTTCACCGATAAAAACGGTTTATTTTTACGCTCAATCATTGAACAATTAATGAGCCCTAATCCTCCTCCGCTAAAGAAATTTTTAGAGCGATTTAATGAGCAATTAGCAAATATGGAGGCACATGCACAAGGAGTGCCTCTGCAAGAAAATAACCTATTGCCTAGCATTTCAGAGCCTAACACAAACACGCCTCATTACAATAAAGCATAATAGACCTCTTCGGATAAATGCACTTTCATTACATGTTGGCTATAACTCTAAAATTCAATAGCTTTATGCCCATACTTTCAGGTAGGATAATAAACAAATTTACCTTCAATATTTTGTTTTAAGGAGAGCGTATGAGCAAATTAAATGCCGATGGGATGAAACAAGTTAACGATGCTGAAACATCACGTATGCAAGAACTAAGTGAATTATGTGCAAAAAAATTTAGTATTCATAATAAAAAGCAGATTGCTGATTTAAAAAAATACCTTGATGAATTTAAATTTGCTACTTATCAAATGTATTTATTCCAAGGATTTAGCTCTGGCCTTACTTTATTTGGAACTACGCCAACTTCTGTTATTACTAAATTGCTTGGCGCTCGGATAGTAATATATTTTCTGCCAATACCCGAATTTATCAAAATTATAACCACTCTTACTATAGGCTTGAGTATTCTAAGTTCTGTATTAAAAAATTTTAATATGACTAATTATTTTAACCAATTAGTACAGATGCAACAACTTTATAATTGGTGCTTAAAAGGAGGTAAAGCAGATTATGATGGGCGGGATAATAATGAAATATTAAATCTTCCCGAAGTTCAGGAAATGATCAGAATACTTGCTCCTTTATGCACTCCACTTTTTATGCAAGCTTGGCCTGATAGCCAAAATAAACAAACAAGTATTTATCATACTGCTCGAAACATTGGCACAGGAATATACCATACTTTCTTTTCAGCTTCACAAGAAGCCTCAGATCAATTAAAAATACTGCAACGTGATGTTGAAGAAGGAAAGATGGAGTTAAGTGCTTTTCAAGCATCATTACAAGCAATAGAGTACTTTACAACGGATAAAAGATTTAGAGAGTTAATGGCTCAAAAAGTAGGTATACCGATAAATTTTGTAAATAACATCGTATCCCAGACGAGTGAAATCATTAATTTGCGTCCGAAAATGTCTTAATAAAATTATAGCCTTGATGCATGCTAATCACCAAGGCTTCATTTCTTGCACAATCTTTGCTGTAAAACTACTGCGTAAATAAAACCCTCGTGGCAACGTTCGTACTTTATTCCCTTCGCTATCAAAACAATAACATAAAGATTTACCATTGGCTGCTTTGGGACGAACTTGTAAATACTCCCCGGCAGTCGCATCCAAGGTTTCTAAACATCCTAAACTAATCTGCGAGCTTAAATAATTCCAGTCTGCAGCTAATATTTCCTCATCCTCTCTATTAGGAGACCATAAAAATCCCTCCCCTATCCTTCGCTGTGAATACGGGATACGCGTATCACCTTCAACAGGTAACCAAAGAACTCTGCGCAATTTCGCAAAACATTGCGAGGTATTCCATTTTTGTTGATGAATAGTTAATAAAGGAATAGTGGTTATAAACGTAGACTCTGTTGGTTTAGCAGACGCGGCTAAAGGTAAAGTCTTTAGCTCAACTCCTAAACCTTGAAAATCAGGTACAGAAAGATTTTTGGCATCACTACCCAAAGCGAATTCAATAACTTGCCCAATCCAACCCTTACGTTGATCAGGATTTTCTGGAATGAACAACCCTAAACTTAAACACAATTGTGCAAAACTAAGACCCACAATACGTGAGCAACGCTCAAGTAATTCGTCCTCACTCCTTGGAGGAGGATTTATTGGATGTAAGCCCAGCATACCCTTCCTTTAATTCAATAGAAATTGGTTCAATGGGTGGCTTAATATTTGCTGCTTTAAATTGAGCCATAATTGCAAATAAAACCTTAGACTGCACTTCAAAGCGCGTATGGATTTGTACATCCACAAAATACCTGACCTCAAACTCAAGCAAAGCTTCATCAATTTTCTTCAAAAATACTTGTGCTGGAGGATCGCCCACAATTTCTGGAGTGGTTGCCAATACATCAAAAATTAATTGCTGAACAATCACTGGATCATCAGAACGACTAACCTTAATTGGAATCACGCTACGCACAATTCCATCTTGATGAGTCCAGTTAGTAAAAGGCTTATTAAATGTCTCTGCATTAGGAATTAAAACCTCCATATTATCCCATGAAGAAACACGCATGCAGCGAATACCTATATGTGCTACCTGTCCCTCATGCTCACCAATGGTTACTAAATCACCCTCTCGCACAGGCCGTTCAATCAATAACATCAAGCCACCAACAATATTACTGGCAAAATCACGTAACCCAAAACCCATACCTACTGCAAGGCCACCAATAATCATAGACATACCGCTAAAATCAAAGCCCAATACATGCAGGGTAACCACGCCACCAATCAAAATCACCGTATATTGACTAAAAACTGAAAGACTATTACGTAGACCAGGATCTTTCGTATTAATAAACAACCAACGATAACAAAATTCCCGCGTCCATTTCGCTGCCCATACAAATATGGCTAACAACATTAAAAATGCCACCGTGCTAGCAACGGTAACATGAATTCCGGGAATATTCACAATCGTGTATTGCGCAAATTTTTCCAAACTAGTAATGACCAAAGAATCAGAGTTCCAGCCATAAAATTTACACAATATCAAGCTACTGACAATGATCAAAACCATACGCACAATTTTATCCGCAGGTTTTAAAAATACCTCTATCCACAACCAACCATTGCGTAATGACGAAATCATCCATTCTGAAAATAATTCCAAGGCATCGAAGAGTAAGCCTCTTGCCAAGATATATCCCACTAAAACAATTAAGGCATTCGCTTGATAACGGCTCATAGTCCAAGCCAAATTAATAAAACCTAACAAGCCAATCACTGCCGTTGTAAATACGGTAATTGGTACCAGAAGAATTAATAAAGAAATAGCATTATGTATATAGCGTTTTTTATTCTTAAGTAAAGGCCATACCAGATAACGAATGACATCTCTACTTTTCCAAGCAACCAAAGATACCGTTAACATGAATAACATGAAAAGACGGTTAAAGATGTCTTGTAAAAGTAATGATAAAGGCAATAAATGACCAAGGGTCATTAACGAAGTGGTCCATCCACCAAATAACAACAACCACTTTAAACGATAATATAATTTAACATCTTTACCTGAAGAATCACTAATACTCTCTAATAAGACCAGACGAGCAATTAAAATAGACACTCTAAAGGTAAACCACACAGCAATAAGCTGTAATACGAGTTGATAATTCGCAAAGACAATATGAGTAATATAAAATAAAGTCCACAACATTGCAGTAGCACAAAGATAAGGAATATTTCTTTGTATCAATACTAATATGCCATCATAAAGATACCCAGTAAGTCGCGAACGCTCTTTATTACCGCGTAAAGTTTTTAAAAAGCGGCTCAGCATAAAAAATAAACCGGCAATCAAGGCAAAACTACCCCAGAGCATTGCAGTTGCCACAGGACTTAGCCATAAATAGCTATCGTATACTTTTAAGCTTAATGTTTTTACGTACTTATAAAATAAACCAGGAATAGCGGCTATTTTTTTCACAATAATGGGCCAACTGCTAATATTGTAGTCGGCGAGTGTTTGCCTTGATGAAATTAAACGTTTTAATTGTGCCTGATAATTCGTTAAATTTTTGATTGTCGTTTGTTTGTGTAGCGCACACTCTGCCATAAGTTGCTTTAGGGTATTTTGTAAAAAGCTGATTGAGCGTTTGATCTCTGCATTTCTAGCGGCATTTATCTCATTATTTAAAACTGTAGTGATCTGCTGTAACGATTTTTCGATATGATTATATTGACTTAGCGCATCGTGATAGATCTCGGTAATCATTTGCAAGTTTTTGATATCGGGATTTTTAAGATAAATTAAATCTGCTTTTACAATCATTTTCTGCGCACTTAAGGCATTTAGATGATATTGAATAGTAGCAATATATTGATTGTTTACTAAAGTACGAGTTTCATAATCAGCCCCATTGACAACCAACGCAGTTACTTTTTTAACACTTGCTTTAGCTAATTGCTGTTTAGGAATATTATTTTGATAAAGCGTACTCAATTTCTGATGTAATGTATCCTTCATGGATTTAATGGCTATTAGTTTTTGCTCTAAAACAAAATGATTATGCCAATACTGTAATTGCCAGATTTCATCCTGTAAACTTGTTTGAAATTCTTTTGCAAGCGCCAAATCGTCATTGATTAACTGTGTTGTTTGCTTATTTGCTTCCAGCAAGGCTTGCACCTTAGCTACTCGCTCTTCAATGGTCATCCCTTCTTTGGTAATGGGTAACTGCTGTAATTGCTTTAAACGTTGATTAAGTGCATTTTGTTCTTTATCTTGTTGCTCAAGAAAACCTTCAAGATTGTCAATCTTGATCCTAGTCATTTTCACTATGGAATTGATCTCTTCAGTTTTCTGCAAATATTCTTTTTCATTTTTTGGCAGCACTATATGCTTACTGTCATCGAGAGCAAGACGCAAATGTGCTTTTTCTTGTGCTAAATATTCACTAAAGGTCGTGCTACTTTTTAAAGATTGAGAGGCAGCTCCCTGTTTGGCAAAAGCCCAATCGGCGCTTAATAGAGAAAAGATAAAAATACAAGCCAAACAACACCAGCGCTTAAGGCCAGTGTTGTTTCTTTGTAACAACTTAGTGTGTCTGTTTAGTAGTTGGAGCAAGTTTTATTCCTAATTCATTTAGCTGCGCACTATTCGCTGGAGAAGGTGCGCACGTTAAAAGGCACGAAGCTGTTTGTGTTTTAGGAAAAGCAATTACATCTCTAATCGAATTAGAGTTCGTAAGTAACATGGCTAACCTATCCATACCCAGAGCAATACCGCCATGAGGAGGCGCACCATATTGTAAGGCATCTAATAAAAAGCCAAATTTTTCTTGAGCTTCTCGTTCATCAATTCCTAATAACTTAAATACAGCTTTCTGTAAATCAGACTGATGAATACGGATGGATCCCCCACCAATTTCATAGCCGTTTATTACTATATCATAAGCTTTAGCTAAAGTGTGAGTTGGATTTGCACATAATGCATCAGGAGACAACTGTTTTGGGGATGTAAACGGATGATGCATTGCTTGTAACTTATTATTTTCATGATCTATTTCAAACATTGGCCAATCAACAATCCATAATAATGCCCATCCCTCACGAATTAAACTTTTATCCTGTCCTAATTTAACTCTCAGAGCCCCCATAGATTCATTAACAATATGAGTCTTATCAGAACCAAAGAATACAACATCGCCTGTTTGTGCCTGAGTACGATCTAAAATAGCTTGTACTATGTCTACGGACAAAAACTTAAGAATTGGAGATTGTAAGCCTTCCATTCCAGAATTACGATCATTTACCTTAATGTACGCTAAGCCTTTAGCGCCATAAATACCCACAAAACTACCGTAATCATCTAACTCTTTGCGGCTTAGATCACACCCCTTGGGTAGCCTTAACGCAACAACTCGTGATTCAGTATCATTAGCAGCAGTTGCGAATACTTTAAAATCACAGCTTTTAACTATATCTGCAATATCTATTAGCTCCAAAGGGTTACGTAAATCGGGCTTATCACTACCAAAACGACGCATTGCCTCTGCGTAGGACATTCTTGGTAGTGTTTCAGGAATCTCTACGTTAATTATCTCTTTAAACACGCGCTGTAATAAACCTTCAATTAATTTCAGAATATTTTCTTCATCAATAAAAGCCATCTCAATATCAAGTTGCGTAAATTCTGGTTGTCTATCTGCACGTAAATCTTCATCGCGGAAACAACGAACAATTTGATAATATTTATCAAAACCAGAAACCATAAGTAACTGCTTAAATAATTGTGGCGATTGTGGTAAGGCATAAAATTCGCCTGGATGTACACGTGAAGGGACTAAATAGTCTCGCGCACCTTCAGGTGTTGCCTTGGTTAACATGGGCGTTTCAATATCAATAAATTCTTGTTGATTGAGGTATTGGCGAATGCACGCATTTAATTTATGCCTTAAAATTAATTTTTGCTGCATTGAAGCACGACGCAAATCAATATAACGGTACTTATAACGCAAATCTTCATTTACTGTTTGAAAATCATCTGGTAAAAATGGAGGCGTGGGTGAGTAGTTGAGAATCTCTAATTGAGAACCAACAACTTCTACACGCCCTGTAGCCATCGCTTCATTAATCATTCCTGCAGGTCGGTGACGCACCATACCCGTAATACGTACCACAAATTCAGAGCGTAGTTTTTCAGCATCAGCAAATACTGCTTGGTTTTCGGGTTCATACACTACTTGTAATAAGCCTGAACGATCTCGGATATCTAGAAAGATTACTCCTCCATGATCACGTCTGTGATGTACCCATCCACAAACAGTCACCTCCTTGTTTAAACTTGACTCATCCACTCCTAAACAATAGTGTGTACGCATATGAAACCGCCTATTTAAATTAAATTTTATTGAGATCCGACTCTGATAAGGCTTCTGTAGTCTTAGCCACCGACTGCATCACACCCAAAGAGATTATATATTTTAAAGCTGCATCAATGCTCATATTAAGCTCAACCGCTTCTCGTTTTGGTACCATAAATAAAAAGCCAGAAGTTGGGTTCGGTGTTGTGGGAACAAATACAGAAATTAATTCTTCATTGGTTTTTGCATTCAACTCCAAACTGCCACCACCGGTCTGGAATGCAATGGTCCATAATCCTTTACGAGGGTACTCGATTAAAACCACTTTACGAAAAGCCTCGCTATTTGTAGACATCACTGCATTAATTACCTGCTTCACTGCTTTGTAAATAGAACGTACCAAAGGGATTCTGGATAATAAAGAATCATTCCACGCAACTAAACGTTGTCCTAAGAAATTAGTCGCCAAGACACCAGTCAATAGCAATAAAACCAAGGAAAAAATAACACCCACACCTGGAATATAATGCCCTAATAATTGCTCTGGCTGATATGCGGTAGGAATTAAATTATCTAATAAGTCGATAATAAAACGAAGCACTCCAAAAGTAATAAGGATGGGCAGCCATACAACCAAACCAGCAAGTAAATAACCTCGTAAAGCTTTTGTTTTCACACTATTCTCATATTAATCTGAACTACCAGATGCAGAGCCAGCATCTGCAGTTTTAGGTGGCTCTTCTTTTTTAGTAGAAGTATCCGTTGATGAGCTGCCTTTATTTTTAAAATCTGTAGCATACCAACCTGTTCCCTTAAGCTGAAAACCAGCTGCGGAGATTAATTTGACCACAGTATCTTCATGGCACTCTGGACACTGCTTCACCGGCTCATCACTGATTTTTTGTATTAAATCAAAGTGATGATGACAATTTGTACATTGGTATTCATAAATTGGCATTGCCAAATACTCCGTAAACATCAAATAAACTTATTCAACTATTGATTATAGCTAAGTCACTGAAGAGGAACAATATCTGATTACTTTCTAAATTTGTATAATTTACAATTTAAAAAATATCTTTTTCCTATATAAGTAGACAGCGATAAGAAAATTCAACAATAAAAATACTAAGGCATAAAGTAAACTCGCATTTTCCTGACTAAAACTGCCAAATAAATAATCAGCAATAACTACCCTGACATAATCATAAGAACCATCTTGTAAAGGAAGTGAAAAAGCAGATTGCAGTTTTAATAAAAGCACATGAAAAATAAAAATAAACAAGGCATTCATACCAAAAATTTTAAAAGGCAATGCCCATGTACTTTTGCCTAAAACATCAATAATGTAAAAGCATAGTGCAAACGTAATTAATGAAATTCCACTTGTCCATAAAACAAAAGTACTTGTCCATAAATTTTTATTAAGGGGAAAACTATAACTCCAGATCCAACCTAAAATAAGAAATAAAATTCCCGTTAAAATCATCCAGACAGTCTTCTTTCGTTTATCATAATTTATTAACAAAAAGCGTCCTGTTAATAAACCTGATAAAGTTGTAGCTACTGCAGGAAGCGTACTTAGTAGGCCTTCCGGATCAAAATTTCTGTATAAATGCTCTGGCGACAAAAGTGTTTTATCAATAAATGCGACCCAATTGCTACTTATGCTTAATACATCGCCCTGCCCTCCTGGCACTGGTATTTGGGTGAGCCAATACCAATAACCCACAAGAATGCCCCAAAACAAAATGATCTGTGTTTTTAAAGAAGTATTTAAATAAATAACAGAGCAAATCAAATAGCAAATAGCAATTCGTTGTAAAATTCCATATACACGAATCGTCGCAAAATCAAAATGCAGTGGAAATGCATTTAAAAATAAACCAAAAGCAAATAATAAAACGCTACGTTTTAAAATGCTTTTATATAATTCAATACGTGATGCATCTGAATGCAGTAGTTGCCGGTGTAAACTAATTACTGTGGTCATGCCAACAATAAATAAAAATCCTGGAAAGACCAAATCAGCAAAGGTACAACCATTCCAGGCTGCATGTTCTAAAAGTGGATAAATTTCCCTAGTCCCCTGAGCATTTACTAACACCATAAGCGCCATCGTTAATCCACGAAAAACGTCTAAGGACAAAATCCGTTCATTAGTATCGCTCATAGGATGCACCTCTTAAAATAAAAGGTTACATCATAACAAGTTACTATGGGCTCTTCAAACCACTAACAGAAACATTCATATGAAAAACATAGTGATTAATTATCTGTTCTGCTTGCTCACTAGTCAGCGGTTTACTAATTACTCCTTCCATAAAATAATGCTCGCAATCATACTTTACTATGTCTGCTTCATATCCTGTTAGCGCAATAATTGGTACATGAAAATCGGTATTTTTTTCTTTCCGGCGTAATTGTTTTGCCACCACGTATCCAGAAGAATCTTCCAGGCCAATATCCATTAAAACCAAATCATATTTACCTGGTGAAAATAATTTTATTGCAACATCAGCTGTTTCAGCGATATCCACTTTACAATGCAAAGCTGTTAACAAGGCTTTTTCAACATTTTGCGCAATAAGATTATCTTCAACCATTAATACCGTTGGTAAATATCCATCTCTTACTACTTCACTATCTTTTTTATCATTGTCGGACAATTGGCGAAGAGTATCATTACTTGTTTTATTCATACCAATATCGGTTAGAACTACAACCAGACCAATGATTTCATGATTCATATTGTACATAGGTACACGCGTCGAGTGAAAATTATATACTTTACCGGCTATGTTTTGGATTGGCTTTTCTTCAATATTATGAAAGGCTTCTCCAGAAAAAAGGACTTTCATGTCATCTAGTCTTAAAGCCTTAACACGCTCTTCATTCCAATGAGCAATTTCGATCATTTTCTGGTATGGCGTCCCCTTAAAATCTTTTAAAGTTTGCAATCTTAATAAATCACGGAAATTACTATTACATCCTTTTAAGTTACACTCTTTGTCTACCCAATAAACCACATTGGGCATTGCATTAATAATTTCCATGTAGTATTGATTGATTGCTTCAATATTCTCGTTTTGTGCATATTTATTATGAGAAGACATGCAAATCTCCGCTAAAATAGCTTACATGTAAAAGTATAGTACAGGATGGCATTTTTGATTTATGAAGATCAATTTACATTTTAATTATTTGCTACACTTATCGGGCAAGATCTTTAAGAGCCTATAATCCATTCAATTTGCTGTTTTAAATCAATAGGAATTTGCGAGAGTTCCTCTAGCTCATAATCTAAATAAGGATTTTCTGCTTGCTGATGCTGCATTATTCGATCGCGTTCATGATGCAACCAAGTAATTTGTGGTGCAAATAAATAGATGATGCCCTCAATCCACTTATCCAGCACCTGCCAGTAAGAGTTCTCAAGAGTCATTTTGTAATGTTTTAGCAAACGAGCAGTATATTTTGCTTCATACCAAATCTCAGAAGTCACCCAACGATTCACTGTAAATAAGCGAATAGGCTGACCCGATTGATTCATGCCAATTGCAACTAAATGGGTCATAGGATTATCAATATAGCGATCCCAATCGAATAATGATGCAGGTTTGATGGTTTTAGGAATATGCTTGTAACGTAAAAAACAATGAAAATGCCCATGCTCCGTACTTTCATAATTTTCACGATGGCAATGATAAAAATATTGTGCTCCCGTGCGGTGATCGATTCGATCCCCTTTAGGATAATGACTCATACGCTCATGTCGTGCCTGAGAGTTTAAAGTATAATGAAGTATATTATTTCCCTCAGAAGTCATCTGTTGCTGAGCTTGTAAAACCTGAGAAGCAAATTCTAAGTAACGCTTTTGGTGCCATTGACTAAGAATTGGTAAACTAAATTCAGAATAAGTAAGCATGGTTTTAATTAATTGGAGTAATAAAGAAAAGAGGTAGTAAAAACTACCTCCTAGAGAACCAAAGCTTGAGATTACTCTCCAGCGCAACCGCTGCAGCCTTTACAGTTTGTACCAGCATTACCAGAACAACCTTTGCAGTTAGCACCAGCGCAACCTTTGCAGCCTTTACAACCAGTGCAACCTTTGCAGCCTTTACAACCAGTGCAACCTTTGCAGCTAGCAGCTGGAGCAGTAGGAGTTGCATCATCAGCATAAGCAACAGAAGCTACTGGAACAGCTAAAACAGTTAAAAGAGCAGCAACAGCCATTGTTGATTTTTTCATAATATTACTTCCTTGAAAGTTAATGATTTTTAACCCACTATGATATTAGCAAAGAATTCTATACTTTTCTTCTTTTTAAACTAAAAAATCTTTATACACATAAAAAACTTATCCTATGCGAAGATTTCCTCGCTCTAATACACTATGATTTTAAAATGACTCAACATAGAGTATGCTTTGAATTTTCAACACGTTAACTTTTCATGTTCAGTTATTTCTTCTCGCTCTAATGCAGGTTTATGGAAAAGCAGCAGTAAGTAGAGCCAATGAAAAAAGACAAACAATTGCTGAAATCCAGAAAACGGAATCTAGAACGTGTCCTCCTTATGCAATTCTTTTTTAGAAATAAAATAAAGCAAGCGATTAAGCATTTTATTACTTAGGATCCTCTTTAAGAAAATCATCAAATGCGCAGGAAAAGTAATCGCGTATTTAGGTTTGGGATTTTTTACTTCAATCGCGTGAATAATTTTTTTTATTACTGCCTCCGGACCTTTAGTAAATACAGAATCAAATTTTGTGTTCTGATAATGTGATGAAATTTGATCATATTGTATGTTAAAATAACTTCCATTTGTGTCAATTGCTTTTAATGAGCCATCCATACTATTATCACGAAAACGACTGGCAATAGGGCCTGGCTCAATGGTAATCACCTTAATGCCTGAAGACATTAGTTCTAATCTTAAGGTATCTGTTATACCCTCCACTGCATATTTTGATGCATTATAAGCCCCACGAAATGGCAAGCTAATTACACCTAAAATAGAACTGATATTAATAATTCGCCCTTGTCCTTGACGGCGCATAATAGGAATCGCAAGTGCACAAAGCTGTGCAAGACCAAACACATTCGTTTCAAATTGTTGGCGTAATACATCGCGGTGAATATCCTCCAGAGCTCCTGCTTGCCCATAACCAGCATTATTAATCAAAACATCCAAACGCCCTGCGGTTTTATTTAAAACCTCAGCAAAACCAGCCTGTACTGAGGATGTATCACTCACATCAAGAAGTACCGCCTCTAATCCTGAGTGAATCAAATTTTGTACATCTTCTTCCTTACGACACGAAGCAATCACTCGATGACCTCGCTTTTTTAATGCAAACACAGCATGAGCTCCAATGCCACTAGAACAACCTGTAATTAAAATTATCTTCTCATTCATACCGATACCTGGAAAAAATTGGTGAACCATTTATAGGCTATACTTTGCAAAGTAATAACAAAAAAAGGACATATATCATGGAACAAGTAAGTATAAAAAGCTATAAAGCACACTTTATTCTACCCTTTTCCATAATCCTGCTCATCAGTGCTTTATATAGCCCGAGAGCTAAAGCAAATACTCTCGAATCAACTTCAATTGCCGGACAACAACTTGCTTATTTTATAGGTTATCATTCAGCACCAGGTTATATTTACTATGGCCCTCGCCATCATCGTAACTTTTATTGGACTGGCTGGAGATATGTAGGCCATGGCTGCCGTAAAAATTGTTTAGTAGATCGTTGGAACGGTCGCGTGATTCGTTGTAATCGCATTTGTCGTCGTTACCGTTAATACATATCTCCCACATTGCTAAATGAGGCGCCTTAGGCAAAATAATCAATCACTCCCTGATGTTTAACTTTGGTTTGTACCGGCACATTAACTACTTCTTCTACCTCAGTTATCGCATTATTCAAAGAAGAATTATCCTGACGTGCAAAATGACGTTCACGCGAATCAGAACTGATGTTCATTTCGGATAAATTCAATCCTTGTTCTGCCATCATTTCTTGCAGTTTCGGCATGCTTTGGTCAATCATTTCTCGTACTTGTTGGCTATGACTAACAATAGTTACTGAAGCAGAGTTCTCCACCACTTTAACATTAACTTCTAGAGGGCCTAAATCCTCTGGATGAAGCTTAATAACTGCGGTTTTAGTATCTTGTTGGCTTAGCCAAACAATATGATCAGAAAATTGTTTTGACCATTGTGGTTCAGAAATTTCTGTAGGAATAGCGATCTCTTTTGGCAGTGAATCAAATATAGGATGCTCTGTCTGCTCTGGTAAAAAAGGTTGAGTCATCCCCTGTGATAACTGATTGATTGTAACATCTATTGGTACTTGCTGCTCTGATGGCGTTTGTGTCGGCAAATTCATTTTAGATGTAATAACCGAATCCAACTCTACAGCTACTGTCTGTTCTTTGTCCTTCTCAACTGCAGGTTTCTCACTTAACTTAGAATCATTATTAATCTTGACTGAACGAATTTGCAAAGCAGGTTGAGTCACTGTTGGATTTAAATTCACCACAGTACCAACAGCCCTCATTGAATTATTAATTAAAGGTTGTATCTCTTCCTTGTTGCCCGTAACTTTTACTTGCATAGGATCTGGTTCAGATTGCATTATTTTATCAGGATTCTCATCCGTAGCATGAAATGTTATTTGTGTATTAGGGGTATTAGCTTGACCATTTTCTTTTGGTGGCTCTAATTTAAAATCGTTTATATTAACCACTTGCGGTACTACCTCTTTAATTGCTGCTGTTTCAGCTACAGGAACAGCAGAAATTGGCGAAGTATTCAGCAATCTCTGATTTATATGAGTATCGAAAGAAAATGTTTCATTTAATGGTGCAAACTCTTCTTGAGCACTTACTTTAAATTCACCTTGTGCACCACCATCAGTAGCTACAAATTGCTTCAAATCATTATTGGCGGCAGCCAATTGCAACGATAGGGAGTTTTCAGAATCTAATTCTGCTTGATAATAATCAGAGTTAATCCAGGTCAATGCTATATTGTCTTCTAATGAACTAAGTTCTTGCTTAATAGGTAATTTACTTTCATCAATAGAAGATTGTTTTTCTATTGAACCAGCAAGTTCGGAAGTAATTTGTTCTTTATAATCGTCGACAGGAGTATTTGCAACAATTTGCGCAAACAATAAAACGAAGGCACCTGGGTCAATCGAGTTATCATCATCTTGCTGATCATCTACGGGTAATAAATCGACTTCAGAACAGTCTTGAACATTCAAAGCAAGTAACGAGCTTAGCGTGACATTATTTAAATCCAGCATCCAACACTCCTTCGTTTTCGACATACAACAGCTGCAACATCCGTGCCAACTGCTCACCAAGCATAATAAAACTTAATGAAACAATATTACGTGAGTATTAATTTTTGTAAAGTAGTCTTACCATTAGCAGAAAATAACTTTAAACTGCAAATTTGTTCAGAATAAATTCAAACCTAGAGTGAATTTATTCTTTTCACCTTAGACTCCATGAAAAACTTAAAATTTTGAGCTATCATTCAGCTTTTAATTCCAGGAGTTTTTTTATGAAAGTGGGCCATGACAGTTTATCGACAAAGCGTCAATTAAATGTAGATGGAAAAACATACAACTACTACAGTTTAAAAGAAGTTGAAAATAATAATTTGCAAGGAATTAACCGTCTTCCTTACTCACTTAAAGTACTTCTAGAAAACTTATTACGCTTTGAAGACAACAACACTGTGACTACTAAAGACATTCAAGCAATTGCCCAGTGGCTGCATAAAAAAACCTCACAACATGAAATCGCCTTTCGACCAGCACGTGTGTTAATGCAAGACTTTACTGGAGTACCAGCAGTTGTTGATTTAGCAGCGATGCGTACAGCCATCGTTAAAATGGGTGGTAACCCTGATAAAATTTCTCCTTTATCACCAGTTGATTTGGTCATTGACCACTCCGTCATGGTGGATAAATTCGGAACTCCTGACTCACTAAAAGTTAATACTGAAATTGAAATGGAACGTAACAATGAACGTTATGAATTTCTGCGTTGGGGGCAAAAAGGATTTGATAACTTTCAAGTAGTTCCTCCAGGAACAGGTATTTGTCACCAGGTGAATTTAGAATATCTGGCAAAAGCTGTATGGAGTAATAGCGATAATGGTGAGCTCTATGCTTATCCTGATACTTTGGTAGGTACAGACTCCCACACCACCATGATTAACGGCTTAGGGGTTTTAGGGTGGGGTGTTGGTGGAATCGAAGCTGAAGCGGCAATGTTAGGCCAACCAGTATCCATGCTCATTCCAGAAGTAATTGGCTTTAAATTATACGGTAAAATGAAAGAAGGAATTACTGCGACTGATTTGGTACTGACTGTAACCCAGATGTTACGCAAAAAAGGGGTTGTCGGTAAATTTGTTGAATTCTTTGGTCCAGGCTTGAATGCATTACCTTTAGCAGATCGCGCTACAATTTCCAATATGGCTCCAGAATATGGCGCAACTTGCGGTTTCTTCCCTGTTGATAAAGAAACCCTCCGTTACATGGAATTAACTGGCCGAGACCAACACACCATTGCATTAGTTGAAGCGTATACAAAAGCACAAGGAATGTGGTATGACAAAGACAGTGAAGATCCAGTATTTACAGATACCTTAGAACTTGATTTAAGCACTATTGAGCCCTCTTTAGCAGGACCTAAACGTCCGCAAGATAAAGTGAATTTGCATACTTTACCCGTAGAATTTAATCACTTTCTAACTGAAGCCGGCAAGGATAAAGAAAAAGACAAGTCATTTCCAGTTAAAGACCATCCTTTCGCAATGAAACATGGTCATGTGGTGATTGCTGCGATTACTAGCTGCACCAATACATCAAACCCGAGTGTTCTGATGGCTGCAGGCTTAGTTGCTAAAAAAGCTATTGAAAAAGGGTTACAACGCAAACCATGGGTGAAATCTTCCTTAGCACCTGGTTCTAAAGTAGTAACTGATTACTTAAAGAATACTGGATTACAAACTTATTTAGACCAATTAGGTTTTAACCTCGTAGGTTATGGTTGCACAACATGTATTGGTAACTCTGGTCCCTTACCTGATGCCATTTCGCATACCATTAGCGATAATGATTTAGTTGTTTCTGCAGTACTCTCTGGAAACAGAAACTTCGAAGGCCGTGTACATCCACAAGTAAGAGCCAACTGGCTTGCTTCTCCCCCATTAGTCGTCGCTTACGCTTTAAGTGGTACAACTTGCTCTGACATCAGCAAAGATCCGATTGGCCAGGACAATAAAGGCAATGATGTATACTTAAAAGATATTTGGCCTACTAATGAAGAAATTGCAGCTGAAGTTGCTAAAGTGACTGGCACCATGTTCCGTAAGGAATATGCTGAAGTCTTTAAAGGTGATGAATATTGGCAATCCATTAAAACCAGCACTGGTAAAACGTATGAGTGGAATCCAAATTCAACTTATATTCAGCATCCACCATTCTTTGATGATCTGAAAACGAAACCCGATGCAATTAAACCAATCAAGCAAGCCTATATTTTAGCTTTATTTGGTGATTCAATTACTACAGACCATATTTCACCAGCAGGTTCAATAAAAGCAAACTCTCCTGCCGGTTTGTATTTGAAATCAAAAGGTGTAAGCGAAAAAGAATTTAACTCTTATGGTTCACGTCGTGGTAACCATGAAGTCATGATGCGTGGAACTTTTGCAAATATTCGGATTCGCAATGAAATGACTCCAGGTCAAGAGGGTGGTATCACGCGTTATATTCCTAATGATGAAGTGATGCCAATTTATGATGCATCAATGCTGTATCAACAAAACCATCATGATTTAGTAGTAATAGCCGGTAAAGAATACGGTACTGGTTCTTCAAGAGATTGGGCAGCAAAAGGTACCAAATTGTTAGGTGTAAAAGCAGTGATTACTGAAAGTTTTGAGCGTATTCACCGTTCAAACTTAATCGGTATGGGCGTGCTTCCTTTGCAGTTTACTGATGGCATGACACGTAAGTCTCTGGATCTTAAAGGAAATGAGCGTATCAGCATTAATCTCTCTGACTCCTTAACTCCAGGTGCCATAGTGCCTGTGACTATAGAACGTGCTAATGGTAAAGTAGAACATATCAAAGTGCTTTGCCGCATTGATACAGCTGATGAGTTAGAATATTACAAAAATGGCGGTATTCTACAGTATGTACTAAGAAATATTGCTTAAAGTCATACATTCCCGTGGTTCCCGCCACGGGTTCTCCCTTAGTGCAATTCACATAAAATCAGCATTAATTATTGTGTTATTCTTCCCCAAAATGTTATACTCCGCGACCGCTTATTACCATTAATTTCAGGTAGGTGCATGGACAAAATTTGCTTTCTTAATCCTTAATTAAACGAGCTTTACCATAGTAACCCCTGATTTTATTAACAACTGCACCAATTAAGGATTAATCATGAATCAGCCAAAAAAAGTATTAAGTGTTTTTTCCTTGGTAATGATTAACGTAATCGCTGTTGACAGCCTACGTACCTTACCAATTAGTGCGAAACTTGGTTTGTCATTAGTCTTCTATTATGTAATCGCAGCATTTACCTTTTTTATTCCCGTTGCGCTTGTCGCCGCTGAATTGGCAACCGCTCATCCGAGTACTGGTGGAATTTACGTATGGGTCCGAGAAGCATTTGGAAAACGAGCTGGCTTTATTACGATTTGGCTGCAATGGATTTATAATGTGGTATGGTACCCAACAATCCTTGCCTTTATTGCAGCAACATTATCTTACCTTATCGCCCCTGAATTAGCGAATAATAAATTTTATCTGCTAGGTACTGTTATTGGTTTATTTTGGCTGTTTACTATCATCAACTGTTTTGGCATGAGAATATCCAGTATTGTCAGCATCATTGGAGCTACTATTGGGACCGTACTACCCATGATCCTCATTATTAGTTTAGCAGCAATGTGGGCTCTTCAAGGCCGACCTATGGCTGTTGACTATCCAACTACCTGGATTCCTAATTTTGAATCTATCGGCAATCTTTCACTCTTTGCTGCGGTATTATTTGGTCTTATAGGAATGGAAATGTCTGCAGTGCATGCTGAGGAAGTTAAAGACCCACAGCGCGATTATCCAAGAGCATTGTTTTACTCGACAATTATTATTATTTCAACATTATCTTTAGGGTCTTTATCCATTGTGACTGTAGTACCTAATGACAGCTTAAGTGTAGTCTCAGGTTTAATTGATGCTTATTCTGTATTTTTCAACTCCTATAATATGCCATGGATGACCTCCGTTATTGCAGTACTCATCATTTTAGGTGGATTAAGCGGGGTTTCTGCATGGATTATTGGTCCTACTAAAGGTTTATTAGTCTCAGCACGAGATGGTTCATTACCTGCACGATTTGCCTACACTAATAAATACGGTGCACCGACGACTATTCTCTTTACTCAAGCAGTTATTGTTACCATTTTAAGCACAGTCTTTATTTTATTGCATTCAATCAATGCTGCTTATTGGGTACTTAGCGACTTAAGTGCTCAAATGGCATTATTAGTATATGTCTTTATGTTCGCAGCAGCGATTAAACTACGCTACAGTCAGCCTGATCAACCACGTGGATATGCCATTCCAGGGGGTAATAAGGTAATGTGGTTAATCGCAGGTATAGGCATTCTATGCTGTATTAGTGCTATGGTGGTTGGCTTTGCCCCGCCATCACAGATTCCTGTAGGAAATGTGTTTATTTTTGAATCGCTCTTAATTGGCGGATTAATACTCTTTGTGTTGATTCCTTGGTATTTTGCTAAAAAGCATTAAGAAAAATTCAGATTAGAACATAACGAATTCTTTGCCCCTCCTCCCACGAGTAAGCACATTCTTTGACTTATGAATGAGGAGGTTAAAGTTTCTGTTAAAGCCCTAATACAACCAAAAAAGACGCACATAAATATAAAATAGAATCATACCGATAACAGGAATAATCAAAAAACCAAGAAAAACATAAAATTGGATTCTATTTTCAGCAGACGTTTTATAAAACTTTTTGAAACGCTGTAATAGCTTCATAACAAGTACTCCTTTTGTCCATCTTCTCGAAAGCACTGCATTAAGTTAATATGCATTAATGGCAGTACCTTCGACGCAGAAGTGATATTTAATCAGGTAAGGACATCAAACTGGCATTACCACCAGCAGCCGTCGTATCGACAGTATAAGTACGTTCATGGCAGAGTCGAACTAAATAATTAGGCCCACCAGCTTTCGGGCCAGTTCCGGATAAACCTTCACCACCAAAAGGCTGTAAACCAACTACTGCACCTGTCATATTACGATTGACATAACAGTTACCGGCATGAACATTGGTCCTGATGTATTCAACCGTCTCATTAATACGACTGTGAATGCCTAAAGTTAAACCATAACCAGTTGCATTAATTTGTGCAATTACTTTGCCCAAATCTTTACGTTTATAAGAAATCACATGTAATACGGGACCAAACACTTCCTTTTCTAAAGCATCGAGATTATCAAGAGCAATTGCTGTAGGTGGCATGAAATATCCAGATTGAAGAGACTCAGGCAATGAACATTGATAAATCACTTCATGATGCTTTTTCATATTATCAACATGAGCCTCTAATAGCGACAAGGCTTGTTTATCAATAACGGGCCCAACATCAGTCACTAACCACTGCGGCTCCCCCAATACCAGCTCAGCCATAGCTCCTTTTAACAAAGCCACCGTACGTGGATATACTTCTTCTTGAACGAATAATACACGTAATGCCGAGCAACGTTGCCCTGCACTACCAAATGCAGAGTTCATGGCATCCATTACCACTTGCTCCAATAACGCCGATGAATCAACGATCATTGCATTTTGACCGCCAGTTTCTGCAACAAGTGGAATAATCTCTCCGCCTCGAGTAGCTAAAGTACGATTAATCAAATTAGCAGTATCTGTAGAGCCAGTAAAGAGCACCGCTTTAATCCGTTGATCAGCCACTAACGCAGCACCAATAGTTTCCCCATTTCCAGGAAGTAATTGTATCGCACCACCTGGAACTCCTGCTTGATGCATTAATTTAACTGCAAACGCGGCAATTAAGGGAGTTTGTTCTGCGGGTTTTGCTACAACACAATTTCCTGTCACCAAAGCAGCAACTATTTGTCCAGTAAAAATTGCTAATGGGAAGTTCCATGGGCTAATACATAATACCGTACCACGTGGATGTAAACTTAATTCATTTAATTCACCTGTATAACCCGTTAAACGTGTAGGGTTCATTAACACTTGTCTTGCCAGCATTGCATAGTAACGGCAAAAATCAATGGCTTCGCGTACTTCAGCAATCCCATCATTTAAGGTTCTACCTGCTTCTAAACATGCCAAGGCTAATAATTCCGTACTATTTTCTTGTAATAAATCCGCATAACGCTCAAGACATAGCGCACGCTCTTCAACGGAAATAGCAGACCAACTTGGGAAAGTGGCCACAGCAGTTGCTAAAGCCATTTCAACGTCATTAAGATTAGCATTTTGAACTCTACCTACGATATAATCAATGTTTTGAGGTGAGGAAACTAGTTCCTCTTTAGCACTAGAATTATTAAAGCCAGCAATAATCGGACCAGCAGTCCACTGCCTTAAATTCATCGCTGATAATTGTTGTTGCATTACTGCACGTGCATGACGGTTACTAAAGTCAAAACCATCAGAATTTCTTCTACCGACAAAAATATCTTTAGGTAAAGGAATGTTTTTATTCATTCGCTCCAATAATGAGCGTGCTTTGTTGATAGGATCTTCCACTAAAGCACTGATCGGTGCGTTATCATCCACAATACGGTTAACAAACGAAGAATTGGCACCATTCTCTAATAAACGACGTACCAAGTAAGGCAACAAATCTTCATGACTTCCTACTGGTGCGTAAATACGACACGCAATTCCTTTACGTTGTGCCGGAACAATTTGTTCATACAACTCTTTCCCCATCCCATGCAAACATTGGAATTCAAAATCACGATAATCGCCAGTAATATTTAAGATCATCGCCACAGAATAAGCATTATGGGTAGCAAACTGCGGATAAATAGCATCCGTCATGGTTAAGATTTTTTTCGCGCACGCTTGAAAAGATACATCGGTGAATACTTTACGTGTAAATACAGGATATTCGTTTAAACCCTGCATTTGCGTCTTTTTGATTTCACTATCCCAATAAGCTCCTTTAATAAGCCGTACCATCATACGACGCTTCTGACTGCGTGCCAATGCAGCAACCCAATCCAAAACGTAAAATGCTCTTTTTTGATAAGATTGCACTGCCAAGCCAAAACCATTCCAGCCATCTAAGCTCGTGTCTTTGAAGACACACTCAATTACATCTAACGATAAATCCAAACGTTCAGATTCTTCCGCATCAATAGTTAAGCCAATACCATATTCTTTGGCCATCCGCGCAAGCATTAATAATTTTTGAGGTAGTTCAGACATCACTCGTTCATATTGGCTTTCATTATAACGAGGATGTAGTGCAGACAATTTAATGGAGATTCCTGCTCGTTTATAAACGTCGGAATTTTTGTCTGAATCTTTACCGATGGCATCAATAGCTTCTTTGTAAGCCTTGAAATAGCGATCCGCGTCCACTTGTGTCAAAGCGGCTTCACCAAGCATATCATAAGAAAAACGATATCCTATTGCTTCTTTCTTTTTCGCGCGCGTGATTGCTTCCTTAATAGTACGTCCTTTCACAAATTGACGGCTCATAATACGCATCGCTTTATCAACTGCAGTTCTTACCACTGCTTCACTGCTACGGTTCACCATTTTCATTAACGATTTTGCCAAACCACTTTGTGCTTTATCCGGAGTCAATACTTTTCCAGTGAGCATTAATGCCCAAGTAGTAGCATTAACAAAAAAAGAGTCACTTTGTCCAATATGAGATTTCCAATCACCGCCAGCGAGTTTATCTTTAATTAAATTATCAATTGTTGCACTGTCAGGCACCCGCAATAGTGCCTCAGCCAAACACATCAAAGCAATTCCTTCCTCACTAGATAAAGCATATTCTGTTAAAAATGAATCGATACCGGTACTTTTCTTGCGTTCGGATCGCACAGACTCAACCAGTTGTGTTGCACTATTTTTAATTGCCATCAGTTGCTGAGGGCTTAGATCGGCTTTATCACATAATTCTGTTACTAATGTTAACTCATCAGTACGATAAGCATGATTTATTGTTGCTCTTAACCCTTCTGGTAATTGCACTTGCTTTTCAAGCATAGAATTCTCCGAACTAAAAGATAATAATGAGACATCATAGTTTAGGCCTTTAAAAAAGGGAATGATTAGTCTCAATTTCAATGCATTATACGTTAAAAATCGGGCAGAGATAAGACAAAACCATGCCAAAACAAGTGCAAATTAAGTGTAAATTTATTACAAAAATAGAAAAAATAATGCAATTTGCATGATAAATGCACATGAGAATAGACCTAATTCTACTCAAAAAGAGCATTATTATTTATATCTATTTTTCTAACCCCATGAATTGAATAATAATTTATCCTAATGAGCAAGAACAAGACTTCTGAATTTACAATTACGTCAATTGTTTATATAATAGGCGTTTTTTTAATGACCAATAACGGTGATTTTACAAGAAGAAAGGAGCTGTATGAATACATTGTTAACTCTAATCTCAACCGTCATATTAACGAGCAACATTACAAACATTTCCAATTCATTTGCAATCGGATCTGATATCAATACAAAGGTACAACATCTGGCTACTAAAGCCCCTCGGCTCAATAAGCAAGTATTAGCACTTGCTTTAACGGCATATAGTAATGCCAGTAAACGTGGTGAGGTAAAAAAACCAGTTCTTACCGTTATTGATTATTCATTACCATCAAACAAACAACGTATGTGGGTATTTGATGTTAACAAAGAGCGACTTCTATATAATACTTATGTTGCTCATGGAAGAAACTCTGGTAATAATACTCCCACTCACTTCTCAAATATCAATTCAAGTAAAGAATCCAGTTTAGGTACCTATATTACTTCGGATACTTATATTGGACACAAAGGATACTCCCTTAATCTCGTAGGTATGGATAAAGGCTTTAATGACAATGCTTATAATCGTCGTGTCGTAATTCATGGCGCATGGTATGTTGAGCCTGACTTCATTAAAAAAGCCGGCCGTGCCGGTCTATCATGGGGCTGCCCTGCAATTGCCCAAACATTGGCAAAGCCTGTAATTAATACCATTAAAAATGGTTCTGTAGTTTTTGCTTATTATCCCGATAAAAAGTTCTTGTCTCATTCTGGATATCTGGTAGCATAATGCACAAATAAAAAAGCCAGGCATAACGCCTGGCTTTTTCGCAGTCATCCATATAAGAACGTCCAGTCCTTATAAAGTCTTCCCTGACAAAATCAAATCCATTTGATTTCAAGTCCTTTTGATAAGCTTGCATCCTTACAAGCTATGGTTAGAATTTAGCAATAGCAGAGAATTAATTCAAGAGCAAAAATCATTAAAAAATATTATTTATTATTTTTACAAAATAATAAATTTTGATAAAAAAATATATAAAACAAGATGTTAGCTTTCTTATTAAGAAATTAAAGCATCAAAAACAGCCATTTTCACCATGAAATTTGAGATATTTCTTATAGGATCATGAGCAATTTATTCTATTTCGGATGAAAATAATACATAATTTATCATTATTGTTTCATTTAAATGCTTGATTATGTCTTAATATATGATAGCTTATTCGCCTAATGATTACGCTTTAGAGCAAAACATGATGGACAAGCAACAAACAAATACTGTAAAAAAAGATAAGCTCCACATTATAGATTGGTTGATTGAACATTTCCCTTCTGCTTTTTTTAAAAAGGGAAATCAAATTAAGCCGTTAAAGATTGGCATCTTTGACGACATTATCGATTTTTATGAGCGTCTTGATTCTCCCCCGTTTAGCAAAAAATCACTCAGAGAAGCATTAAGCTATTATAGTGCATCTCCTGCTTATTTAAGTTGTCAAAAAGAAAATACGGCACGAGTTGATATTTATGGTAATGAAGTGGATGTAGTTACAGCTGAACAAGCCAAATATGCATTTCAACGTTACCAAGAACGCTATAACAAGAAGAAAGAAATGGCCTCTGCGAAGTAGGTAATGATTCATTTCCCGTGAAAGAAAGCAAAAAGTCTCTCGCGGGAAAATTCTATTTGCGCAATGCCATCAAATAATTAATTTGCACATCAGAGCACAATGAAGAAGTCCTTAAAATAGGGTTATAATTAATTCCCTGCATATCCACCAAGTGAAATCCATAACTACGCACTATCCGCATTAACTCGCTGGGTTTAATAAATTTTTTATAATCATGCGTCTGCCTGGGTAGTAAATTTAATACATACTCTGCGACAACAATAGCCCCTGCGTATGCTTTCAAGGTTCTGCTAATTGTAGATAAAAACAAAATGCCTTTAGGCTTCAGCAAACGCTTACAATGCTCCAAAACCATTTCTGGATGCTCAACATGCTCTAACATTTCCATACATGTAATCACATCATACTGCTCACTTTTAAAAGTTTCAATTGGTGTACATACATATTCAATAGTAAGGCTATTCGTTTGCGCGTGTTCTTGGGCAGCCAAGATTGCTTCTTGCTCCACATCAAGCCCTGTAACCTTTGCTCCGGCCTTCGCCATTGCTTCACATAAAATGCCACCGCCACAACCAACATCTAAAATATGCAAATTGTTTAAGTTTATCTGCTGAGCAATAAACGCTAAACGGGTAGCATTAATGTCATGCAAAGTTTTAAGAGGCCCCTCTGTGTCCCACCAATGCTTTGCATGTTGGGCAAATTTATTTACTTCTTCCGCGTTGACTGTTGATCTTTTATTCATAATGACAATAAATCCAGAGGCTTAAAAAAATCGATTACTTTTTGATTATTGATAAAACTTATATTATATGGATGCTGAGCAACCAGAGCTACTGTCAATCGATCTTGAGGTATCATTTCCGCAACTTTTCCTAATAAGATTAATTTTATGGTTGGTTTAACCACTGATAATTGCAGCAATAAACTTTGCATAAATGGCTTCCAATGCTTCGCGTGATAAAGTACCTTACCTTCACTAAAAACCAAGGATGCATTCAATAATAATATCCCTTTAGCCATCATACCTTGAAATAACTGCTTAGCGGTCTGTACTAAACCCTCTTTATGCAACTGAGCAATACGTTCTTGAGAGGTATCTTTAGCATCCAAATCACCACGAGCAACTAACATCATCTTGATCCAGTTTCGTAATGAAGTCGCCCTATTAACCGTAGTGCTTAATCCTTTGGGACTCCATAAATTATCTACCGCATTATCCCAAAAAGCATAACCATTGGCTGAAGCTGCGCGCGGATAAGGCGACTCCCCTAATAAAATATAATGTGTTTTTTCAAGAGGTAGACTAAAGGCGGCAAACAAGCGCTCACAACCTGGAAGCCAATGCGGGTCACCTTCTAATTGCTGTAAATAATCCTTATCCATAGTCGCCAAAGATTGGACAACCAATTCCTTCCAATCTGGGTGACATGATTTAAAACAAGAGCTAATATTCACTATCTTTACCTAAAATCAATATCGTAACTGTTCTGGGTATTTTCTTCAATTAAAACCCATGGTTTGTATTTTATTAATACAATTGGCTATAATAAAAACATCTTACTCACTATAATTTAGTACAAAAGAGCTCAAATGAAACCACATACTCCTTTGTTTTTCCAAGAAGAATTAATCAATCGTACCACAAAATTACTTGATAGTTATGTGAATGTGGAGGGGACGCTGCGAGAACGTGTCTTTCTCGCTTATGCGACTAAGACATTAAATGAATTAAAAAAACTTGCTCAAGGAAACGCGGATGATTTAGCAAATAAGCTGGAGAAATATTTAAAGCAGCACTGGGAACGGATTAACGGGACATTTGTAAGTTACTCTTCGATTCCAGAAAATGAAGTGACTCATCTCTTGCTTGATGCTGCAATTTTTACAGCACAACAACTAAATGAAAACACGCGAAAAAAATCGCCTGTTGGTGCAATCAATGTATTAATGTCCACAGTGAACACCGTATCATTGAGTGAGCAATGGCCACATTTAGGCGCCTATGAAGATGATGCTTACAAAAATCAAGTAAATATAGACCTCGATTTGCAACTTCTTCTTAAAACTCACATTCTTGGCCAAAAAGGATTTTATTTAATTCCAGTACAATTATTACCAACCTTGTTAGAGGAGGAAAAAAAAGAGACTCGCTACAATCCTTATTATAATTATAAAGATCATTCTGAGAATATGGCCACTATCAATGAAGAAGAGATGCATCGCTTGATTGATCACTCGAATAGAAGCCGTGCGTTATATGAAGCCTATCAGCGTTATCAGTCTTATGTAAAGGATCAAAATCATTTATTGGGTCATCTAACGTTATTGTGCAAAGCACTTTACATGAATAGCGTTAGTGGATTAGGTAGGGAAGATAATGCGGGCAGTGGTGTATATCCTGCAATTTTAAGTTTTCGGGATTATTATCACACACTTGATGAAGAGCTCAGCAAAAAAATTCCAGCAGAAGTAAAAAAAGAAATTGATACTTTGCTTGACTTTGCTTTTAATAAAGAAGCAAACAAAAATGCCACAGAAACTCTTGCTACCTGTATTGCTACTCGCCGTACTTTACTCCTCAAAGCAATAGAAAACAATGAAGTATCTTTAAGTCAAATCATAGTGAGTGGGAGTACTCATGAGAATCTCTTGCACACAGCCAAAACAACTTATGAACAAGCAAAAGAGGACTTAATCCAGAGTATTAAACAAGGCAATTATTCAGGGCATGATATGGTAGGCCTAACTAAAGACTTACTTACTTGGCTGGACATCCCTTTTTCTATCACATCCCGACAAGATTTGGCAGACTTAACTAATTTAAGTGCTGAGGAAATAAAGAATCTCGGCGCCCTCGAAAAACTAGGACAACAAATAGCCGCACAATTTATCAATCTTGAAGAATTTATCTGGTTTGCTGTAGACACCAAACCAGAAATACTGGGAGCCATTATAACTATCAGCGCTCCGGAATTGCAAAAATCTATTCTATCAAGATTTAATAATGTCGCTCAATTGCTCCTACCTTTGGAAAAAGACCATCGTCTTGCTATTTTAAAAAGCTTGAAAGATCAACTGCCCAAATGTATTAAAAATGCTAGTGACTTTAGCACCGCATTTCAACTCCTAGACGTTGAACATCCCACTATCCTATTGGAAGCACTCAAAAACCATTCACGAGAATTTATTAAAAATGTTAGTGACTTTAGCACTGTATTTCAACTCCTGAATACTGAGCGACGTGCTATCCTATTCGAAGCACTCAAAAACCACCTACCAGAATTTATTAAAAATGCTAGTGACTTTAATAGTGTATTTCAACTCCTGAGTACTGAGCAACGCACTATCTTACTCGAAGCATTCAAAAACCACTCATCAGAATTTATTAGAGAGGTTGATGACTTTAGCACTGTATTTCAACTCCTGGATACTGAGCAACGCACTATCTTTTTCGATATCCTCAAAGACCAGTCATTTAACTTTATTCACAACTCTTTTGCTTTGAGTACTGTGATTCGATATTTGAATGAAGAACAATTCAAATGGATATGCAACAATATTTTACAGGACATCATTATAAGTGCTCATGATATTAAAGAATTTTGCCTCTTTGACAGCAAAAAATTTGCAATGATATGGAATGAACTAAAAAGGTATTTTTCCACACTCATTAACAATATAGATGATGTTGAGGAAGTTCTTTGCCAACTTAACATTGAGCAATTCACAATAGTATGTAATGAATTAAAAGATCGTCTGCCGTCAATTATTACACATGCGAATAAATTTAAATCTCTACTTAAAAAATGTAATGAGCAACAACGAGCGATACTATTTGAAGTACTAAAAGACCATTTACCATCACTAATTAAAACTCCTCTACAATTCAAATGGGCACTTGAAAATCTTGATATCGAGCAGCGTGCTGTACTATTTGATATGTGCAAAGACCGATTACTTCAAATGATTAGAAACTCTTTTGAATTTCAGGATGCAACTGCTTATCTTAATGTTGAACAGGTTATCGTAATATGCACAGCACTGAAAGATCGCCTACCTCAACTTATTACAAATGAGGAAGACTTTAACAAGCTTACTTCTGAACAACGTGAGGCAATAACAAAAGTGGATAAAAATCGTTTCTTTCAACCGGCAAGCAAAGTGGAGAGCGAAATAAAAAGTCCTATTGCCAAAATAGACCCCTTAGGTTAAAAAGCAATTATTTTTCCTATGCTCTACAATTGTAATTAAAAGACTAGCTGTCCCTTAATCCTTTTGACTGTATCGATAAGAATGGCACTCTATTTTTCTGGGCCGAAGATTTTATAGATCCAACAAATCCTGATTATAAGATTTTTATTACTATAAACCCAATACACGGAATCTTATTGACCAATTCTTTCGTTTTAAGCTATTGTTTCAACATCGGTTTTAGAGCGAATATCATGATTAAATCATATCAAAAACTAGTTGATGTCATATGCTCCAAGCAAAAACTAATGATTGAACAACTATACCAATTTTGTGAAATCAATTCCGGCACAAGTAATATTTCAGGCCTTACTCAAATACTTCAAGTTTTGCATACCGCCTATAAACCTATTGCGGATGAAATTCATCTTAAAAAATCACCTCCTTTATCAATCATTAACATGTCTAGTGATACTGTCATGCAACAATGTGGTGATGCATTATTTATCCAAAAACGCCCACATTTAAAACGCCGAATACTACTTAGCGGGCATATGGACACTGTCTATCCACAGCACAGCCCCTTCCAAAAACTCACTTATATTAATGACAATCAGATCAATGGCCCTGGGGTTGCCGATATGAAAGGGGGATTAATTGTCATGTTGCATGCTTTAACTGCATTGGAACAAAATGAGCATGCCAAACAACTAGGTTGGGATGTTTTAATTAATGCAGATGAGGAAATCGGTTCTCCAGCATCCAGTGTCATTTTTGATGAAATAGCCGCAAATTATCAAGCAGCTCTGGTTTATGAGCCTGCAATGACACCCACAGGAACCTTAGCTAAAAATCGTCGGGGTAGTGGCAAATTTACTTTAATTGCCACCGGTAAGGCAGCCCATGTTGGTCGTGCTTTTGCAAAGGGCAGAAATGCGATTTGTTATCTTGCGGAAATTATTACTGCAGTACATCAGCTCAATGACCAACGTGAAGGGGTGACCATTAATGTAGGTAAAATTGCTGGTGGAGAAGTCTTAAACATGGTGCCTGATAAAGCAGTTGCCAAATTAGATGTTCGCTTTAGCCAGCCTGAAGATCAACAGTGGGTAAACCAAGAATTTGCGAAAATCCTCCATAAATTCAAACAACAAGACTATACTTTAACAATACAAGGAGCCTTTGGCAGGCCTGTAAAAAAAGTATGCCTCGGTACTAAGCATCTATTCAAACGTATCCAAAGTCTAGGCAAAGAGCTTGGTTTATCCATCGATTGGCAAGACAGTGGAGGCTGTTGTGATGGCAATAATCTCGCACAGCATGGTTTACCTGTTTTAGATACGTTGGGAGTAAGAGGTGGCAATATCCATAGTCCCGAAGAATATATTTTATTAGATAGTTTGTCAGAACGCGCTGCGTTAAGTGCTTTAATCATGCTTGATTTGGCACAAGGTGGCTTAGAGGATTTAAAACATGATGCTATTTCGCAGAGCTCTTGATTCTGACTTGGATGCCATTCATCATCTTGCCAAGCTAAGTGGCATTGGAATGACAACGCTGCCTAAAGATAAGAAACTACTGGAAAAACGAATCAAGTGGTCTACTGCTTCTTACCACAAAGACATTAATGAACCTGATTCAGAGTATTATTTTTTCGTTTTGGAAAATCAATGTACCAAAGAGATTATAGGCATTT
Organism: Legionella sp.; assembly: GCF_047605385.1. Lineage (GTDB taxonomy): Bacteria > Pseudomonadota > Gammaproteobacteria > Legionellales > Legionellaceae > Legionella. The sequence goes on along the minus strand of NZ_JASGFU010000019.1, from coordinate 13,073 downwards.
CTGGAATTGAGTCACGTATTGGATTTGCAACGCCTTTTTACTCTTATAAATTGACTCGACGTACACGAGTGTCGCGTACTTTAAAAATACGAAATGAATATGAAGTATTAAGCTTAGTGAATGATAAGCAAGGCCATAGTGAATTATGTACGCTTTTTTTAAATCCCGCACATCGCAGAAATAATAATGGAATCTTGCTGTCTAAGGGACGTTTTCTCTTTATGGCACAGCATCCACAACGCTTTGCTCCTATCATTATCGCAGATATGCGCGGAGTTTCTGATAAAAATGGTAACTCCCCTTTTTGGAATAACATCGGTAGTCATTTTTTCAAAATGACTTTTGCCAAAGCAGATCAATTAACCCTGGCAACAAACAAGCAATTTATTGCCGATTTAATGCCTCGCAATCCAATCTATGTCAAACTGCTTTCCCCCGAAGCACAAGCAGTTATCGGCCAACCGCATCCATTAACTATCCCCGCGTACAATACTTTATTACGTGAAGGCTTTCGCTATCATCAATACATTGATATTTTTGACGGTGGACCAACCTTAGAAACACCCGTGGAGAAAATTAAAACTGTTGAACTCAGTAAGTTAGTAATAATTTCAAGTTTAAGTGACGAAGTCAGTAGTGCTAAATATCTTTTATCCAATGCACAATTGAATTTTCGTGCTACGATTGATACTGCTTTAGTAAATACCGAAAGAAATACCTGCATTATTAGCAAAAAAACGGCACAAGTGCTTAGTGTCGACTGTGGCGATACCTTACGTCTAGCTCCCTTGGAAATCACTCAATCAGTCTAGGAACACTTAATTATGATGCACGGCAAAGGTCAATACATTAATGGACAATGGATTAAAAGCTCCGGTTCACGATTAGAATCTATTAATCCCAGTTATGGCAGTTTATTCTGGCAAGGTACATCAGCTTCAACTCAAGAAATTACTACTGCAGCTCAAGCAGCTCGTGAAGCTCTGCCTTCCTGGTCTACCTTAATGTTCGAGCAACGCGCCCAATACACTGAACAATTTGCTAAAGAAATAGAAAAAAACCGCTCTCAACTAATACAACTTATTTCACAAGAAACTGGCAAACCTTTATGGGAAGCAGAAACTGAAGTCAATTCCGTAATTGGCAAAATTAAGTTATCAATTCAAGCATACCAGGAGCGCACTGGTTCCAAAACAACAGAAGCTAATGGTTGCTTGCGGTTTAAGCCTCAAGGTGTTGTAGTAGTTTTGGGGGCTTTTAATTTTCCGGCACATCTAAGTAATGGTCATATAGTTCCTGCTTTATTAGCTGGAAATACTATTCTTTATAAACCTAGTGAATATGCCCCTGCTGTAGCCGAGTTAATGATACAATGTTGGCACAATGCTGGCCTACCCGCAGGTGTGATTAATTGTCTGCAAGGTGATGCCCACTGTGGAAAAGCTTTATTAGCCCAAAACATTCAAGGTGTCTATTTTACCGGCAGCTATCCCACCGGCCTAAGTATTCACCAACAGTTTAGCGACCGTCCTGAAGTAATTCTGGCGTTAGAAATGGGGGGAAATAATCCTCTAGTGATTGATAATGAACTCCATAATCTTGACGCTGCAGTTTATCAGACTCTACTCTCAACCTTCATTACTTCTGGGCAACGTTGTACTTGTGCACGACGAGTGATTATCCCCGATACAGCTCTTGGGGATGATTTTCTAAAACGTTTCATTGATACTAGCAAACAACTTAAAGTAGGTCCTTATGATCAAATACCAGAACCATTTATGGGGCCAGTAATCAGCCATACACAAGCATTGAGGCACTTACATAGTCAAAAAAAATTACTAGAAGCTGGTGGTGAATCCTTATTGTCCATGACCCTTCTTACTGAGAACACGGGATTGCTTTCTCCTGGTATCATTGATATGAGTAAGGTAACCCAACCAGCGGATGAGGAAATTTTTGCACCGTTGGTACAGATTTATCGTTACTCATCTTTTAATCAAGCAATTAAATTAGCAAATCAAACTCGTTATGGCTTATCGGCTAGTTTATTTAGTGATAAAAAAGAACATTATCAACAATTTTATCAAGAAATTCGTGCAGGTCTCATTAATTGGAATCGCCCAACAACGGGCGCGGCCAGCAACCTTCCATTTGGTGGTGTGGGCCTTAGTGGAAACCACCGACCAAGTGCTTTTTTTGCCGCAGACTACTGTGCTTATCCAGTTGCCAGTATGGAGCAAGCCACCTTAACCATGCCTAAGCATTTGCTACCCGGTATTGAAGAGAATAAACAATGAATACTGTTTATGAATTAAATTTGGATGGATTGGTAGGACCAACACATAACTATGCAGGGCTTGCTGCTGGAAATATCGCCTCAACCTCTAATGCATTAACACGTTCCAACCCATTAGCAGCAGCCAAACAAGGATTAAAAAAGATGCGTTTTCTGCATCAATTAGGCTTTAAGCAAGGTGTTTTACCTCCGCATCAACGCCCTAACTTAAAGTTGCTGCATCAATTAGGTTTTCGTGGAAGTATCACTGATCAATTGCAAAACGCTTATAAAACTGCTCCTGAATTACTTGGCGCCTGCTACTCAGCTTCGAGCATGTGGACTGCAAATGCTGCAACGGTAACACCAAGTCTTGATGCGGGTGATGGAAAGACTCACTTTACTACCGCCAATTTAATCAATAACTTACATCGTCATCAAGAAGCTGATTTTTCCTCCAAATTGTTGCAGCTCCTGTTTGCTAATCCTGATTATTTTATTCATCATGAGATACTACCTCGCTCTACCATAACCAGTGATGAAGGCGCAGCAAATCACAGTCGTATTTGCCAAAATCATGCACAACCAGGTATTCATCTCTTCGTGTATGGTAAAAAAGCCTTTGCTAAAAATGGGGTTGCACCAGTAAAATATCCTGCTCGACAAACCCGGGAAGCTTCCGAAATCATCGTAAGAAATCATCAATTGTCAGCACAACAAGTCATTTTAGCACAGCAAAATCCACAAGCAATTGATCAAGGTGTGTTTCATAACGATGTAATTTCTGTAGCCAACGAATCTCTATTTTTAGTGCATGAACAAGCCTTTCTTAATCAAAAAAAAGTGCTACAAGAATTACGCAATAAAGCGGCATTTTCTATAAATATTATTGAAATTTCACAGCATCAGCTAAACCTGACTGATGCAGTTGAGTCTTATTTATTTAATTCGCAAATCTTGACCTTGCCACATCAACAGCAAATGATTCTAGTTGCTCCAGGTGAATGCGAACATAATTTACGTGTCAAAACATACATCGACTCATTAATTGCTGAAACCACAAACCCGATTAATGCAGTGCACTTTATAGATTTACGACAAAGCATGCGTAATGGTGGCGGACCAGCATGTTTAAGATTACGAGTTCCTTTAAATACTCAAGAGCTAGACTCAATGCATCAAGGGATTTTAGTCAATGACTATTTATTAGATACTTTGGAGCAATGGGTAGAAAAATATTATCGTAGCGAATTAACAGCTATTGATTTAACGGATCCACAATTAATTAACGAAAGCATGCACGCATTAGATGAGCTCACCCAAATTTTGAACATTGGCTCCATTTATCCCTTTCAGTCAGAGGTGACATAATAATTATGTGGAAAACCAAATTAGGCACCTGCATTTATGAATCACCTTCGGGTTATAAAGTATACCAAAACCTATTTTATCGTTGGCTTACTTTAGGTTCACCTGCGTTACAAACAGTGATCAACCGATTGATGCCACAAAAGCCTGTATTACGTTATCTTCCAGTATTGACACTGATGGTACGTCATTATCCAGATCGCGCCTGTCTACTTGGTTTAGGTGGGGCGGGAATACCTTTGATGCTTGCAAATAAAAAAACAGCTCCTCCACTTATTGCAATCGATAAAAGTGAAGAAGTGATTGACATTGCTAAACGTTTTTTTTACATAGAGCGTTTACATAATGTTACCATTAAACATGAAGATGCAATGGATTATGTGCAAAATTATCAGGAAACATTTTCCCATGTGATGGTTGATTTATACAACGCCAATTATTTTCCCCCAGAGTGCAACAATGAATTATTCTTTAGTTCTTGTCAAAAAATATTAGCACCTGAAGGTTTCGCTGCTTTTAACCTAGCAAACTATAAAGAACAATGGGCAATTTATCAATTAATTAAAAAATACTTTAAACAGACTTTAGTTATTCCCATCAAAAAAACCGCGAATATGGTCATTATTGCCGCTCAGAATCAAAGCAAAGAATTATTTTTTAACAAAATAGAACATACTGGCGAAATAAAACGAATAGTCTGGGTGGAATCCTGGGGGCATGTAGGAGATTATTGAATTTCCTTAGTAATTAATCGATGTGAAGAAAATTACTGTGCTGGGTCCTTACCTTAGACAAATTATTTGTACGACTTCAAGGTCACGGGAATATAAATTATGTAACAAACTTTTATAAAGAGGATATTTACATACCCGTGAAAGCTTTCTGACGAGCTATTTAAAGCCCTGCCTAATTTTAAATTTCCATTAAATCTTTCTCTTTCTCAATTAACAAAACATCCACTTCTTGAATGTATTTATCAGTTAATTTTTGAATTGCTTCCACAGCACGGCGCTCATCATCTTCAGATATAGATTTATCTTTCACCAAATCTTTTAATTGATTATTAGCGTCACGTCGTATATTGCGGATTGCAACCTTCCCTTGCTCACCTTCACTACGAACCACCTTGATTAATTCTTTTCGTCGCTCTTCAGTTAACGGAGGCATAGGAACGCGCACTGCATTGCCAGTAGTTGCAGGATTTAAACCTAAATCAGAAGTTAAGATTGCCTTTTCTACAGCAGCAACCATATTTTTTTCCCACGGTGTTACTAACAAGGTACGGGAATCACTTGCAGCAATGCTCGCTACCTGATTTAAAGGTGTTAAAGTACCGTAATAATCAACTTGTACGTGATCTAATAAGCCAATGTTCGCTCTTCCGGTGCGGATCTTCGTCATATCATGATGTAAAACATCAATGGCTTTTCTCATACGTTTTTCAGAGTCTTGCTTAATTTCATTAATCATTATTAGCTCCGACTATAGTTCCCACACGTTCGCCAGTAACAATACGTCTTAGCGCATTTGGTGCAGCCATATCAAATACTTGCAAAGGCATGTTTTGATCCTGACATAAGCAAATCGCAGTAGAGTCCATAACTTCCAAACCTTGAGTTAAGACTTCTTTATAGGTTAAATAATCATAACGCTTGGCATCTGGATTTTTCATAGGATCATCTGAATAGACGCCATCAACTTTAGTTGCTTTTAAAACAACATCAGCACCTATTTCAATTGCCCGTAGGCATGCCGCTGTATCTGTAGTAAAGAATGGATTACCAGTTCCAGCAGCAAAAATGACTACATGACCAGTACGCAAATGAGTAATCGCTTTGCGTCTGTGGTATGAGTCAACTACTCCTAACATAGGAATAGCTGACATAATCCGCGCCGGTAAATCAATGCGCTCCAAGGCATCTCTCATTGCTAAAGCATTCATTACGGTAGCCAGCATCCCCATATGGTCACCAGTTACTCGCCCTACTCCAGCTTGAAAAAGTGCCTTACCGCGGAACAAATTGCCACCACCCAATACAAGACCTACTTCGACATCCATCTGAATAAGCTCAGCGATGTCCTTAGCGAGCGTATCTAGTACAGCAGGATCAATTCCAAACTGAGATTTTCCCATAAGGGCTTCGCCACTAAACTTAAGTAAAATACGTTTATATTTTAATTTTGGGTGTTTATCATTCATCATGAACGAACCTGAGACATCACTTCTTCAACGAAGTTATCTTCTTTTTTCTCAATACCTTCACCAACTTCATAACGAATAAATGCAATAACTTCGGCATTTTTCTCTTTTAAAAGCTGACCTACTTTCATATCAGGGTTCTTAACATATGGTTGGCCTAATAAGCTCACTTCATCGATAAATTTATTGATACGACCATCAATCATTTTGTCGATAATTTCTTGTGGCTTACCGCTTTCTTTTGCTTGAGCTGTGAAGATTTCACGTTCGTTTTCAATAACTTCAGCAGAAACTTGGTCACGGCTAACAACAATTGGCTTACTTGCTGCGATATGCATTGCAATGTCTTTAGCTAAAGCTTCATCACCATTTTTCAATGCAACCATGACACCAATGCGTGAGCCATGCATGTAATGGCCAATTATGCCATCACTATTCATGCGTTCAATACGACGAATCTTGATGTTCTCGCCAATTTTAGCAACTAATTCTTGTCTTGCTTGTTCTACAGTATTTCCAGAAGCTAATGGTAATGCAGACAATGCCTCAACAGTAGTGACTGAACTGTTAAGTGCTGCTTCAGTAACGCTACTAGCAAAGTTAGTAAAGTTTTCATCACGAGCAACAAAGTCTGTTTCACTGTTGATTTCGATCATCACAGCACTACGCCCATCAGTAGAGCGAGCAATAATAACCACACCTTCAGCAGCAACACGATCTGCTTTTTTATCTGCTTTTGCTTGACCTGCTTTACGCATTTCAATAATTGCTGCTTCAATATCGCCACTGGTAGCAATCAAGAATTTCTTGCATTCCATCATACCAGCACCAGTGCGCTCACGTAACTCCATAACTAATTTTGCACTAATTGACATCTTTAAATTTCTCCACATAGAAAAAAGGGGGCAAAATCAGGTCATTCAACCCATGCCCCCAAATTCATCAGTTAATTATTCACCAGCTTTTTCAGCATCGCTTTCTTTATCAGTAACTTCTATAAACTCAGCATCAACAGAGCCCATACCTACCGTGTTACTGTGTTTTGCATTTAAAATTGCATCAGCAACGCAACGAACATAAATATCAACTGCTCGCATTGAGTCATCGTTGCCAGGAATAACGTAATCAATGTTTCTAGGACTGTTATTAGTATCAACAACACCAATAACAGGGATCTTCAAGCGACGTGCTTCTTCAACAGCAATATGTTCAAAGCCAACATCAACAACAAACAATGCATCAGGCAAACCGCCCATGTGCTCAATACCACCCAAGCCGCGCTCTAATTTTTCAAGCTCACGAGTCAGCATTAAGGCTTCTTTCTTAATCATGTCGTTAAACAGACCTTTTTCTTTCATTTCTTTCAGTTCTTTTAATCTGAAAATGGACTGACGAACAGTTTTGTAGTTGGTTAACATACCACCTAACCAACGGTGATCAACATAAGGCATTCCGCAACGTTTAGCCTGCTCACGAATACTTTCTTGAGCCGCTCTTTTTGTACCAACAAAAAGAATTTTCGCTTTGTTTGATGCTAATCGACCAACATAATTAAGTGCATCACTTAGCATCACCATTGTCTTTTCAAGATTGATGATATGGATTTTATTACGAGAGCCAAAAATATATTCTCCCATTTCAGGATTCCAGAAACGAGTTCTGTGACCAAAATGAGCACCCGCTTCGAGTAATTCACGCATACTTACATTTTTCATTATATATTCTCCAGGGTTACGCCTCCACGCTCCCCATACGAAACCCACAAGGGACCCTATCGTATGTGCCGGAACGTGTGTGTTTTTAAAAGCGCAATACTTATAACATATTGCAGTAAATTCAGCAATCCATGCACCTATAAATAGTCGTTTTTATTCGTCAACTGAATCAATTATAAACAATGAACTTGCAAAGTTGTCATTTGAGTCTAAATTATATCTATAAGATCAAATTATTTTCGTAAATTCATTAATTAATACATTTACAAAAATAAACCAACTAAAAGAAAAAAAATGAACAATAAAAATAATGCAGTATATAAGAATCAAAAACGATATGCCTCAAACACAACAGGAAATTCTTCTGCGCCAAAATATAATTACAACCCACATCGGCATACGAAAATTTGGCTCAGCAACAACCCCAATTTATTCCTGAATCTGGAAAACCAAATTCGTCTTATTAAAATGCGCGAACAAAATCCCGATGATATAATTCACTTGATTTATGATTCATCATTATTGGCTGTAAAAGCAGTTGATGAGTTAAATATATTTTGTGCTGAAAATAATATTATCCCGCTTGATGCTGATTTATTTACTCCCCAATTGCTTTCAACCAAACAATGCCAATTATATGAATTCTATAAAGATGAAATTCGCCATTTAAAAGAAGGTGGAAATTTAGCAGTTGCCAGTGACATTTTACGGTGGCTTTATCCTGTATATAAAAACGGTACTTATGCTGATTTTGATTTTCCAATAACTACTTCTGCACTTCCTGAAACCATTGAAGTGGAATCCCCATTATTGCTTAATATAGGTAGTTTAAAATTAGGAAAAAAAGAATTTATCTTATCAAATAATGATTTTGTTGCCATAGTGGATCATGAAGCAGCTAAAGATATGATAGAGCGAGTACAGCAAGGACTTTTAAATCGTTTAACCAAGTACGACACCGACTTTGTACAAAAAACAGAAAAAAAACTTCAAGATAATTTTTTTAACAGAAACCTACTTAAGCTAATGCGAAATCGCTCTGAAACCTTTTATATTTCGAAATCAAAAGACATCCATAAACCCAGCATTACATCACGAGCTTTACGTAAATACGTTAGAGAAATCATGTCAGATAAAAGTAAATTTCTCGAATTTAGTCGCAAAAACACAGAAGAAACTCATGCTGATATCATTCAACGATTAAGAGAGGATTTAAAAAAACAATGTACTTTGGTTAAGCGTTTATTTTTTAGCAAAGAATATACTGAAATTAAAGAAACATTACGACAAGATAATGAATTCTTTTTGCATTATCTGATGAACAAGGAATTGAATTTATACATCAAATCAATCATCGTGTGTACAACCGGCCCAATTCAAATTTCAAATGCTCTATTTAAGGATTATGTTGTTGATATCCCTACGTTTGCCGCAAAAATACAACCTTTATCATTTAACCATTATCACTTACAAAAATCATTTCGTTCGCAAAACTCTATTCCCATGCATGAAAGCATCTTGGGAATGATGCGGTTTTTAGGTGCAAATGAAGGAGAAGTAAATGATTCTTCATGGTTAGAGTCAGGGCAGATTTTGCAAGAGCAACGAGTTAAGAAGTTAGAACAAATACGAAATGAACTGGCATTATCCTTACCTCACTCCTTACTAAAACTAAAATTAGACATTACTTTGCAAATCAATAAACTCTCTAAAGTTTCTATGTTCAAAAAATCCAAAAACGCACAAAAAGAAGCCTTGGAGAGAATATTGGCTTGCTTCCATAATGAGTTATTTGATATCAAAGAATTTGAAACAGTCTTGATGAGTTTGGATTTTGTTTTGACTGGCGTGTTTCCTAACCAAACTAAAAAATTAATATATAGTTTAAAAAAACTCTGTGGCAATGCAGTTATATTTCGCTTAGCCCAAAATCGAAAAATCAAGTTACCTGCTCATACAAACAACAATGCTTTTCCACATACTTTAGCTTATGTTCACTGATGATAGGCAATTAATTTCTATTCAATATGCTAAATAGGTCTACTTAAACAAACAATTAAGGTAAAGGACTTTATAATAATTTACGTTAACCTAATAAACGAATTAATATTGATAATGATTAAATAAAGGAAAAGTGCTATAAAAATGAAGGACCATAAAATAAAATCAGCTCTCGTTGCCATTTTTAATTCAAATACAACCATAAAACGGTATATTCTACACATTAGATTATTTAGCACCCTTATAAGTGGAGTACAGAATACCTGGGCTTTGTGTACCCAACTAAGCACATCAGTGGCTTGCATTGGGTCTACAAACATGGTCTTCCCACTTTATAATAGAAATAAACTCACGAATGGTAATAAAACCACTTTTTTTAATGCTACGATCATAACACTTAACATGTGGAATGCTGACGGCACGGCAACACCAGCTCAAATGGGTGGTGGAGATGGCCTCTGGTCTACTACATCACCAGTATGGACAGATGCCAGTGCGTCGATAACGGCTGCAATGACTCCTCAACCCGGCTTCGCCATCTTTGGAGGTACGCCAGGTGCAGTGACGATTGATAACAGTTTTGGACAAACAAGCGCTTTAGGAATGCAATTTCTTGTTGATGGATATCTATTAACAGGCAATGTATTACAGCTTGATAATGGAGGTGATCCTTCAATAATAAGCGTTGGTCCCAGTGCGAACTTTACTACAACAATCACCAATTCACTTACGGGTAATAATGGAATCAATAAAACAGGAACTGGTATCTTGGTCCTTAGTGGAACGAATACTTATATTGGAACAACAATTTTAACTGCAGGAGTACTCTCTGTATCTGCCAATAACAATCTTGGTGCTGCTCCGAACAGTTTGGATTTTGAAGGTGGTATTTTGGAGTCAACAGCACCTTTTACAATGGATCGCACCACCACATTGGGTGCTGCAGGAGGTACTTTTTTAACGGATTCTGGGACAGTACTTACTCAAAATGGCATTATCAGTGGCCTTGGAACACTCAATAAAACCGGATTGGGGACTTTAGTCCTTAATGATGCTGCGAATAATTACAATGGTGGAACTACAGTCAATGATGGTACCTTACAAGCAGGAGTGGCCGGTGCTCTAGTGAACAATACAAACTACACTATCAATGCAGGTACATTAGATTTAAATAACTTTGATTTAATCATGTCGTCTTTAGTCGGTAGTGGTGGTTCAATCGATGCAGGTACAGCTACCCTAACAGTTAATCAAACAACAGATACGGATTATGCAGGTACTATCTTAGGCTCGAATCTTTTTGTTAAAAGTGGAGCTGGGCGTTTGGAAGGAACTGGAACCGTAGGTAATACCACCGTTTCTGGTACCATCGCCCCAGGCGGCCCCGGTGAAATTGCACACTGAATGTTGCAGGAAACTACATCCAAAATTCAGGCTCTAGTTATGAAGCACAAATTAATTCTCTGGGACGATCATCTCTGATTAAAATTTCTGGCACCGCGACATTAAATGGCGGCGCCGTAAATGTTATTGCAGAAAATGGGGTTTATTCTCTGGGCCATTATACATTGTTAAATGCCTTAGGTGGGGTAGCTGGGACATACAGTGGAGTAACACCCAATCTTCCCTTTCTTACCCTTGGCCTGCTTTATGATGCCAACAATGTCTATTTGGATATCTCACAAAACAAAACTACATTTCCTGATGTAGCACAAACACCTAATGAACAAGCGGTTGCCAATGCTCTTGAAAGTTTAGGCTCTGGCAATCTTCTATTTAACACAATCCTCAGTTTACCTTCTGTCCAAACAGCGCGCAAAGCATTTAATAGTCTTTCAGGTGAAGTATATGCAGCAACTTTAGGCAGCTTAGTGGAAGCCAGTCGATATGTAGAAGATACGATGCTGAATCGGATGACTCCATTCACTTTAATCAAAAAGCCTATGCATTCAGCATTGAATTTTTGGGCTCAAGGAGTTGGCTCTTGGGGACATCGCAATGGAAATTACAATGTCGCTAGCATAACAACCAATGACGGTGGAGGTTTTATTGGTGCAGATATCAATAACGAAGTATCTCGCATTGGTTTATTAGCAGGTTATAGTGCATTACAAACTAATCTGGATGCGCGTCTTTCACAAACTAATTCGGATAATTACCATATAGGTTTGTATGCAGATTAACGAATAAAGCATATAACCCTTCGTGCGGGTGGGGCGTACAGTTGGCATGATATCGATGCACGCCGTGCAGTGATCTTTCCTGGATTATCTGAACTATTAAAATCAGATTATCGCGCAGATACTGCACAAGGTTTTCTAGAAGCTGGTTATGGTTTGGGGTTATTCGAGCCTTTTGGGCGTGCTAGCATCATTAATGTATCTTCTGGCACTCTATATGAAAAAGGTGGTATTGCTGCGCTGCATGGGAATAATAATCATCAGAATATGTTCTATTCCACATTAGGCGCACGGGTTTTTAATGTCTTTAAACAAGAAAGTAATTTTATCATAAAAGGACGCGGACTTTTAGGATGGCGCCATGCTGCTCGTAATATTAATCCGTTGGCAACTCTAGCATTTGATTCAAGTATTCCCTTTACGGTAGACGGCAGTCCTATTGCTCGCAATGATTTGTTAATCGATGCTGGGGTGGATGCATTACTGCCAAATAAGGCATTAACATTCACTCTGGTTTATATAGGACAAGTCGCTGCTCAAGTACAAGATCATGGAATAAGAGGTGTTATTTCTTGGCATTTCTCATAAATAGAAACTAGATATAAGGGATTCATATATTCAATGGGATTATCTGCATTCAACACAATAAGGCTTTTAATGCTTTCAGGTGCAAATGATAAAAAACCAGTAAATAAACCAAAATTCCTATCGTCTGCTTTCAACTGACTATGTTCAGAACTTGTTAGAGAAATTTTATAGCAAGATAAAACTTTATTTGCTCCTAATCTTGAAGATTCTAACTGCTGCAATAACTCAATCGAGCAGTAAAATTTACGTGCAACATTTTTTTGTAGCGCCAGACTCCACGTTCGAGCATTTTCATAATCACGAATTTGCTCAACTATTGGCATATAAAAGCAAACCTCTCTTGATTCATCTTGTATCTTACCTTTAAAAAACACGGACTTATTCTCTAAATAATAAATTGTTAATTTTTATATCATATAATCTATATTATGATCAATGATAATTGAGTAATCATGCAAACAAAAATTGATGAAATTTTACAACAATGGCAAAACATAAAGGAAAAATTGAAGGCTAATAGACTTTTTGGACATTTAAAAGACGACATTAATCTAGTAAATAAAGTGATGCAACAAATAAAATTAAGCAATATCATGACGATAGCTGAATTAGAAAATGCGTTAACAGTAATTGAAAATGTACATGTCAAATCGAGCAAATATAATCCTGAGCCCTTAGGAGTTTTGTTAGATAAACCCCAGTTCGGAGTTTTTTAGTCTAATTTTCAGAGAGTAAAGCAGAGTCCT
>NZ_JASGFU010000018.1:0-51592 GCF_047605385.1 Legionella sp. | reverse complement strand
AGATCCGTTCCAAAATTTAAGATTTTTTATGTTAATTCGTTTTTGCAACGGAGCCCTTTTTTATGCAATTGAAACATAGAAATTTTTGGTGGAAAAACTCTTACGGTAATCCCCTTCATTTAATAAGGGGTAAATGGATTTAGTTGAATACATATCCGGGTGTAGAACTAAAGAGGAACAAATATTCCTAAAGTGATGTGTGGTACAGAAATAAGAAGTGAAGCTTAACACCTCATTTCATGGCTCTTTCAACTGGCTGAAACATAAGAAATTTATTCTTTCGCCTCTCGAAGAAGCGCACCTAAGACTTCTAAGTCTCTCCCCATCTTCAAAGATCTAAAAATCCGCCCGTTCCTGACATGTTTTGAACAATAATCTTGTAAGCTGAAACAAAGTTGAGGTTGACATAGAGTTTTGAGGAAATTTTCTTTTTATTTCATGCAAGAACTATACTTGTGTTCTATTTGAACAAATAATGTCAATGGCTCGATAAATGGTTAATTATTTGACAAATTAATTTCTCTTATTAATCTTAAATTAAGACCATGAGAAAATGCGAAGGCTATAGGAGAAAAATCATGAAAGGATTTAATGAGAACATGAATGAAATTAAACAAAAATCTAATGAATTATATGACACTGCTAAAGAAAAGGCGACAAATGCCTATAATGAAACGAAACCCAAGGCTGAGGAATTAGCAGAGCAAATTGGAAAGACTGCTTCTGATTTATATGAGTCCGGTAAAAAAGGAGTAGTTCAAAGTGAAGAAAATGTGGAACTCTATATCGACTCTTTAGCCCAAGTAATTCGCAGACACCCCCTTACTTCGATTCTTATTGCAGCAGGAATTGGTTATCTATATGCTAAAATTTTCAAATAATGGATTACTTTCAAGGATAAAAAATGAACTCACCACAATTAACTAAGGATCCCTATAATAATCTTGAAAAAATTAAAAAGCAAGCCCATGAATCTTTAAAGGAAGGAGCTATTACCCAAGACTATCCATTGGTTGTGGAGGAAGCATGCCATCATTTGAATAAGGCGTTAGCGACAGAAATTATGTGTGTATTACGCTATCGACATCATCAAATTATAGCCAAAGGAATCGATAAGCCTCAAGTGGTTGCTGAATTTGCCGAACATGCTGCAGATGAAGAAAGACATATGATGATGATTGCCGAACGTATCAACCTCTTAGGGGTAATCCTGATTTTAATCCGGCAACAGTCGTAGAGCGAACAGCTACAGAATATGGTACTGGGGAAAATTTATTTAAATTAATTGAAGAGGATTTAGTCGCTGAACGTATTGCTATTATGATTTATCGAGATCTTATTGAATGGTTTGGAACTAAAGATCCTACAACTCGACGAATGCTAGAAGATATCTTGAAAGATGAGGAAGATCATGCGGATGATTTATCGGATTTATTGCATCGGAATGGATTATTTTTATCCAATTTCTATAAGGGGTGGATAGAATAAATCCCAAATACAAATATATTACAATGGTCTTCGATAAAAATTAAAGAATATCTAAAGAAAAGAGGCCACATACTCAATTTACTTTAAAGCGTTAAATCGTAAGTCCCTTTAGAGGATATTATCTAAAGGGACTGTCGCGTTGTCTTCAGATGTGACTCTTTACTTATTTAAAGTGGATTGTTATATCTTTTCCAGTCTTCACTCAAAGTACTATTAGGACGTGTTTCATGAACACCTAAGACAATACCTCCGGATTGAATTCCAGTCTCATAAATTTTTGCTTTATCTTCGGGAATACCCCAGCCGATTAATGCACCGATTAACCCTCCTGTGATGCCTCCTGCTCCAGCACCTGCTAAACCAGCCGCTAAAGGGCCGGCAACTACAAGACCTAGGCCAGGGATAACAAGACTGGTACCAATAGCTGCTAAGGCTGCAACAATACCTCCGATAGCAGCTCCTGTGGCACCACCTACACCTGCGCCTTGAGGCGCTTTTGACTCTTCTTTTACTAAAACAGAATCATAGTATTTTTTACGCGAATCTTCCGACATAAGGACATTAATGTCTTTTGGAGTATACCCATTTTTTAGGGCGTCATTATATGCTTTTTCTGCTGACTCTTTATCTTTGAACAATTCGGTTGTAATAAGAATATCTTTTTTGTCGCTCATGATTATTTCCTTATAAACGTTAATGAAAAATTATTTTTTTAATAAATGAGATACAAGAAAGCCTATACCTCCTGCGATAAGCAGGGAAGTTAAGGGCTTTTCTTTCACCTTATTTATTAATTCCTCCGTGTAGTTACAGATAGTGTCATCCAAATCATTAATTGTTTTTTTTCCTTCCTCATACAAATGTTCTGCTTCTTCTCTAATTTGGTGAGCTAATGATTCGGTGTTTTCTTTTTGCTGGTTAAAGGATTTATTGGCTTTATATTTAGCCTCATCGCTTTTTTCATTAAAATCACTCATGGTAGTTCCTTAATTACTGTTTATTAAATAGACTTTAATTATCTGGATAGCAATAAATCATAGTTCCCGTGGCATTTTGTGGCTTTAACACTACAGGATTAACCCCCGGAATTTCTGTTTTATTAATGAGGCATCGATAACCTGAATAAGTATAATAATAATTACCTTCCGGCAATAAAAAACCTTGGGCGGTGGTATAAGTATTGGTGTTTGTATCCACTGTTATGGGAATACTTTTCCAAGTTTTAGTTTGTGTATTAATGGGGTTCTCAGCAAAAGCATGAGCAGTAAATAGAGTAATTATTGAGCATATAATCAATTTTTTCATTTTTATATCTCCGTGTAAAAATTCTCCAAAACTTCTTATCTTTTAGATTTATTTCATTTCTTACTGTGTTTTATGACTGTCCTCTTTTTTCGCTGCAGAAGTCATTGCCTTTTCGGGAGAATCCACTTTTGAGGTATGGGTTTTGGATGAATGGGAGCTTAAGTGAGATGCTTTTTTTCTTGAGGAAGAGGCGCTCTTTGCAGGCTGTGTTCTTGATTTCACACCTGATAGTTTATTCACGCCTGAAGTGGCCGCAGATTGAGTGTGTTGCATTAAATCCTTAGTTTTTTTCTCGGTCTCCTGAGATAAGTTTACCCATGAATTTCCTAAAATATTAAATAATTGATGCATATAATCTATGCTTGTATGAGTATTATCGATAAAAAGTTCTACATTTTTTTCTAATAATGCTTTTGGGTCATGAATGTGAGTTAATTCTTGAGATTCAAGATAGGAAAATTTTTTTAATGTACGTTGATTTAACTCCATAATTTGTTGTAGAGGATTCGCTAAATGGAGTGGATTTATATTTAAGTTGAAATTATTTTGCATGGCTATCTCCTTATTGCATTGCACAATAGTATCTTAGTTTACTTTCGGTAAATGTCAAAAATAATTCTTGGAAATAAACTTCTTTAAAGGGCAATGAGTCATTTTTTGGTAGTTATTAACAGGATGAAATGCAAGAGCACGCAGTTAATTCCATGATTTGTCATAGGGTTTGGAGAGAGGTTTTTCGGATTTTCTTTTTATTAGGAACTTAATCCCGGAACGTGTTAAAAATAAGATTCCAGAAGGTAGGGGTAAAAACAGTCCATCCAAAACTAGGAAGATATAAATTGCTATTAATAAGTTAACCTTCCTAGTTTTGGATGGAATCCATTTTTCAATTTTAAAACCTCTTGGTGGCAAAAGAGTGTTATTCTGAATATTCCTTTTTAAAAACGAGCATGGATAAACCTATTTCCAATAATTGTTTCTCAGTGAGAATTTTTTTCACCTCAGGGAATAATTTTTTTTCTTCCTCTTGAGCATGATGTTCGACATCCTGTTTAAATTTTATAAAGTGTTCTTTCCATGCGGCCTCTGTTTTTAAGCCGTCAATTTTTTTTATTTCTTTTTCAGCACTTTTTTCTTCTTTTAATAAATGCTTGACTGTATCTGGAACCTCATTTTTAAAATGCGGATACCACACGGTATATTCCATCTTCTCATGGCGAATTAGATCATGAATTAGAAGTTCAAAACGTTTTTTTTGAGTGTCAAAATGATGTGAACCATTGGCAATATCATCCAATGTGGTTCGAACTTTATCATGTTCTTTGATTAAAAATTCGATAGCATTCATAATGTCCTCGTTAGGTAGGTAGAGATAATTAGGTATAGCATATTTTTAGATAATTATTATTTTTATAAATCTAGTGCCCATACATAAATCATAAGTAATAAAATTCAGACCACTATAAGTGGGATGGGGTCAAAGCGCTTTTGCACTTTTATCTACTTTAAAAATATCAAAGCATGATGGTCCAAGACCTCTTGCTTTCTATCTGTTGGTTAGGAACCGTCAAGTTAATTAGCTGTGTTAATCTATTGTGATTTAAGGATAGGAAAATGCTTGATCAAAAATTGAAGGGCTATCGCTATCCGTTGGAGATAATCAGCTTTGTGGTATGGAGTTATCATCGATTTAACGACAGTTATCGGGACATTACGGAGCGCTTGCTATACCGAGGCATTTCTGTAAGCCATGAAACGGCTCGAAGCTGGTGTATCAAGTTTGGTTCTCACTTCAAAGACGTGATTAAAAAGAGGGAATCGAGACCCTCTGATAAATGGCACATGGATGAGCAACAAATCAAAATTAACGGCGAGCCTTATTATCTATGGCGTGCAGTGGATGAAGAGGGCTATGAGCTCGATGTATTAGTGCAGAAAAGACGCAATAAACGCGCCGCTATTCGGTTCTTATCGCGTCTTCTGCACTGTTATCCTAGGCCCCGAGTGATTATTACTGACAAACTACGTAGCTACATTAAGCCAATTAAAACGATGTGCAAAGGCACTGAGCACCGCAGTCATAAGCGGTTAAATAATCGCGCCGAAAATGCCCATCTGCCCACACGAAAAAAAGAAAAGTGCTTGATTCGCTTTAAGTCACCGCAAAGCGTACAACAAACCCTGCCTTTAATGGGTAAAACGCGAAATCTCTTTGCTATTTCTGTGGGACGGTACACCAACTCCGCTGCAATACAGCGACAACACTTTGTGAAAGCTAAACAAATCTGGACCCAAGCCGCCATGGAGCTTTTTTGCGCCTGAAATTTAGCAACAGCTTCCTTTTTGCCTCATTATTTTAACTTGACGGTTCCTCCTGGAGCGATGCTTACACCTGAGTTTGAGTCATATCACCAAAGAATAATACGTTCAGACTATGAATTGCCGCCGGTCACTTCAATAGAAACAGAAATAAAAACCACGTCATCTCGTCAGCTTGTGTATGAAGCAATATATTTGATCAAGTGGGCAAAATCAAAAAATATACCTATTTGCAAAGAATATCAGCCAGTTATAACGCCTGAAAGAAAAAAGATAAATTTACTGAATGAGATCAGAGGGTTGGAAATTATATCACTAAGTAAATTTGCAGAATTATTAGCTCTGTATAATAACTATGAGGACGAAAACCATTTTATTCGCATGCTAATTCTAGCTCAGAAAACCAATAAAATAATTCCTTTTGCGCAAACAAAACAGCAGATTGCATCTGATTTTATTGTTGAGCCTGAAAATTATGAATATGAAATATCTCTGCTGCTAACGTGGGCTCATCAAAAGAATTTTTCCTTGCCCATTGAGATGACCCCACAATCCCCAGAAGAATCTGATCCCAGAAGCATTGGATCACTTCAAAAAATGGTATTAGGCATGGCAATAAATAAATATGGTTATGATCCATTAAAAAATAAAAATAGTGCCACAGGAACCAATACAAAAAGCATTGGTGAGGATTTGAGTACAGTAGGACTAGGGCTTTCTGATGATACGATCCGAAATATTTTACAAAAAGCCTCTGAAAAATATCGTGAAAAAATACCAAGCAGCAAAACGTAATATGTAGTTCAAACCTAATAAGCACTAATCGGTTAACTCGTACCCTAATTAGGGTACGGGATTTTTTTAATAAGGCTTAATTCACGTCAGGCGATTGCAACAATCTGCAATCATTTATAGTAAAACCTGATAGGTGAATTATGTTAGAAAAATATCGAATCCCCCCACTATCTACCCTTAATCAATTTTGTGAAAAATACCCCGCGTTTACTCTTGGTGGCATGAGAGATCGAATTTTTTACGCTGAAACAAATGGCTTAAAACAATCCGGTGCTATTTTGCGAAATGGTCGGCGAATTCTGATTGATGAAGAAAAGTTCTTCAATTGGTTGCAGGAGTATAGCGCATGAATAGTAATAATAAAACCGCAAACGGCGTTGGGCGCATATATGAAGCACTAAACTTTATACCAGCAAATGATCGTGATGTATGGCTTAAGATGGGTATGGCAATCAAATCTGAATTAGATGAGGCTGAATTTGAGATATGGGACAACTGGAGTGAGCAGGATAAGACTTATAACACTCGTGATGCGCTCGTTGTTTGGAAAAGTATCCGTGCAGATGGCGGAATAACAATAGGCACCCTATTTCATGAACGCGCTGGCAAAGTATTGACAATATTTAATAGACTTGCGCACCTAGTGTTTTCATCTGAAACAGCAGACAAATCAAAATCCATAATCAAAACTCATAAGTTGCATTTAAAATACACCTTTAATATAATATATCTTATACCGCACACTCCAAAGGAGCATATCATGCCAGTAACTCATAAGTCGGCTAAAACCATCAGCGATAAAATTGCCTTTGGTCTGGTGAAATTTTTTCGTTTTTTTGCAGATACTTTTTTTCAAAAACGTTATGGCAATCGAGCCATTGTGCTGGAAACAGTCGCCGCCGTACCTGGCATGGTAGGAGCTGCTTTGCTGCATTTAAGTTGTTTAAGGAAAATCAAAAATGATGAGGGCTGGATTAAAGTTTTATTAGATGAAGCAGATAATGAACGAATGCATTTGATTACGTTTATGTATATTGCCAAGCCCAATTGGTTTGAACGTTTTATTATTTTTACAGCGCAAGCTATTTTTGTAGTGTTGTATCTGTTGATGTATGTTTTTTCTTCAAAAACAGCACATCGTTTTGTCGGTTATCTTGAAGAGGAAGCCGTTGTCAGCTATACCCATTATTTACAAGAACTGGATGAAGGTCGCATTGAAAATGTCCCAGCTCCTGATATTGCTAAAAATTATTGGGGACTAGCCTCCGATGCGCGATTACGAGACGTACTTTTAGTAGTGCGTAATGATGAGGTAGAACATCGGGATGTCAATCATCAATTAGCGGATAAGTTAGCAAGCGAACGTACTTTGTTAACTAAATTGAAACCGGAATTTATCGATAATACAAACAACAAAGAATCAAAAAAGCTTTAATAACAGTATAAGGATGCCTCATGAGATTAGAACACAATGAGTTACTGTGCTACAAACAAACAGAAATTGACAGTCATAGAAAATTGAAATTTTTCCTGGAAAAACACAGCACAAAAGAAGGAACCTGGGGGCAGCTTTCACTGCATGAAGGAGCAATTGATTTTGTATTTTTAAATGGTGAAGGAAAAGAACTGTCACGTAATCGAATCAATGAAGAGCAGCCCCAAATAATGATCCCTCCTGCTACATGGCATAAAATTATTCTAATCAGTGAATCGTTTAAAGCAACCCTTAAGTTTTATTGCATACCCCAACGTTACTTCAATAAAAAATACGGTCTAAGTGCCGTACACAATGATTTGGTGCCTATCTATCAAACATATTTGCGTCATTTACAAAGCGCATCAATTCTTGATGCAGGCTGCGGTTCGGGCAGAAATTTACTGTATTTAGCAAAAATGGGGCATCGTATAAAAGGGATTGATCACAACCAATCGGCAATAGAGGCGATCCAGGATATCGCTCAAAAAGAAACCTTGCCTAATGTAGTCGCACAATTGCACGATTTAAATCAACCCTTGAATCTTGAACCAGAACATTATGATTTGGTACTCTCAACAGTCACGCTGCAATTTTTAAATCCAGAGCGGATTCCAGCCCTGCTCACTGAACTTCAAGAGGTGACTAAAATAAATGGATATCATTTTCTAGTCTTTCCTATCCAATCAGAACTTTATCCATTGCCTGATTGTTTCACTTATCTTCCACAAAAAGAAGAGATCTATCATAGGTATCAAGACAGTGGGTGGTCTATACTGGAATATAAGGAATCAGTAGGTCATTTGCATAAGCAAGATGCATTAGGAAGGCAGATTCCAGGTTTGTTTGGTATTTTGCTTGCGCAAAAAACTGGATGATGCATGGTTTATTGTAAGGAGTGCTATGAACTCTACTTATAGAAACAAGATAGTCATTTGCCGTGTCTATACTCCCCCACAGGTTAAAAAAGGGGTGTGGGTTTTGATTGATAAACTTTGGCCTCGTGGTCTTAAAAAAGAAGCACTTGCTTTTGATTTGTGGCTAAAAGACATCACTCCGAGTACTGCTTTAAGACAATGGTTTCATGAAAATATTGAACAGCGTTGGAGCGAATTTATTGATTGCTACATTGAAGAATTAAACCATAAAGACGACTTAATAGAGCGCATTTTGGAAATGGCAGAACAAACTCCTGTCACTTTGTTTTATGCGGCGAAAGATCCTAAGCACAACCATGCACTCATTCTGCAAGCTGTTTTGTATTCCTGGCCCAATCTTCCCGATAAAACCTTACTTCTCTAGTGGTTTGATGTTCAATAATACGGACAGTTCAGGTTTGTTGTACATCACATCTGCCAAAGTATAGCGTTCTAAAACACCCATAAAAGCAGCTTGAGCTTCATGTAATACTCCTTTCAATCTGCATACAGGGGCAATACAACAATTAGCCTTTGCTTTATTAAAGCAAGGTACTAAATCAAAATGTGGTTCCAATTGAACAATTAGTTGACCTAAATTAATGGTTTCAGGCTGCGATGCCATTAAAATACCACCGTTTTTCCCACGGATGGTTTTAATCAAACCAAGTTTGGCTAAATTATGAATGATTTTCACCATGTGATGGTTCGATATGCCATAAGCTTCGGTAATGTCTCTAATCGTGCAGGATTCATTTCTAAGCGTGATATAAATCAGAGCTCGTAATGAGTAATCGGTAAATTGCGTCAGTTGCATCATTAATTCCTAATTGATTGTTGACTGTGATTATTTCTTTTTATAAGATGCATTGCAAATATATCTTTAAGGGGTCACTATGTCAGAGTCATTATTTGAGCGTTTGGGTGGTCAAGACGCGGTCAATGCTGCGGTTGATATATTCTATCGTAAAATGTTGACGGATGAGCGGGTCAGTCATTTTTTTGACGACATTGATATGGAGCAACAAATCCTTAAGCAAAAAGGATTTTTAACCATGGTGTTTGGTGGGCCCAATCAATACAGCGGGAAAAATATGCACGAAGGACATGCCCACTTAGTCAAACGTGGGTTAAATGATACGCATATGGACATTGTTATTGAGCATCTGGGTGCAACGCTTACTGAATTAAAGGTTGCAATTGAAGACATTGAGCACGTGGCCGCTGTTGCTAACAGTGTTCGAAATGACGTATTGGGGCGCACATGAGTACCTTAGAATTTAAAAATCAATTCTATACTTTAGAACATCAAGAAAGCGTGCTGCAATGCCTGCTTCGTCATGATATTGATTATCCTAATTCGTGTCAGGCAGGTATTTGTCAGTCGTGCTTAATTAAAGCCAAAGATGGGGTTGTTAGCCCTTCCTGGCAAGAAGGATTGCCCGAAACACTGAAAGCGCAAGGTTATTTTCTGGCCTGTCTTGCAAAGCCTGAGAAACCACTTCAAGTCACAACCCCTGAGAGTGCTGAGTGCGAGGTAAGTGCACAAATAATCAATGTGAAACCACTTAATTACAATGTGATGCAAGTAACGCTTAGCACGGATAATTTGGAACATTGGGTGCCTGGCCAATATCTTAGTTTAATTAATTCTGAAGGTGTGATACGCAGTTATTCAATCGCCAACATTCCCATGCAAGAAGGATTTATTGAATTACACGTTAAAATTTATCCAGGCGGAAGTATGGGGCAATGGCTGATGAACAAAGCAACAAAACATACTGAAGTGAAACTAAGAGGTCCTTTTGGCCGTTGTTTTTATTATAACCCAGAGCAATTGGCTTTTAATATGTTACTGGCCGGAACAGGGACAGGACTTGCTCCACTCGTTGCCATTATTAAAAGTGCGCTAAGTCAGAATCACCAAGGGAGCATTACTTTGGTTCACGGAGGTCTTTCTGATGAGGATATTTACTATAAAGAAGAGCTGGAAATGTTATCGATGTTGTTCCAATCTTTTGTTTATGATCCTTGCGTACTTCAAAGCCAAGGACGTCATCCTGAAGCTTGTATAGAACAACGAGCATTAATGCATTTAAATCATCCGAAAGAAACGCGCGTTTATGTCTGCGGTCCTAAAGATACGACCGATAAGTTGAAAAAACAGATTTTTCTTGCTGGCGTGCCTTCTCAGGCCATCTTAAGTGATGTATTTTTATAAGCATTATTTTTAAGTAAGTGATACGTTATTTCATGGAGTGAAACAATGATTCAAAACAAGGAAGCAGTGCCGGAATATTCTCAGGAAGCGAGTGGCCCAGTTTCCCTGATTTTAAAATGGATTTTATTGTCCACCAACCAATAAAATGAAAAGAAGCATCAATTAAATTCTGGAGAGCTATTGTGACTGGGCGCTGCAGCGAATGGGTTATTGATAAAATAGGCGGCTTACTGCTACAACAAGAGCCGCCCCAAAGAGCCTATCTCTGTGATTTTAATAAATTATGCAGCAGAATACGTCCTGCTGACGTGCTCTTGGTGGAGGGGCGAAGCCGAGTCAGCCGCATGATTAGGCATGTGACTCAAAGTCCCTGGTCTCATGCTGCATTATATATAGGACGGCTTCAAGACGTTCAGGAGCCATCCCTACATACACTCATTAAAGAACACTATAATGGCCCATGCGATAGACAGCTTTTAGTTGAAAGTGAACTGGGATTAGGAACCATTATTACCCCACTCGATAAATACAAAGACGATCATCTTCGTATTATGAGACCTGAATGGTTAGCACAGGAGGATGTATCTCGTGTTGTGGGTTATGCTTTAGGTCGCCTGGGCAAAAACTATGATGTACGTCATGTGCTCGATTTGGCACGTTTTTTGTTCCCGTGGGGATTTTTTCCAAGAAGATGGCGTTCAACCTTATTCCAACACAATGCTATGCAGCCTACACAGGATATTTGTTCTTCAATGATTGCGGATGCGTTTCAGTCAGTACATTACCCAATTCTGCCTTTTATCCATGAAGGAAATAAGCATCAAATGGAACTTGTAAGGCGTAATCCTCGTTTATTCACACCGAGTGACTTTGATTACTCCCCGTTTTTTTCTGTGATTAAATACCCTATATTTCCACCCAATACCTTAAGAGAGTACGCTCATTTACCTTGGGATGAGGAGCAATGGAGTGATATCTAGACGTTTGTTTAACGCACCATGTTAAGTTCATCAATGCTGCTATTTGACTAAGACTTAAACCCGAGTATAAATCCCAATTTATATTGTTTAATTCTCACTCAGTAATGTATAATTTAAGCCCTATTTAAAAATAATAGAAATTAAGTTAAACATGTTTAAGGCCCAAATGCAGAAGACCAACGGTTTGACAAATAAAGAAGATCCTACTCTCGTTTATAGAAATAAAAGGAAATGGCTAAGATTTGAGAATAATTTGTTAAGAAATGACCATATGCCAAAGTTAATCAGTTTAATGATACTAGTTATGTTTAGCCATCAAGCACTTAGTTATATGAACGGAAATTTAAATAAGCACAACCTCATATACTGCCCAGAATTTATCGAATGCCCAGAGACTACCACACCATTTTACTGTAAAAAAATCGGTGGGAGCTTAGGTTATTGGAATACACCAATCGGGCTTGAAGGTTCTGTTAAGAAAGGAACTTATCATTTTACACGGAGTAAAACAGGCTACGCTTTATCCCCTCCCTATGGAGAATGCACCTATACTCACACTGACTCTACCCAGAAAAAGCCATTGGTTATCTATGTAAACGAAAATTACAACAGTTTGATCGAAGCCTTTTATGACGAAGATACGAGCTGGATGATCAAAGAAGACACGGCTTCTTGTGACTCAGATTCTCCTTCTAAATGCCCATTAGCACCCGCTCCTTTTTTAAGTGTTCGCAATGGACAGGTGCTTGCATTTTATATCAGTGGAGTTCGTATTTACTCGATAGGAATGCCTGCTAACCCCAATTTATTCCATTATCTGCCACTTAAAGAGGTTTTACGTGTATGTGGTGAGGTTAATGAGTGTGAAATAGATATCCTTAAGAATAAAACAGGAACTTATTACGGCTCTGTTATGGTAAACGTACAAGACAACCTAAAATTAATTCAGCCCATGGCTATGTAATACAACAAGAAGAACCCTTTAATTCTATTAGAATAGTCAAAGACCGAAGAAGTTAATTTGTTGAAGTAAAAAAGCAATTGATTTCGTGGGACACTCATGGGACACTAGCCCGCGAGAAACAGCAATAGATGATGGTAATTGGCAACGATTGTTTTTACGTAACACCATGATTTGACTGTTGTTATTTTTTGTGGATTGCTGCGGTTAGTAGCTAGGTTCGGGACTGTTAATCATTAGGTCACAAGTTCGAGTCTTGTCCGGTGAGCCAATTAAATCAAGTAGTTACGGTTATTCTCATGAAATATAAAAATTTCATGTAGAAGCAATGTAGAAGAATGGAATAAGCTACCTTCTCAATATGTAAGGAAACATTGTCGTTATGTCCGCACTTTTTCAAAGTATTTTAGCAAGTATTATTAGTGTACTTTTTTCTAAATGGCTTGATAATAGGAACGATCTTCTTTCAATAGCTATCGCCTTTCTTATGTATCCTTTTATTAATTTTTTTTCGCGGGTTCCGTTTAAATTAATTATTTCTGTTTTAAAAAGCATGAAATTTACTTTCACTGAAATGAACGTACAGCAAATTCGCATGGGAACATGTGTATCTCTATCGGCATTATTAGTACTAGGTATCATTTATTGCGTTTTCTAATATTTCAGAAAAAAGAAGCTAGATTGTCACAGGAAATAAAAATTATAGCTAATCACGCTAAAGTTATATAAGTTTAGCAGTTAAATATAAGGAAACCATGTTTTAAGGCAAGCACATATAAAGGAGATTAATTTGGATTATAAAAAAATAACTAATTGCGCATTAATGTTTATAGCTGTGATTTCACATGCAGGGGTATGGGAAACAACCGCACATAGCAGAGCTAATTGCGCGAATAATGAATCAATCACATGGAATGCTCATCATTCTTATAGATGGAAAGTTGTTTCGCTTCATCATAATATTTATGGAACGCAATATGATCATGGAATTGATACCGGATGGGCTTTAACTTGGAGGCAAGCTGCTGTTCATTGGAATGAAGCTCCTCTTGGAGATCATCGCTGGGTTGTAACCGGGTACCATTTTTTTATTGACTACGGCCAAGGAAAAGTCCCATTTGCAGAAGAAACAGTGGGAGATTGTTCTATTTATGATGGATGGTGGGATTAAGATATGAATAAATTTTTAACTATTGCATTTTTTACAGCCGCTGCATTTCCAGTAATGTCAGCTCAATCAAATTACTATCTTTTAGATGATGAAATTAAGATAGTAAAATTAAAAGATTTTATGAAACCCTCTATAAAGAACGATAAAGATGCTCAATTTATAAAAGAAACTATCAATGAGTTTAAAAAAATACATGATGACATGATCACTAGAGGTTACGTAGAAGAATTTAACTCCACTGCAAGAGACCTATTAACGCAAGAAAATATAATACATTTTAAAGGCAGCATGGGGCTCAAAAATAAAGGCCTTAAACAATCAATTAGTGAGCTACCGATTGCTTATGAATATAAAACTATCCCTTCAAATACCTATACAAATCATCTAGGATTTTCAAATATGGGGGTTTATAGAGAGATAAACCAAGGCTATGAAAAAGAAGGATGGACTGGTGTTGTTGAGCTTTTTGTTAAAGATAAACTTACTTGCCTTTATTCTGAACATAATACTAAGTTAGCTCATGGTGGTAATGAATTAATTGAAGAGTTCTTAACTTACAAAGTTCATAATAAACCAACCATTGAACTTGTAAAAGGCAATAATAGTTCGGGGTATTCCTATAAAGTTGAATGGTATGAAAAAGGATTTGATAAAAAACTAGACTGCGCTAATAAAACTTATTCTAAGGATGTATTAAATAGCGTCATTTCCTTAGCGAATGACATCGACTTAAAATAGTTTTGATACCTATCTGCAACCTCTGTTTTGGTCAAACTGGTGATATGTAGATAGGATCTTAGTCAAAAATTCTATTAAATGAATTTCAGGAATCCAATCTAAATTGAATACGGGAAAAAAGGTAAGTGCATTTTTATTAGCATTAGTTATTCAAGTTTGCATAGCTGGACTTATTTTTGTGGGTGGATTATTAGATCCCTTAATCGGCTTATGGATAGTGGGAATATATTTTTTTATCATTGGTACTTATTTGATGTATCGATATGTACTAACAAAGTCCCTCTAAGTTATCAAATAATGATATGATTAACTTCTTGAAGGATAAAGCCATGCAACAATTATCGCTTTACATTTAGATCCGTCATGGCATCACAACAAGCGCTTGTTCATGAATGGTTAAAACAAGATTATATACAGGAATGGATTCATGGGGCTGGGCTTCAAAATACACTTACTGGACTGAGTAAATTTATCGAGTATTACGTAACAACACAAAAAATTGAGCGTACCTCCGATTTAACCCAGCATTGGATCGGTTATGAAGGTGACCATCCTTTTGTATACCGGCTAACATCTAATGTACTTAAAGAAGAGATAAGTGAATATGCTAAATATCGTGAAACCGATGGCTTAGCGATCACTTTAGATATTTTTATTTGCGATCAACAATATTTAGGAAAAGGGCTCGCCACTCAAGTCATCAAAGAGTTTTTGATGAGCCAGTTTTCGGATGTTTCTGAAGTATTTATTGATCCCGAACAAGGAAATAAAAAGGCCGTCCATGTTTATCAAAAAACAGGATTTCAAATAGTTGGTGATTTCATCGCTTCCTGGCACCCAGTCCCACATTACGTCATGAAGCTTGAAATGAAGGCTCTAAAATGAAAAGAGAATCACACCTATTTGCCTGCCATAAATTCCTTGAAGAGCTGGGAAGCCAAATCTTGATTTATTTGGCCAAAGTTGATTTTCGCAATACAGCAGAAATCGAAATTCTTTGTAACCAGCTTGAAGAGTATGTTTCCACTCTGACGAATCATGCCCGATGGGAAGAAGAATTTATTTTTAATAAATTTTTTACCCAGGATGAAGTTGAATCACTTTTTGGGGAGCACTCCGAGCTGGAGCATTCTGGAGAAAAATTATACAAAGGTAAACTGTTCTATTTAGAGTTTAGAAAATTTTATGCTGCGAATCTTATTCATTTTTATGATGAAGAAACAACCTTCTTAAGCTTGTTACAAGAAAGAGCTACGGATGCTGAAATCAGAGCCATAGACCAACCTATTTATCAGGACATGAGTGACAACGATATGGTAGAAATGCTTGAGCGGCTCCTTCCACCAACGAACCCTTCCGAAAAGGAAAATATCCTCGATGACTTGAAGGCCTTTAATGCTCTAAATTTTGAGTTGGCTCTACCAAGAATAAAAAAGATCCTTACGCAAAAAGAAGCTGAAGAAATTGGGTCTTTCCCAATTACGGGGGCAGCA
Source organism: Legionella sp. (assembly GCF_047605385.1). Lineage (GTDB taxonomy): Bacteria > Pseudomonadota > Gammaproteobacteria > Legionellales > Legionellaceae > Legionella. The sequence goes on along the minus strand of NZ_JASGFU010000018.1, from coordinate 35,730 downwards.
ATAATCACCCACAGAGCACCTTAACACGCACTCTATAATTTTCAAAATTTCTAAAACCACTCGCTTTTTGCTTTACTTTTTCTACTAATAATTTACCCACGCCTTGATTTTGATAAGCTTTATCCAGCACGAGTGATTCTAATCATGGCGTTAAACTTGGTTTTATTTCCTCTTTTTTATGTAAAGATACAGCGCCAATGACTTCAGAACCCTTTAATGCGACTAAGGTTAGCGGTAAGGAACAATCATTTAGTTCATCATAAAAACCTTGCTTAATCTGTTCAATAGAGGCATCAGAAATCCAAATGCTACCCAAAACTTCATGCCAAATTTTTGCAAGCCTCGGAATTGCTTCAGAATGCTCTTTTAAATATGCTATTTTAATATCCATTAAATCATCTCTATATTTTTTAGCATGATGCAGTAGGTCAAATCCTCACTATAATTTGATTGCTTAAATCCAGCCTTTTCATAACACCGAATAGCATGAATATTATCATAATTTGGATCTACAATTATTAAATGAAAATGAGTCAAAAACTCATTGATAAATTGATTGATAATTACTACCCCAAGCCCTTGTCCTCGATTTTTGTGGGTAGAAATAAACAGATCAATACCAGCAATTTGATTGGGATGATAGCTTTTAAATAAGGAGCTTTCCTTATGAATACCTTCTGGATAATGTTCTGATAGACAATAATATTGGATAAAACCAATAGCCTTATTATCCAGATGAATAATAAAGCTGGGCACATTGTCCTGCCCTATAAGTCTAGGTAAATATTTATTTTCAATATCTTTGAGCGACCAGTTTTGGCCACGCGCGTATAACTGATTAAATGAAATCGCTATGATGCTCAATGTTAAGTCCGAGTACCAAAAAATCTCTCACAATTATGAAGAAAAGATAAAAAAAATATCGCAAAAACAAAAAATCAAACTTAAACTCTATTTATCCAAAATTAATATGCCATTTTTAAATAATATCCAAGACTTAGATTTATGGAATAATCTTTTAATTCACCCTGAAGAAGCATCTATGAGTACGAGCAAAATACTATTTTTTAATGTTAAGATACGTCAAATTACATTTGATTTTGCTAGAAAAATTTATAGGACGCGAACTCTGTTTCATGCAGAAACGAATAAATTATTTTGGAATGCTTATCAATACCAATTAAGTTAATTGAGGATTAATAAAATTATCAAAGTTAAACCCCATAGTCCAAGGCCAACACAAAATCCAAGGATAAATTGAAAAACCTTTATTTCTGTTTTCATTCATAGATCCTAAGAATGGTTGTACCTGGCTGCATGATTTTGGTGCTACTATAAGGCCCAACACCTCTGCTATTTCCATGAGTATAAACACCATAAGCAAAATAAAGAAAGCCGGATAAGAACCCTGAAAGGACTCCAAAATATAACCATGGTCTCTTACATTTCATTGGTCATTATCTCCAAGATTAATCGCCCGACTACAAATTTGATGAGGCTGTTAACCTCATCAGTACAAATTTATTATCCATTATCAATTTCTTTTGCCAATTCAATAACTTGATTTTTAATTGATTCAGAATAATTATTAGCAGAACGCGGCACTCCAGGATGCTTCTTTTGCTCATCTATAAGCTCCTGGATTCGCTCCTTAGAAAAATGCAATTCTTGCGTTGTTAGCCCATTATCATCAGCACAAACAATATCTGTCAGTAAAATACATAAAATTAAAGTAGATAATTTTTTTATTTAATACTCCTTGAATTTTTTCTGGCATTAGTTAATTTATTCTTATCCCACCATCCGTCCAGGACTGTTAATCATTAGGTCACAAGTTCGAGTCTTGTCCGGGCAGCCATATACAGTAAGACTTCTAGTAAAATTCAAATTTCTTCACCACCTCTCTGGGTACACTTTGGGGTACACTTAATCGAAAAACGCTCCGATAATTTTCGGCTAAATGCTTTTCTTCTTTATATCTCATCATATAAAATTCCCCAAACGCTTAGATTGCACAGGAGTTGAAATGCAGACTGCCGATTATAAAAAAATTAATAAAGAGAGTTATCAAGTTACAGCACAAGAGTTTGCTTTCAACGTTAATACTCTTGCTCCTACTGGTTCAATTGAAAAATTTATTAAGCTTCTTCCACCTAATGCTAAAATTATTGATATTGGTTGTGGTTCCGGTAGGGATGCAAAGCTATTAACCAACATGGGTGCCACAGTTTTAGGAATTGATTTGAGTTCTAATCTTATTGATATCGCGAAAAGCAATGCCCCATTAGCTGAATTTCAATTAATGGATATTGAGGCTATGAATTTACCCGACGCTGCTTTTGATGGAGCCTGGGCTGCTTGTTCTTTAGGGCATGTATCTAAAAAAGTATTCCCAAGTGTTATTCAGAAAATTCATTGCATCCTCAAAGAAAACGGTTATCTTTATATCACTTTAAAAAAAGGTAAAGGTGAGAGTTTAGAACAAGATATACGCTATGAGGGTGATGTTAAAAAATTCTGGGCTTTTTTTGAAGAGGAAGAAATCAAGAATATCCTACAAGAAGCAAAATTTAAGATATTAGATTGTGATGTCATCGAAAAAACGCATAGTTATCAAACACATAATGCAATTAGGGTATTTTGCCAGAAGGCCTGAATTATTTTTTACGGAGAAATTTTAATGATTAATAGAGATAATGCTTGGGAATTTGCCCATGAATGGCTTGATGCCTAGAATAAGCATGATGTAGATCTGATTATGAAACATTATGCAGATTCGATTGAGTTTTGTTCGCCTGTAGTGCAAAAAGTTTTGGGCGACCCAAAAGGTGTGGTTACTGGAATTGATAATCTTCGAGATTATTTTTCAAAACAGCTAAAGAAATTTTCTACCCTACATTTTCAGTTACTTGATGTATTTACTTCGCCACAAAGTATTGTTTTATACTATAAAATCAATCGAGCGTTATTTTACTGTTATGTAGCTGCTGACTCATCTCCTCAACCTTTAGGTGTAGAAATCGCTCTTGTAACTGATTTGGTTGCCGAAGCACATCAACGTGCTCTTGCAGCAGGTGCTTTATCAATTAATAAACCAATAATTAAACCTTGGGGTCAAACAGTATCTTATATTCGTTGTCCCAATGGTACGTTAGTCGAATTGTGTTCACCAATGTCTGTGTAGAAAAGAATATGGCATCTAGACGAAGTACAGTTGATTTTATTCTTGAGCAAACTTCGGGCTCTGGAAAAAGATGTCAGCGAAAAAAATGTTTGGCGAATATGCTGTTTATTGTGATGGGAAAGTCATTGCTTTGATCTGCGATGACCAGTTATTTGTTAAACCTACTGAAGCTGGCCGAGCATTTATTGGTTATTGTTTTGAAGCTTGCCCATATCCAGGTGCTAAACCCTATTTACTGATTTCAGGAGAAAAGTGGGAAGATCACGAGTGGCTAACAACTCTCTTTAAAATTTCTGCAGAGGAGTTGCCTCTGCCGAAGAAGAAAATTTAAACTAAGGTTGGGAGTGAGTCAAACGGAGCTTCCTGTATCTAATAGACTTGATTTTATCTGCCCAGAGGAGAGGCCTCAGATCAAATGTGATACAATCATAATCTTTTACTTATAAACAGTAATCTAGGGGCAGTATAGTGCTTACTAATTGCATTGATCTTCGTTCTTATCATACTGAAAGTTGCAGTCATGCTCATGATTTTGCTCAATTAGTATTACCTGTTTCAGGTTCTATGGAGCTTGAAGTAGGCTATTATTCGGGGTTCATCAATAACGATATTGGGGTTTATATCGCACCCAACGAACTGCATTCCTTCGCTGGGAGCCGAGAGAATCTGTTTTTAGTTGTAGATATTACCAGTAAAAGCCATTCTTCTGATGAACACTCTAAATCCAATGTTCTCAACTTAACTACGAATACTAAAAAATTCATACAATTTACGCACCACTATTTGGTTCATAATGAGAGAGATTTTTTCACCGATTCTTTAATCAATCAGTTGCTATTTCATTTCACAGCAAATTCGTTTTCTCCAGAGCCTGATCCGGTTGTGATAAAAGCAAAAAACTGGATCGATGCTTATTTCAGTACGCCCGTAAATATTAGTCACATAGCAAAGTATTGCCATTTGAGTATTAGCCAATTGCAGCGTCGTTTTAAACAAGCAATAGGCTGTAGCCTTGCAGAGTATTGGCGGATGAGGAAACTACACCATGCTAAAAGGTTGTTATCGCAAAAACATTCTTCTATTGAAGCAATCGCATTTGAAGTGGGTTATGAAAATTTACCTGCATTTAGTCGGCGATTTACCAAAGTATTTGGCGAATCACCTTCTCAATGGAGATCTAACACGTTATTAGCAAAGAAAATGCGTGAATTGGATAACTCATTTTAATTTAAAAATTGATAGACTGTAAATTCATTTAATGATATCGGTTATTGTGTGAATAAATCGAGTACTTATTTCCTGCAAGGCATGCTGTTTCTTATTCTGGCCCAGACTATGGTAGGCGTTAATATTGTTTTTTCCAAGTACGTGCTCTCATCAATTCCTATACTTTTTATATTGACACTTCGGTTTGCATTAGCTGCGGTTATTTTATTACCCTTGCATTGGCTAACACCAGCGAAAAAAGTACCAGTGTATTCCTATTTTACAAAATTAAAACGACGCGATTGGCTTTTTATTTTAGCTCAAGCATTATCTGCAGGGGTATTGTTTAATTTCCTGATATTATGGGGATTACGTTATACGGATGCTAACGTAGCAGGTATTATCACCAGCGCCTTGCCTGCAATTATTGCTATCATGTCCTGGGTAATTCTTGGTGAAAAAATATCTGGTAAAAAAGCCGTTTGTGTAGGTTTTGCTACGCTTGGTTTAATTGTTATTGCATGCGACAAGCTTATCGGCATCAAAGTAAGACATTCTTTTTGGGGAGATGCTCTCGTTTTAGCTTCCCTTTTACCAGAAGCGACTTACTACGTTTTATCTAAGATGCATGTTAATTCGCTACCCGTATTTCTCATCTCCTCTCTACTGAATGGAATTAATGCTATTTTATTAGCATTCTGCCTAGCTTTTACTGCATGGGGTGATTTTTCTATTAATTCCTTTAATTGGTTCATTTTAATTATTTTAGGCTTAAGTTCTGGTCTTTTTTATGTGTTTTGGAATTTTGGTTGTCAGAGGGTGGATGGTGTCATGGCTTCCTTATCGACGGCCATAATGCCTTTAGCTACAGTGATTATTGCTTGGATGGTTCTTGGTGAACAATTAACCAAAGGGCAATTACTTGGGATGGGCATGATCATACTGTCTATTGCAGTCTATGCAAAACGTTAAGGTGATAACATGATAATATCTTATGAAGAATTTGAAAAAGTAGATTTACGCTCCGGAACAATTGTAAAAGTAGAACCCTTTTTGCGTGCCAAGAAACCTGCTTATAAAGTCTGGGTAGATTTTGGTCCTGAAATCGGTGTTCTCCAAACTTCTGCACAAATAACAGTGCACTATATGCCCGAAACATTGATAGGTCGTATGGTAATTGGCTGCGTGAATTTAGGTGAGAAAAATATCGCAGGGTTCCTCTCTCAGTTCTTATTAGTTGGTTTTTCTGATGAAAAGGGTGCCATTTGTCTTGCCACCATTGATCCTCATGCTCCTAATGGTAAAAAAATGCACTGATTACAACTGAGATTATTTATAAATCATAATTCTAAATCATTTATCAACTTTTCCACTACTGACAAATCCCTCACAGTTTCATGCTTGAACGAACCATATACTTTGGGCACCAACTTACATGCTAACCATTTACGTGTATCAATTCTAAGTCGGGCTCGTTGAACAGCTTGGCTGTTAAAGTGAAGCTGTCCTTCAGAGTCAACTATCTGATCGTTAGATGCATCATCTGCAATGCCTAATAATTCATCTACCACACATTCTATTTGTGCTTGTTTTGCTCGCGCGTATTGGTCGGAAAAATCTTTATTATCTTTTAGCCAGGTGAATATGGTGTCTTTTGGAGTGCTCTTGACACAGTACTTTTATACCCTTACTGCTAAGCAATAGCTGTACAGATCTCTTTAGCTAGTACTTTGGTATACTTCGTTGGTCTACATTAATTTCTTGAGGTAAAATAACGCGTTCCATTCCAGTGGCACTGACAGTTGCCCAGGTAGGTAACCCTGATGCAAGATGAATTGCAATCGCTGTTTCAATGCCTTCTGCACAGACCAGGGTTTTATTCGCTATGGAAGGACATACGCGTATTGCACCACCTAAACTTGAGCCCGGAATAACAGGAGGAATAAGTTTTTTAGGTTGTGGAACATTTGCTTTGCAGCCATCACCAAGATAGGTTCGATGTAAAGTAACTCCCTTGCCATTTAAGTCTTGAATCAAAGCAATCATTGCTGGAAATTTCCCTATCTCAATACCATCATGATAGTAAGGTAATTTAGAGTGATACCTTAGACAATTTGGATAGATTTCGAGATTAATACCTCGCTCTTGCAAGTATCGATCAACTGGGTCACCCTGAGTGATCAACATCGATTGAGACAAAATATTTTTCAATCTCCTACGGTTAGATTCCGGATCGCTTTGCCTATTAGAAGCTTGTTGAACGATTGGATTCCGCTTCAAGATATTACCTATTGACCTCCCCTGTGAAGGCAATAAAATTAATCGCCTCTTTGAAGTTCCAATCGCGCAACTTCATTATTAGCCACGCGGCTTCTCCAGCATTCATTATTTCTGGTAATTTTTCAGGAACTATTTTTTTATTTTTATCATGACATTTCTTGTATAGGTTAAGATAGCAAATTCTTTTGATTTATTAACACCATGCTCTTTCCAATAATCAGTGAGCTTATTCCGGGTCTCTTGCCCCATCATTCGCTGCTGGATCCATTTTTTACTATAATCATGCTTTTGCCATGTTTCTCTAGCTCTATCAAACGATTTAGAGAGACCAACCATTTCTTGCATTCGTTCATAACCAACTTTCGCAAGCCATAATTTGATAGGCTCAGCTTTTGGGCTAGGAATAGCATGTAGTTTGTTGCATTTAGATACTGTTTTAGAAAAGCCAATTAAAGTAAGAAGTATTTATCCCGCCACAAACAATAACCAAAATTGATTCGGCATCATGAAGTGCTGGATGATTGTTATAAACTAAAGACAATGAAGCGCCACTAGACAACTCCACCAAAACTCGCTGATCATGCGCAAAGTTCCAACACGCCTGTTCAGCCTCTTCATCAGTAACAACAATGTTTTCTATTTTATGAATTTTTGTCCAATCCATTAGTTTTTGCGCAACTCGTTTCGCTCCCAAGCTTGTTGCTTTGCTGGTAATAGCGTCTAAAGTAACTAATTTATTTGACTTTACAGATTGAGCAAATGCATCAGCCTCTTTTGTTTCAACAGCAATAAGAGGTACATTCTCCCATTTATGTTGATGCATCCCCTTCAAAACACCACACGCCAGGCCTCCGCCACCAACAGACAGAACAATGACATCAGGTTTTGAAAGTCCTTGTTGAATTGTTTCTGTAATCATAGAAGCATGCCCTTTCCAAAGAGAGGGATGATCGAAGGGAGGGATATAAGCTGCTTGATGTTGTTCAGCAAAATCTAATGCCGCTTGATGTGCTTCGTCCCATACAAGACCCGCTACAATGACTTTCGCACCATACGATTTAATTGCATCAATATAAATAGGGTTGCTAGAGCTAGGAATAAAAACCGTGGTAGGAACATTTAATTTCATTCCACAATAAGCGACAGCAATGCCTGCATTACCACCTGATGATGCGACAAAGGTCTTTGCACCTTGCTGTAATTTTTCTTGACATAATGCGCCAATCCCACGTAACTTAAATGACCCTGGCGGTTGCATACATTCCAATTTAAAGTAAACCTGTTTATTTAATTTATTTTTTAAATATTGAGATTCGATAAGCGGTGTTTGAATATGTAGAGGCTGCATAAGATTATCCTCATTACGTAAGTTTAAAAGTAGAGCCTAAATTCATTTTTAAAGCATTTTGATATACAACTTGAGCAACCGCCAAATCCTGAATCGCAAGACCCACCGATTTAAATACGGTAAGTTGTTTCTGAAAATGAGGAGCTTTTTTGAGTAACCAAGAACCTATTTCAATAATCGACTCTCTTTTAATTTTTTGTTGTTCAACAGCATTAACAACTTCACCAGCTTCTTTCATAGCTGCTTCTATTTGATCCACTATCACCACTGCTTTTTGGAGCACTTCACCGCTTATTTCTTGCATGGAGGGATGGTGTGAGCCAATCGCGTTAATGTGTGCATGGGGTTGAATATAGCATAGATGAATCAAGGGCTCTATACTTGCTGTGGCAGTACAAATGATATCTGATTTTTTTAAAGCAACCGATAATTGCTCACAAATTTGAACATCATAGAAAGCACCCATTTCCTTAGCAAATTTATCAGCACTTTCTAGATGCCGTGACCAAACAAATACTTTTTCAATTTGGCGTACAGCAGCTACTGCCTCAAGCTGAGTGATAGCTTGTACTCCTGCGCCTACAATGGCTACAGTTGATGGCAAGTCTTTAGAAAAATATTTTGTTGCTAAACCAGAAATAGCACCGGTGCGAAGCGCTGTTAAATAACCTGCATCCATTAACATAAGGGGTTCGCCGCTTGTAGCATCAAGCAGTAAAATAGTGCCATTAATGGACGGCTTATCGTGTTGTACATTATTAGGAAACACAGAAACTACTTTTAATCCTAAGATTTTTTCTTCCGATAAATAAGCAGGCATGGTCAGAGTTAATCCATTTTCTCCTACTGGAATACCCGTTCGTAAAGGCAAGGTCGCTTCTCCTTGCGCTAATTGAATAAATGCTCTTTCCATAGCGTCAATGGCTTCAGTCATGGTGATACTTTGCTTCACTTCCGAAAGCGATAATAATTTAAGCGCCATGAACAATCTCCTTTTGCACTGAAGGAACGCAAATTTCACCCTGTAAATATAATTGACTGTATCCTGATAAGATGACCCTATCCTGGTTTACTTCACACCAAAGCTCTCCTTGACGATTCCCTCCTTGGCGAGCATGAATTTTTTTCTTATTGAGGCGTGCACACCAGTAAGGAGCAATAACACAATGAGCAGAACCTGTTACTGGATCTTCGGAAACATCACATCCAGGATAAAAACACCTTGAATAAACATCATATTCTGTATCTTGGGCTGATAAAATAATACCTCGACAAGACATATTTGCCAGGGCATTTAAATCAGGTTTCGCCTTTTTAATTGACATTGCATCATTAAAAATACATAACATATCAAATGTACTTTGATAGACTTCATCTGGAATTATTCCTATGGCTTCAATAAGCTCATTGTTTGCTTCTATTTTTGTAAAAGGCAGCCCAGGAAAATCCATTTGCAATAGATTTCCTTCTTTTTTTACCGTCAGTAGCCCACTTTTGCTTTTAAAGACAATTTTTTGTTCTTGATGTTTTAACAACTCAAATAAAACAAAAGCGCTGGCTAATGTAGCATGGCCGCATAAATCAACTTCTGTATTGGGTGTAAACCAACGTATTTGGTAATCTTGACCATCGGGAACAATAAATGCGGTTTCAGATAAATTATTTTCTCGGGCAATATGCTGCATAACAGTATCATCTAGCCAATATTCTAACGGACAAACAGCAGCAGGGTTGCCTGTGTATAATATGGAAGTAAAAGCATCTATTTGGTAAATTGGTTGTTTAATCATTACAAACCCCACGTGTTAATGAAACTAGATTAATTTTACATAGTTTGTTAATATATAGCAAGCTATGTAAAATGGACAGAAAAAATGTATCCCTCAACCCTGATTAAAAAAGCAAGTCGATTATTAATTAAAAAAGCCAATGAATTACTGAAGCCACACGGTCTTACAGATGCCTATACTTATTTTCTAATGGCTCTTTATCAGCAAGATGGCTTGACTCAATCTGAAATGCATAAACAGATTGGTATCGAGCAACCCACGGCTGTTAGAACGCTTGATCGTATGGAGCGTGATGGGCTGATCATAAGAACTCGAAGTGCCACGGACAGGCGCGCTATTGAAATTAGATTGACTAAAAAAGGACGAAATTGCCAAAAAATTATTGAAAAATGTGCTGATGAGCTAAATCAATTTGCTTTAAACGGATTTAAAGAGGAGGAGAAAAATTCTATAAAGTATCTTTTAAAGAGGCTAAATGATAATTTTTAATTCTAATCTAATGTTTCAAATACCAATCAAATTCTCACTTTAGGGTATTTAGGTACTAATTACAAAAAGTAAGGTGAATTTATATGAGTGATTTTATGAGATCATGTGCGTTTTTCAAACTTCAATAGTTTATAAAATCATGCCATTAATTTGTGTTTCCCAAAGTCGTTTAAAATAACCATCTTTTATCAGCATCAGTTGATCAAATGTACCGTCTTCTATGATACTGCCAGCATCCATAACGACAATTCTGTCCATGTGCCTTATGGTTGAAAGTCGGTGAGCAACAGCGATAACTGTGGTGTGACTCGACTCAAGCATATCATTAATAGATTGTTGTATTTCTTGCTCTGTTGCTGTGTCTAAGCTTGATGTGGCCTCATCTAAAACAATAATTGGTGCAGATTTTAAAATGGCGCGAGCAATAGCGATACGTTGTCTTTGTCCACCAGAAAGCTTAATTCCCCGTTCTCCTACAAGTGTGTTATAGCCATCTGGGAGAGATTGGATGAAATCATCAATATGCGCTTTTTTAGCAGCATCTCTAATTTCGTCAATTGTTGCGTTATCCTTTGCATAACCAATATTTTCTGAAAGCGTGCGATGAAACAGCAAAATATCTTGAGGAATTAAAGCAATTTGGGAACGAAGAGAGTCACATGTAATTTGGCTCATAGATCTATTATCAATTAAAATATCTCCCTGAGTAGGTAAAAAGTTTTTAAGCAATAGCGAAACCAGCGTTGATTTTCCCGCGCCTGAATGCCCAACAATCCCCACACGTTGACTTGCCGGAATGAGCAAGCTAAGGTCATTGAATATATTTTTACCATCCGGATAAGCAAAGGCAAGATCTTTAAATTCAATAGAAGGAGATTGAATATTAAAAGACCTGGCATCAGCTCGATCTATCTTCTCATGAGGAACGGTTAAAATAGAAAAGGCTGCTTTGAAATTACCGACTTCTTTCATAAAATCAAACATGAAAGAGGAAAACATCCAAAGCTCAAAAGAGACAGTAATAGAGATCATTATAATAAATACAAAATCACCACTTGTAATAAGATTTTGCTGTTTAAGCCAAATGGAAAATATAAATACAGAAATAAGCATAATCCAATAGAGTATTGAACCCATCAATGAGAACCAAAACCAATATTTTTTAATTCGGATTAATGCGGGTATGTAGTTCGTTGTGATTTGAGCTTTCGTCTTACGCAACTCTTGCTTACGTTTGGAAAAATAAAATAATGAGAAAATATTGAGTATATTGTCAGATAAATTTCCCATAATTTCATGCTTAGTGTCAGCAGTTACTTCCGCTAATCGCTTTAACTTAAATGACATGGGTATAGTAAGTGTAGAAACGAGGACTCCCCAAAAAAGCATAAATAGAAAAATGTATGTGTTGATAAAAGCAAGTGAAAAAATACAAATAAGTACAGTTAAAAAAGATTTTCCTACAACATAGCATAAACTTGAGAAAATACTTTCATAGCCATCAATAATACCTTTTAGTCTACTGATAATAATGCCACTCGGATGATTTTGAAAATAGCTATAGGAATGCTGCTGGATATAATCATACGAGTTTAAAATAATAGCGCGATGCACATAAGGTTCCGCATGCCAAGCCGCAATATCATGAATTCGCCAGGAAAGATCTAGTCCGATTTGTGCCAGGATAAATACGGTAATCGGCACTATAAGCTGACTGTACTGCAAAATATCATGTTCTGAAAAAGCATCCACAATTGATTTAATGGCATAATTATTCATGGGGAAATAAAATCCCGTTAAAACTGTTGCCTGAAACATGAGAACAAGCCACCAACGATAGGGTTTGATGATGGGCCATAAGAAGGCATAAATTGATTTAATCATGGGTTCCTCGTAAACTGCACGATAGAATTGGGCTAATTGCTTGATTTAGTTCCTCAACAACTCTATAAATACACCTTTAATTACATCCGCTGTGTTTACTAAACTCCATCGTGGAGTATGTATTGTATCAAAATTTCGGTTAAATTACAGAAACAAGGCAAATGCGAACTGACACAACCTTATCTCCATGTACATAAAACAGTTTGCGTGATGGGATGCGTTGCCTGCAATTATTGATATAATGTCCTGGATAATTCTTGGTGAGAAAATGCATTAGCACTCATACCTGTCCATTCTTGAGGAATGATATTAGTTAAAATGGCAAATTCATTAGGCTCATTAACTCCATGCTCTTTCCAATAAATGGCTGTGAACTAGCAAAAGAGCATAGTTCGCATATTGAAGATTAAAATAGTTCTGCGCATCGCTCTGGAGCTGTTTTTTCATCTAAGCCTAACTCTTCTTTAGCTCGTGCTGATTCGCATGGAATAGTAAAGAAAGTACTTATATTGTTTGAGAAATATCCCTTCTTATTAGATAAATAAGGTTTACCTGAATGTGAGTAAGCTGATTTGCCCTCTAAAGCAGCCTGGTTTAATAAGGCTCCAGGCACAGCTTGAGCTACTCTATCAGCAGCAAATGCTGCCTCTGAACCATTAATATTAACTCGCAAAAATAACGATTCAAACAGAGAGTTATTTATGGTTGACTCAGGGGATTTAAATCGGCCTATTAAGCTCTCGTGCAAAATAATTTTAAACTGATTCGTGTTTGGATAGGTTTGATAAACAGATATTATTTTGGTTATATATGAATCTAAATCTTGAATGCCAGGATGAAGACCAAGGCGCACTTGTATACTTGGATGCTTAGGAAGCTCAGCTAAAATATGATCCAAAAATTGAGTATCGACTTCAACAGGTTGCGTTGTACTGCTTATAAAAGCAAGTGATTGCTCAGATGCTATTTGCAAGCTGTGCTTGATTTCTTCAGAACTTTTAGAGTCAATAGATTTTGGCAAATAAGCATTATCAATACTTAAGTGACCAATCACATGTAATTTCTCACTATCAACATCAAAATCTGCTTTTGCATCTGAGAGTGGCAGTGCCCACTGAACATTAGGTTTGCTTCTCAGCTCAGACACATATTTCCATAGGGAATGATTTTCAGGCTTAAACATAAATTCATAAGCCATTAATACTGGAATATCATCCAACTGCATAGCAATTTGAAAAGGAATTTCATTATTAACTGAGGGGACACCAACATAGGTATGATTAATACCACAATGATGAATATATTCAACTACTCGCTCAATCTGCTCATCTGTACAATACCCTTCTGGAAGTAGGTCTGGGCTTAAGTCTAATATTTCTAATAATGATTTTTTATTAATGATAGCGGGCGACTCGAAGCTTGCTACACGTGATTGAGCTGCTTTAGTTAAGGTGAGGTTTTGTTCTTTAAAAATCTTGATATCACAGAATTACCAAAAGAAAGAGCATCAACAAAAAGCTTTTGACCTTGAATAAAGCGCATCGCAAAACATTTTCTAGAACGATTAATGGTAATTTTTAATCCAAACCCTTGAGAGATAAGGAACCGACTAACATTATATTGCGCAGGATTATTAAAATAAGCTCATTAATGTTAAGATAAGCACATTTATTTTGACACGCAGGATTGAATATGTTTAATCAATTTCATCAAGGTGGTATAGAAGCGTTAAACCAACAAAACTATGAACGAGCAAAAATTTTATTTTTACAAGCAATTAGCCAAGATCCAACAGAACCAGAAAGTTACTTTTTTTTAGGAGAATCCTGTTTTCTATATGATGAACAGGATGAGGCCGTTAAATACTTAATAGAATACATAAAGTTAAGTAAACAACATAATACTCCCAATACGAAGCGTGCTTGTGCCTATGATCTATTAGGACAATGTTATGCAAAACTCAATATGCGCAATGAAACACTACTTAGCTATAAACTGGCAACACTCTTAAATCCTTCTTCAGCTTCGGCTTGGCATAATAGAGGGTTATTTTTTATGAGCTTAGCGCAAAGTCATTTACAGCAGAAGAATCATGATGAATTTTCCACTTATTCTAATGAGGCGTATAAATTTATCAAAGAAGCATTACGGATTTGCAGCACCATCCCCATGTTTTTGCACAGTTTCGCTCAGTGGCATGCTACCTATGTTGAAGCATTAGAACAGTTAAATATAGAAAGTCTCACCATCCACGAAGATATTTATAAGAATGTTCAATTAGCAATTGAGCATTATCAAGAAGCAGTGAAATTTTGTTCTAAAGATGATAGTGGATTAAGAAACATCATCCTAGCGAACCATACTCGATGTTTATCAGAGTATGGCTATTTCTTTTATCACACTAAAGATTATGAAAATGCCGAGAAATGGTATTTACAAGCTCTTCAACTCACTCCTAATCATATTGTTTCTATTAATCAAATGGGAATGATATGCTCGAACCAAAAGCGCTTTGATGAAGCAATAGAATATTTTGCCAGTATTTTTACAAAAACAGATGAAATACCAGAGCATGCTGATGCAGCACTTAATTTAGCATATGTATACCGGCAGCAAAATCGCCTTGATAAAGCAGAAGAAATGCTTACAAAAGCTGAACTATTAACTCCTCCTGGTGATCATTATATTACTCAAGAAAGAGACAAATTAAATGAAGCAAAGCAAGAGGCTAATAAGACAGCCGAAAATGCATCCCTTATTAAAGCACCTCAAGTATTTTTTAAGGCAAGTCCTGTTACAACCAATCCAAAACCACCAGCAAGCACAAAAGATACTTATCAACCTTAATCAATATGCTGTTCAATTTATCGTTTAAAGAGCCTCGTACAACACAAGGCTCTTTGGAGTAATTACTAAACTTAATTTTTTTGATAGGAAGTGGATATCCTTCTAATGCTTTCCTTCATGTACTCATCACTACAACCTGACCAAAAAGTATCTTGGCGTTTAATGTAACGAATCGGAATATCACGAGACTTGCCATTCTTTAAAACGGTCCACACACGAAGATAAGAGGTTTGCTGACCGTTAATCAACCTGCTTCCTACAGTATATTTTTTGCCTGCTTCTGGAATGAATGTTAAGGTGTCATAAGTGGTAGATGCACGTTCATCCCCTTGGGTAATCACTCTTAAGGTTAGCGGCTTTTCCGCAGGAATTGCCACAAAACGACCTTCAGTTTTTACAAAAGGTGGGTGCAAAGGACGTGGGCCACCAGTACATTGGATCGCATCCCCATATACAGCAACATCTACTGAGGAATGATGAACTGATAATTGGGCAAGTGGTCCATTCGTAGGTGGTATGTAAAGTACAATACATCCACTTAAAGTTGTAAATAGAGAAAAAACAATACTAAAGCTTAAAATGCATTTATGCATGAGAGCACATCCTCTAATTACTTTATTTTAACGACCATTCGCATTTTTATTGCTCTTGATTATTCTCGTTTAATCCCATTAAATAACGGAGCTTGATACCCACCATAAAGACCTTTTTTTGAAAACACAATTTGCCATAACTGCATTGCTCGTGCGCGAAAACCCCCAGCACAAGCTAATAGATAATAGCGCCACATACGATAAAAACGTTCATCATAATGCGATTTTAATTGCGCCCATCTTTGTTCAAAGCGAGCATTCCAAGCCATTAAGGTATTGTCATAATAAGCACCAAAATTCGCCCAATTCTCCATAACGAATAAGCCATCAACTGCCTTGCTAATTTGTACCATGGAAGGCAAGATACCATTAGGAAAAATATATTTGGAAATCCAGGGGTCACAAAAATTAGTGGTTATATTATTACCAATAGTATGTAATAAAAATAAACCATCCTCTTCCAGACAGTCATATACTTTTTGCATGTAGGTACGATAATTTAAATAACCTACATGTTCAAACATACCTAAAGAAACAATACGGTCAAATCGCTCATTCATATCGCGATAATCTTGAAAACGAATTTCAATAGGTAAGCCTGCACAATTTTGTTGTGCATACTCACACTGCTCTTTTGAAATCGTCACCCCAACGACAGTCACACCATAATTTTCTGCAGCATATTTGGCAAATGCTCCAAAACCACAACCAATATCCAAAACCCGCAACCCGGGTTTTAGCATTAATTTTTGACAACTTAATTCCAGTTTATTTTCTTGTGCTTCATCCAAATTCTCTGCATTAAGCCAATAAGCACACGTGTAATTCATCCGACTATCTAACATGGCTTCAAATAAATCATTACCTAAATCATAATGCCTGACACCTACTTCCAAAGCCCTATGTTTATTTTGCAAATTTATTAATTTAACTAACAATAGCTTAGGTAAAATCCAATGAGTAGTTTTCACCTTACTTTCAAGATCAGCGCGCATCACTCGCTCAAAAAATTGATCCAAGCGAGGCGCATCCCACCATCCATCCATATACGATTCACCAAGTCCTAGCGAACCTTCATTGAGAACACGAGCATAAAAATCGTCATTATAAATTTGAATGTCCCAATCTTCTTTACCATTAGGAATGATACCGGCAAGTGCGAGTAAGTCTGTCGCAATTTTTATTGTATTTTTTTGGTTCATAAAGTAGCCTCATCCTGTAGTGCTACCCAAAGGAATGTTATTAATTATGGCGCAAAAAATCTAAAAAGAGAATGAATGTCAGCTTTAAGCATTCATTGCATTATACCGATGAACAATTAAATGACACACAAAGATAATAGTAAGGAAGAATTTTAAATTGAAATTAAAAAATATCCTATTTTTACCAATCCATTACCCTATTGTATAAACAATGAGTAATGGAATGATAATCCTTTAATGTTTATTGATTATAACGCGTAAAGCCTGTAATTTCAGAGTCGAACTATCCATATAATAACTCCCATCCTTAATCTGTTGTTTAAAGAATACGATTTCCTCATCACGAATGGCAGGATTAACTATTTGCAGCGCCTCAAGACGCTGTATTTCCGCACTAATGCTTTTGTCCATGAGGGTTTTAGCTTGTGTGACAATTTCTTCCAGTTGCGCTTCAACAACGGCCTTACTACGTTCTAAAATCGATTCTATTTCAGGGCGTACCTGGTTGATGATAGGGTAACCCAAATGCCGTTTTACAGCACTGCATAATTGATTTAACTTGGAGTAATCCAATACTTGAGTCAAATTTTTACCCGAAATATCCATAAACACACGAAGTGGGGTTAAGGGTAAGAAACGTTCTAATTGCAAATGTTTAGGTGCAGCACAATTGACGGTAAAAAACGATTCTAAAAAGACTGTGCCTGGTTGAATGCTTTTAATTGAAATAGTTGCTAAGGCAGCATTGCCCATCTCTGAATCCAGCATCATCTCCATACTTTCTGTAACCATCGGATGTTCCCAACTCAGAAACTCCATGTCCTCTCGTTGCAAGGCTTTAGGGCGAGAATAAGTAACGGTAACACCGTCTTCTCGCAAGCCTGGAAAATGAGTAGTTTTCATATGATCTGTTGGATGCAACACTTCAGTTGCTTCTGAATGGAATTCATGATCAATGCCATATTCATGGAACACTTGAGCCATGTAATTTTCCAAATCCAAACAATTCTCTTCTGCTTCAATATCAGCAATTAACGCTTCGGCTTGAGGAATATTACAGGAGTTCATTTCTAACAAACGATCGCGCCCCTCATGAAGTGCCTGGTTAATTTGCGCCACACGTTTTTTGGTATCGGCAATAAGTTGCGCTAATACCTCATGTGCAGGAAAAGTAGTATACAACAATGGCAATAAACGCTGCTCAAATTCTTCATAAATCGTAAAACCAACTGAACAACTCTGATTAAATAAATTCAGGCCCTCATGATACCAGCGAAAGAGTATTTCTTGAGCAGTGTTAGCCAGGTAAGGCACATGAATCTTAATATCATGCTGCTGACCAATACGATCCAAACGTCCAATACGCTGTTCCAGTAAATCCGGATTTAGCGGCAAATCAAATAAAACCAGATGATGCGCAAATTGGAAGTTACGTCCTTCACTGCCTATTTCAGAACAAATTAAAACCTGCGCTCCATTTTCTTCTTCTGCAAAATATGCAGCAGCACGATCGCGATCAATAATTGATAACCCTTCATGAAAAGCCGTACTACGAATACCCGCTTTTAATTTAAGATGACTTTCCAAAGCCAGAGCAGTTTTTGCTTGAGCGCAAATAACTAATACTTTTTGTGGATACAATTCATTAATCTGATTCACAAGCCAGGTAACACGGGGATCATTATCCAACCATAAATTTTTATTGTTAAAACCACTTTCAGGATATAAGCTTCCGGCAATGGATGAAGCTGTCGACATCACATAAAGCTCTGGGTATTCTAAGGAATAGGCATGCATACAGCGTTTAGGAAACCCTTGGATTGCTGCGCGGGTATTGCGAAATAGCACACGCCCGGTACCATGTCTATCGAGCAAACCTTTGATTGCCTCACCTACCATACTTCCAGCTGCATCACCTAAATATGCGGTTACTTGTTGTCTTAACATAGGATCTAATTTAGTGAGGGCCGTGTTTTCCCCTTGCGCCAATAATTCTTGTACTAAAATATTGATGCGCTGATAACCTTCTTCTTCCTTTTTGAACACTGCTAAATCATAAAAGCGTGAAGGGTCAAGCAAACGTAAGCGAGCAAAATGACTGACAATACCGGCTTGCTCAGGCGTCGCTGTCAGCAATAACAAACCTTTACTTTGCGTAGACAAGGCTTCAACACATTCATATTCCGGGCTTTTCTCTTCTTCAGACCAATGCAGATGATGTGCTTCATCCACTACTAATAAATCCCAGCCGCCGGCAATAGCGTGCTCACGTGCCTCATCATTCTCAATAAGGAAATCAAGACTGCATAAAATCAGATTTTCTGTTTCGAAAGGATTTGCTGTATTTGCGGTTATATGTTCAGTATCGCGTTCCCCTTCATCAATCTCATAATCATCTTCACCATAATAATCGTTGACCTGCTCATAACGACTGGCATCAATAATCGAAAAACGCAGATTAAAACGACGAATCATTTCCACTAACCATTGATGGATCAATGTTTGTGGCACCACAATCAATACCCGACGGGCTCGACCAGTAATCAATTGATAATGCAATATCATTCCTGCTTCAATCGTTTTACCAAGTCCCACTTCATCTGCCAATAATACTCGTGGTGCATAACGTTGTGCCACTTCATTGGCAATATAGACCTGATGTTTTAAATGACTGGTTCTTGAACCTACAAGTCCACGCACTTTTGATTGTTGTAATCTACTGGCATGCGTTAAGGTATCTATACGTAAACGATAAGAATTCAATTTATCTAGCAAACCACTAAATAATCGTTGCTGTGGCGTATTTAAGGTAATAAAGCAGTTTAATTCCACCTCACTTATACTTATTTCTTCGCCCGCTTCATCAACACCACTATAAAAGAAAAGCCCATGACGCTCTGCAATTCGCGTCAACCGTATTTTCTGTTGCTTACTGGTAACAACTTCTTCTCCTTCCTTATAAATAATACGGCTAAGTGGGGCATTATCGGTAGAATAAATACGCTCTTCACCTGCAGCAGGAAAGCTAATACTTACCTGTCTGCCACTTAATTCAGTAATGATACCTAAACCTAATTGCGACTCGGTATTACTTATCCAGCGCTGACCAATACTAAATGTCATAAAAACACGATCCTTTATTTAAAAGCGAAGTAAAATAATCAAAAAATAAAACAAACTCAATGCTACAGTACATCTTTTTTGGCAATATTTACCCCAAAGAATCCCAAATATACTCTAAAATAAGCCTCCAGAGGCTAACATTTAGCACACCTGAGGATTCATCTTTCTCACAAATCTATTTTTAACACAATGTGCTTATTTTAAATCTTAGTGACAATTAATAAAATAACCAATTGACTTTACTCAATAAATTAACTCTTGTCTTATTGTTTTTTTTGGTAAAAAATACAAACCACAGGGAAATTTTAGTCACAAGGAAATTAATATGACCACCTTAAGAGATAGTGCAGATCTTGCTGTTAACATGGATACAGATGCAAATGAACCTAATAAGAGTACTGATGATACATCCACTAAAAATGATTCTATTGTAATACCAATCTCTCCTCTTTTTAGTGCAGAAGAAATTAAAAATTTATTAACATCAATGCAATCAGATAATTACGGTAATATCCAAAAAATAATTATAACCCCCAATATTTTAAAACTGATCCGAGAAAACCTGCTAGCAACTATTCAAAGCATGGAAAAAAATCCAAGCATGTTTTCTCAAGCAGCAGAATATTGGAGTCACTTGTCTTTGTGGGAAAAAATTGTCGGTGGTGCCACGCTCACTGTACCAACACTCTTCATTGGTCTGTGTTTCCATATTGGGTTTCTTCTTGCTCTTTGTGGAGTAACTACTATGGCGTATACCGGCAGCAGTATTATTCTAGATGATCATCATCAATGCAGTATTGGTCTCACTAAAGATCTTACCAAAGGCATTCTCGGATTGGTAAGCCTTCTTGAGCTAATCATTGTTGAGTTGGATAATATTCGCCTCAAACTTGAGAAAGAAGTTACAAAATTCACCCAAGAAAATATTTTGATCTCTGAACATATTAACGATTTAAAAACACAGGTCAATGAATTAAATACACAAATAGCTGCAGCAACGCAACTAACTCATAATTTACAAAAAACTAAAGATGAACTAGAAAAAACTGTAGACACATTTAAAGAACAAATGGATCAACAAAATCAGCTCCTGGCCACAACACAAAAACAATTAACTCAAGCCACTACGGAACATCATGCGGCGAAGCAACAATTAACTGAACACATTACTGAACTAGCCCAAGTAAAAGCAACCCTTGAAGCAGATTTAAATAAAGCCAATACTATTGCCAAAACCTTAAGTGATTCGTTACAAGAAGCCATCGCTACATACGCTTCACTTAATGTGGAAACTCAACAAGAATATAACCACCGCCTGAAAGAATTTATTACGAATAAAGAGGCCAGTTTTATTAGTATTAGCACAATTGAAAAAGAGCTAGAGCAAACACATGCGCAATTAGCCGAACAAAAGAGTTTCTACGCCAAACTTCTACAAGAACAAGGAAAACAAGTGATGGTATTAAGAAAAATAATCGAAAAAGCCAGTAAAAACCCTCATATCAAAGAAGCACTTTGTGAGCTTGGTTTTTTTGCTAAAAATGCCCCAATTCTTGCTAATCAAATATCTAAAGCAAATGATGCAGCTGAAATTGTTGGACCAGTACCCAACTTACATGTTATCTAATCTAATTGTTTATTTTTTGAATCTTGATGAAATCGCCCTGAGTGAATGGAGCATACTTAATTATGCTCAATACCAATTTTTAAAGTATCAGCAGAAAAAGAAACGGATTGATTCCTTGTCGAAAAAATTCCTATTCTCTTGGTAATATTTGCAAATCTTAGAGATGCATTTTTTTCGACAATTCGTGTTTCTTGAGATAATACCCCTATGATTTTAGCAGATTCTTGATAATACTTCTCAACGGTATTAGTAGTCATTCCGAGTTTAATCCTGCCGAATGCCCAATCAGCGATGAATTGGCCTTCGATTATGGCGTTATAAGAGATGGTTTGCAAATAAGTGTCTTCAAGTATTTTTTGCATTTTTTTAATATTCTTATGCCATGAGTTTAGTAAATATCCTTGTAAATAGGGTAAATTATCGGAGCATTTTTCCGTAAATAATAAAGCATGATTTAAATCATGAGGGATTCTAAAATTATAATAACTAACATTATCAAGTGTGAAATCAATTAATAGAGCCCAAACTGGTTTACCATCAGCAGTAACGTCTACAGTTGCTTTCAGAACATCTAATAAGGTTAGGTTATCCTTCAATTTAAGTTTTCCCTCGTCCATTGCTCTGGATAGGATATACCATTGAAGGTAATGAGAATATAAACCATGAGCAAGTGCCGTACCTCTTAAATATTGTTCTTTGAATAACCCTCCATTTCTAACGATGCTATTTGCATATTTTGTTGGAACAAAACCTGCAAAAATATATAATTCGTTTTGAGTTTCAATATTATATTTTTGTAATTGCATGCGTAAAAGAAACCGTAATGCCCCCTCGCTATCAGCAATTATGGGTGTGGTCTATGTAGGCACCTCTGGCCACTGCAGGCTCCCAGCGATTATTCCTTTGCCAGGTTTGAGATGAGAGAAATTGCAATTTAAAGAAAGTTGTATTTGTTTTAGTTGGTCATCTAATAACTTCAATAAATTAATACACAGATCCGTCTTCCCTAATAAAAAGCTCATTTGTTGAAACGCATCAATTAAAGCTTCTTGCCTTTCTTTAGAGGTACTATCCGAAAATAGTAAATTATTCGTACTGAAAGAAAGCTCATCCCACCCGGGATCACTTGCTCGTAATCGTTTAATTTCAGTAATCTTGCCAGGAAATAAATGAATGTTTCTTTCCTTTTATTCTTTGTTTTTTGATAAGGATCGGCACCATAACGCATGAGTGTCTGTACTGATGAGATATGCTCATAACTGGTTGCAATATACAACGGCATTTCATCAAAATTATTAACTAAATGAATATCTGCGTGAAAATTCAATAATATGTTGATGAATGTCGATGTTTTTGCATATTGAGCACTTAGGTGTAGCGCTGTATTATTATTCTTATCGCGAGCATTAACAGCAGCTCCTTTTTCAAGAAGCATCTTACCGATTTCCACAAAATCCTGTTTTGCAGCAATATGCAGTGGTGTGCCTTCTTGCAGCACACCACTATTGACATTAATCGTTTTATTTTCCAAAAGATGTTTTACTACATCAATTTTTCCAAAGAAAACAGCTGTCATCAAAGGAATATTAATATCCATCTCATATTCAAGTAAACATTCCAATATTTCCTTGTCAATTCTAATTCTTTCATCATAATGAATAATAGCTACCTGGAGTGCTGTATTAAAAACATTTTTTAACACGACATGAGACCTTGCACCCATTTGCAATAATACGCGACAAGCCAGAATATTTTTATGATTTACTGAATTATAAAGAAACTCATCCAGTAATAATTGCTTTTCCGTACCCAAAAGCTCTACTAAAATTTTTAAGGGGATATTATCTTTTTCCGTAAAAGATCCCCTCACAATTTTTTCACTTATATTATTCAGTTTAATGTTCAATAAATCTTCAATCATTAGAAATCATCATGTTAATTTAAAAAATTTAGCAATTAGAACTATGCTTTATTAAGCGATTAGAATTGTATAAAATTAGGGCTTCTCAGGGCAAGCACATCTAATAGCAAATACAAACTGATGATATCCTTATTCCACACTTTATGCGCGAAATCTAGTACCGAGCCTTGATATGGAATCTTATAGATACCCGTGTATAAAGCACGGTAAGTAGGCTGAGAGAAAGCGGTTATCTTGCTGACATTAGAACGATATTATCCAAAGAGGCTCACAACAGAGAGAGCAGGTAAGAGGTCACGGGGGATGGTGAATCTTAGCTGAACGCTGCTTAAACACTATCGCGATTGTAAACTGCCAATACAGTTTTAATTGCAGAACGTTGAGCAATATGATGATACCATTTCATTAAATGAGGAAATTGTTTGGTATCAATCGCTTGCTGGTAAAATTCTTGGAAACAATAAACCCAAGGCCATATAGCAATGTCGGCAATGGTATAATCCATACCACTCATGTAGTGATGATGCTGTAATTGTTTATCCATAACTCTCATCAAACGATTACATTCATCAGCATAACGTTTCATCGCATAAGGGACTTGCTCAGGCGCATAACGATGGAAATGTCCGAATTGACCAAACATTGGTCCAATATGTGCGGCTTGAAAAAAACACCATTGTAACACTGTATATTTATCCACCAAAGAAGTTGGCAAAAATTTGCCATGTTTTTCAGCCAGATATTCTAAAATAGCCACACTTTCAAATAAATAAAAATCCTTTTCCTGATCATACAAAACAGGGATTTTATTATTCGGAGAAATTTTTAAAAATTCCGGTGCAAATTGTTCATCAGCAGAAATATCGATTAATTTAAGTGCGTAGGGTTGCTCTAACTCTTCGAGCATAATCGTCGGCTTAAAACCATTAGGTGTTCCAAATGAATAAAGTGTATACATTTAATTTCCTTATTTTTCATACTACTACCTAAAGTATCATGATTCTCTATTTTTAGTCTATGCTTAGAAGAGAACAAGGAATCAATCATGAACTTAGATAAACAAGTGGCAATACTAGGAAGTTCTCGCACCCCTTTCGTCAAATCACAAACTCTTTACACTGGTAAACCAAATCAAGAATTACTAGGGATCGCCTGTGCGGATTTGATAAAAAAAACCAACATTGAAGGGGAGCAATTAGGTGATGTTATTGCAGGCGCGGTCATGAATCATCCCTTTGATTGGAATCTATCGCGTGAAGTCGTTTTAGGAAGTGCTTTATCACCAGAAACTCCAGGGTTAACTATACAGCGAGCCTGCGGTACAGGCCTTGAGGCAATCAATATTGTTGCTCTAAAAATTGCCAGTGGCGAAATGAGTTCAGGAATCGGTGGTGGTACCGATACGAACTCTGATATTCCATTAATTGGCCAACGTCGACTGACTCATTTCTTGATTAATTATCAACACGCTAAAGGCTTTAAAGAGAAATTAGCTGTACTGAAAAAATTTCGCTTCAACATGTTAAAACCGCTGCTGCCCGAGGTTCGCGAGCCTCGCACTGGCTTATCCATGGGTGAACATTGCGAATTAATGGTTAAAGAATGGCAAATTACTCGTCAAGCCCAAGACGAATTAGCACTACGCTCCCACCTTAATGCAGCTAAAGCTTATGATGAAGGATTTTATGACGACTTAATCGCATCAGTGAATGAGTTAAAACGCGATACCATTACTCGCAAAGACACCACGTTGGAAAAACTTGCTAAACTCAAACCTGCTTTTGACAAATCCGCAAGTGGCAGTTTGACTGCGGGAAATTCAACACCATTAACTGACGGTGCTTCGGCAGTTTTATTAAGTTCACCCGCTTGGGCTAAAGCTCATAAACTCGATGTCCTGGCTTACCTCATTGACTGTGAGGTAGCCGCAGTCGATTATGTGCACGGTGCAGGTTTACTCATGGCGCCCACCATCGCTGTTTGTCGTTTACTGGAACGAAATAAATTAAACTTACAAGATTTTGATTACTACGAAATCCATGAAGCCTTTGCTGGTCAAGTACTGTGTACTTTAAAAGCCTGGGAATCTTCTGAGTACTGTAAAAATGTGCTCAAACACGATAAACCTTTAGGCAGTATTGATAAAGAAAAAATGAATGTCAAAGGTGGAAGTTTAGCGTTAGGTCACCCCTTTGCAGCTACTGGCGGACGTATCGTAGGCGCTGCCGCTAAATTACTGGCTGAAAAAGGCAAAGGACGCTTACTAATCAGCATTTGTACTGCTGGAGGCATGGGTGTTGCAGCGATTCTCGAGCGCTAAATTAAACCAACATAATCAATAGGAGTGGCAGTCAGTACGCCAGAAACAACGTTAGTATCGAGGATAATCATTCAAACCTCAGCGGTTTGGCAGGTGTTTTGTCACGAATCTGAGTGAATACTTCGAAATCCTCATTTGGAGCATTACTGAATTCTTATCCATTAAAATAGTTGCTTAAAAAATCCTCATCGAAGGGTTGATTTGGAGCGGTAAATAATGATGCTTCTCCATTTTGAGAGATATTTGGATTCTTATCGATAGGTTGATCGAGAGCAATAGAAGAGGATTTTCTTAAAATAGTATGAAATACCCCATATCGATTAACTGATGTGTTGTCAGAAATATAATCTTGTCGGATCTGATCTGACGGTAGAGTGTTGCCTGGATTGTCTTGCAGTTCATCATTATCTAAAGAACAAGCACTTTCTTTCAATATATTGCTCGTTTGTATTTCATTTGAAGGCTCTTCAATCTGTATTGAAGCCAGGATACCATCAAAAATAAGCTGAGCCCTAATTGGATCCTTTATTAAACCTAGATTATATTGGTTAAGCTGCAACTGGTTATATAACTGTTCTGGTCTAAAGCAATTAATCACTTTAATAAAATTATCTTGACTTAATAAATTAACACCTCTCTGTTCTTGAAGAAAATTAAGTATTTGAACAATAATTAATGGATTTTGTCGTACTACTAATTGTGAAAAAACAGTTTGAAAATCAATTTCTAAATCTTCAAGCAGCTTGATAGCTTCGATTAATTTTGTAGGGTTGCTGTGATTAGAAATTTTATGAGAATCATTTATCAATCCTTTTTCCTGTAGTATATTGCGCGCATTAAGCAAACTATGTTGATCTGGCTCAATAGTACGTGAAAAACGTTTAAGACATGAGAAAAGTCGTCTTTGAAAAAACCATGTATGGCGTGTAAAGGCTTGCCTCATTTCTTGTTCATTTTTGTTTCCTGAAACCTTGGCTAACAAAGAACTTGGGAAAAACCATTTTTTTAATTTTATCAATTCATCGTAGTCTTTTTGCAATTGTTCACTAGGAGATAGATCATAAGAGGATACTTTGGACTTAGGCATAACTAATCCATTACAATTAAAAAAATGTATTGTAACATAATTGATGCCTAAGTTAAAATAATGAACAATTTGGTCTGTACAGTTGAGACCTACCCCAAATTTAAGATTTTATAAGTCGAATCATTTTTGTAACGGGCCTCTAAGCTTAAAATCCTTCAAACAGATATAAGACTTAAGCATTGATCGCTTGATATTTTTTATTGTTTGAAATAAAGCTTGAATAGTTCCCTTTAATTTTTTTTCTTAACATAGTACCACTCACGTCTTGCTTAATTTAAGAGTTTAGTTAATGATAAGGGAAGACAAATGGACTTTGTTGCCCATAAAAATTGTTAACCAGGTCAATCAATAAATAACACTCAATAATAAAGATTGGATTTATGGACATTCACTCCCTGAGCTCAACCTGGAAAACTCACTACGCTAATCGCCCTCAACGCAAACAAGCCCTGAAAGTCATTGGTGTACTGCTGATTTTGCTGTTAATGATTTTATTGTGTAAACGCTGCAATAATCTTGGTGACTCCAAGCCACAACCACCCCTATTGATTCGCAAACAACATACTATTTTTATTCCGAAAAACTCTCCTTTACGGGAAAAATTAGATGTTAAATCCGTAACTACCTCAAATGCTCCTCACATAGTAATACTGCCCGGCATTGTGGAAGCAAACCAAGCAGGGAATATTTCCGTGCTTTCTCCGGTTACGGGAAACATCCTCTATCTAAATACTTTTCTCGGTGATGAAGTAAAAAAAGATCAAGTATTAGCTGTCATCCAATCAGGAGGATTTGCCCAAGCATACACTGATAAGCTTAAAGCTCAAAGTGCATTAAAATTGACGGAAGAAGCCTTACAACGAGCACAAAAAGTGAACCGTGCCGGTGCAAATGCAATTAAAGACATCGAACAATTAAAAAACCACTACGTGCAAGCCCAAGCGGAATTACAACGTGCACAAGCTACCATTGATGCTTTAGGCACGGATAAAAATAATTCACTGCAAATCCAAGCCCCCATAGATGGCAAAATCATTGCTCTTAATTACGGCGCAGGCTCCTATATCAACGACAACACCATTCCACTATTTACTCTTTCCAATATTAATTCTGTTTGGATTACACTTTGTGTTCCAGAAAATCTCGTGCCCTTAATTGCTAAAAATCAGAAAGTAGATATTTCTTTTCAGGCTTATCCTAAACAAAGTTGGCCAGGCAAAATCGCCTTTATCAACCACATTTTGGATTCAGAAACTCGCTGTAATAAATCCCGAATTTTTCTAGATAATCCTGATGAAAAACTTAAACCCAATATGTTTGCTACGGTACACACTCAAATACCACAACCAGAACAAGTTATGGTTCCTTTATCGGCAATTCTGATGAATAACGATACCACCTCTGTCTATGTAGAAATCACCCCCTGGACTTTTACAGCACGAAGAGTCGTTTTAGGTGCTGAAGATAAAGACAAGGTTCGTATTATCTCTGGTTTGAATACAGGTGATCGCATTGTTGTGAGCGGAGGAATATTAATTAATGATTGATAGAATCATCACCTGTTGCTTTCAACGTCGCCATATTGCTTGGAGTGCAGCCATATTAATTGGAATTTATGGCTATATCTCTTGCACAAAAATGATCATTGAAGCATACCCAGAATTGGATGATGTCAAGGTTTCCATCACTACTCAAGTTCCAGGTTTAGCCGCTGAAGAAATAGAACAACAAATTACTGTGCCTTTAGAACGAGCACTCGTCAGTGTTCCTGATTTATCAATCATGCGCTCTAGTAGTACGTTTGCTTTATCACTAATCACTATGATTTTTAAAGATAAGACAACAGAATATTTTGCGCGGGCACGTGTATTGGAAATTCTAAGTAGCCTTTCCTTACCCGCAGGCATCCAACCCTCTATTGCTCCCTTAACCGGTTCTGGCAGTGAGATCTACCGCTATACATTGGAATCAAATACCAAAAACCTCATGGAGTTATCCGAAATTCAGCGTTGGGTAGTCATGCCTGGTTTAAAGCAAGTCTCAGGGATTGCCGAAGTGAATAATTTTGGCGGCTTTACCAAAGAATATCGTCTCATCATCAACCCTCTTAAATTACGCAGCTATAACCTTGCTTTAAATGATGTCAGCAATGCGATTAACAATAATACCACTTATGCTGGTGGAGGAAGGATTTCGCGTGGCGAGCAAAGTTATATCATTCGCGGCCTGGGACAAATTCATACTTTGGATGAATTAGGTTCAGTAGTTGTCACCCAGCATAAAGGAATACCCATCCTATTGCGTGACTTGGGAGATGTCCGTTTTGGCCATAAGGAACGTGAAGGAATTTTAGGTAAAAATCATAATCCGGACACCATTGAAGGCATCGTTCTTATGCGTAAAGGTGAAAACCCCGGCAAAATCTTAGAAGGCTTACATGCCAAAGTTGATGAACTCCAAAAACAATTAACACCGATGGGGGTGTTCATTGTACCCTATATTGATCGTGATGATCTGGTGCACTTAACCGTCCATAAAATCACTCATACGGTCATTGAAGGCATTCTCATGGTGTGCATTGTGCTCATGTTATTTCTGGGAAATTTACGAAGTGCACTCGTAGTTACCGTAGCCATTCCTGCCGCTTTAGCATCCGTATTTATTTTCATGAATCTCACGCAAATGCCTACGAATTTATTCTCATTAGGCGCTATCGACTTTGGTGTTATTGTTGATGGGGCAATTGTCGTTATGGAAACCATTTTACTTCGCCGAGAAAAATATCCAGAACTGCTGCTTTCAGCAGAAGAAACGTTAAAAGCAACCAATCAAGTGGCACGCCCCATTTTTTTTGCTACCTTAATTATTATTTCAGCCTATTTACCTTTGTTTGCGTTCGAACACGCTGAAGGCAAATTATTTACCCCCATGGCCTATACGGTGAGCTTTGCTCTTCTAGGTGCTTTGGTTTGTTCCCTAGTTTTAATTCCTGGCCTGGCTTATACCGCACTACGTAAACCGCAAAAAATCCGCCATAATCAAGTATTGGCCTGGCTCAATAACAAATACCGCCGTGCCTTGCGCTACTTACTTAAAACTCCCATAATTACTTATGTGATTGGCGTCATGATTTTAATTTTAGTGGTTATCTTAGGCATTACCGCAGGGCGCGAATTTTTACCTGAATTAGATGAAGGCGCTTTATGGCTACAAGTAGAATTACCTGCAGGATTGTCACTAGAGAAAGCCAACGAAATGGCAAAAACACTACGAAATGTCATCTTGAAACATCCTGAAGTCTCTTATGTAGTCACCCAACTTGGCCGTAATGATGATGGTACTGATCCCTGGACTCCTTCACATATTGAAGTCCCAGTAGGTTTAAAACCCTATTCACAATGGGCCAGCGGCAAAACAAAAAAGCAATTTATTGAAAATTTATCAGCAGAATTTGCGAAAATGCCAGGGTATACCATTGGTATTAGCCAACCCATTGTTGATAACGTCAATGATCTCATTGGTGGTGCTCACAGCCCTCTATCGCTACGCATTTATGGTAATAATTTACAAGAATGCCGACGCATTGGTAATGAAATAGTTGCCATTTTAAAAACCATCCAAGGAACTGCTTCTGCATCCCTCTTCCAAGAGCCTCCGATCCCACAATTAGTAATTACCGTCGATCGCGATAAAATAGCACGCTATGGTATTAACGTAACTGATGTTACCAATCTCATTCAAACCGGTTTTGCTGGTACTCCCATCACCACCATTTATGTAGAAAATCGTCCTTACGGTGCCACAGCTGTTTTTCCAAAACCGGATAAGAAAAGCATTCAAGATATAGGTAATTTATTTCTTAATAGTTCGTCTGGGGCTAAAATACCTTTATCAGAATTAGCACAATTAGAATACAAAACCGGTGAAAGCAATATTGCACATGAAAAAAGCCAACGAGAAGTAACCGTACGTATGGATAATCGCGGACGCGATCTCACCTCTTACCTGAACGAAGCCAAACGCCGTATCAGCAAAGAGGTCTCCTTTGACAGCAAAAAATATCGCTTGGAGTGGGCAGGACAATTTGAAAGTCAAGAACGCGCAGAAAAACGTTTGGTTTACATTTTAGGTTTGGTATTAGTGCTGATGAGCTTGCTCCTTTTTTTTGAGTTTCAAAAAGTGCATCTGGTGCTTCTAATTTTAGGCGTAGTCCCCATGGCTACTCTGGGGGGATTAGTCACCTTACACCTCACAGGTGAAACGTTAAATGTCGCCACCGCGGTTGGCTTCATCGCTTTATTTGGAGTTTCGGTCCAAAATGCGATTATCATGATTTCCAACATTCGTCGTATACGTACTACTTCGAAATCAATAAGCCGCGCGGTTGTTCATGGCGCAGCCGAACGTTTACGCCCAATCTTGATGACCGCAACGGTTGCTTCTTTTGGGATGTTACCTGCCGCACTTGCTACCGGAGTCGGTACTGACGTACAACGTGGTCTGGCAACAATCATTGTTGGCGGTTTAGCCATCTCTACATTACTGACACTTTTTATTTTACCAACCTATTATTATGCCTTGGTCCGCTTTATCGAACACGATAGGAGCAAACATCATACCTGGAGGAAAAAGTCTTGACGCATTCCTCATGTATGTCCCTATTGCGGATAATACTAGTACTCAGTCTGTGGCTACTGAATAGTTGTGCTGTAGGGCCTAATTTTAAAAGACCAGCACCCTCTTTGCCTGAAACCTATGCTGCCAAAATCAACAGCAAAACCATAGCCACCAATACTAAATTAGGTACGGCGCAAACATTCATAGCAACTCAAGATCTTCCCAAACAATGGTGGCGCGTTTTTAACTCATCTGCTTTAAACGATTTGGTCATTGCCAGCCTAAAGTGCAATCCAACAGTAACTGCCGCTCAGCACGCTTTACATGCGGCTCTTGAAACTGCATACTCAGCTCGCGGTGCTTTATATCCCACTCTCGCAGTCTCATTTCTACCAAGTCGGCAAAAGACAGCAGACCTTTTGACCAGCGTTTTGGCAAGTAATCAATACCTCTATTCTTTGTATACTGGACAAATTTATGTCTCCTATACTCTCGATGTCTTTGGCGGAACACGTCGTCAGGTGGAATCACTTATGGCGGATGCAGAAGCGCAACATTTTCAATTGGAAGCCACCTATTTGACCTTAACAGCGAATGTAGTCTCTGCAGCCATCCAAGAAGCGGGCTTACGTGAGCAAATCGCAGCAATCCATGCCATTATTACCAGCCAGAAAAAACTCTTAGCCATTGCCCAACAGCAATTCAAGTTAGGCGATAACGCACTGATTGATGTGGTAACACAACAAGCGGCATTAGCAGCATCTGAAGCAAGCTTACCCCCTTTACAAAAGCAATTGGCGATTCAACGCAATTTGTTAAATGCGTTAATTGGTCGCTATCCCGAGGATAAACGTACACCACGCTTTACTTTAAACTCATTACATCTTCCAAAAAATTTACCTCTTTCAGTACCTTCTGAATTAATTGAACACCGCCCCGATATTCGTGCAGCTGAAGCACAAATGCATTCCGCAAATGCGTTAATTGGTGTTGCAATCGCAAATCGGTTACCAAAGTTCACTCTTGATGGAACTAATGCGGGTACCGCAGCCACTACTATCGGCACATTATTACAACCGCAGACACGCTTTTGGGCTTTAGCAGGCATTATTGCCCACCCTATTTTTAATGGAGGCATTTTGCGGCACAAGCAACACGCAGCAAAAGAAGTTTATTGCCAAGCTGCCGCACAATACCGTAGCACGGTCATTAACGCGTTCCAAAATGTGACAGATACTCTCAAGGTTATTCAGTCTGATGCCATTGCTCTACACGCAGCAAATAAATCTGAACGCGCAGCTTTAACCAGTCTGAACATTTCACGCAAACAATTTGCTTTAGGA
The DNA here is from genome assembly GCF_047605385.1 of Legionella sp. Classification (GTDB taxonomy): domain Bacteria; phylum Pseudomonadota; class Gammaproteobacteria; order Legionellales; family Legionellaceae; genus Legionella. Next base: position 2,869 of record NZ_JASGFU010000018.1, on the reverse strand, counting down.
GACAATAGCCTAGTGGCCTTATTACTACTGCAACAAAACTATCAGCAAGCCAGACTAAATCTTATTCAAGCACAGACAAACCGGCTTGCAGATACAGTTGCTCTATTTCAAGCGTTAGGTGGTGGATGGCAGAAAACTTCTCTTGCAAAAAAGTAATCTCTCTTTATAACGCATTCAAGTTGTTACTAACTACTGCCACATTGTTCGTAAAAAGCCAATAAATTCCTTTACGTAATTCCCTATACATACTGTATTTAGAATCAACAAGCCCCACACCAACCTCTTGTCCATTTGCTTTTAATCGCTTTGCTAATTTGGTGGTCAATAATAAGTAATGACCTAAAACGCCACCATAATGATTGTCTAAGCTTAAATCACAAAAAGCAGTCATATTATTATGTGAGGCAACTAATAACATGGCAGACTTAGGAATGTGAGATAAATCGGCAAAGACGGAAGCCTCGAGCGTTAAAAGATGATAATCAGTGACTGCTTGCAATCCTTGTAAAATTTGGATTAACGCCATTTCACTGGTAAAAGGTTTTTTTAATTCGATAAATAAATGGACACGACCACCAAATTCAGCGACCACTTCAGCAAGCATTGGAATTTCTGGCACTTGTGCACGTAAGTCAGCAAAAGTTAAATGGGCAATGCGAAGATCAAGACCCCATAAACGTTTTAAAGTGGGATCGTGATTCACTACCAAAATGTGATCTGCTGTCGCATGCACATCTAATTCAATTCCCCAACAACCTGCTTTTGCAGCTAAGCGAAATGCAGGAAGCGTGTTTTCAATTATCCCTTGTGCATGATTATGAGCACCACGATGCGCAATCAAACGAACAGGATGCGCGGGATCTAATGATGGTTTAGATCTAGGCATTACGGCAAAAAAATTATCGATAATTTTTTCCAACAAAACAAGTGACATAGAAAATTTTCCTGGCAATAAATACTTTCATTCTAGGCAGCTTGTATTGAAAAGGCAAAATATCGCAATATGCTGTGCTATTTTCATTCATAACTATTCCATTAATAGGCCTAATTGTGTAAAAATAATGAGTTTTTTAAATCTACATATTAATTATAGAAACGGGTAGATTGTTACTGAGACCTGTATATGCCTTTAATTACCACAAATATGGATCTGGCTGTTCGTGATCTACATGCGGGGAAACCCGTTGCCATTCCGACAGAAACCGTCTACGGATTAGCCGCGATGATTAACAATGAACATGCGATTAAAGCGGTTTTTGCGATGAAAAACCGCCCCTTAAACCATCCTTTAATTGTGCATGTTCCAGTGCATTGGAACTTAAACGCGCTGGCAGTCGATATTCCTGATTATGTTGAGCCACTAATTAAAAAATTCTGGCCTGGCCCCTTAACTTTGGTATTGCGCTGCAAACCAAATCAAGTAAATCCCTTGGTGAATGGTGGTCAAACATCCATTGCTATACGCTGCCCAGCTCACCCAATTGCGCAAGAATTATTGGAACACTTAAAAGAGCCCGTGGTAGCCCCATCGGCAAATCCATTTGGCAAAATTAGTCCCACTACCGCTGTACACGTGCAAGAATCATTTCCTGATCAAGAATTAACAATATTGGATGGCGGTCGCTGCAATGTAGGTATTGAATCAACCATTATTGATGCTACCCATCCCGATCATTATCAAATTTTGCGCTACGGCCTTATTGATGAACAAGCCATTGCGAAAGTGATTGCCTTACCCTCACTCAATGAGTACAGCAATTTACGCGTGCCTGGAAAATTAAACAGCCATTATCAGCCCAAGAAAACACTGTACTATTTCCCAGACTACATAAGCCTTGAGCAATTCTGTATTAATGAGCCACGTGATGTGTATGTTATTGCCAGCAGACAACCCCAAGACGTCAATGACAATCACTTCCATCCCTTAGCAGAAAATCCAGAAAAAGCCGCGTTTGACTTATATTTCCAACTACGAAGAGCAGATGCTTCCAATGCGCAATGTATCGCTATCGAACTCCCCCCAGCTCAAAGTTTATGGCAAGGAGTGAGAGAACGCATTCTTAAAGCAGGAACGCCTTATTTTGAATAAGATTAAAATTCTCTCTATGTCTATGTCCTAGAGAGAATTCCTTGCCATTTCTATGAAAAATATTGACAGCCCCATAAAATATGAGTAACTTACGACCCAATGCCGAGGTGGTGGAATTGGTAGACACGCTAGCTTCAGGTGCTAGTGGGGGTAACCCCGTGGAGGTTCGAGTCCTCTTCTCGGTACCATTGATTAAGTTTAAAACACTTCGCAATGGTTCGTAAATACATGTAATGTATTGATTATTATTGAAATAATACTGACTTCTCTCTCTCAAATCTTTCTCAACTATTCGTTATTTTTCGTATATAACCGCAAGCACTTTGGGTAAGATCTTGGGTAAGATTTTTATTTCCTTTATTTTCCCAAGTTGCCGATAGTTGAGGTAACTGCAATGCTTTCAGATTCAAAAATTAAGTCATTAAAAATAGAAGACGGTAAACGTCACGCGGATAGGGATGGTCTGGTATTAGAAATAAGACCAAGTGGAAAAAAGGTATTTCTCTTTCGTTTTCAGTAGGAGAAGAAACCACAGACAATCACCTTGGGTAATTACCCAAACTTGAGCTTGGCTGATGCTCGAATCAAAACAACCTTCTATGGAAGTTTACTTGATAAAGAAATTGACCTAAGAAAAGGGGAAGTTAGCGAACAAACCAAACTTACTTTTCGTGAAGTGGCAGAACAATGGCATCAAAAAAAACACTCACAGATGGAAACCAGTTTCTAGGTTCTGTGAACAAAATTTTAATTAATTGAAAAGAAGGCAGTTTTATAGTG
>NZ_JASGFU010000017.1:0-51997 GCF_047605385.1 Legionella sp. | reverse complement strand
TGCTACGATTGCTGGCTAATGACAGTGGGAAACTGCCGGTTAAATATTGTTTTGCATCGTTCAACTCTTGGTCACTTGGGCCATTTTCAATGTAGTTGTGTAACACATTTTGAATAACATCCAAAGCTTTAGGAGCTTGTTCATTGTGCGTAGACAAACTGATTAGAAACGGCCCTTCGCCAGGCATAGGAGCAAATTGACTGTCCACACCATAAGTCAAGCCACGTTTTTCGCGTACTTCAACAGCTAAACGCGAAACTAAAGAGCCGCCACCTAAAATATAATTACCTACCATTAAGGGAAAGTAATCAGAATTATGATGATCAATACCTAACTGACCAAGACGAATCATCGTTTGTGATGATGGGAATGGGGTATTAAGCGTTTCTGCTTTTGCCAATTGATGCGCCTGCATCACTGGGATTGCTTTTTCTCCCTTAGGTAATTCTTTGGTGAGCTTGTCAGCGAGCTGATGTGCTGTTTGACTGTTAATGTCGCCTACCAGAACTAAAACTGCATTATTAGCAATATAATAGCGATGGTAAAAATCCAGTAACTGTTGTTTACTGATGGTTTTTAATGTTTCTTTGGTGCCGTTTACCGGATGTGCATAGGGGTGATCCTGATATAAAGCTTGGAAAAAGTTAAGATCAGCCACTTCTTCCGGAGATTCTTTACTTTGTTCAATGGACATCAGCAATTGTTGTTTTTCACGATTAAAGGCGTCATCGGGAAAATCGGGATGATTGATAATCTGAGCAAGAGTGGTAGTGGATTGAGCCAAGGCTTCTTTAGTGACTAAAGTTCTTAGATTTAAAACGACCATATCTCGGCTGTTATCGATGTTAAATTGCGCGCCAGTATCTGCCAAAGAATCTGCAATTGCAGAAGCATCAAGACCTGCATTGCCTTGGTTTATTAAGCGACTAGTTAATGCGCTCAAACCATATTGCTTGCCATCATAGGAGGAGCCGGCAGCAAAAGCTAAGCTAATATCGAGCATAGGGACTTCTGGTGCAGGGTAAAAGATTACTTGTACACCATTGGCGGTGTGCCATTTTTCTGTTTTAAAAGTATAGGCCATCACTGTTTGTGAGAGACTAAGTGCGAGTGCCATTAGGCAGGTACTAAAAATTCTCATGGTTTTACCTTCGGTTGCGATTCAGGTTCTAATTCGGCTACCGTCATATTTTTTTCTTGGAAGTAGCGTTGTGCAGTTTGTTGTATTTGCTCTGCAGTAATTGAGTTGATAGCTTGAGTATATTCCTGCGCTTTTTTCCATCCTAGACCAACGGTTTCTAATAAGCCTAATTCATTGGCTTGGCCAAAAATGGAATCTTTTTCATAAATCTTTTGCGCAATAATTTGGTTTTTAACGCGCTGTAATTCTTTTTCGCTGACCGGATTTTTTTTCAAGTCATTCAATTCGTTAACTAAAGATTTTTCTAAGTTATGGATATTTTGATCTTCTGTGGGGGCGCCATAAACAATAAATTGCGTTTGATAGCGGGTGTATAGATTGTAATAAGTGCTGGCCCCATTAGCAATATGCTTGCCACGAATCAAATTTTTCGCAAAACGAGAGCTGTCACCCGCATCAAGAATACCGGCAATAAGCTCTAGTGCATAAGGCTCATAAGTTTTTTGGGCAGTGTTTAACCCTGGGACAGTATATCCTAGCACCACAATAGGCAATTTCGCATTGCTTTGCACATGCACTATTTTTTTCCCTAATCCTGGTGGTTCTAATTGCTGTTTTCGCTCAGGAATTAATTTCTTGGGAAGATCACCAAAGTATTGCGATGCTAAATGATGTACTGCGTCACTTTGAACATCACCAACAACTACAAGAGTTGCATTATTAGGTGCATAATAGGTTTCATACCATTTTTTAACGTCATCAACAGTCATTTGTTGCAGATCACTCATCCAGCCAATAACGGGATGACTATAAGGAGCAGATAAATGCGCTGTTGCTAGGAAGCGCTCAAAGGCTAACGCTTGCGGATTATCGTCTGTACGTAAGCGACGTTCTTCTTGAATAACCTTAATTTCTTTAGCAAACTCATTGGGATCCAGCAGTAAATTGTTCATTCGATCTGCTTCCAGTTTGAAGCTAGTTGCTAGCTGTGATGCTGCTGTTTTTTCAAAAAAAGCGGTATAATCGTTATTGGTAAATGCATTCGATTGGCCACCAATTGTAGCAATGGTTTTGGAAAAAACACCTAAAGGATAATTTTTGGTTCCTTTAAACATTAAATGCTCAATAGCATGGGATACGCCAGTAATGCCACCTGGCTCATCAGCAGAACCTACATGATACCAAATCATGGAAACGACAATAGGAGCACGATGATCTTCTTTGACCAATATTTTTAATCCATTATTCAAGGTATACTCTTGAACTTGGCTGAAGGTCTGGCAAGATAGTACCATTAATAAAGCGATGATTATTTTGCGCACAAATTAACCTCAAAGCAAAAAAGATGATAGAATTTCACATTTTTTAGGATTTGTACACTAACATGATTAAATGGTTTAAACGAAGCCGCGATGAAACCCAAACTAAAAATGATAACCCAGAGACTATTATAGCACCTTTATCTGAGAGTGCAGAACCTGCGATAGTTGAATCAGTGGTTGAAACGGCAAAAGAAGGCATTTTTGCTCGTTTTCGCAAGGGATTAAGCAAAACCCGCCACCAATTAGGAGATGGCATTGGTCGCTTACTATTGGGTAAGAAAGAGATCAGTCAAGAGCTATTTGATGAATTAGAGGCCCTCCTGATTACTGCAGATTTAGGCATTGACACAACGCAAGCGATACTTAAAGAATTAGCCGAAGGATTAGAGCGCAAACAGCTCACTAACGGGGATGCTGTTTATAAGGCACTTAAAGAAAAATTACAGGCTATTTTAAATAAAAATAATTATCCTTTGACTTTGGAAACCGAAGATCATTCACCTTTTGTTATTTTAATGGTTGGAGTTAATGGTGCAGGTAAAACCACCACCATAGGCAAATTAGCCAAGCAATTTCAACAACAAGATAAAAAGGTAATGTTGGCTGCTGGTGATACTTTTAGAGCAGCAGCAGTGGAACAACTGCAAATTTGGGGTGAGCGTAATAATATCCCGGTGATTGCCCAGCAAACAGGCGCAGACAGTGCTTCTGTAGTGTTTGATGCTTTGCAAGCGGCTAAAGCACGTAAGATTGATGTTTTGATTGCAGATACGGCCGGGCGTTTACATACGCAAGACAATTTAATGGATGAATTAAAGAAAGTGAAACGTGTGTTACAGAAGCTGTCAGTGGCTGCACCTCATGAAACAATGTTGGTTTTAGATGCAAGTATTGGACAAAATGCATTGGTTCAGGCACGCGAATTTCACGAAGCAATCGGTGTCACGGGTGTGACCATGACTAAGTTAGATGGTACAGCAAAAGGTGGAATTTTATTTGCCATTGCGAATGAATTAGGAATACCGTTTCGTTATCTAGGGATTGGTGAAGGAATAGAAGACTTACGTCCTTTTAATACTGAACAATTTGTGGGTGCCTTATTTGATGATCACATTTGAGCAGGTAAGCAAACGTTATCCTGGAGGCTTTGAAGCCTTGAGTAATGTTAATTTCTCTATGCAAAAAGGAGAAATGGTTTTTCTTACAGGGCATTCTGGAGCAGGTAAAAGTACCTTATTAAAATTAATCGCCTTGCTTGAGTGGCCTACTTCAGGACGAGTTGTCGTCAATGGTGTGCGTCTTAACCAGTTAAAGCAACGTGATGTAGCTGTACATCGTAGTCAATTAGGCATTACGTTCCAATCACCTTATTTGCTTAATGATCGTAGTGTTTTTGATAATGTCGCTTTGCCTTTACACATTCATGGAACTCATTATCCAATGATTGCAAAACGAGTGCATGCCGCATTGGATATGGTTGGTTTATTAAATAAAGAAAAAATGTTGCCTTCTCATTTATCAGGTGGTGAACAGCAACGTGTAGGAATTGCACGTGCAGTTGTACATAAGCCTGTGTTGTTGCTTGCTGATGAGCCAACAGGGAATTTAGATCCCAAATTATCTAGTGAAATCATGTCCCTTTTTGAGCAATTTAATCAAGTTGGCGTAAGTGTTCTTGTTGCCACTCATGATTTGCCGCTAATTGCACGTATGAAACATCGCATTGTTATGCTCAAAGGAGGTCGGTTAGTATGTTAAAAAAATGGCATTCACTTTTGGCTTTTCACCTCCAGGCAGCTACTCAGAGCTTCAATTATTTATGTAATCGACCTTTGGCGACCTTAATGACTTCTATTGTTATTGCCATTGCATTGGCATTACCCGCATTGTTTTGGGTCTTTAGCGATAATATTCATAAATTAACGGCTGACTGGCAGCGTGGTGGGTATATTTCCTTGTACTTAAAGGTTAATTTGGCTGATGCACAGCAGCAAAAAATAGTGCAACGTATCCGTGAAACAGAAGGTGTTGCCCAAGCTTCTTTAAAATCGGCAGCAGAAGGCTTATCGGAGCTAACGCAACAAGAAGGCATGCAAGACATTATGCAACATTTACCAGAAAATCCTTTACCAGCGGTGATTCATGTTGTTCCCGCGCTCAATATAGATTCGCCAGCGAAATTAGATTTATTATCAAGACAATTACAATCCATACCTGAAGTTGAACAGGCAAAAGTGGATATGGAATGGATTCGTCGTTTAGATGCAATTTTAGGTTTTGCAACTAATTTTGCCAATGCGTTATTGGCGTTATTAGCGTTAGCGGTAATTTTAATTATAGGTACTACCTTACGTTTAGCGTTACATAGCCGCCATGAAGAGATTCAGGTATTAAAATTGATTGGCGCTAAAGACCCCTTTATTTTGAGGCCTTTTTTATATTCAGGTGTTTGGTATGGTGTGATTGGGGCGATTTTTGCCGTGTTCTTAGTGAATATTTTTATTTTAAGTTTAGGTATGGCGGTTAATCAATTGGTAACTGTTTATCAAATACACTACTCGTTAAATTTATTATCGATAAGACAGGTGTTGATACTTATTATTTTTGCTATTATACTTGGCTTGATAGGGGCTCGTTTATCCGTTAAACGCCAGTTGGCCTCTATGGAGCCACATTTATAGTTTTTTTCAGATCTTATGACTAGAGGAAGTAGTATGAGTCAGCAATTGCAACTTACAGCAATAAATTTACCTATTGGTAGCCTTGATGCGTATATTCATAGGGTTAATCAAATTCCTATGTTAACGTTAGAGGAGGAACTCTCTTGCGCAGAACGTTTTCATTTGGAAGGAGACCTTGAAGCCGCACGCCGCTTGGTTCTTGCTCATTTACGTTATGTTGTTCGTGTCGCTCGTGGTTATATGGGCTATGGTCTACCATTAAATGATTTAATCCAAGAAGGTAATATTGGCTTGATGAAAGCAGTAAAACGCTTTGATCCTAAGATGGGAGTGCGTTTGGTCTCTTTTGCGGTACATTGGATTAAAGCAGAAATTCATGAGTTTGTGTTACGCAATTGGCGTATTGTTAAAGTTGCCACGACTAAGGCTCAGCGTAAATTATTTTTTAACCTTCGCCAAATGAAAAATCGTTTGGGTTGGTATACTAAAGAAGAAGTTGCTGCGGTTGCTGAAGATTTAGGTGTCAGTACTGAAGATGTGCTCCTGATGGAACAACGCATGAATGCGATGGACACCGCGTTTGATGCATCGGATGATGACAGTGATGATTTTCATATCGCTCCAGAGCGTTACTTATTTAATCCTGACGATGATCCAGCGGCGACAATCGAAAAAGAAAGAGTGGGCGATCAAGGACGTGAAAAGCTATTTTTGGCTTTAGAGCAGCTTGATGAACGTAGCCAGGATATTTTGCAACAGCGATGGTTGGCAGACAACAAGCTGACTTTATATGATTTAGCAGATAAATACGGTATATCTGCGGAGCGCGTTCGTCAGCTTGAAAAAAATGCGATGAAAAAGCTTCGTCAATTTATTGAAGCTTAAATACCGGTTTATGCTAACAAGGTAAAACTAAGGCTTATTCTAAAAAATCACAGACGATATGTTCCACACGTTCATCCATGAGTACACTGACATGATCTGCATCAGGCAAAATGCGTAAGTCAGCATTTTGATAAGTTCTGCAAAAGCGAATGGACTCGCGTGTATTTACCGTTTTATCTAATTCACCATGAACGCATAAAAAAGGAATATTAGGTGTTTGTGAAACGAAATGATTCAATTGCACCCGGTTTAAATCAATTTTAGCTTGTCCTTGTATGAGATGACGTAAGAGTAAATATCCATTACCACTTAATCTAAGTTTTTTCGCCATATGGTTTACTGGACTACGCATTTGAGTAGGGGAGGCAATTAATACTGCACGCTCAGGTTTATGGTTTAAGCGCCATTCAGGTAATTGTCCTGCCAAATTTAAGGTATTTAATAGCATGGAACCACCAAAGGAATGGCCAATAACTCCATAGAAGGGGCCGTAATGGTTAAGCGTTTTATTGATGACTGCTATTGCATCAGTCCAGGGTAATTGTAATCCTTTGGCCTCACCATGGGCAGGGAAATCCAAAGCATAGACTTCATAACCTTTAAGATGTAATGCATTAATAAAGCGTACCATATAAGCTGCACGTGACATCCAGCCATGAGTAATCAGAATTTTTTTATTTTTCATCTTGGTTTCGGGAACAAAATGATGCAATACATGGTGACGAGGAACATGCTCCTGAATAGCTTCTGTACGTTTTTCTTCCATAATGGAACATGCTAATCGTGCAAAATGGCGATATTCTTTTTCAATTGGTAAATGAATGGGTGTAATAAAAACCTGATAACAGAACTGCGCATGAAGTATATCTCTTACTTGAGCTAATGAATCAGTTATCATGATGTCTATTCCTTTAGTGTTTATTTTTAGTTTAGACCAATTTTTTAGTACGCAAGGAAGAAAAGTATGAATAAATTGATTAAGTTACTGTTCTAAAGTATTGGACATTTACATGGATTAACCTAGACTATCCATATCATTTATTTCAGGGATAAGATATGCATACCTCAAATCATATTTATCAACAAGGCGATCATGAATTACATGGTTTTCTAACCTATAACACAAGCACTAAAGAACCTCGTCCAGCAGTGATTGTGACTCATGATTGGTCGGGACGAGGGGAATTCGCATGCCAGAAAGCTACAATGCTTGCAGAAATGGGGTATATTGGTTTTGCGCTGGATATGTATGGAAAGGCTCATACTGCAATTACGACTGAAGAAAAATCAGCCTTAATCCAGCCTTTTTTTGCAGATCAAGCGATGCTTCGTGCACGTGTTACTGCTGCCTTCGATGCAGTGCGTTCTTTACCTGAAGTAGATAAAAATCGAATTGCAATTATTGGCTTTTGTTTTGGTGGCTTATGCGCCCTGGAATTAGCACGTTCTGGAGCAGATATTAAAGGTGCTGTAAGCTTCCATGGTTTATTGCATAAAACTGGCTCAATGAAGTCTGGAGCGATTAAAGCCAAAATCTTAGTGTTGCATGGTTATGATGATCCTCTGGCTAAGCCTGATGTAGTTCATGAGTTTTGTCAGGAAATGACTGAAGCACAAGTGGACAGGCAAGTACATATGTATGGCTTGGTACAACATTCGTTTACGAACCCACAAGCGCATGATATTCAATCAGGTTTAATTTATAATGAAATAGCTGCTAAACGTTCTTGGCAGGCAATGACTAATTTCTTGCAAGAAATATTTGTTTAGGTAGTCGATTGTCGTTAAAGAAAGAATTATAATCGCCGCAGAAATTGGCTCTGCGGTTGAGTTTTTTGTAATTCTTTTACTATTTGCCATAAATATAATATATTTAATCATACGATCTAACAGCTTCTTTTTAAAAATAAACAATAAAATAAATAATAATGTAAAAAACGATGCAATTAGTAGGAGCAAGCCAACTGTGAGTTTTTCATCCGGTGATAACACTATGTATTTGCATCAATTTTTTGAGCGGGCAGCTGATAACTGGCCCAGTAATATTGCTTTGGTTTGTGATAATGTATTTATTTCTTACCAAGAATTAGAATGTCGTGCTAATCAGCTAGCTCACTATCTTCAAGGCCAAAATATTAACCAGAACAGTATTGTCGGGATCCTTTTAGAGCGTTCTGTAGAGTGCTATGTAGCTATTTTAGCGACTCTTAAAGCTGGGGCGGCTTATGTGCCAATTGAGGTAGATTATCCGGAAGAACGGATTAATTATATTTTTTCTGATCTTCCTTTAAATGCGGTTTTGACTTCTTCGAGTCAATTAGCGCACAAAAAACTGGCATGGCCACAGGCTTTTGCTCTTGATCTTTTGAGTGAAGAAATTTCGCAACAGTCTACTAAACGTCTCATATTCGATAATCATGAGCAAGATGGTGATAAGCTCTGTTATGTTATCTACACTTCAGGTTCCACAGGTCAGCCCAAAGGTGTAGAAATTCCCCAAAGAAGTATTTGTCATTACGTGAGCGAAGCATCCAGGCTTTATGAGATGACTAGCGAGGATCGCGTTTATCAGGGATTTTCTTTAGCTTTTGATGCCTCACTTGAAGAGTTGTGGATGGCTTTTGCCAATGGAGCAAGTTTAATCGCATGCACTTCAAAAGAAGTTCGTTCTGGCTTAGGATTAGTTTCTTTTTTACAACAGCATCAAATTAGCGTTTTTTCCACAGTCCCTACGCTCTTATCCACTTTGGAAGGGGCGTTGCCTGCTTTGCGTTTGCTCGTCTTAGGTGGAGAAATATGCCCTGCTCGATTGGTAAAACAATGGAGTCGTAAGGGCTTACGTATTGTTAATACTTACGGTCCTACTGAAGCTACGGTCATTGCGACTTATGCAGAATGTTATCCTGACAAAGAAGTCACTATTGGTCAACCGTTACCTGGTTATGAAGTCTTAATTTTAAATGAGCAGTTACAAGAGGTAGAACCAGGGCAAGAAGGTGAGTTATGTATTGGTGGTCTGGCTTTGGCTCGTGGTTATGTGAACCGTCCAGAAGCCACTGCAGAAAAATTTATTGTTCATCTTGTCAATAAAAATCAACGCTTATATCGTACAGGAGACTTGGCTTCCAGAGCAGAGAATGGTGATTTACGTTTTGCAGGACGAGTTGATGATCAAGTCAAATTACGTGGATTTCGTATTGAATTAAATGAAATTGAAAACGTTATGATGCAGTTTGCAGGAATAAAGCAAGCTGTAGCTTCCGTACAAACTTTGGAGCAACCTACTTTAGTCGCTTATGTAGTTTTGGAGGAAGCCAAAGTCTTTAATGTGAATGAGCTTAAAACTTTTTTACGGGCCAATTTACCCGATTATATGCTTCCTGCCCTGATTGAAACTTTGGAATCGTTTCCAGTTTTATCTAGTGGTAAGGTAAACCGGAAGGCGTTACCTAAACCCACATTAACAAAAACAGAAAAGGCTTATGTTAAGCCTCAATCTGAATTGGCAAAAGAAATTTCTCGCGTTTGGGAAAAAGTTTTAGATTATCCGCAAATTTCTATAGACGCAGATTTTTTCTACGATTTAGGTGGTCACTCGTTGCTTGCAGCCAAAGCCATTTCTAACTTAAGAAAGATCCCGGCGTTAAAAAATATTTCCATTTTAGATCTCTATAAAAATCCTACAATTGAGCAATTAGAGCAAAAATTTAAACTTTTAAATGCCAATCATATGGAAGAAGAGCCAGTCAATAAGCCAAAATATCGTGCGCCACAGTGGAAATATTATCTTTGTGGTGTAGGACAATTTTTTGGTTGCTTATTACAATATGCAGTAGGTACTTTACAATTGTTAGCTGTAGTCTTGTGCTACAGCTGGATTACCTCTGAATATTCAATTATTTCTCGCGAATCACAACTCGCATTTTTAGGCTTATTTTTATCGTTACCTATCATTTCTTTGTTGATTACAGTAGGGCTGAAATGGATCTTGTTAGGGCGTGTGAAGCCGGGTGAATATCCGCTTTGGGGCTGGTTTTATTTTCGTTGGTGGTTGGTACAGCGCTTACAAAAGAACCTATTTTTAGCTAAGTTTTTAGTAGGATCGCCGCTTGCGAATATTTATTATAAGCTTTTGGGTGCAAGAATTGGAAAGAATTGCTATTTAGGTTCGATGCAAATTGCAACGCCTGATTTGTTAAATATAGGGGATAATACATCGATTGGCACCGACAGTCGCCTTTATGGTTATACCGTTGAAGATGGCTGGCTAAAAATTGGTACGATTGATATTGGTAATAATTGCTATATTGGTTCAAGAGCAGTTGTTGGTTTTAATACCGTGATTGAAGATAATGCGGTGCTTGATGAGATGTCGATGTTACCTGCGCAAGGCTTTATTCCTCATGGTACTTATTTTGCTGGTTCTCCTGCGATTCCAGGTATTCTACCAGCTGACCATGTCACTCGAAATAAAGTAAAGCCAAGTAATTCATCCCTAATCGAAAATACGCTGTTTGGCATTTTGCATTACTTGGGTGTCGTATTTGTCATGGTAATGTTTTATTTATGCTTTATTCCTGGCATTTCTTTGGTGACTTATTATTATGATCAAAATCGTTATTTTACCACCATGTTTTTCGCAATACCTTTAGGTTCAGTACTCTTTTTAAGTCTTTATTATTTATGCATTATTGTTTGTAAAAGATTACTTATGGATAAGATAAAACCTGGCCAATACACATTGAAAAGTTTTTACTATTTACGCCATTGGATCATTGTGAAAATGCTTGATAGCGATGAGATTTCAATTATGGCAGATACACTTTATCTGCCTGCATTTTTACGTCTGCTTGGTGCTAAATTGGGTAAAGGCGTAGAAATGGGTGAAACACCGCATATTATTCCTGATTTAGTAACTATTGAAGAAGGAGGATTTACCGCAAGCTCAGTGGCACTCGCTTGGCCTTTGGTACATCAAGGCATGATTACGTTTGCTCCAGTTACTATTGGCCGTAGAGGGTTTGTTGGTAATGTGAGTTTATTATCTTCAGGAAAAGCAATTGGTGAAAGTGCATTATTGGGATGTTTGTCGGTTACACCTCCTGGAGATAAGGCAACTGAACCAAATTCAGCTTGGTTAGGTTCACCTGCGGTTTATTTACCTAAACGGGAATTATTTGTTGGTTTTTCGGATAAAGATACTTTTTATCCCTCCAAGAAACTGTTTCTCACGCGTTTAGCAATTGAATTTTTCAGGATTCTCTTACCAACGGCTTTTTCCTTGATTGTTTTATTTAACATGCTCTATGTGTTGGATTACATGTTAAATAATTACTCATGGCTTGCAACAGCATTGGTATTGCCTGTTTCAGAGCTCTTTTTTACCGTGTGCTTAATTGGGGTATTAGTTGGCTTAAAGTGGATTTTACTCGGTAAGCTAAAACCATTAACCAAACCCATTTGGGATCCATTTATTTGGAAAAATGATGTAATTGAGTATTCCTATAACTATTATACTAATCCGCATTTCACGAATAAAGTTTTGGGTACGCCATTTGCATTGTGGGTTCATCGTTGCTTGGGAACTAAAGCTGGGAAACGTGTATTCACTGACAGTGCCGAATTTTCCGAATTTGATTTAATTACTATTGGTGATGATGTCTGTATTAATGCAGAAACAATCATTCAAACGCACCTTTATGAAGATCGTATCTTCAAAGTATCTAATGTGATCATTAATTCAGGATGTAATGTAGGTGTTGGCTCAATAGTCCTTTACAACACGGTAATGGAAGAAAATTCTGCCTTAGGTAGTCTTTCATTATTAATGAAGGGAGAATGTTTGCCTGAAAACACGCAATGGGCCGGTATCCCTGCACAATCTACGTTACTCTGCTCAAGCTATCTACAAGCTCCCCAAGCAGTCGTTGCTGAAGCAGTTGCTGCGGCTACTGCTGTTCCGGAACTATCATAAAACCTATAGATGCTACCAAAGAAAAAACTTTTCAAACAAGAACTTGCTTGACTACCAACAGGTTCTTGTTTAGTTTTGTCATTCACGTTCACTTTAGTTTTAATAAAAATCTAAAAGTATATTTTATATTAAATATGTTTATTTAATTTACACTTAATGATAGAGATAGTATAATTACCAAATTTCATTGAATAACTTGAATTTTGCCATGTATTTTTTTTCAGACGCTAAAAACTCTCGTAATGCAACAGCATATTCTGCAACTTTATACGACTTACAGAACCTATTAAAAAGCAGTTTTGTCATTGGCGAACGTCATTTTGATATTACACCTAAAAAGTTTTTAATCTTAAACATGGCTGCTTTAAAAGAGGCAGGTTTTACAACTTTATTTTTAGAGGGATTACCAACTACCATTCAAGAAAAACTCGATAGATTTATCTCAAGTAATGACGTTGAGCTGGATCCTGAAGTGCAAATAATATTAACCGAAATGGACCAATGCCTGCCGCTGCAACAAATTAGAGATAAAATATTAGAAGGTATGGATGAAGATTCGGAACATTGGCCATTAAAAAACTTCCGTAAGGAGTTAATCCTTAATGCAAAGCACATAGATCAAAATATGAAAACAATCTGTGATAAGGTAGAAAAAGATTTAATCCGTGCCAGTAAAATAGTTCGTCTTCATAGAGAAGAAAAAGAAGGGAAAGTATCCCCCTTAATTAAGCAGGTACAAGACAATAATTATACTCAAGTTGTTTTAGCTGCTAAAAAGAATGGAATAAGAATTATTGCCATGGACAGTCAAGAAATGCTACAAGAGGGTTCATCCATATTCAAGTCTTCTCTTTATATAGATCGAGGAGGTTTTGTAAATAAAAGAGTAAAAGAAGGTAATGCTTTTTTTTCTTCTGTTATTGAAAATAATCTACCTATAATTGGAGAAAAGTGGGTTGCGCTAATGGGAGAAGAGCATGCCAAAAATTCAGAACATCAAGGCATAGCTCAGCGGTTTAATGTAGGCTCGCTTTATTTTAAAACCTTTCTTAACGAGCAGCGTTGGTTAATCGAGCGTGTAGATAATTCTTTTTCGTCAACAGCCAAAAAAGCTGCTCATTTTTGTATTATCACAACATCTCAATATGATGTGCCTAGGTTTTGCTTATCCTTTCTACAAGAAATGAAATATAAAATGAGCAATTTAAGTTTAAGCAGCGCAATTGGTAGTTCCTTATTATATTTAGGAGAAAATTTATCCCACAGTAAAATTTACAATAAATTTTTTTTAATGTTCTGTGCTATTGATAATTTCCTCTTTCGGTCAAACTTTATGAAGCATCTTGATCAAGTAATCATCGAAAAGTTTCTTTCGAAAGGTAGTGTTGATGATTTACAAGATACTGGTTTGTCTCAAAGATAAGTTGAACAAAGTATCTAATGAACTGAGGGGGAACATATTAAATATGTTCTCCCCTGAATATGGTACAATAATTACACAGTTTCTTTAAGAGTTATAAAATAATTATCAATAAGACGAATTTCACCAATTTTCACCGCTGCAAAACGTCGTTCTTGATATTCTGCAATATATTCTACGTTAATGCCTTGAGCAGTAAGCTCCATTTTAATTTGTTCACTGCTTTTATCATGCTGTTGAAATATTTGCGCAAAAACTACAGCTAAAGCTTTTTGCTCTTGATTCAAGCGATTATTTCGTGAGCTGTAAGCTAATCCACTTGGTTCACGAATAATTGGGCAGGCAATGATTTGTATATTCATAAAAAATGCATGCACCATCTCGCGAATGAGTAAATATTGTTGATAATCTTTTTCACCAAAGTAAGCCCGATGAGGTTTCGTTAAATTTAATAACTTCATTACTACTGTTAATACTCCATTAAAATGCCCGGGACGGTGGGCTCCTTCCATTAATTGACAAAGTTGTTGTTCCTGTATTTGATAATTGTATTGATCCGGATACATTGCTTTGTCCGTCGGTAAAATACAAAAATCAACGCCAATTTCTTCCATTAACTGTAAATCTGTTTCTAAAGTGCGAGGATAGTGTTTGAAGTCATCTGCTTGATTAAACTGAGTGGGATTTACAAATAAACTAGAGATTGTAAATTGATTCTCTTTTTTACTTGCTAAAAACAGTGAAGCATGTCCGGCATGCAGATTGCCCATAGTTGGAGCAAAACCTAAGGATGCATCAACAGGTAAATTTTTACGAAAATGCATCCATTCGTTGAGATCATGGAAAACGCGCACAAATAACTCCTGATAATTAAAATGTATATTCTGGTGTTGGAAAGCTTACTTGATGCACTTGTTGAGCATAATTATTGATTGCACCAAGCAAAACTTCTTTGCCTTGGACATAACGCTTTACAAATTTAGGATTAAAGCTAGTTTGCAAACCAAGCATGTCATGCCATACCAACACTTGACCATCTGTGTATGGCCCTGCACCAATACCGATGGTGGGGATGCTTAGGACATTGGTGATTGCTTGTGCCACATGCTGAGGAACACACTCAATAACCAAAGCACAACAGCCTGCGTGTTCAAGTTGTTTTGCTTGTTGCAATAAAAGATCAGCTTGTTCTTGGCTTTTACCCTGAACTTTAAAGCCGCCTAATTGATGAATTGATTGTGGAGTTAAGCCAATATGCCCAATAATTGGAACACCAGCGCTAACTAAATAGGCTATGGTTTGACACGTATTGGCATCACCACCTTCTATTTTGATGGCTTGTGCACCAGCACATAACAGACTTCGCACGTTCTCAACAGTGTTCTCTAAAGCGATTTTATGGCTTAGAAAAGGTAAATCAGTAATCAAAAATTGTTGTTTTAAACCACGAGCTACTGCTTTTGTATGTAAAATCATCATGTCCATGGTTGCAGTAATCGTGGTGTCATGCCCATGAACTGCCATCGCCACCGAATCACCCACTAGCACACAATCTATATTGGATTCGGCAATAGTGCAAGCAGATGGATAATCATAGCAAGTCAGCATGGCAATTTTTTGCTGCTCTTGTTTTTTACGTTTAAAATCATGAACGTTCATGCTGCACTCCTTAATGGATTGAAGTGAGCATTAGTATGTACTACAGGTACCTGTCGCATGGATCAAGTCCTCCAAAAATAAGCGTGTTAAAGAGTCGCTGCCATGAAGGTCAGTGCTCCTTTATCATAGTTCAAATTCAGGTAATTGAGAAGGTGCTTCAGTAGTGGATTTTTTAGCAGGAGCTTTCAAAAAAAACAGTAAAGGCAGTGCAGAAAGCACGAGCATCATCATAAAGCGGAAATCTTGCAGGTAGGCCAGCAAAGTCGCTTGTGTGCTCACTTGAGTATTCAGGAATACTAATCCACTTGGTGAGTGAATATTATAAATTCCTGTTTCACTTGCTTGTTTAAGACCAATATTGATTGGGGTTATGAATGAAGCATAAGCGGCATGATTGATCTGAGCATTTTGCGCTAATTTAGTCATCACAATGGAAATGCCAATGCTACTACCAATATTACGGAATAAGCTAAACAAAGAGGTACCATCATTACGATATTGAGGTGAAAGAGTAGCAAAAGATAGTGTTGATAGTGGCACAAAGATAAATCCTAAACCAAATCCTTGAATTACCCCTGAGTAGATAATATCTTTGCTGGTAATGTCCGTGTTAAATAACGTCATAAGCCATAAGGAATAGCTAGTCAGTACCATTCCAAAGAAAATTTGGTAACGCGTATCTACTTTGCCAGAGAGTTTACCTACAATCATCATAGCAACCATAGTACCAATACCACGAGGAGCTAAGATAATGCCTACATCGATTACCGGATAATTCAACAAGTTTTGCATGTAGGGCGGCATTAAGGCCATAGTGGCTAATAAAATGATGCCGATAATAAAGATGAACATAAGACCAACGCTGAAATTACGATCCTTAAACATTGCCGGATCAATAAATGGGCTACGAGAGGTGAGAATATGTGCTATGAATAAGTACACGCATAAGATGGCTATTAATAGTTCAATCATAATTTCATTACTATTAAGCCAATTCAGGGATTCTCCACGATCAAGAAAGAGTTGCAGAGCACCGATGGCAATACTTAAAAAGGCAAAACCCATCATGTCAAAATGTTTGTTAAGTTTAAGTGAGTTTTCACGCAGAAACATAGAGAGTCCAAACCAGGCCAAGATGCCAAAAGGTAGATTAATATAAAATACCCAGCGCCAATTGTAATATTCTGTTAGCCAGCCGCCAAGAGAAGGGCCAAGAATAGGGCCAACCATAACTCCCATACCCCACATCGCCATAGCAGAACCATGTTTTTCTCGCGGAAAAGAATCTAATAATACGGATTGAGATAAGGGAACCAAACTGGCACCAAAGATCCCTTGTAATAAACGAAACAGAATAATTTGCACCAAGCTTTGCGCTACGCCACAAAGCATTGAAGCGACAGTGAAACCAACGACTGACCAGATAAAAATTCGCTTGCGGCCGAAGTGATCACCAAGAAAACCAGTCAGGGGCGTAAATATTGCAGCAGCAACAATATACGAAGTAAGCACCCAAGAAATTTGTTCTTGCGTAGCCCCCATTCCACCTTGCATATGTGGTAATGCGACGTTGGCAATGGTTGTGTCCAAAGATTGCATCACTGTGGCCAACATCACCGATAAGGTAATAAAAAGTCGGTCTGTTGTTTGCGGATATTGATTTAGATTTTCTGACATAACTTGGCCTTATTAGGCTGATTTCTTTAATGAATAACGTTTATGTTCAGTATCTATCTCTACCCAAGCACTCAATCCTGATCTTAATTGTGGCATATTGGATTTTTGGTTTATTTGAATGCGTACAGCAATGCGCTGAGCAATTTTAACCCAATTGCCCGTTGCATTTTGTGCGGGAATGATTGAGAACTCTGAACCGGTTGCAGGGCTTAAACTTTGCACAATGCCAGTCCATTTTTTACCGGGATAAAGATCAATTGTGGTAATTACTTTTTGTCCTGGGTGAACATAGGTTAGTTCTTTTTCTGTAAAATTGGCTTCGATCCATGGATGTTTATTAGCGACTAAAGACATGGATACGGTGCCTTGGGCTACATATTGGCCTTGTTTGGGTGGAATATTGATGGTTCCCGCGACAGGAGCTCTAACTTCGGTGTGTTCTAAATTAAGCTTTGCCTGTTCCAATTCTGCTTTTGCAATTGAATAGGTTGGATGTTCTTCAACTGGAGCATTGACATTTCCTGCGAGAGATTCAACTAAACTTTGTAAATTATGTTGACTCGTTACTATTTGTTGGGCAGCAATTTCTGCACTTTCATTAGCTTCATCTAGACTTGATTGAGAAGTAAAATGTTTCGCTGCCAGATCGTCTTGTCGTTGTTTATTGCGTAAGGAAAAATCATATTTAGTACGTGCTAAAGCAATTTCTGCTTGCTTTTCACGATAATTTGCTTTCATGGCCATAATGTCGGTGCGGGTTTGTGCCAGTTTTGATTCGGCTTTGGTAAGAGCAACTTTAAAGGGTTGTGGGTCAATTCGATACAATAATTCACCTTTTTTGACATTTTGATTTTCTTGGACAAATACTTTTTGAATCACTCCTGATACTTGAGGGCTTAAGGGAATTAAATCTGCTTTGACATAAGCATTATCAGTGGCAACATAGCGGCCACCAAGTAGATAAAGGAGAATACCAGAAAAAATGACGATTGTGGGTACAACTACAAGCAGGATGAAACGCTTAGACCAAAGGGTTTGTGGTGTAGAAGTAGATAAGTCTTTTTGTTTGTCATGCATTTTATTCATCGTTGATTCTGAGTTATCATTTATAGTCGTTATAATAACAGGTTTTTTATGCAAATCACTGAAAAGTTAGCTACTCCAGGTGAGCATCCATTATTCTTACAGGGTATGATCGGCCAATTGGAAGCTATTTTAACGGTTCCTGAGCAAATTCATGGAAACTTAGTAGCTATTTTAGGACACCCTCATTCGCTGCAGGGAGGAACCATGAATAATAAGGTCGTCACTACGTTGGCTCGTACTTTTAAAGACTTAGGTATTCCTTCATTACGATTTAATTTTCGTGGTGTGGGGCAGTCTGAAGGGGTTTATGATGCAGGGATTGGTGAAAGCGAAGATATGTTGGCAATTGCTCATGGCTGGCAGCAAGAAAACCCTTATGTTCAATTTATTTTTGCTGGTTTTTCCTTTGGTTCTTTTGTCGCTTATCGTGCGGCATCGCAGTGCACTAACCGCCTATTAATTACCATTGCTCCAGCAATTCATCACTATAATTATCAAGAGCTTACTTCCAATCCTTACCCATGGCTGATTATCCAAGGAGAGGAAGATGAAGTAGTGCCATCAGAACTTGTTTTTGATTTTGCCCGCCAAGCGCAACCAGAAATCCAGGTTTTTCATTTTGCACAAACAACACATTTCTTCCATGGTAAATTAATCGAACTGAAAGCCCGCTTGACTGACTATCTTCTTGCTCAGGTTCTACATATATGACATTAATAGCTCAGTATGATGCGGCAATTGTTCGAACTGAAATTAATGACGATCCTTTGCAGCGAGAAATACTCACTCATATGGAGCGGTTAGCAACAGATTTAACGAAAGCAAATGCATCCTGGTTTTCTCGTTTTCGCCGTGCCCATATTAAGGGCTTATACATCTATGGGCCTGTTGGGGTGGGAAAAACGTATTTAGTTGATTTATTTTATGAACATGTAGATGAACCTAAAAAAGCACGTTTTCATTTTCATCATTTCATGCAGCAAGTGGATGCAAAATTAAGGCGTTTACAAGGTCAAAAAGATCCACTGCAGCAGGTAGCGAAAGAAATTGCCCAATCTATTCGTGTTCTGTGTTTTGATGAATTTTTCGTACATGATGTGGCTTTTGCCATGATTCTAGCAGAATTATTGCAAGCATTAATTGCTCATGGGGTCGTTTTAGTGATTTCTTCGAATACAGTACCTAATGAGTTATACAAAAATGGGGTGCATCGTAAACGTTTTTTACCCGCAATCGCAGCCA
Source organism: Legionella sp. (assembly GCF_047605385.1). Taxonomy (GTDB): domain Bacteria; phylum Pseudomonadota; class Gammaproteobacteria; order Legionellales; family Legionellaceae; genus Legionella. Next base: position 32,910 of record NZ_JASGFU010000017.1, on the reverse strand, counting down.
TTAATAAGCACTGTGAAGTATTAAATTTAAATGAGCAACGTGATTATCGCATAGGTAGAGAACCTTTAGTGGATGCTTATTTATATCCTTTAAATGAGCAAACCCAGCAAATCATGGAACAGCAATTTGTACATTTGGCCAGGGGGATTCATGAACAGGGTACTATTCACATTCAAAATCGGGATATTCCTTATCTAAAATGTGGTGAGCAATCGATTTGGTTTGCTTTTGCTGTGTTATGTAATTTGCCACGTAGCCAATTGGATTATCTAGAAATTGCGGACAAATTTGATACTGTTTTTTTAAGTGATGTGCCCGTTTTAACTGAAAGCCATACATTGCAAACCATTATGCTGATTTATTTTATCGATGTCATGTATGATCGGGGGATTAAGGTGATTATTTCGGCTGCAGTTCCAGTAATGGAATTGTATGTAAAAGGCGAAATGTTAGAGACGTTTAAGCGAACATTAAGTCGATTAATTGAAATGCAATCAGTGGATTATTTAAGCCGTCATCCCAAGCGAGAAGTGCAGGAAATTGCGTAACTTTTAAAATCAATAACTTTTACACATTACGTCTTTAGGAGCACTACGTCCAGGATGACCCAAGCTATTACACTCATAAAGCAAAATAATTGCTTTATGAGTTTGAATGAGAATTATATTTTTCCCTCTATTAAACTCACTGAGTATTGAATTCCAGAGTTAATTATTTCTTGTTTAGGGTTTTTGGATATAGGCACTAAGTGAATTTTGTTATTTTTTTCTATAAATTCTCTAAAAACAGGTTCTGTGTTAAAGGCGTGTTTTAAATAATCTGCTTTAGATAGGCCAATTATGTAGTTAGCTTGCTCAACAGTAGACTTATGCTCTAAAAATTTAGCAATGAAATGCCCAGCATCTTCGAGGGATGCAGAATTAATTAGTGCTGAAGATTCTAACCATGCTCCAAAAGTAAACATACTAGATGGTTTGTCTGTACTTACTAGCTTTGCATTCATTTTGTTGAATTTATGGTCAATCGATTTAAAATAGTTACGTATAATATTTTTATTTGTTGGAGATATGTTATTTATATTTCTTGAGAGTGCATCTTTAATATAAGAAAAAAATCGCTCATCCAATTGTCGATTATTCTCTTTAATTAATAAATGGATAATTTGTGGTACGTAAAAATCTTCTAGCGATTTTATATCAAGCATTAAATTACACTTATATCCTATCTGCTCATAAGGTTCGGCCATAGCAAAAATTAAGTTTATTTTTTCAATATTATCTAAGAGAGTTTCTTTGGATGCGATGTCGGTTAATCCGGTTGCTATAATTTGAGCATCACTAAATGGCATTTGATTTTTTGGGCTATTTTTATTTAATAAATCTAGATAAAAACTAATTAATTGTTCTTTTATGGATAAATTTTCTTGCAAATGGTGTTCTCTGGAATATATGACCTGGGTCAGAGAAAGCAAAGCATGCTTAATATCAAGATTTGTACTTTGATGATATTCTTTAATAACTTCAGGAAGTAAATTAGCGCTTCCAACGCCCCCTAAATAATCCAGTAAAAATGTTTTTTTATCAACATCTTCAATTTGATAATGTACATAAATTTCCCAAATTTTATTCGCAATATTTGGTGCTTTAGCATTGTCATGATTATCAATTACCAAAATAAAATTTTCTAAAGATAAATTATTAAGTTCAGTTGGTGAAAGAGTATTCAAAGATGATTGAGTGTCGGGAAGAACATCAGGGGTTACTTGAATATTATCAAATGCTTGAGGTCCATCACCATTACCTAAGGGAAAAGATGCAAAAACATTTTTGGGCAAGGCTGCTCCACTTTTCAATACCGAATAATTTCCTACAGAGTAAGTATAGATCATAAATGTATCGCATCTAAATTGTCCCATAGTTTCTGTTTTACATGTATCTGTAGGATAACCATCAAGACTTCCTGTTGCTGGGAAAAAGAAAGTTGTCAACGTATATTTTGATCGTAAACAACGTTGAGTATTTGCTTCTTTTAACACCAGAAGAGTTTTTTCTCTATCAGTTGCAATTCCATATCTGCTTCCCCAATATGGAGATTTTTTTTAAAAGTCATTAATATAATTTACTTGGATAACTCGATTAGGATCATTTAATGCTTCAACAACCCATGGAGCAACATCTGATAGATTTCCTGCCATAGTGATTCCCACGTGACCCAGCCATCCTAATTTAGAAACATCTAAATCACGACCGACTACCTCTGCTGGCAATATAGGTAATACTGTGGTACATATTCCATTTAGTGGACTTAATAGGACTGTAAATAAAAGACAACTTTTTATCATTTTTATATTTCCATTATATTTTTTGGAAAGCGATTTTAACTAAATATAGAAATATTTTTAAGCTGAAAGTGAATCTTTTATTTGCCAATATATTATGAATAAATCTAGATTGAATTTATTTAAGTGTATACATCCATTGTCCTTATGTTTGTTTGGATTTTACACAACATATATATTGTTAAATGTTTTTTCTGGTGTAACTACTGTCTTAGGTATTTTAATAACTTTTCCTCTTATTTGGTTAATTTGTGTATGGTCAAATAAGAGCTCTCCCTTAATAAAAGAGATACCTGAAAAGCATAATAAAAAAGATGAATTTTGGAAGGACTTGTTTTTGATTTTCTATAGTTTCATCATCAGTGTTCTTATCTCATTTGTAGTTCGATATTCAAATGTAGATCTTAGAGGATGGTGGCCCATTGCTTTATATTACTTAAGTTTTATAGGGATTGTTTATGCGTTCATCTACGCTTTTTTTGCAATGCTTTTAAAAGATCATAAAAAATACACATTCCTCTTTTTTTTTCTAACAATTACTGTGAATATCGGTATAAATTTGATTGCATATTATAATCCTCTATCGATGTATGTTCGAGATAAATTCTCTTATTCCATTCTTGGAGGATGTCTTATTATTCACATATTTTATTGTCTAACCTCTCATACGATAGCAAAATTTAAATAGTATCAAGACATTCATTATCGGACTGATGAACTAAGTCATTTTTCTTAATTGAGAATGATTCTCGATATCATTTGTGGTATAATCTAACCATTTCCTCTGTTGTTTTTATTATATACGATGCGAATTACTGAGTTGACTCAAGGCGATAGAGCGCGATTAATCAGTTTTAGTACTACTGATATTCAATACCGACGCAGGCTTTTATCGTTGGGCGTGACATGTGGTGCTGAATTTGTCGTTGTTCGCACCGCTCCTTTGGGATGTCCAATGCAAATTGAAATTAGAGGAACCTCTTTGACCTTACGTAAAGAGGAAGCAAGTCAGTTAGTTGTGGAGCGTATATGACTCATGTTCTATTGGTAGGTAATCCCAATTGCGGTAAAACAACTTTATTCAACGCATTAACTGGCGATAATCAACGCATTGGCAACTGGCCGGGAGTTACTGTTGAAAAGAAAACCGGGTCTTTTTCTTTGGGTTCACAACACATTGAGATTACCGATCTGCCTGGTGTGTATTCTTTAGTGGTTAATACGGAAGGTGTCAGTCAAGATGAGCAAATTGCGGCGCAGTCTGTGGCAACGATGCAGTCTGATTGCATCATTAATGTCATCGACGCCTGCCATTTGGAACGTCATTTATATTTAACTAGTCAAATATTAGAGTTAGGAAAGCCCGTAATTGTTGCCTTAAATATGACTGACATTGCCGAGCAACGGGGTATTGCTATTCATGTACCGGCTTTAGCTCGTGAGTTAGGTTGTCCCGTTATTCCCATTCAAGCACATAAAAAGCAAGGTATTGATTCACTGCGTCAGGTACTGACAAACTTACCTCAGGTTATTTTACCTTGGTCTTTCCGTGTACCGGTTGAAGTACAAAATGCATTGACCATTTTAGAAAAAAGATTGCTGAATCAAGGATATAGCCAAACACTTGCTTATTATTATGCTCGTCGTATTGCCGAAGGGGATATGTTGATTAACGACGTGGGATTACAACAAGATTTGGCTTCATTTAATCAAGATGAATTAAGCTTGGATATTTTACTTGCTGACGCACGCTACCAAAAAATTCATCAATTAGTTACTGCAATACAACGTAAGCACAATGATGTTAATGAGCATTTTACGGCAAAATTAGACCGCGTTGTGTTACATCGCTTTTGGGCTTTACCCATCTTTTTTAGTATGATGTATTTAATGTTTTTATTTGCTATTAATATTGGCGGTGCCTTACAGGATTTTTTTGATATCAGCACGGATACTATTTTTGTGCAAGGAACCGCTTGGCTTTTACAACAAATGCACGCACCTCATTGGTTGATTGCGCTTTTGGCAAATGGCATTGGCAAGGGGATTAATACGACACTGACTTTCATTCCGGTTATTGCCGCCATGTTTTTCTTTTTGTCACTGTTGGAAACTTCAGGTTATATGGCAAGAGCTGCCTTTGTTGTCGATAAAGTGATGCGCCTTCTTGGGTTGCCTGGTAAATCATTTGTACCCATGATTGTGGGCTTTGGTTGTAATGTGCCTGCTATTATGGCAGCGCGCACTTTAGACTCAGAGCGAGATAGATTACTCACTGTCATGATGAGTCCTTTTATGTCCTGTAGTGCTCGTTTAGCAATTTATGCCGTTTTTGTTGCCGCATTTTTCCCAACAGGTGGGCAGAATATAGTGTTTTCTTTATACCTTATTGGTATTTTAATGGCGGTGCTCACTGGTTTTATTCTTCGTAAGTCAACATTAAAAGGGCATGTGTCCCCATTAATTTTAGAATTACCTGCCTATCATAAGCCTACCTTGCATCGTTTGTTTAAAGAAACTTTGATGCGTTTGCGCTTTTTTGTGATGCGTGCTGGAACGTTAATTATCCCTATTTGTGTGATCTTGGGTGGTTTAAACGCCATTACGGTTGACGGCAGTGTTCATGCCAGTCAATCTTTATTATCCATTATTGGGCAATGGATTACTCCTGTGTTTGCACCTATGGGTATTCATCAAGATAATTGGCCGGCAACGGTTGGATTACTTACTGGAATGTTGGCTAAAGAAGTGGTTGTTGGTACTTTAAATTCATTATATGCACAGGTGGGGCATGTAGGAGAATTTGCTGCTGCCAATTTTGATTTTTTAGCAGGGATGAAAGCAGCTTTATGGTCCATTCCTCAAAATCTTGGGCAATTAGCTTCGGTTTTAGTTAATCCCGTATTGGCCAGTGCTGCAGATAACTCTGTTTCTCAATCAGTATATGGCATTATGACACAACGTTTTGATGGAAAAATTGGTGCTTATGCCTATTTATTATTTGTTCTTTTATATATTCCTTGTGTTTCAACTATGGCGGTGATTCGTCAAGAAGCGAATAAAAAATACATGTGGATGTCTGTAATTTGGTCATTTGTAGTTGCTTATCTAACGGCTGTTGGATTTTACCAAACAGCTAAATTGCTCCAACACGGTCCTCATCTTCTGGTGTGGATTATTGTCGCTGCGAGCATTTTAGTGTTTTTTGTATTCATGGGTCGTTATACTAAACGTAGTTCAGGGAGACAAAATGTTATTGCAAATACGTGATTATATTTGTCATCAGGGAACTGTCAGTATTCAGCAATTGACGCGTGAGTTTCATTTAGAATTGCAAGCACTCCAGCCTATGTTGGATATGTGGGTGCGTAAGGGAGTCATTCGTAAATGGCAGGAGAAAGCAAATTGTCAAAGCACATGCTTTAAATGCCAAGTGCAGACGCTTGATTATTACCAGTATGTTGCCTAATCGAGGTAATAAGCGAAGTTTTTACATTTTTTTTACCCTTATTTTATTTTATCTCTCGTGCTCATCGAGTAAATTTGGGCTAATATAAGCGTATACGCTTGAATGACTTTGGTAAGCTTATGGCAGATGCATCAGATATAGAACATCCAGATTATCCAACAGAAAATAGCCTTGAGCTGCGCAAATTGGAGATGGAAGCAGATTTAAATGATCCCATTACTTTAGTAGAGCGAGTGTATCAAATCTGGTGGCATTGGGCCGATTTTCACCTGTATATTGTTTCGCCAACAATACCTATTATTCATCCCCCACTAATCATTAAGCCTGAATTGATCTCAGGAACACATGAATATGAATTTGTTTACGATATTCATGATGCAGGTTCTAAACTCTCTACTTCCAAAGCTGGAGATATGCTGTGTGCAGGTATGTCAATGTATAAGTTATACATGACTATTGAAAAAATGATTTTCATTTTGGTGGAACGTTTAAAATCCGGGGGGATTAATACAGAAACTGAAGTACAAGTTGCATTTGGTGGGCATTTGTTGGCCCAAAGAAAGGCTTTTGAATCGATTATCAATTTAGCTTACAATGTAGTTGTTACCAATTTTGATCCAGGTAGCTGGGGTGAGCGTTATTTACAAATTGTCAAACAAAATGCCGAACGCTTCGGTTACCCTCCAGAAGCACCTCGTGCAGCATTTAAGCAACCCCATCAATCACCTGGAATCAAGATAAAATAGTTATTAGATCATTTTGACATTGAACGTTCACGAGGTATGTAAATTTCGTCATTGGGATCATCCCAAGGTTCTTCAAGCTCAGCTTCTTCTGCGTGAAAAAGCGTGCATGCTGAACGGCTAATCAAAGAACCTGCAGCCGTGAAAGGAGATAAAACTGTAAGAACACCATGAACTAGTGTAAGAGCAAGATGGTAAGAAGTGTTTGAAATACCGTCAGCAATATGTTTTATATTACTGTCAGGATCAGAATCAAACATTATCGTCATTCCTATCATTGCTGTATAGGTTGTTGCTGCCAAAGCATGGCTTAAGGTCAGAAAGCCGTTTTCCAAAGTATCTGTAACTGGTCTAGCACACCCTTTAAAAAATTCAGACTTAGAGTCATAAGGACTAAAAAAAGTTAGCATTGGTCTTACCGCTATTTTGACTCTGGAAGTAAAATGGAAGGTTAAACCAAGTTGCTCATCATACTTTTCTCGACTTTTTTCATCTCGCAAATGGTAATAAGCTAAGCTAAGTTGCATGAATTTTTCTTCAGCTTCTTTGTCATGAGAATTATTATAATATTCAACCGCTAATTTGTTATAAGCAGCGTCTATTTCTTTGTTACTTGCAGATACCTCAACTTCTAAAATTTCATAGTATGTTTGAGACATTAAAATTCCTCGTAGTCTTAAGAAGAAAGTCACTATAACATTCATAATGTTAAAAATTAATAAGTCTGGGACTAAAAATGATTATTTTTATCGTGAGGTATTCCTAGTTCACACTATGAAAGCAAATTAGGACTGCATTTAAAATGAATATTCATTGCCCAAAAAGTAAATTCCCTTATTCAAAGAACAATTAAAAATGTTAAAAAATCGCGCAAAATTTGTTGATTAGTTTGAATTTTGCGCATTTAATGCGTAATTTTTCCAGTCATTATGAGTAAATCTTGCGTCATAAAAACAGAGTGCTATACTTCGCAATTGTGCGTTATTTTATAACTTTTCTAATCTAAGGAAGAAACTAACAGTGAACAAGAAAAGACCCGTAAATCTTGATTTGGGTAGTTTAAAATATCCCCCTATGGCAATTGCCTCGATATTGCACAGGATTTCAGGGGTGATTTTATTCTTATTGTTGCCAATAATGTTGTTTATTTTTGGTCAATCAGTGCAGTCTGAAGAATCTTTTGCGCATATGAAAGATTTATTAGCTCATTCATGTTACAAGTTAATCTTATGGGCCTTTGGTGCGGCATTGATTTATCATGTGTTAGCCGGTATTCGGCATATGATAATGGATATGGGATTTGGTGAGCATCTTTGTGCTGGTCGGCGTAGTGCTGTGTTAGTGATTGTTCTTGCCGTAATTTTGACAATTTTTCTAGGATTGTGGATATGGTAACAAATATCACCAGCTTAACAGGTAACGGGTTAAAAGATTGGTTAGTTCAACGAGTTACGGCGGTATTTTTTGCAGCATACACTTTTTTTATATTGGGATATTTATTATCTCACCCCGGATTGGGCTATGAGCAATGGCATGCCTTATTTGCTCATCCTCTAATTCAGATTGCTACTGCAATTGCCTTATTAGCGCTGATTTTACATGCGTGGATAGGGATTTGGACAGTAACTACTGATTATATAAAGTGTACTGTGTTACGTATATCAGTACAAATGGCAGTTCTTTTATGGCTCCTGGTTCAATTAATTTGGGGCTTCATGATCCTTTGGGGGCGGTAAGCATGGCTATTGCACGTAATTCATTTGATGCAGTCATTATCGGTGCTGGCGGTGCGGGAATGCGCGCTGCATTACAGTTAGCTAAATCTGGTTTAAAAGTGGCACTTTTATCAAAAGTTTTTCCAACACGTTCTCATACAGTATCTGCTCAAGGCGGGATTACTTGTGCCTTAGGAAATGCACATGAGGACGATTGGCGTTGGCATATGTATGATACGGTCAAAGGCGCTGACTATATTGGTGACCAGGATAGTATTGAGTATCTATGTAAAACTGGTCCAGAAACTGTTTACGAGTTAGAGCATATGGGTTTGCCATTTTCGCGTACTGACGATGGTAAAATTTACCAACGCCAATTCGGTGGACAGTCAAAAAATTTTGGTGGTGAGCAAGCAGCACGTACTTGTGCTGCTGCAGACCGTACAGGCCATGCCTTATTGCATACTTTGTATCAACAAAACTTAAAAGCTAAAACTCATGTTTTTAGCGAATGGTATGCAATTGATTTGGTTAAAAGTGCTGAAGGTCATATTGCGGGTGTAACAGCCATGAGTATTGAAACGGGAGAAGTGGTATTCTTTCAGTCTCGTATCTGTATTTTGGCAACTGGTGGCGCAGGTCGTATTTATCAATCAACAACCAATGCTTTTATTAATACCGGTGATGGTTTTGGTATGGCGCTCAGAGCTGGCATTCCCTTGCAAGATATGGAAATGTGGCAATTTCACCCAACTGGAATTTCAGAAGCAGGTACTTTAGTTACTGAAGGCTGCCGTGGTGAGGGTGGTTATTTAATTAATAAAGACGGTGAGCGTTTCATGGAGCGTTACGCCCCACGCGCTAAAGATTTAGCTTCGCGAGATGTGGTTGCTCGTTCAATGGCTTTGGAAATGCGTGCCGGTAAAGGTTTTGACCCAGGTGGTATCGACTATGTGAAATTGAAACTGGATCATTTAGGTGCGGATTTGATTAAATCACGTTTACCAGGTATTCGTGAATTATCAATCAAGTTTGCTGGTGTTGATCCAATTGTTGAGCCTATTCCAGTAGTACCTACCTGCCATTACAGTATGGGTGGAATTCCAACGAACATGTACGGGCAAGTGGTTACCAAGACTGGTGGTAAAGAACATTTTGTTCAAGGCTTATATGCTGTGGGTGAATGTGCTTGTGTCTCTGTTCATGGTGCGAACCGTTTAGGTGGTAACTCATTGTTAGATCTAGTTGTTTTTGGGCGTGCAGCCGGAATTCATGTAGAAGAATTATGGCAAGCTCATGAATTACCAGACCTCGCATACATCAGTGATGATGATGTTGCTGCATCCTTGACCCGTTTTAATCGTTGGAATGATTCTACTGAAGGGGAAAGTATTGCCGTGATCCGTGCAGAAATGCAACGTGTCATGCAAGAGGATTTTGGGGTATTTCGTACTGGTGAAGTAATGGAGTCAGGTTTAAATCGTTTGCAAGCATTACGTGAACGCTTAAAGCATGCCAAATTAGAGGATAAAAGCCATGTGTTTAACACCGAGAGAGTAGGTGCCTTAGAATTAGATAACTTGATGGCTACTGCTTATGCTACTGCACATTCCGCGATTGCACGTACGGAAAGCCGTGGTGCTCATAGCCGTGAAGATTATCCTAAGCGCGATGATGCCAACTGGATTAAGCACACATTATATTTTGAGGAAGGTGAAAAAATTGATTTTCGTCCAGTCAATACATCACCCAAATATGTCGCGCCGTTTGAGCCGAAAGAACGCGTTTACTAAAGAGGATATATCTCATGGCAGATGATAGAAATTTGACCATATCAATTTATCGCTATAATCCTGAAGTGGATGCCAAGCCCTACATGAAAGATTATGAATTGGCGATACCGGCTAAAAGTGACCCAATGCTTTTGGTGCTCTTAGAGCGGTTAAAAGCAGAGCAAGATCCTTCAATTACTTACCGACGATCTTGTCGTGAAGGTGTATGTGGTTCTGATGGTATGAATATTAATGGCACGAATGGTTTGGCATGTATTACTCATGTTTCCGAGATAAAAACAGACAAAATCGTGATTCGTCCTTTGCCAGGTTTTCCGGTAATTCGCGATTTGGTTGTCGATATGTCGCAATTTTATCAACAATACGAGCGGATTGAGCCTTATTTACAAAATGATCAAGTAGCACCAGCACAAGAACGTCTACAATCACCAGAAGAACGTGCTCAGCTTGATGGTTTGTACGAATGTATTTTATGTGCGTGCTGTACTAGCTCCTGTCCTTCTTTCTGGTGGAATCCAGAAAAATTTGTTGGTCCAGCAGGATTATTACAAGCAAGAAGATTTTTAGCAGACAGTCGCGATACGGCGACGGATCATCGTTTAGAAAAACTGCAAGATCCGTTTAGTGTTTTTCGTTGTCGTACCATTATGAATTGTACGAATGTTTGTCCGAAAGGACTCAATCCGACAAAAGCAATTGCAGAAATTCGCACGCAAATGTTGAGACAAGAAACTTAGTAAAATCATTGGGCACCTCTGGATAAGTGGTGTTTCATTGAGCAATGCATTACTTATCCGTTGTAGCTACACCCTTTGGAGAAAAGATAATGAGCAGTTCCAATCTGCAAAATGAGTGGGCTTCTTCCTATTTGTCTGGTGGAAGTATGGCGTACGTTGATGGTCTTTATGAAGACTATCTAGTTGATCCTAATTCGGTCCCTGCCGATTGGAGAGAAGTTTTTGATTCCTTACCTAAGGTAGATGGTGCTTCTCAAGAATTGTCTCACCGCGATATCCGTGACTATTTTTTACATAATGCAGATAAAAAAGCTGTTCAGAGCGTTCACTCCGGTGATAGTCAGCAATATCAAGTGGCAAGTTTAATTAATGATTTTAGAGCATTAGGTCATTTGGCTGCGAAATTAGATCCTTTAGAGATGACCAAGCGTCCCCCAGTACCTAATTTGGATTTGGGGTATCATCAATTAAATAATGTGGATAAGAATCGTAAGTTTTTTGCTGGAACTTCATTTGATGGTCCAGAAATGCCTTTAGGTGAAATTGATGAATCACTACGCGAAACTTATTGTGGTAGTATTGGTATTGAATACATGCACATTTCTGATGTGGATGAAACAACCTGGTTGCAAAAAAAAATGGAAGAGGCACGTGGTCGAGGCCGTTTTAGCAATACCAAGAAATTAGCGATTTTAAAAGACTTGATTGCTGCTGATGGCTTAGAGCGTTATTTAGGTACACGTTATGTTGGACAAAAACGTTTCTCGCTCGAAGGTGGTGATTCCTTAATTCCGATGATGAAGGAAATCATTAACTGCGCAGGCAAAGATCATGTTAAAGAATTAATTATTGGTATGGCACACCGTGGTCGTTTAAACGTCTTAGTAAACGTCTTAGGTAAAGAACCAAACCAATTATTTCAAGAGTTTGAAGGTAAAATTAAATTAGAGCGTACGGGTGATGTGAAATACCATTTAGGATTCTCATCTGACATCCGAACTGAAACAGGTTCTGTACTTCATTTAGCGCTTGCTTTTAATCCATCCCACTTAGAAATCATTGGCCCTGTTGTTGAAGGCTCTGTGCGTGCGCGTTTACGCCGTCGTAATGATTTGGTGAAAAAAGATTCTGTAGTTCCCATCGTTATCCATGGTGATGCTGCATTTGCAGGTCAAGGTGTGGTGATGGAAACTTTTAACTTTTCACAAGCGCGTGGCTATTCTACTGGCGGTACGGTTCATATTGTTATTAATAATCAAATTGGATTTACCACCAGTAATCCATTAGATGCGCGTTCAACGATGTATTGTACTGACGTGGCTAAAATGGTTGGTGCACCCGTATTGCATGTGAATGGCGATGATCCAGAAGCAGTTGTGTTTGCAACGCAAATTGCTTTTGAATACCGTATGCGTTTTAATCGCGATGTAGTGATTGATTTAGTATGTTACCGTCGCCATGGCCATAATGAAGCTGATGAACCAGCGGTTACTCAACCAGAAATGTATAAAAAAATTAAATCCATGCGTACTTTGCGTGAAATTTACGCGGATCAACTAATCCAGCAAGGATTGATTACGAGCAAAGATGCAGAGCAAATGGTTGAGGCATATCGTGATACTTTGGATAAAGGTCAAGCCGTTGTTGATCTGGTGCATGGGGATTACGATGGTAAGTTTTCTATGGATTGGACTCCTTACGTTGGTGCTAAATGGACCGATAAAGCAGATACTACCATTACCAAAGCAATGTTACAGAAATTAGCGAAGCAATTAAATGAATTACCCAAAGATTTTAATCTGCATCCGGTAGTACAGCGTTTATTAAACGAGCGTGACAAAATGACTGCAGGAGAATTACCCATGAACTGGGGGTATGCGGAAATAATGGCTTATGCAAGTTTACTTGATGAAGGTTATGGAGTTCGTTTATCAGGACAAGACTGTGGTCGTGGTACTTTTGCCCACCGTCATGCGGTACTTCATGATGTAAAAAATGGCGAAATATTCATTCCTTTAGAACATATTAAAAATGAAGCCAAGCGCCCATTTACTGTGATCGATTCTGTTCTTTCCGAAGAAGCAGTTCTTGCATTTGAATACGGTTATGCCTCATCGGAACCTAATTTCTTAGTACTGTGGGAAGCACAATTTGGTGATTTCGCTAATGGTGCCCAGGTGGTTATTGACCAATTCATCAGTTCAGGCGAACAAAAATGGGGACGTTTATGTGGTTTAGTAATGTTGTTGCCTCATGGCTATGAAGGCCAAGGGCCAGAGCATTCTTCTGCTCGTTTAGAACGTTTCATGCAACTTTGTGCACAACATAATATTCAAGTATGTACGCCGACAACACCCGCGCAAATATTCCACTTGTTACGCCGACAAGTAATCCGTAACTTCCGTAAACCACTTATTGTGATGACGCCAAAGAGTTTATTACGTCATAAATTGGCAGTATCGCCTTTGGATGATTTATTCAAAGGAAAATTCCATACAATTATTCCTGAAATCGATGCTTTGGATGCGCAAAAAGTTACAAAAGTGGTGTTGTGTGGTGGAAAAGTATATTATGACTTGCTGCAGATGCGTCGTGATAAAAAATTGGATCAGATTGCCATTATTCGTATTGAGCAAATGTATCCATTTCCTAAAAAAGCGCTGACCACAGAGATAAATAAATATCCTAATGCGAAAGATGTTGTTTGGTGTCAAGAAGAACCAAAAAATCAAGGCGTTTGGTTCTCCTCTCAGCACAATATGAAAGACTGCTTGCGTTCAGAACAAACATTGCGGTATGCCGGACGTGAATTTGCTGCAGCCCCTGCAGTGGGAAATCCTGCGTTGCATGCTCAGCAACAACTTGCTTTAGTTGAGCAAGCTTTATTGGATAAATAAGCGAGCGCTCCCTCCTGAAAGAGTGCTCAAAACAAATTAATAATACATACAAAATAAGAAGGTATAACCATGTCGATTGAAGTCAAAGTACCTGTACTGCCTGAGTCAGTCGCTGATGCAACGGTAGCTGCATGGCATAAAAAAGTGGGTGATAAAGTTACTCGTGATGAGAATTTACTGGATTTAGAAACCGATAAAGTAGTTCTTGAAGTTCCCGCGCCAGCTGATGGCGTGCTTGCTGAAATTTTATTTGAAGCTGGCGACACGGTAACCTCTGGCCAATTACTTGCAAAAATTACTGAAGCTGCTGCTCCCACGGCAAAAGAAGAAAAAGCAGCAAATACCGATGTGGTGAGTGCTAAAGAGGAAAAATCGACTAGTCCTGTAGTACGCCGTATGATGGCTGAGCATGATTTGCATCCAGGGCAAATTCAAGGTTCTGGCAAAGAAGGTCGTATTACTAAAGAAGATGTAATTTCTTATATTGAATCTGGCAGAGAAAAATCTACAAAAGCCAGCACATCTACTACTGTTCCTGTAGCGGCAATGGGGACACGTGAAGAGCGTCGCGTACCTATGACTCGTTTAAGGGCTAAAATTGCCGAGCGTTTACTTGAAGCACAGCATAATGCAGCTATGTTAACTACTTTTAATGAAGTAAACCTAAAAGCAGTTATGGACATGCGTGTGCAATATAAAGACAATTTTGAGAAAAAGCACGGTGTTAAACTTGGTTTTATGTCATTTTTTACCAAAGCGGTGGTCGAGTCATTAAAACGCTTTCCAGCGGTCAATGCTTCGATTGATGGGCAAGATGTTGTTTATCATGGCTATTACGATATTGGTATTGCCGTATCTACAGAACGTGGTCTTGTTGTTCCTGTGATTCGTGATGCCGATCAAATGAGCATGGCGGAAATTGAGCTAGCAATTAACGATGCTGCTGGACGTGCCAGACAAGGTAAATTGTCTATGGAAGAAATGCAAGGTGGAACATTTACCATTACGAATGGTGGTGTTTTCGGTTCCTTATTAGCTACACCGATTATTAACCCACCACAAACTGGTATCTTGGGCATGCACAAGATTGAAGACCGACCTATCGTAGAGAAAGGCGAAATTGTGATTCGCCCGATGATGTATGTCGCCTTATCTTATGACCATCGCTTAATTGATGGTAAAGATTCAGTACAGTTTTTAGTGAGTGTTAAAGAATTATTAGAAGATCCGGCTCGTCTTTTACTTAATGTTTAATAATCACAATTAACCGCAAGGCCCGTAGTTATGGATCTTGCTTTTTAGAAAGGTAATTGCAATGAATTTACATGAATACCAAGCCAAACAGTTATTTGCTAGCTACAATTTACCAGTTCCACGTGGTGAAGTAGCTTATAACGTTGATGATGCACTTCAAGTTGCTTCCCAATTATCCACTTCACGTTGGGTTGTTAAAGCACAAGTTCACGCTGGTGGCCGCGGAAAAGCAGGTGGTGTTAAGTTAGTTTCTAATAAAGATGAATTGGCTGCAGCAGTTAAAGCTTTATTAGGTACTCGTTTGGTAACCTATCAAACAGATGCTCACGGGCAGCCAGTAAATGCAGTATTAATTGAAGAAACTTGTGATATTGGCAGAGAGCTATATTTAGGAGCCGTAGTAGACAGAGCAACTCGTCGTGTAGTGATCATGGCATCTACCGAAGGTGGTGTTGAAATTGAAAAAGTTGCCGAAAAAACTCCTGAGAAAATTTACAAAGTCATTGTGGATCCATTATTAGGTGTTATGCCTTACCAAGCACGTGAAATAGGATTTAAATTGGGGTTAGATGAACATCAAATCAAACAATTTTCGCAACTCATGGTTTGCTTAGGCAAAATGTTTGTAGACTGTGATTTAAGCTTATTGGAAATTAACCCATTAGTGGTTACTAAATCCGGCCAATTATTATGCCTCGATGGTAAAATTAACGTCGATGGTAATGCTTTATATCGTCAACCCAAGCTAAAAAGCATGCGTGATACTTCTCAGGAAGATGAGCGTGAAAATCGCGCAAGCGACTGGGAATTAAACTACATTCCATTAGACGGTACTATTGGTTGTATGGTAAATGGCGCTGGTTTAGCAATGGCAACTATGGATGTGATCAAATTGCATGGTGGCGAGCCTGCAAATTTTCTGGATGTAGGTGGTGGTGCTACTAAAGAACGTGTTAGTGAAGCACTCAAAATTATTTTATCTGATGATAAAGTAAAAGGTATTTTAGTGAATATCTTTGGTGGTATTGTTCGTTGCGACCTTATTGCAGATGGTATTCTTGCTGCAGTGAAAGAAGTGGATGTAAAAATCCCGGTAGTGGTTCGACTTGAGGGTAATAATGCTCAATTAGGCGCGGAAATTCTAAATAAGAGCGATTTAAACGTTATTGCTGCAACCAGCTTAACTGATGCAGCGAAGAAAATTGTGTCGGCTGTTGCTTAATTAATTATTGCTGTAGAGCGATTGCCCTGGCAATGAGCAGGGCTTTAAACTAAATTTCGAGGTTAACAATGAGTGTATTAGTTGATAAACAAACCAAAGTTCTTTGTCAAGGTTTTACTGGCAAGCAAGGTACTTATCATTCAGAGCAAGCTATTGAATATGGAACGCTTATGGTTGGAGGGGTGACCCCAGGTAAAGGTGGGCAAACTCATCTGGGACTGCCAGTATTTAATACGATGCGCGATGCAGTAGAAGTAACCCAAGCAGATGCCAGCGTTATTTATGTTCCTGCTCCTTTTTGTAAAGACTCAATTATTGAAGCTGCTGATGCTGGAATTAAATTAATCGTTTGTATTACTGAAGGTGTTCCAGTATTAGATATGCTTGATGTTAAAGTATATCTGGAAAAAAATACCCAAGCTCGTTTAATTGGTCCTAACTGCCCAGGTATTATTACTCCTGGTGAGTGCAAAATTGGAATTATGCCTGGTTCAATTCATTTACCGGGTAAAGTAGGTATTGTTTCACGTTCTGGCACTTTGACTTATGAGGCAGTAAAACAAACTACTGATAAAGGCTTTGGCCAAAGTACCTGTATCGGTATTGGTGGTGACCCAATTCCAGGAACAAGTTTTATTGATGCGTTAGCTTTATTTGAAAAAGATCCACAAACGAAAGCCATTATTATGGTGGGTGAAATTGGTGGTTCTGCAGAAGAAGAAGCTGCGCAATACATTAAAGCACATGTTAAAAAGCCAGTTGTTTCTTATATTGCCGGAGTTACTGCTCCCGCGGGTAAGCGTATGGGGCATGCTGGTGCGATTATTTCTGGTGGTAAAGGTACTGCGGCAGAAAAATATGCTGCTTTGGAAGCTGCTGGTGTAAAAACAGTTCGTTCTCCAGCAGATTTAGGTGATGCTGTTGCCGAAGTAACCGGATGGTAATCAAAAAATAGCTTCTTTTTCGGTGCTTCTGTAATTTTGTCGTTCCCGCCTTCGCGGGGATGACAATAAATATTTTAATTTAATGGCAGTGGTCCAGGCACATGCTTAGCTTAATAAGTAGTAAATGCGCAAAGGAAGTTATTCATATTGTTGAAGGTATTTCATGACGAATTTTAGAAGTATTGCCGATATTAGACGCGATTATGGTGAACTAAAACTCAATGATGAGTCGCTTCCAAGTGATCCCTTAACGCAATTTCAATTATGGTTTCAGGATGTATTAAAGAATGAGACTCATGATCCCACGGCCATGGTTTTATCGACCGTGGATGAGAATGGATATCCTGATTCACGAGTTGTTTTATTGAAAGGACTTGAAGGTGGAAGTTTTATTTTTTATACCAATTATCAAAGTGTAAAATCAGTACAACTACAAAAAAATCCTTATGCTGCCTTGAATTTCTATTGGCCGCACATGGCAAGACAAATTCGTATACGTGGAACTGTGCGTCTCGTTAGTGAAATTCAATCAGATCTTTATTTTGCTTCACGTCCAGTCAAAAGCCAATTTAGTGCTATTGCTTCGCCACAAAGTCGAGAAATTCCTAACCGTGAATTTTTAGAAAAAGTTCTAAATGACTTAATTCAAAAGCATGGTAAAAAGCCTGTAGTGCGACCTGAGTTTTGGGGTGGTTATAGGGTGATCCCTGAAGAAATTGAATTTTGGCAGGGTAGAGATAATCGTTTACATGATAGAATTAAATATTTCTATACAGATGGACAGTGGCATCATCATCGTTTGGCACCTTAACGGCAATAATTGCCGCCTACATTGAAATTTTTGCCTGTAAATAATTTTGTTACTTAATTATTGCAGTTCATTACAAAAACGTGGTGCGCAAAATAAAATCTAAAAAATAAGTTTATACCATAACCATTATATGTTTTTAAAAATATAATTCATTAAAATTCAATAGGTTAAAAATAAAATTAATATAATTATCAAGCTTGGCCTGCTAATTGCATCTATATAAGCAGAAATCATAAAAGGGAAATGAGATCTAAAGTGCTAATCTAAATTGTGAAAAATTAGTAAATGTTTTTAGTTTGGAAGTTGGCTGTATTTTAAAGTCGTAAAATTGATTTAAGTGTTTAAATAATTATCAAAACGGCACTTAATTTTAATTATAATACAATTTGGAGTAATGCAGTTGAATTGAGTAAATATAGAAAAGCTACATAATTGAGGGTACAAACATGAACGACACTACAGCCTTACTACCATATATCAAATTACACTTTAACATTGAGCATCCAAATTACGAAGAAAGCTATGCGGCAGGGTATGAATCTGCTTTAGCCTATGCGGCTGAAGAAGATAACCCCTTTCCAGCAGGATCTCAAGAAGCCGAACATTGGTTGGAAGGCTGGTGGGACGCATTATCAGGTGATGAGCCTTTATTTGAGATGAGCACTTATGTTACTGATGAGGCTCCAATAGCTAAAGAGATTGCTGCTAATGATAAACAATATTGCCAAAAGCATGGTTTCTTATCATTGGTGATTGAAATTAGTGGTGCTATTGCCGCTTCAGCAATCGTAGGTTATCAACTATTTGAGCTTGTTGCTTAAGAAGAGGAAAAAGTGTTCCGTATTAGCGCAGTATGATGCGGGCACTATTCCTCGGCTGTGTCTCATTCAAGATGCCGGTTTTTTAAGACCACCTCTCTTGGTTAGATGTAGTCTAGATAGCATTATTTAAATTTAGGCGCAGTATCTTTTTCTTTCTCACATTCTACATCTTCTCTTTGTGTCATTGGATCTTTAAATTTTGTTTTAAATTCTTTAAACGAAGTAGCTGCGTTGGCTTCTTTTATTTGACCTTTATCATTCTTAGTCTGTGTAAAGAAAGATATCCTATGAGAAGCAATAGCCTCAAATACAGATGTGATGCGCGCATCTTTAGATTGTAATAATTGAGCTCTTTCTTCTATAGGCACGTTTGCCAAAGCAAATTCAATTTTGCGTGCTTTTCTGTGCATACCGATGGTATGCCAACTGCTTTTTTTATCAAATTTATCTATAATTGCTTTTATCTCTTGGTTTTCTGGAGAATTTAAACCAGTAAGAATTCGTTGCATTTTATTAACTTGAGTGGTTATGTTTTTCAATTGTTCATCGATGTTTGTGTTTTTAGTTACCGCTTTATTACAGGCATCTAGAAACTTATCCATTTCTTTATCGTTCTTACCTACTTTTAAAGCATTTAAACTCTTTTGCAGCATTTCATATTCAGAAAGTTTATCAGCTATGGCCAGATGTTTTTGTAAATTTTCTGTAAATCGTTGCATTTTGCCTTTTAAAACATCTATTGAGGTAATGCTATTTGTTACAGGCTTTTCTCTTTGAAGTGGTGGTAGAGAAGTAATATATTTATTATCGGAAAATTTTGAGGAATTTATTTTGTTTATTAGTTCATCGCATTTCTCAGAAATTTTTTTATATTCTGTTAACTTAACTTGATTTTGTTCTACATTTGAAGAAAATTTATCCAACTTGAATTTCAAATCATTTATTGAGGTTGCACCAAGTACTGCTAGATATCTTTCTCTTGCCAGATTCTCGATAGTGATAACCGGTTGGCTGTTCACTTTAATTGCACTAATTTGTTGCATTTTTTGCGCACATTGATTAACACTTTCTTCCAATTTATCTAATGAATCACTAATTTTTGCCAATGTATCACTTTGACTTATACCTGTTTTCTTATCTGTCTCAATGCTCTTATCCACGAGAGAGCGTAATGAAATTTTTAAATCAAGACTTAAATTTCTTGCTCTATCACATATTTTTTTATATTCCGAATTAGAAAGAAGAGATAATTGTTGGAGTTTATTATCAGCATCTTTCATACTCATTCTGGAGTCAGGAGGATCTTGGATAAGCTGTTCTATAAGTCGCTTATATTCTTTACCAATATCAGTTTGAAATATTGGCTTGTTTAAATCAATTTTATCGGGCCAATCCCCTGTAAGGTATGTATATATATTGCGCCCTAAAAGAGAAGAGTGTAACTGTTTCGCATTAAATGACGGATTATTAATTTGATTATTAATTTCTTGGGGCCTAAATCCAGGTGTCCTCATTACCCAAACATGTTCATTTCCAGGAATTGTGTGGCTATATATCCCGTTCTTACTAGTAAATACAAAACTTTTTGTATCAGCCAAGCGAATTTTCCCATTGCCATCCACCAACCAATTAGTTAACTTGGAATCTGGGAAGCAACAATTGGCTTTTTGAATATCCATAAATACCTGAGCCATTTGACGCATAATATCACTGCACTCTCTAAATGTTTCCTCTTGTCCTTTTTCTCTAATTTTTTTACTATGCTCGTTTGCTGAACCTGAAGTACATAGATCGGTTACAAGTAATGTTCTGGATGCGAGAGCCCCTTTATCATCTGTTCCTCTAACTTGACGAGCAGCATAAATAGGAATGAAAACATCTCCAAGAGCATCCCGTAAATGTTGCTCTACATTTCTTGGCATTTCAAGACGATTATCTATTTTTAGAACTTTAGCATTTCCATAATTTGGGTCAGTAGGATCAATATTTATAATTTTATAATTCCTGGAATTAGCACCTCCTAGAAACTCAATTGAATGTTTGTTTAGAAACTCTCTCCATTGATTGGCTTCTACAGAGATATCTTTAGGATCATATAATTCTATCAAATCTTGTTGAATTCTGTTTTTTTGTGAGGGCATGTCTTTGTGTAAAATACTCATTAATTTGTCAGCTTTTTTAGGTGACATATCAGAGAGGATATGGGCAATAGGAATATCGGCACTTCCGACTTTTAACATAGTATTGACATTATTTTCAGTAAAAGCTTTTTTTATCTGAGTAAATAAATCTCCTTTTACAGTATGAAATTTTTTTGCTTTAACTAAAATATTTGGTGGTGTATATAAATCAACATAATCTATGG
Organism: Legionella sp.; assembly: GCF_047605385.1. Taxonomy (GTDB): domain Bacteria; phylum Pseudomonadota; class Gammaproteobacteria; order Legionellales; family Legionellaceae; genus Legionella. Next base: position 11,801 of record NZ_JASGFU010000017.1, on the reverse strand, counting down.
CTTGTTGCATTTTGATTAATGCAGCCTTCTTGGTGCTGGAATCTTTGGCAGAGTTAAATTCATTTATAGCTTTATTGATGTCTTCTCGAAATTTATTATAATGAAGAGGAGGTAAGCCTAAATTATCATATGCTTTTGAAAGTTCATCAAATTTTATCTTTTTAGGAGGCCGTATTTTAGGCTCTTGAAGTAAATTTTTAACCATATGAATTCCTTGCGTAGTTCATAAGCATAATTATAGATCAGAAAGGGTTGAAAAAGAACATCATTGATTGTTTTTTAATAATTTTGGACATATATTTATAATAACATGATGGATTGATGCCTTTTTTATTTGGAGCTAATTATGGTAACGACCTTTGAGGAACTTTGTAGAGAGCTGGATATAAAATCTTCTTCATCAAATCAAGATTTAGAAAAGTTAATCCATTGGTGTGAGAATACAATAAGTACAGATATTCATTTTCAAGGAGCTCTTCAGGAGCGTTTGGATTTTTATAAGGATCTAGCCACAGATTTTCTTGAGTATATTAAACCAAATGTGCTAGTGGATAATTTAACTGCTCCAGTTTCTCTTTTTGAAGAGAAAACATCGTTACAAGTTATTGTTGACTCTGGATTAAACATCTATTTAAAAGCACTCAACCCGTCCGCAATGCAAGTAAATAGTAAAGTAAATGGAGTGACATTACTTCTTTTATCCGCGGTTAGAGGTCATTTACATACTACGGAAACATTATTATCTCTAGGAGCCAATCCTAAAGAAAAAAATAATAAAGGTGCTCCTATTTTGTTTGTTACATTAGCACTCCCCATCGATCATGATGAGCAAATGAAAATCAATAAACAATCAATTTACATCTTGCTTAGTCCTTATTTTGATAATATTTTGAATGAAAGAAATGAATCTGGCGATACAATTTTGCATATTATGTCCCTAAACGGGTATGACCAATTGATTGATAGCCTACTTTCTGAAGAGCAGACAAAAGAGCTTGCTTTTATTGCAAATAATTCAATACATTACCCTATACATGCAGCCATTTTAAATGGCCAGCATCATTGTGTTAATTCACTGATAAGAGTTGATGGAGTAGAAAAATTAACGGATGCCAAAGGACGTAATGCACTGCATTATGCAGCCTTATATAGTGATAGAGAGATGGTAAAAAGTTGCTTAAAATTTTGCTCCAAGGATTCATTTGATATACATCATCAAAACCCATTAATCTTGGCATCTATTGCAAATAATGCTGATGTTGTTGCAGAATTACTTAATTGTGGCTCTGAGATTAATGCAACAGATGATGAACATAGAAGTGCCTTACACTATGCTGTTGCATTGAATAAGTTGAGCGTGGTTAAACAATTATTGGAAAATCCAAATATTAATGTAAATATTAGTGATAGCTATTCTCAGAATCCTCTTGATTTAGTGCAACAAAACACTACAGAAGGAGCGCAGATTAATGAATTATTAATTGCTCATAGAGCAACGCATGGCCAAAGCCTAACAAATTCAATGTGTTGACATCATTCGTTACTTAGTCTTTGAAAAATTTTAATACTAAAGAGCGCATTCTGGCAATTTCAGAGGCATTAAATTCTTTATAGGTATCACTTCCAATATTGAGGCAAACAGTCACGTTTTCTCCAATTCCTTTAATTAAATCTACCCCTGATAGTTTAAGAATATTGATTTCTTGAGTAATTTGACCTGCCCATGCATCCAGGTAACTCATTTTTGTAAAGACAGGCAGAAAAATTTCATTTTGTTCCTGTAAAAATAAAACTTGTGGTTCTTTTTCAGCAGATGTACGTTCTATAGGAATAATAAAATTGGCTTTAATGAATTCAATATAAGCCTTATTCGCTTCTTTGGTATTTCCCGCAGTCTTAAAGGCTTCTTTAATTGCTTGATCCAGTGCATTCATAATAAAAAGATTGAACAAAGTAAAAAAGAGAATTATAACTGACTATTTTGATTAATGAAATCAAACTATATGTTGAAATAAGTGTCAGCAACAGTATAATGTAATGTTGATCTTGTCGATTTATTGGTCATTTTTTAAATAAATATGGCAAATGGAGTTTTGTTTTTATTGATGTACCAGTGGCTGGCAATAATTTTTGACTGAGCTCATAAAACAAAGCAAATTAGGGCTTTCTGTAAGTAGAGATTTTATGAATAAAGTAAATGAGTCAACAACAGGCAACCGTAAGAGCCATTTAGAATATGCATGGTTGATATGGGGGCTTGCTGCTGCTTTTTATTTTTCAGATTATATGGCACGAGTTGCACCAGGCGTAATGCATCGTTATTTACAAATCGATTTTGGTATTAATGAAGCTGAATTTGGCATTTTGACCGCATCTTTCTATGTACCTTATATTTTCATGCAAATTCCTGTAGGTTTAACTGTGGATCGAATCAGTATCCGTGGGTTATTAACGGTGATGTCTTTAATTACTGCATTTGGCTGCTGTGTTTTTGGTTTAGCTGATGGGCTATTAATGGGATCCATTGGCCGTATGTTGATTGGTTTTAGCGCCGCGTTTGCTTTTGTTTGTTCTTTACGTTTGGCTACTTCCTGGTTTCCACCAACCATGCTTGGCTTGCTTGCTGGCTTAACTCAATCTTTGGGAATGCTAGGGGCTGCAGCAGGTGAAGCACCTGTATCTTTCCTGGTGAGCAATGTGGGCTGGCGTCATAGTATGTTGATTATTGCTTTTCTTTTCATTGCCTTGGCAGGGTTACTCTATCAATTTATCCAGGATACTCCAGAAGGGCATAGTAGTAATGTGCATCCAGTGAATAGACTGAGTATTCTTGAAAGTTTAAAAGTTATTCTTTCATGCAAACAGACCTGGATTAATGCTTTGTATGCGGGCTTTTTATTTGGCCCGACGGCTGTGATCGGTGAGGCAATAGGCCCTGCTTACTTACAATTTGGCCGTGGATTAGGAGCGCATGCTGCTGCTTTTGCGACAGGATTGATTTTCATTGGTTGGGGAATTAGCGGTCCTATCTCTGGTTGGATTTCTGATCGTATAGGCCGTCGTAAGCCACTGATGATTTTTTCTGCACTTTCAGGCATTATATTGACTTCTATATTTGTATTTAGCCCCAATCTCACACAAAATTGGACTTATTTTATTTTCTTTGTTTTTGGTCTAACAAATACAGGTGTAGCCATTGCTTATGCAGTTTCTACTGAATTGCATCACCGAAACGTTGTGGGTACCTCAATTGCGTTTACCAACATGATTTCGATTTTTGTTGGTGCATTATTACAGCCGTTAGTTGGTCATTTAGTGGATATCGTTTCAGGAGGGCGTGCTTTTAATGTAGAGTCGCTATTACTCTCTGATTTTCAGGCAGGTTTAAAGCTATTACCTATATGTTCATTGATTGCCCTTATTTTAGCATTCGCTGTTAACGAAACTTATTGTAAACCTGTAAAATAGTTTTAATTTTCACCTTGATGCTTGGTTTTTTGGCTGAGCATCTCCTTCCCCATCCTCTTGTTTTTATTTCTCTTTAAATCATATCGCGCTACTATAATATTTACTGTTATACTTCACTCTATAATTTTACGAATGTATCACTAACATGGAGAACAGAATGAAAAAATTGGCAGGATTAGTCATTATCCTGGCCGCTTTACTTGTAGGCGGATACTATGGTATGGGTGTTCTAACTGAAAAAACCATTAAAAAGAATATTGAAGTAATGGATCAGTCAAATGGACTGCATGCGCAAATTGATAAGTACGACCGAGGCTTGTTTAGTTCAGAGGCAAAAATTAATTGGCAATTACATATTCCTGCTCGTGTCGTAACTGATGCTAATGGACAAACGCAGTCAATTCCCTCACAAGATTTCAAGATGGATATGCCACTGACTATTCATCATGGCCCAATTATCTTAACCAATCATGGAGTACGTTTCGGTTTGGGTTATGCAGAGTCTGTATTTCCATTTCCAAAACAATATGAAGATCAATTTGATGCTACTTTTTCAAAAGAATCTACCAAGCCTCAATTGGATATGAGTATTTTTGTAAATTATTTCAATCAAAGTACTCTGGATGCGAAAGTACCTCAATTTAAGTTATTTACTAAAGAAGGCAATGGCCAGATTGATTGGTTAGGTATGAATGCAACTAATACCATGTCGCCTGAAATGAAGAAAGTTGATGGTACCTTAACTTTAGATGGTGTACATGTAAGCAAAGGTGATTCAACTCTTAATTTAGGCCAAATATCAACTGAGTATAATTTGCATAAAACCGACTCAGGGTTGTATTTAGGCAGTGCAAATTTTGATTTACCTTCTTTTAGTAGTGTTGATAAAGGACAGAAAGTATTTGCAATTACGGATCTGGTCTTTAAATCAGATAGTGATATTAAGGAGCATTTGTTTAGTACAAGTTTGACTTTAAGTGTTAAGTCAATTTTAGTTAACGCAAAAACTTATGGTCCAGGAGATTTTGCAGTAGCAATAAGAAACCTTGATGCGGATGTATTAGCAAAAATCAATCAGCAAGCTGCTGCAATGCAAAATGCACCTGATGCGCAACGTCAGCAAGCGGTTATTGCTTTACTTCCAGAGATTCCCAAGTTATTTAGTAAGGGTGCTGAATTTGAAATTTCTAAGTTTAATTTAACCTTACCTGAGGGACAAGTTGACGGCAATCTCTTTGTATCTTTGCCTAAACAGGAGAATGCGAATCCATTTGAATTAATGCAAAAAATTCAAGGTAAAGCGAGGTTGAAAGTTCCTGCAGCAGCAGTAAAATCTCTTGTTCAACAATCTGTAGTACAACAAATGGCAAGACAGCCTGATTACCAAAACGCTTTGGTTCAACAATTACAAGGAGCTCAAACGACTACAAATCAAGGAAGTCAGCCCACTACACCTAGCATTGATCAACTTGCAGCAATACAAGCAGATAAGCAATTAAATGCATTGCAACAAAATGGCTTAATTATCACACAAGGTTCAGATTATTTAATTGAAGTTAGTCTGGAACAGGGCAAATTTATTGTTAATGGCAAACCATTTGATTCTTCGATGTTGAAGTTCTAAGTGATAGCAAGGCAGGCTGCTCCTGTAGCCTGCTGTGATTTATATAAAAAGGGAATTCGAATTAGTAGTTTTTTATGATCTGGGTATTAAATGTTGATTTTTAACATGGTTTTTTTAATTCTACCCTTGTCTGATACTGTTTGATTCGGTACTATACTGTTTTTAAAAGGAGGAGCTAATCATAATGACAACAATCAGTAATGAAGTTGGGGATACTACCGCTTCACTAGCCGAGAGCGTAACACTTTCAGTACAAAAATATTTTTCAGAGCTTAAGGGAACTGATCCTGTTGACTTATACCAGTTTGTGCTTGAAGAAATAGAGACTCCTCTATTTCGTGCAGTAATGGAACACTGTAAGTACAATCAGTCACGTGCTGCAATTATGCTGGGAATTAGTCGTGGAACATTGAGAACTAAGCTGCGACGTTATTTTGATGATAAATATGTTGGTACGCGTGATTAATTAATTTTTTAAAAAAAGAGGGAGCTTAGGCTCCTTTTTTTGTATACAGTAACAAATGAATAAAATGGGGGCCGTCACAGACCGTCTCTCTAAAGTGAATAATTTACATTAATTAAGAATACAGCTCTTTCGTATACATCACAAAAACGTATAAATTTCTCAGGAGCGAATGTTGCCTCTTCATCTACAATTGAGTCATCAAAAACGGCAATGATAAGTTGAGAATATCGTGCATCCACATGAGTTATTGGTGTCACTGAATCTCTGTTCAGCTTAGCAAGCTCTTTGATTTAAAGATAATTCTCTATTAATTGCCAGGAGATGATTGTTGTTAAATTCAGAAATAATTGCATTAATAGATTTATTATCACCTACAATTATAATACCAATCATCTCTATTTTCTTTGAGGAGAAATAAACGGGCTAATAAGTTCATCTTCAATACCTGGCTGTACGGATAAAGCCATTGCTGTTTGATGATAGTGAATTCTGGTTTGCAAATTTGAACGAAGTTCTGCATCTGAAGTAAGTAACATAAATAGTTTGAGATCTTCTACCTTTTCATTTTCTGTATGTTTCTTTATTTGGGTCGTTCTACTGACTTTAAGTAATTCCTTTACGCACTGAGCATCTTCCTTAGTACATTTAGGGTTCATTAATCCATGATAGATATCTTTAAATGAGTTGATTTTAGTTTGTTTTGGGCAAGAAAGTTCATCTAAAAGACCCGTCTCATTTTTTATTTTATGAATTTTTGTTTGGCATGCTTGTACTAAGGTTTTAAATTGTTCCGATGTTACTTTAAAAAGAGAAGCTTGTTTGTCAATAAATTCTTGCTGATCTGTTTCAGAAAGGTTGATCTTGTAACCATCGGCATTCGTATGGCCATAACGAATTTTATAATAGAGTCGCATGCATTGTTTTGCGGCAATATTAGTAATAAAGGCAAAAGCAGCCATCGAAATAAAAACTACATCTACCGTTAAAGGAATGGGTATGGGTAATCGTGAGATCATAAAAATTCCGAGAACCATACCAAGAGCAGGACTGAGTTTATTACTCATGTGTGCCACTACACTACCAACTATAGCTCCTATAGATATGAGCAATGGAGAGCGCGTCGCACTAATAAAATTTGTCAATAACCCCATTAGAACTGGCATTTGGCTAAATATCAGTAAGGCTAATATTCCTCCTGTAAGAGCAGCAAGCAAGGTACTTGCTAAAATGATGCTGGATTTTAGTTTTTTGCGTTCATGATATAAGTTATTGCTTGCATTAACAATACTCATGAGGGGAGTTAAAAGTAAATTATTAAAGACAAAAGTAGTAGAGAGCCATAAAGCCCATGTAATTGGTAAAACACTTATATAGCTTAGACCTAAAATAAAAACACCTAAACTTAAGGTAAATAGAAGGTTTGCACGATACGAAAATCTTTTATAACGCTCGACTGGAAAATGCTGTAATACATCATTTTTACTCATAAATTCTCTTTTTATTATAATCAGATTGGATAATTAAAATGCATTATTGTACTTTGCTAATTCTTTTAGGTCAAATAATTATCGAATGAATGTCGAATACAAATTCAGGTAGTGATTTCAATTCTTTGAGGAGCTATGTTGGAGGTAGTGTTTAAAAAATATGAATGTTCGCTATAAGGAATAAAGGCAAAGGGCAGTATCTGATTTCTCGCATTAGACATATGTTGCCTAATATGAGAAATCAGAAAATATCATTCAGCAAACATTGAACTCACGGATTCTTCTACATTTACGCGTTTAATTGCTTGTGCCAACATATCAGAAAGGCTAACAACGCGAATTTTATCGCAAGTGCGTGCTTCTTCAGATAAAGGAATTGTGTCAGTAATGACTACTTCATCAAGACCTGAATTCTTGATGTTCTTCACAGCTGGGCCAGATAAAACTGGGTGCGTAATATAGGCTCTAACAGTTTTAGCACCACTTTTCTTAAGCTCATGAGCAGCAGAACAAAGTGTTCCCGCAGTATCGACAATATCATCAATAATAATGCAGTTTTTATTAGTAGGATCACCAATGATATGCATGACTTCTGATTTGTTTGGGCCACTACGACGCTTATCAATAATCGCTAATTCAGCATGTTCAATACGTTTAGCAACCGCGCGAGCTCTAACAACCCCACCAACGTCAGGTGATACGACCATAATGTTGCCGAGATTTTGCTTGCTAATATCATCCAGTAATATTGGTGTTGAATAGACGTTATCTACAGGCATGTAGAAAAAGCCCTGAATTTGATCTGCGTGTAAATCAACAGTCAATACACGACAGATACCTACAGAGGCCATCATGTCTGCAACAATTTTTGCTGTAATTGGTACACGAGCTGAGCGAACTCGTCTATCTTGACGCGCATAACCAAAATAGGGAACAACTGCTGTAATACGTGCTGCAGAAGATCTTCTCAAGGCATCTGCCATGGTTAGAAGTTCCATTAGGTTATTATTGGATGGAGCGCAAGTGGATTGAATAATGAAAACGTCCCTACCTCGGACATTTTCTAAAATCTCAACCATAGTTTCGCCGTCACTGAAGGTACCGACAGTCGCTTGGCCAATAGGCAATTGTAAGTGTGCAGAAATCTTTTGAGCTAATTCCGGATTGGCATTACCGGTAAATATCATCATTGTGGACATGTGTAAAAAGCCTTAGATTTAGGGTCATCGTTAACTTAAACACATAGCAGAAGACAGCCAAAAAATATTATTATTATTTGAGCACCAACAAGAATGCATCCTTCCAGGTTATCTTCTGCTGTCTGTTTACTTGTGAATCAACAAGAATGTGGCAGGGGTGCTAGGATTCGAACCTAGGTATGCAGGGATCAAAACCCTGTGCCTTACCGCTTGGCGACACCCCTAAAAATTTGCAGATTCTTAAAAACTTTAAATAAGTAATTAAAAAGCTTTTATCCCTGCGATGTGCTGCGTATTTTGCAGATGTTTTACGTGCATGTCAACTTTGAAAGCAATAATTTTTTGTATTTTTTTAATTTTGATTGGGAGTAAATACACCATTAGGTTTTTGCTTGTAAATTTGGTATAATTTATAAGCAAAAACCTGATGATAGAGTAGGCTCTGTTAACATTTTTGAACTTTTTTTGATGCCTAAAACGACATGTCAACAGACCTTAGTTAATGCGTTTTCTAAATAGACCAGTTTTTAATCATTACCTTGACCATTAAACCATCGCCATCCAGACGTACTATTCCTGGAAGAGCGATACCTTTCACTGAAGTGTAATTACCAAAAGTAATGGTGTAACCACTTTGCCTTAATTGTACTAAGTTATTGTTTTGGTCACGTTGTTCGGAGCTGACTTTTCCAGGTGCTGGCAAACCTCTAACCCAATAATAAAGGTTATTTACCGGAAGTCGGACGCCAGTTTGTCGCTGTAATAACTCTTCAGCGTTGTTGGAGGTAATTCGCTTTGGCCCATCTTGATAAGAGATCGTGCTTCCTTTTTTATCAATAAGTACTGTACCTGCTCCCAAGGGACCCATTAAACGAATATGATAGGAGCTTGGGCCATTTTGCACCCAATTCATTGATGCAGACCAACCTTTTGATTTATTTTTTGCAGCCATTCCTCCACGAATTTGCCATGAAGAAACTGTATTCGCTTGTCCTTTATGTTGTTCTCCAGGAGTTACTTTATTAGCCGTAGTTGGTTCAGATTGTTTCAGTAAAGGTTGTTTTAGTAACGGTTGCTTTTCTAAAGATTGTTGTGTTTGTTGATCCATCACTGGCCTGGTTGTGGTACAGGCAGTTAATAAACAGATTGGAATTATTATGAAACGTTTTAAGTTATCCATGTTCACCTCAAGTCCGTGTAGTTTTTCGGTTAATAATACGCTAGACTGTTTGCCTACATAATCAGTCTTAAACTAAGTATGAAATCTAAAGCTATATATCCAGGAACCTTTGATCCGGTGACCAATGGTCATGTAGATATTATAGGCCGTGCTGCCACTATTTTCCCAGAAGTTATTGTAGCCGTTGCTAGTAATAAAGCAAAAAAGCCTTTTTTTCCTTTAGAAACAAGGATTAAATTAGTCAAAGAAGCTGTAGCACATTTATCGGGGGTTACCGTTTTGGGGTTTGATAATTTATTAATCGAATTTGTTCAAGAACAAAAAGCAGATGTCATTTTGCGTGGCTTGCGTGCTGTTTCTGATTTTGAATATGAATTTCAACTGGCGGGTATGAATCGTAAATTATACAAACGGGTAGAAACCCTATTTTTAACACCTTCAGAACATGTCATGTTTATCTCTTCCACTTTAGTGCGTGAAATAGCCTTATTAGATGGCGATATTTCACAATTTGTTCCAGCGTGTGTTGTCAAAGAAATCGAAATGAGACAGAAAAACAATGGTAGTGTATAGTCAAAAATTACGATATTTATTGCAAGTTATTGTAATTTCTAGTAGTTTCTTGGCTTGCTATAGTGCTTATCCCAGGCAGTTACCCACTCATCCTCCAGGTTATGCTGTTGCTACAGCAAATCCATTGGCAACGAACGCTGCTTTGGGAATTCTAGCACAAGGAGGTAATGCTTTTGACGCGGCAGTGGCGGCAGCTGCAGTGTTGGCGGTGGTAGAACCTTATCATACAGGTTTGGGCGGAGGAAGTTTTTGGTTGCTGCATCAAGAACGCACCCATAAAAACATTTTTGTTGATGCACGTGAAACAGCTCCTCTTGCTGCGACAAAAGGCATGTATTTAGACGCTCAAGGAAAAATTATTCCTGGTTTATCTTTAAATGGGGGGTTGGCCGCTGCTATTCCTGGGCAGCCGGCAGCATTGGTTTACCTTGCTAGAAATTATGGTCGCTTACCTTTAGCCACAACTTTGGCCCCAGCAATTAAATTCGCTCGGAAAGGCTTTCTTGTGGATAAGCAGTTAAATCGCTTTCTCAATATGGGGGATCGCCTGGAGCAAATAAAAAAATATCCGGCAACGGCAGCGCAATTTCTTAAAGAAGGCAGATCCTATCAAATTGGTGAGCGTTTAGTACAAACTGATTTGGCAAATACCTTACAGGCTCTTAGTGAACAAGGGGAGCAAGGTTTTTATGCAGGTAAAATCGCTGAGCGATTAGTTAAAAGCGTTAATGCCGCTGGGGGAAAGTGGACTTTGGCTGATTTGAGTCAATACCGCATTAAAATTCGAGAGCCATTAATTGGTGCATATCAAAATATGCTAATCATCACAGCCCCACCGCCATCTGCTGGAGGCGTGGCTCTATTAACCATGTTAAATATTCTTTCGCAATATCCCTTGGCAACGATGACCAAAGTGCAATGGATTCATTATGTAGTTGAATCCATGCGCTTGGCTTATTGGCAGCGTGATGAGTTCTTAGGTGATCCTGATTTTGTTGATGTACCTGTAGAGAAATTAATTTCTGCGGATAATGCAAAGCAATTAAGTTCGCTTATTCCTGAAAATAAGGCCATTCCTAGTAAAGTATTAAATGCCACAGGCTCACTGAATTGTAAGCCTTCAAACACAACACATATGTCAATTATTGATGCTGAAGGTAATCGGGTTGCGGCAACGATGACGGTTAATTTTATTTTTGGCTCAAGTGTGGTTGCTGAAGGAACGGGAGTGTTATTGAATGATGAAATGGATGATTTTACTGCAAAAGTAGGTGAAGCAAACGTGTTTGGCATTGTTGGTACTGACAAAAATGCAATCGCGCCAGGAAGACGGCCTGTATCTACCATGACCCCCACTTTTTTAGAAACTCCTGATCGAGTGGCAATTCTTGGTACACCAGGTGGTAGTCGTATTGCTACAATGGTTCTTTTGTCTTCCTTGATTTTTAAAGAAGATTTTGGTGCTATTAGTATGGTTTCCGGTATGCGATTCCATCATCAATTTTTGCCGGATGTACTGCAGTTTGAGCCGGATACTTTTTCACCAGTCATCCAGAATGCACTTAAAGCCATGGGTTATGATTTAATGCCTTTAAATCAATATTATGGTGATATGCAAGCGATCACTTGGGATAAAGGAGCCAATATATTAACAGCGGCATCAGATCCACGTGGAATTGGTTTGGCTGCTATGGTGGTTAGTACCACTGGTGGTTATGGTGTCAGATATTGACTGTTTTATGAGTTTTTTCGTAACTCCCCAGGTATTTAATTGAGCTCACCGGGCTTCCCCTCTCCACCGCGC